>NZ_JOCB01000024.1 GCF_000718775.1 Streptomyces sp. NRRL S-31
CCGCCGGGCCGGCCCCCGCGGCCCCGGCCGGCCGGGGCCGGGCGCGGATGCCCGCCACGCACCAGCCGCACAGGGCGAAGCAGACGGCGTCGACCAGGAAGGCCACGGGTGCCCGGGTGAGGGCGATGACCAGGCCGCCGACGGCCGGTCCGACGACGGCCGCGGTCCGCGCGCCGGCGCCCAGCAGCGCGTTGGCCTCGGGCAGCAGGGTCTTGTCCACCACGGAGGGCAGGATGGAGACGCGGGCCGGCTGGAAGAAGGCGTCGACGGCGCCGAACGCGGCGGCCGCCGCGCACAGCATCCACACCGTCAGGTGCCCGCCGAGCCCGGCCGCGCCGACCCCGGTCATCAGCCCGGCCCGGGTCCAGCTGGAGGCGATCATCAGGGTGCGGGTGGACAGCGAGTCGCCGAGGGTGCCGCCGACCAGGGTGAGCAGGGCGCGCGGTACGGCCTGGCAGGCGAGGACGTAGCCGAGGGTGAGGGTCGACCCGGTGAGGCCGAGGGTGATCCAGGAGAAGGCGACGACGCTGAAGCCGTCGCCGAGCAGGGACAGCGACTGCCCCAGCCACAGGAGCCGGAAGGGCCGGTGCCGGGCGGGTGCCCACAGCCGCGGACCGGCTCCGGCGAGGGTGGTGGCCATGGTGTGCCTTTCGTCGTACGGGCGGGTCCGCGGGGGTCAGTAGCGCACGGGCACGGCGGTGAGGCTGCGGTTGAGGAGCGAGGGCTGCCAGGTGAGCCGGGCGGGGTCGGCCAGGACGAGGTCCGGGTGGTCGCGGGCCAGGGTCTCCACGACGGTCACGGCCACCAGCCGGGCCAGTGCGGCGCCGATGCAGAAGTGGGCGCCGAAGCCGAAGCCGAGGTGGGTGGCGCCGGTGCGGTGGACGTCGAACCGGCCGGGGTCGGCGAAGCGGGCCGGGTCCCGGTTGGCGGCGGCGGTGACCAGGAAGATCCGGTCACCGGCGCGCAGGGTGCGGCCGTCCAGGACGAGATCGCGGGCGGCGGTGCGGATCGACATCTTCGACGGGCCGTCCAGGCGCAGCGTCTCCTCCACCGCGCCCCGCGCGCGCGAGGGGTCCTCGCGGACGGCGGCGTACTGCCCGGGCCGGGTGTGCAGGGCCAGGACGGTGTTCGCGATCAGATTGCTGGTGGTCTCGCCGCCGGCGAAGGCCATCTGGGTGAGCAGGCCGACGAACTCCTCCCCGGTGACCGACTCCCCCACCCGGCCCTCCGCCAGCACCTGGCTGATCAGGTCGTCGGCGGGTTCGGCGCGGCGCCGGGCGACCAGGCCGGCGAGGTAGTCCTCCAGGCTCACCAGCGCCTGGAGGGAGGCCCGGTACTCGCTCTCCTCCTGGGCGGTGCCGAGGACGAGGTCGGCGACGCGGGCGTTCCAGTACCAGAAGGCGGCGGCGTCGGTGCGGGGGATGCCGAGCCAGCGGGCGAAGACCAGCGCGGGCAGCGGCTTGGCCACGTCGGCCATGAGGTCGCCGGTGCGGCCGGGGGCCGCCTTGCGGGCCAGGACGGCGCGGGTGGCCTTCTCGGTGAAGGCGCGGTAGCGGGCCACCGCCCGGGCGGCGAACGCCTCCTGGAAGACCTGGCGGAGCCTGCGGTGCTGGGGCGGGTCGTTGAAGACCATCCAGCGGGACAGGATGGCGAAGGCCCGTTCGGCGTCCGCGCGGGCGCCCTGCGGTACGGCGTCCATGAGGGGCCGTACCCGGTCGGCGGAGACGGCGGGGTCGCGCAGGCAGTGCATCACCTGCTCGTAGCCGGTGACGAGCCAGGCGTGGTGCATCGGGCTCCAGTGCACCGGCGCGTGCTCGCGCAGCGCGTCCAGGTACGGGTAGGGGTCGGCGACCATCTCCGGGGAGAGCAGGTACCGCTCGGTGAAGGCGAGGGCGGGGGCGGGGGCCGCGGTGGTCATCGGGTGGTCTCCGTCTCGATGTCGGCGAGCAGTCCGGCGATGCCGGCCACCCGCGGCTCGGCCATCATCGACATGTGGTCGCCGTCGCTGATGTGCAGGGTGAGTCCGCCGCCGGCCGTCTCGCGCCAGCGTTCGACATAGGTGTCGAAGTCGACGTCGAGTCCGGGCATCACACGGCCGCGCGGCGCTCCGGCGGCCTCGCTGCCGACCACGAGGTGGAGGTGGCCGGGGTACGGGCGGACCTCGTAGGCGGCGAGCGCGGCCAGCAGCGAGTGCCACACCTCGATCGGCGCGTTCTCGACCAGGGCCGCCTCGGCGGGACTCATGCCGGCGCCGAGCAGGGTGGCGGTGAGTTCGGCGGTGGTCCGGTCGCGCTGCGCGGACGCCGGCATCCCGCGCAGCCGGTCGCGCAGGCGCAGGGCCGTGCGCAGGTCGCGGGTGACGCCGTCCAGCCGGGTGCGGGCGGCGCTGTTGGGCAGGTAGGGCTCGATCAGGACCAGCGGAGCGGTGCCGTGCCCGGCCTGGAGCAGCTGGGTGGCCATCTCCAGGGCGATGTTGGCGCCCATGGACCAGCCGAGCAGGGCGTGCGGGCCCGTGGCCTCCCGGTCGGTGATCTCGGCGACGTAGTTGGCGGCGATGCCGGCCACCGTGCTCGGGTCGACCCCGCCGAGCAGTCCGCGTGCCTGGAAGGCGTGCACGGGCCTGCCGGGCGGCAGGGCACGGGCGAGCGGTACGAACCAGGCGGCGCTGCCGCCGGAGGGGTGCACGCACCACAGGGGCCGGCCCGCGCCGTCGCGCAGCCGTACCTCGGAGGTGACGGCGGCGGGCAGCTCCTTCCCCGCGGTCCGGTCGGCGTGCGCGGCGAGCTGGGCGACGGTCGGGTGCTCGATGAGGTCGCCGACCGAGAGGGTGAGGCCGCGTCCGGCGGCCATCAGGGCGACCCGGACGGTGGACAGCGAACTGCCGCCGATGCGGAAGAAGTCGTCGTGGACGCCGATGCGGGACAGTCCGAGGACCTCGCGCCAGATCTCGGCGAGGATCTTCTCCGCCGGGGTGGCCGGGGCGACGTACTCGGTGTCGCTCCGGTCGAGTTCGGCCGGCGGCAGCGGCAGGGCCCGCTTGTCGATCTTTCCGCTGCGGTTGACCGGCATCTCGTCCAGGACGACGAACCAGGCGGGCACCATGTAGGCGGGCAGCGAGGACCGCAGGGCGCGGCGCAGCTCCGTGGGGTCGGGCCGGTCGGGGCCGTGCGGCACGAGGTAGGCGACGAGGGCAGGTTCGCCGGGCAGGTCGGTGCGGTGCAGCACCACGGCCTGGCGGACTTCCGGCAGTTGCCGCAAGCCGTGCTCGATCTCGCCGGGTTCGATGCGGAAACCGCGCAGCTTCACCTGGGAGTCGCGGCGGCCGAGCCACTCCACCGAGCCGTCGGGCCGGTGGGTGCCGAGGTCGCCGGTGCGGCACAGCCGTGAGCCGGGCGGGCCGTAGGGGTCGGGTACGTAGGTGGCGGCGGTGAGCGCGGGCCGGCCGAGGTAGCCGCGGCCGACGGCGTCTCCGCCGAGGTAGATCTCGCCGGGCACGCCGGCCGGGACGGGCTGGAGGCCGTCGTCAAGGACGTGGACGCTGGTGTTGCGCATCGGGGTGCCGATGGGCGGGGTGCCCTGGCCGGGGCGGAGTTCGGCGGAGAGGGACCACACGGAGGTCTCGGTGAGGCCGTAGACGTTGTGGAAGAGCCGGCCGCCGGACCAGGCGTCGGCCAGTTCGGCCGGGCATGCCTCGCCGGCGACCTGGAGTATCCGCAGTGCGGGGAAGTCGTCGGCGCCGAGCACGGCGAGGGCGCTGGGCGGCAGCATGGCGCAGTTGACGTGGGCCTCGCGCAGGGTGCGGGCGAGGTCGGGGCCGGGGCGCAGCTCCTCCTTGGGCGCGGTGACCAGCAGGCCGCCGTTGGCGAGCGACCAGGTCAGTTCCATGATCGAGACGTCGAAGCCGAGGGAGGCGAATTGCAGCACCCGGTCGCCGGGGGTGGGGCGTACCAGGTCGCGCTGGCCCTCGATCATGTTGGACAGGCCGCGGTGCGGTACGGCGACGCCCTTGGGGGTGCCGGTGGAGCCGGAGGTGTAGATGACGTAGGCGATGGTGTCGGCGTCGGGTTCGCGGCCGGGGACCGGGTCCAGGGGTTCGGCGGGGGCGTCCAGGTGGATCACCGGGCCGTCGAAGGGCACGGTCCCGTCCAGCGCCCGCTGGGTGAGCAGCACCCGCATCCCGCTGTCCCCGGCCATGAACGCGAGTCGTTCGGTGGGGTGCTGCGGGTCCAGGGGCAGGAAGGCGCCGCCCGAGCGGAGCACCCCGAGGACGGCGCGCACCAGGTCGGGGCCGCGTTCGGCGCAGATGCCGACCACGGTCTCCGGGCCGACGCCGAGCCGCCGCAGCCGGCGTGCCAGCTGTTCCGCCCGCTCGTGCAGTTCGGCGTAGGTCAGCCGCTGTCCGCCGTGCTCGACGGCGACCGCGTCCGGGGTCCGGCGGGCGTGGACGGCCAGGTGCTCGTGGAACAGCAGGGGCGAGGAGGGGATGCGCGGTCCGCGCGCCCAGACCTCCAGGGCGGTGGTGCGGGCCTCGCCGGTGAGCGCGGGAGGGGTGACCGGGGCGTGCGCGTCGGCGACCATGGCCTCCAGCTGGGCGCGGAACACGTCGGCCAGTTGTTCGGCGGTGGCGGGTGCGAGGTACGCGGGGTCGGCGTCCAGGGTGAAGGCGTTGACGCTCGCGTTCACCATCAGCGGGAACATGGTCCGGGCGATCTCCAGGGAGTCGTCCCAGGACTCGTGGGAGAGCCGGTGGAAGTTGACGTAGTTGAAGACCGCGTCGGTCAGGCTCGGTTCGGTGGGCCGCAGTCGCGCGATCCGCACCAGCGGCACCCTGCGGTGCGGGAGCATCTCCTGCTCGGCGGCGAACACCTCGCGCAGGTAGGCGAGCCAGCTGCCGCGCGGGCGGGACACGCCGAACGGCACGGTGTTCAGGAACAGTCCGCGCATCCGGTCGGCGCCGGGCACCTCGGGCCGCCCGTTGGTGACGAGGCCGATGCTGTGGCCCGACGCGCTGTCGTCGCGGCCGGCGAACAGGCTCATGGTGTGGTGGAAGGCGGTGATCAGCACGGTGCGCCGGGGCACGCCGGCCTCTCTGGCCAGGGTGCCGATGCGTTCGGCGAGGTGGCCGTAGGAGCGGCGGACCTCGTGCACGGGCGGCTGGCCGGCGGTGTCGCCCGCGGGCCGCCGGCGGAAGGTCACGGGGCGCAGGTCAGCGAGCCGTTCGCGCCAGTAGGCGAGGGACTCCTCGTTGTCCAGGGCCGCGCGTTCCAGGGCGACGTACTCGGCGAAGGCGGGGGCCCGGGGCGGTCGCGGGGCGGTGCGGTGGGCGACGGCCTCGCGGTGCAGGGCGAGCAGGTCGGCGACGAGGGAGGTCAGGCTCCAGCCGTCCAGTACGACGTGGCAGTCGGTGAGGACGAGCCGCAGGTCGTGGTCGGTGACGTGGTGCAGGTGGATGCGGACCAGGGGGGCGGTGGCGAGGTCGAAGCGGCGCTCGAACTCCTCGTCGACGAACCGGCGCAGCCGTGCGCGCTGTGCGTCGCGGGGCAGTCCGCGCAGGTCGGTGTAGCCGACGGGCAGATGGGCGGTGCGGTGGACGAGCTGGAGGGGTTCGCGGTAGGTGACGAGGTCGACGGAGGTGCGCAGCATGGGGTGCCCGGCGACGACCGCGTCCACGGCGGCCTGGAAGGCGCCGAGGTCGAAGCCCTCCGGGACGCTGATCTTCAGGTCGGTGACGTTGTGGTACGCGCCGCGGCGGGGGTCGGCGAGCATCTCGTGCAGCATGCCCGCCTGGAGCATGGTGAGCGGGTAGGCGTCGGCGAGTCCGTCGGGCAGGCGCCCGGCGTCGGCGGGGTCGAGCTGGGAGAAGGGGGCGACCGGGTCGGGGGCGTCGGCCGGGTCGGTGACGAGGCCGGCCAGGTCGGCGAGGGTGCGGGCGCGGAAGACGTCGGCGACGGTGAAGCCGAGTCCGGCCAGGCGGCCGAGGCCGACCAGGCGCAGGGCGAGGATGGAGTCACCGCCCAGGTCGAAGAAGTTGCCGGTGCGGCTGACGTGTTCGACGCCGAGCACCTGGCTCCACACGCCGGCCAGGGCCTGCTCCACCGGGCCCTCGGGCGGCGTGTAGGTGCCCTCCCCGGTCGCGGCGGGCACGACGGCGGTCAGCGCGGCCCGGTCCACCTTGCCGTTGGCGGTGAGCGGCAGCCGCTCGTGGCGGACGAACAGGGCCGGGACCATGTACTCGGGCAGGGTCAGCCGGAGGCCGGCGCGCAGGGCGGGCGGGTCGAGGGGGCGGCCCTCGGTGGTGACGACGTGGGCGGCCAGGCGGGCGGTGCCGCCGTCGCGGCGGGCCACCACGGCGATGTCGGCGACCCCGGGCAGGGCGCGCAGGGCGGTCTCGATCTCCCCGGGTTCGATGCGGTAGCCGCGGATCTTGACCTGGTGGTCGGCGCGGCCGACGTAGCCGAGCCGGCCGTCCGGCAGCACCCGGACCAGGTCGCCGGTGCGGTACATGCGGGTGCCGGGCGCGCCGAAGGGGTCGTCGAGAAAGCGTTCGGCGGTCAGCTCGGGGCGGTTGCGGTAGCCGCGGGCCACGCCGCCGCCGGAGACGTACAGCTCGCCGACGCTGCCGTGCGGCACGAGCCGGCCCCCGGGGTCGAGGACGTACCCGTGCTGTCCGGCGAGCGGCCGGCCGATGGGTGAGCGGACCGTCGAGCCGATGTCGGCCTCGGTGATGGTGTGGAGGGTGACGTGCACGGTGGTCTCGGTGATGCCGTACATGTTCACCAGGGCGGGCCGGTGTCCGGGGGTGGTGAACCAGTCGCGGTAATCGCGGACGTCGAAGGCGTCGCCGCCGAAGACGACCGTGCGCAGCGGGAGGTCCGCGAAGGAGGCGCCGGTGTCCTTCAGGTGGGCGCGCAGGCCCTTGAAGGCGGCCGGGGTCTGGTTGAGGACGGTGACGCGCTCCTCGCGCAGCACCCGGTGCACGGCGCCCGGGTCGCGCACCTCGTCGCCGGTGAGGACGACGACGCGACCGCCGGTGGCGAGCGGCGCCCACAGTTCCCACACGGAGAAGTCGAAGGCGGGCGAGTGCGTCAGCGTCCACACGTCGGCGGGCCCGAAGCCGAAGTGCCGGTCGGCGGCGTCGAGCAGCCAGGCCAGGTTGGCGTGGGTGATCTCGACGCCCTTGGGGCGGCCGGTGGAGCCGGAGGTGTAGATGACGTAGGCGAGGTCGTCGGGGGCCGGGAGGACGTCGTCGGTCTCGGCCGGTGCCTCGCCCGGCTCGTCGAGGACGACGAGGCGGGCGGGCAGGTCCGCCACGGCGGCGCGGGTGGCGGTGTCGGTGACGATCCAGTCGATGCCGGAGTCGGTGACGGTGAACGCCCGGCGGGCCGCGGGGTGGGAGGGGTCGAGCGGCAGGTAGGCGGCGCCGGCCCGCCACACGGCGAGCAGGGCGACGGCCAGGTCGGGGGTGCGGTCGAGGCAGACGCCGACGAGGGAGCCGGGGGTGACCCCGGCGGCGCGCAGCCGGCGTGCGAGGGCGCCGGCTGCCGCGTCGAGCGCGGCGTACGTCAGGGTGCGTCCCGATCCGCTCACGGCGGCGGCGTGCGGGGTGCGGCGGATGTGTTCGGCGACCCGGTCCGGGGCAGTGCGCGGGGCGGGCCCGGTGGGGCGGCCGGTGTTCGCGGGGCCGTCGGGGCCGAGGAGGTGGGCGCGTTCGGCCGGGGTGAGCGGGTCGATGGCGCTGAGCGGGCGGTCGGGGGTGGTGTGGAACGCCTCCAGCAGGGCGAGGGTGTGCCGGGCCAGGGCGGCGACGGAGGACTCGGCGAAGAGGTCGGGCCGGTAGACGAAGACGAGGTCCGTGCGTCCGTCGCCGTCGCGCAGGTCGAGGGTGAGGTCGAACTTGGCGGTGGTGAGGTCGATCCGGTACGGCGTCCCGCTCGCCTCGCCGAGGTCGAGAGCGGCGGGGGTGGTGTCGGTGTGGGTGTAGAGGACCTGGGCGAGCGGGTTGCGGGCGAGGTCGCGCTGCGGGCTGAGCGCGTCGACGACCTGCTCGAACGGCAGCGACTGGTACGAGAACGCCTCCAGGACCCGGTCCCGGGTGCGGGCGAGCAGCGTGGCCGGGGTGGGGTCGTCGGTGAGGTCGCCGCGGAGCACGAGGGTGTTGACGAAGAACCCGACGAGTTGCTCGGTCTCGGCCCGCTCGCGGTTGGCGACGACGGTGGCGACGGCGATGTCGCGCTGTCCGCTGTGGAAGGCGAGGGCGGCCTGGAAGGCGGCCAGCACCGTCATGTACGGCGTCGTGCCGGACCGCCGGCCGAGGTCGGCGAGCGCGCCGGTGAGGCCGGGCGGCAGGGTGAGGGTGTGGGTGGCGCCGGGACCCGCGGGGGTGTCGGAGCGCGGGTGGTCGGTGGGCAGCTCCAGCGGGGTGAGGCCGGCCAGCCGGGTGCGCCAGTGGTCGAGCGCCGCGGACTGGTCGCGCTCACGCTGCCAGATCGCGTAATCGGTGTAGTCCAGGGGAGGTTCGGGCAGCCGCGCGGTGTGTCCCCGGGTGCGGGCCCGGTACAGCTCGGTGAGGTCGCGGACGATCAGTCCGAGGGACCAGCCGTCGGAGACGATGTGGTGCATGCCGAGGACCAGGACGTGGTCGTCGTCGGCGGCGCGGACCAGGGTGGCCCGGAAGGCGGGTTCGCGGGCGAGGTCGAAGGGGCGGACGGCGGCGGCGTGGACGGCGGCGGCCAGCTGCCGCTCGCGGTCGTCACCGGGTGGCGCGGTCAGCTCCACCACGTCCGGCTCGGACCCGCCGGCGGGCAGGACGCGCTGGTACGGGACGCCCTCGTGCTCGGGGAAGACGACCCGCAGCTGTTCGTGCCGGGCGACGAGGTCCGCGACGGCGGCGCGCAGGGCCGGTACGTCCAGCCGGCCGGTGATCCGCCAGGCGGCCGGCAGCAGGTAGGTGGGGGCGCCGGGGTCGAGCCGGTCGAGGAAGTACAGGCGCTGCTGGGCGGCGGACAGCGGGATCCGGTCGGGGCGGGGGCGGATGCGGACGGGTCCGTCGTCGCGTGCGGCGCCGTGGCCGCGCAGCCGCCGCTCCAGCAGCCGTCGGGCGGCCGGGGACAGGGGGCCGCCCGGGGCCGGGGTGGCGGGTCGGACGTCGGATGTGGTCATGGGGCACTCCGATCTCGAAGCGGTGGGCGAGGGGCGGGGGCAGCGGCGGTGCCGCCCTCAGAGGTCGGCGGTGAGCGACAGGTCGATCTCGTCGTCGCTCATCTGGGAGATCAGCTCCAGCAGCCTGCGCTCCACCTCGGCGGCGAGCCGCTCCACGGTGGGGTGCTCGAAGAGGTCGCGGACCTCCAGCGGGCAGTCGAAGGCGGTGCGCAGCCGGGAGGCGACGGCCACCGCGCGCAGGGAGTGGCCGCCCAGGGCGAAGAAGTCGTCGTGGACGCCGACCCGGGGCAGGTCGAGCACCTCGCACCAGACCTGTGCGACGACCGTCTCGGCGGGGGTGCGGGGCGCGACGGAGGTGTGCGGCGCGCGGGTGACGGGCTCGGGCAGGGCCGCGGTGTCCAGCTTGCCCTGCACGGTCAGCGGCAGGGTGTCGAGCAGGACGAACGCCGACGGGACGGCGTAGTGCGGCAGGTGGGCCCGGCAGTGGCCGGCCAGCGCCTCCGGTGACAGTCCGCTGCCCGCGACGTACGCCACCAGGGCGGCTTCGCCGTGCGGGGTGCGGACGAGGACGGCGGCGTCGCTGACTCCGGGGTGCCGGCGCAGCACCGCCTCGGCCTCGCCGGGTTCGACGCGGAACCCGCGGATCTTCACCTGGTCGTCGTTGCGGCCGAGGAACTCCAGCTGTCCCGTGGGCAGTCGGCGGACGACGTCACCGGTGCGGTAGAGGCGTCCGCCGGGCCGGCCGAAGGAGTCGGGCACGAAGCGGTCGGCGGTCGGTCCGGGCCGTCCCAGGTAGCCCCGGGCCAGCTCGGTGCCGCCCACCAGGAGTTCGCCGGGCAGGCCGTCCGGCACCGGTTCCCCGAGGGCGTCGACGACGTAGGCGCGGCGGCCGCCGAGCGCGCGGCCGATGGGCACCCGGCCGGGCGGGAGGGTGTCGACGGTGTGCGCGGTCGCGGAGATCACCGCCTCGGTGGGCCCGTAGGTGTTGAGCACGGGAACCGCGGGCAGGTGGGCGAACCAGCGCTCCAGGGGGTCGGCGGGCAGTGCCTCCCCGCCGGTGACCAGCAGCCGCAGGGAGGCCAGGAGCGGCGCCAGCGCGTCCAGGCGGGCCACCAGTTCCACCCAGTAGGAGGGGGTGAGTTCCATGACGGTCACCCGCTCCGCCGCGACGCGGGCGGCGAGTTGCTCGGGGGTCCATATCTCGTCCGGGCGGACGATCACGGCCGCGCCGGTGCCCAGCGCCGGCAGGATCTGCTCCAGGGAGGCGTCGAACGAGGTGGAGGCGAAGGTGAGCACCCGGTCGCGCGCGGTGAGCGCGAACTTCTCGCGGGCGGCGGCCACATGGGCGTCGAGCGCGTGGTGTTCGACGCCGACGGCCTTGGGCAGGCCGGTGGAGCCCGAGGTGAAGATGGTGTAGGCGAGGGAGCCGGGGTCGGGGCTGTGGCGGGGGCCGTCGGGGTCCGGCCGCACGTCGCGGACGTCGACCGGGGCGGCGCCGAGCGCCGTCAGGGTGTCCCGGGTGCCCGCGTCGGTCACCGCGTGGCGCACTCCGGCCTCCCGCAGCATGTACCGCAGCCGTTCGGCGGGCAGCCGGGGATCGAGCGGCACGTACACGCCGCCCGCCCGCCAGACGGCGAGCATCGCGGCCACCGACCACACGCCCCGGCCCACGCACACGCCCACGGCGTCGCCCGCGGCCACCCCGGCGCCGGCCAGCGCGGCGGCGAGCCCGCCGGTCAGGGCGTCCAGTCCGGCGTAGTCGAGGGTGGTCTCCTCGCAGACGACGGCGGTCGCCTCCGGCGCGCCCGCCACCCGGAACGCGGGCGCGGGGGCGGTGTCCGTCCCGGCCGTGGCGATCAGCCGGGCGCGTTCGGCGGCGGTGAGCAGGGGTGCCTCGTCGACGCGGGTCGCGGGGTCGGCGAGGAGGGTGTCCAGCAACCGGCCGAGGTGCTCGGCGAACCGGGTGGCGGTGGCCGGGTCGAACAGGTCGGCGGCGTACTCGACGTTGACCGAGAACCGGTCCGGGCGGACCACGAAGGTCGCGGTCAGGTCGAACTTGGCCGAGCCCCAGGGCAGGTGGAAGTCGGCGGTGTCCAGTCCAGGCAGGCCGGAGCCGCCCGTGGAGGCGTCCTGGACGTCGACCATGACCTGGAAGAGGGGGTTGCGGGACAGGTCGCGTTCCGGGCGCAGTCGCTCCACGACCCGTTCGAAGGGCACCTCCTGGTGGTCGAAGGCGCCCAGGACGACCTCCCGCACCCGGTCCACGAGGCCGGCGAACGTCGGGCGTCCGGACAGGTCCGTGCGCAGCACCACCGTGTTCACGAAGAAGCCGACGAGCGGCTCCAGTTCGAGCCGGCCGCGGCCGGCGACGGGGGTGCCCACGCAGACGTCGTGCTGTCCCGTCCAGCGGGCGAGCACCGCCTGGGCGACGGCCAGCAGCACCATGAAGCGGCTGGCGCCGCGTTCGCGGGCCCAGGAGTCCACGCGCTCCACCAGATGGGCGGGCAGGTCGACCTCGACGGCGCCGCCCCGGCCCGTGAAGGCGGCCGGGCGGGGCCGGTCCGTGGGCAGCTCCAGCACCGGGGCGCCGTCCAGCGTGCGTTCCCAGTAGGCCAGTTGGGGTTCCAGGGCGCCGCTGTCGGCGCGGTCGCGCTGCCAGACGGCGAAGTCGGCGTACTGGACGGGCAGCGGCGGCAGCGACGCGCTCCGCCCGCTCCGGCGGGCCGCGTAGTGCCGGGCGAGTTCGTCCAGCAGGACGCCCTTGGACCAGCCGTCGGTGACGGCGTGGTGCAGGGCGAGCAGGACGACGTGGTCGTCGTCGGCCAGTTCCCACACCCCGGCCCGCAGCAGGGGCGGCCGGGCGAGGTCGAAGCGGCGCGTGGCGAGGGACACGGCGGCCCGGCGGACCGCCTCCAGCCGGGACCGCTCGTCCCCGGCCCCGGGGGCCGGCTCCCAGTGCAACGGGACGGCCACCGGGTCGCACACCTGCTGCACCGGGCGGCCGTCGGACTCGGTCAGCGCGGTGCGCAGCACCTCGTGCCGTGCCACCAGGTCGTCCAGGGCCTGCTGCCACGCCACCCGGTCCAGGCCACCGCGTACCCGCCAGCTGTACCACAGCAGGTAGGAGTCGCCGCGGTCGGAGGTGCGGTCCAGGAACCACAGGCGTTCCTGGGCGAAGGACAGCGGCAGCGGCCGGTCGCGGTCGACCGGGACCACCTCGGTGGTCCCCGAGGCGCGGGCGGCGCTCACCCGGGGGGCGAAGCCGCGGACGGTGGGGTGCTCGAACACGGTGCGCAGTTCGATGTCGCGGCCCAGTCGCTGGGCGATCCGGGAGACCGCCATGGTGGCGAGCAGCGAGTGGCCGCCGAGGTCGAAGAAGCTGTCGTCGATGCCGATCCCGTCCAGTCCGAGGACGTCGGCCCAGACCTCGGCGACGACTCGTTCGGTCTCGTCGCGCGGCGCGGTGAAGCCGGGGTCGTCGGCGGCGCGGGCGTGGACCGGGTCGGGCAGGGCGGCGCGGTCGAGTTTGCCGGAGACCCCGACCGGCAGCGCGTCCAGGACGACGTAGTCGGAGGGGATGGCGTAGTGCGGCAGGTGGCGGGCGCACCAGGCGCGCAGTTCCGCGCGGTCCGGTACCCGGGGCGCGTCCGGCGCCGGTACGACGTAGCCGATGAGCCCGCGTCCGGTGGCGCGGTCGGGGCGGGCCGCCGCGCCGCCGACGAGCGGGCAGGCGCGCAGCACGGTCTCGACCTCGCCGAGTTCGATCCGGAAGCCGCGGATCTTGACCTGGTCGTCGCGGCGGCCCACGAACTCCAGGTCGCCGCCGGGCTGCCAGCGCACGAGGTCGCCGGTGCGGTACAGGCGGGAGCCGGCCGGTCCGTAGGGATCGGGCACGAAGCGTTCGGCGGTCAGCGCGGGCCGGTTCAGATAGCCGCGGGCCACTTCGGTGCCGCCGATGAGGAGTTCGCCGCAGACGCCCACGGGCACCGGTGCGCCGTCGGCGTCGACGACGTACACCCGCCGGTCGCCCAGCGGTCTGCCGATGGGCACGCTGCCCGCGGGCGGCTCGTCGGCGTCGTAGGTGGTGGCCGTGACGGTGGTCTCGGTCGGTCCGTAGGCGTTGCACACGCGCACCCAGGGGACGGCCGCGCGCCAGGCGGCGAGGGTGTCGGCCGGGACGGCCTCGCCGCCGAGGACCAGCAGCCGCAGGGAGGCGAGGTCCGCGGCCTGCCGGCGGTCCAGGGAGAGCGTCAGCTCCGACCAGTAGGTGGGCGGCACGTTGACGACGGTCAGCGCGTGCCGCCGGACGATCTCGGGGACCTGGGTGGGCAGCCAGGGCTCGTCGGGGCGCATGACGACGGTGGCGCCCGCGCAGAGGGCGGGCAGCACCTGGTCCAGGGAGGCGTCGAAGGAGAAGGACGCGAAGGCCAGGACCCGGTCGTCGGCGGTGACGCCGAGACGCCGGCGGGCGGCGGCCACGTGGGAGGCGAGCGCCGCGTGCTCCACGCCGACCGCCTTGGGCCGGCCGGTGGACCCCGAGGTGAAGATGACATGGGCGAGTTCGCGGGGGTGGGGCCGGTGGCGGGGGCCGTCCGGGTCCGGGACGACCTCGGTGACGTCGACCGTGGCGGGGGCGAGGCCGGCCGCGGTGGCGGTGGTCGCCAGGTCGGTGACGACACAGTCGAGCCGGGCCTCCTGCGCCATGAACCGCAGCCGTTCGGCGGGGAGTTCGGGGTCGAGCGGGACGTACGCCCCGCCCGCCCGCCAGACCCCCTCGATGGCGGCGACCGACCACAGCCCGCGGCGTAGCAGGACGCCCACCGGGCTGCCCTCGGTGACTCCGGCCGCCCTGAGCGCCGCGGCGAGTGAGCCGGTCATCGCGTCGAGTTCCGCGTAGGTGGCGCTGTCGGCGCCGCAGCGCAGGGCGGTCGCGTCGGGCCGGCCGCGGAAGGCGACCGGCGGCGGCGGTCCGGTCGGCCGGTCGGCCGCGCGGTGCCACTCCGGGCGGGGGCGGGCCGCCGCCCCGGGGCCGGCCGGCAGCGCGCGGAGCAGCTCGGACACGGGGGTGTCGGGGTCGGCCAGGACGGCGCGCAGCAGGGCCGGGTAGGCCCGGGCGAACGCGCGCATCGTGCCGGCGTCGAACAGCGCGGTGGCGTACTGGAGGACGGCGGCGATGCCGCCGTCGGTGCGCAGGGTCAGGTCGAGGAAGAGGTCCAGCGGGGTCTCGGTGAGCGGCGGCTCGACGAGGGTCACGTCCAGGCCGGGCATCCGGATGGGCCGGATGGGGGTGTTGAGCAGGGTGAACGACGCCTGGGCGAGCGGGTGCCGGGACAGGTCGCGGGGGCCGCCGAGCGCGCCGACGACGAGGTCGAAGGGGGCTTCGGCGTGGGCGAGGTCGGCCGGGACCAGGCCGCGCACCCGGTCCAGCAGGGTGGCGAAGCCAGGTCCGCCGGACAGGTCCGTGCGCAGTACGACGGTGTTGACCAGGGGGCCGATCACCGTGTCGGCGCCGCGCTGGGCGCGGTCGGCGAGCGTGCTGCACACGGCGACGTCGGTGCGGCCCGCCCAGTGGCCGAGGAGCGCCTGGTAGGCGGTGAGCAGCAGCATGTAGCGGGTGGCGCGGCGGGACCGGGCCAGGGTGTCGACGGCGGCGACCAGGTCGGCGGGCAGGTCGAACCGGACGACGTCACCGGAGCCGTCCCAGACGCGGGGGCGCGGCCGGTCGGTGGGCAGGTCCAGCGGGGTGAGCCCGCCGAGCCGGTTCCGCCAGTGGGCGAGCAGCCGCTCCAGGCGCTCGGCCGAGAGGCGTGCGGTCTGGGCGCGGGCGAGGTCGGCGTAGCGCACGGCGGGCGGGGCGACCGTCTCACCGCGGTAGCCCGCGGCGAGTTCGTCCAGCAGGACGCCCCACGACCAGCCGTCCACCGCGATGTGGTGCACCTCGACGAGCAGCAGGTGTTCGTCGGGCGCCACCCGGGCCAGCGTCGCCCGCAGCGGCCACTGGACGGTCAGGTCGACGGGGCGGCCCAGGAAGCGGTCGTAGAGGTCGGCCGGGCCGGACGCGTCGGTGTGTTCCGGCGCCACCGCGGCCGGCGGGTCCACGACCGGCACCGGCTCGCCGTCGACGGCGGTGAACCGGGTGCGCAGCACCTCGTGCCGGGCCACGATGCCGGACAGCGACCGCTCCAGCCGGGCCGCGTCGAGGCGTCCGCGCAGTCGCAGCACCAGCGGGAGCATCGATCCGGCGGAGGAGCCGGCCAACTGGTCCAGGAACCACAGCCGGCGCTGCGCGAAGGACGCCGTGCGGGTGTCCACGTCGTTCGGTGCCCCGTCAGGGGCCGGGCCTGTCGTCACTGTGAGCCTCCCAGCCGTGTTTGGCAGCAGACTGCCGTCGGCCGGGCTCGGCCCATAGGGAAGAAGACGCAGCACCACCGGCAGACCGCGCTGCCGTTCCGGGAGCGTGCCGGAACGTCGTACGGCCCGGGGGGCGGCTCCTCACCGCGCTCAGCCCACGACGAGCCGTCCGTCCGGAAGGAGGGCGGTGGTGAACTCCTCGACGGCGCGGGAGAGCCGGGGTTCCGCCTCCGGGGACAGGCGCGGCCGGCCGTCGTCGCCGTGGGTGACGCCCTGGTCCAGGACGAAGGCGCCGCGCAGCACCTGGCGGGCGCCCAGGGCCGTCAGCACGGGCCGCAGCGCGTAGTCGAGGGCGAGGGCGTGGGCGAGGGTGCCGCCGGTCATCAGCGGCAGCACCGTCTTGCCCGCGAGGCCCGTCCGGGGCAGCAGGTCGAGGAAGGCTTTGAGCAGACCGCTGTAGGCGGCCTGGTAGACGGGGCTGGCGACCACGACCCCGTCGGCGGCTGCGACCGCGTCCAGTGCCCGGCGCAGCGCGGGTTCGTCGGTCCGCGCGGCGAGCAGCGGCGCGGCCGGCAGGTCGCGGACGCGGAGGTGCGCGGTGGGGAGACCCGCCGCGGCCAGCCGGCCCACCACGTGTGCCGTGAGCAGGGCGGTGCGCGAGCGTGCCGAAGGACTGCCGGAGATCGCGACCAGGGACGTCATCGAGGGCTCCTTCGCGGATCGCCGGACAGCGGGTCGCCGGGACGGCGGGGCGGACGGACGGAGAGGCGGACGGACGGCGCTACGGGTGGCCGGTGTTCGGGTGGCCGGTGTTCGGGTGGCGGGCGGCCGGTGCCGTGCGGCACCCCACCGGGGCGGGGCGCCGCGCGGCACCGGCTCGGGCGGCCCCCGCGGGGGCCGCCCGTCAGACGGTCGGCGGCTGGACGGACTGGCTGTGCCGGAAGACGTCGCGCGGGTCCCACTTCGCCTTGACCCGTTGCAGGCGCGGGTAGTTGCCCTTGTAGTACAGGTCGTGCCACGGGGTGGACGAGGTGTTGAACCGTGGGTCGCCCAGGTCGATGTCGGGGTAGTTGACGTAGCAGCCGTCGGTCACCTCGTTCGGCACCGGCACGCCGCCGGTGTCCGCGTACACCTCGCCGTAGCACTCACGGGCCCAGGCGATGTACCGGTCGTCGTCGGCGGGGTCGTTCCAGAACACCTGCCAGAGCATCTTGAAGGCGGCGTCCCGGTGGGGCGCGGCGGTCGCCGCGGGGTCCACCGCGTTGATCCGGCCGCCGTACGACGTCAGTTGCACGCTGATGTTCGGGTTGTCGATGTCGTCGCGGGTGAGGTGCTTGTGGAGCGCCGCCAGGTGGCTGTCGGGGAAGGTCGCCCGCATGAAGGAGGACTTGTACTCGGCGCGCAGCGTCGGGTCGTTGAGGACGCCGTTGGTGGTGCCGAGCATCCGCACCGCCTGGAGCCAGGGCAGCCGCCGGGGCGCCGCGAACTGGGGCAGCGCGGGCAGGTCGCCCATGTGCCGGGTCAGCGCGCCCTGTTCGACGCTGATGCCATGGCCGATGTGCTTGAGGTAGTCGCCGAGGATCTGCTCCGCGTCCGGCGCCGTGGCGTCGACCAGGGCGAGCAGGCCGACCTGCCCGGCGGAGCGGTGGTTGAGCACGAGCTGGCTGATGAGCGCCCGGTTGGGGTCGTCGGGCCCGCGGTGGGCGACGTGCCAGTCGGCGTAATTGCGCGCCAGTTGGAAGAACTCCTGCCTGCTCAGCTCGTTCCATGCCCAGCCGACCGCGCTGACCAGCAGTTCCGCGGGCGGCTTGGGCAGCAGCCCGCGGGGGTCGCGGCCCTTGGCGCCCGGGGAGCGGAACCAGTAGCGGGTGACGATGCCGAAGTTGCCGCCCCCGCCGCCGGTGTGGGCCCACCACAGGTCGTGGTGGGGGTCGTCCTCGTCCCGGGTGGCGACCACCGCGCGGGCCTTGCCCCGGGCGTCGACCACGACCACCTCCACCGCCTGGAGGTGGTCGACGACCAGGCCGTGCAGGCGGCACAGCGGGCCCCAGGCACCGCCGCTGACGTGCCCGCCCATGGCGACCGAGTAGCAGAACCCGCTGGGGACGACGACGCCCCACTCCGGGTAGAGGGTCTGGTAGGTGCGCAGGTTGGTGGCACCGGACTCGACGGCGACGGCGCCTCGCCGCTCGTCGTGGTACACCTCGCACATGCCCGACATGTCCACGATCATCTGGACGTCGGGGTGGTACACGAAGTCCTCGTAGCAGTGTCCGCTGGAACGGACGCTGATCCGCTTGCCCTCGTCGACGGCCTGCTGGACGGCCGCCACCACCTCCGCGGTGGACCGCACGAGCCGTATGGACTCGGGCCGGGCCACGTAACGCTGGTTGAGCCCGCTCACCAGATCGGCGTACTGCCGGTCGGCCCGGGTGACCGTGAGGCCGGCCGGGGCGCGGGTCGTGTCTTCGCTCATATGTGTCACACCTTCACGCGAATCCTGGGTGTCCTGGGTGAGAACCCCATGGTTGGGACTGCCGAATCGCTGTGATCCCCCGTGCGGCAAACGGTGTCCCGGCCGGCGCTTCGCGGCCGGGACACCCGGCACAGGATCGCGTCGTGGTTGCTCGTGACGGTGGTGCCCTGGTACTGCGTGGTCCGGTCTGTCCGGTCTGTCCGGTCAGCCGGTCCGCAGCAGCGGGATCACCTCACGGGCGACTCGTTCGAACTCCTCCAGATGCGCCTCCCCAGGCCAGTCGAGGACGAATTCGGAGACACCGGCGGCGGAGAACCGCTCGAAGATCTCCTCGTAGGTGTGCCGTCCGGCCCTCGGGTCCCACGGCCCGAAGACGGTGTACGAGCGCCGGATGGCCGCCGGGTCCCGGCCGGCCGCCTCGGCGAGCCGGTCGAGCCGGACGTTCTGGTCGGCGGTGATGGCGAGCACCTCGGCGGCGCTCGCGCCGGGCGGACCGTGGGTGTTCCACGCGTCGGCGAGTTCGGCGGCGACCCGGATGAGGGTCGGCGACTGGCCGCCGACGGTGACCGGCAGCCGCGGGCTCTGCGCGGAACCGGGCACGGTCACCACGTCCTTCACCCACAGCCGTTTGCCCTGGTGGCTGAAGACCCCGCCGCGCAGCACGCCGTCGACGATGGTCACGTAGTCCGCGAACCGCTCGGCCCGCTCCTTGGGGGGCCAGGGCTCCTGGCCCACGCTGAAGTGGTCCCAGGGGAAGATCCCGGCGCCGATGCCCAGTTCGAAGCGGCCGCCCGACAGGTGGTCGAGGGCGATCGCCTGCTTGGCGAGCTGGGCGGGCGGGCGCAGGATCTGGTTGGCCACGAGCGTGCCGATCCTGATCCGGCGCGTCACCACGGCGGCCGTGGCCAGCACCGACCAGCTGTCGAACCAGGGCCTGCGCGCGTCCCGCAGGTCGGCGCTGTGGTCGGGCAGGAAGACCTGGTCGAAGCCGAGTTCCTCCAGCAGGCGCAGGCGTTCGGCGAGGACCGGGAAGGCCTCGTCCGGGTAGAGCATGACGCCGAACCGGCGGACGGGCCCCGCCGGGGCGGGGTGCCGTGCCGCGCCGTGGGCGGGGTCCGGTGGTGCCGGAGCAGGGGTGCCGAGGGGCTCGGCGGGGTCCGGCGGTGCGGTGTTCAGTGGTGCCTCCACGCTGTGTTCCGAAGCTGCTGCCGGACCGCGGTCGCGCCGTGGGCGACGGGGCCGGCTCCGGGGTGGTCCGGGGGTCCCGGGCCGGGTCCGTGGGGGACCCCGGGCGCCGGGCCGGCCCGCGGGGGGCCGGTGGCGCCGGTGTGCGCCGGGGTCCCGGCTCACCGTACGAGGTCGGGGGCCGGGCGGGGGTCCGGCACGGGACGCCATCCCTCGTCCGGGTGCGCGTACTCCCAGCGCGGCCCGTTGCGGACCAGGTCGGCGAGGGCGGTCAGCAGCCGGTCCACGTGCTCGGTGGTGGTGCCGATGCCGACGCTGGCGCGCAGGGCCCGGTCGGGCTGGTGGCCGTCGGCGTCGCGCAGCAGGGCGCGCACCGCCGGATGGGCGCAGAAGGCCCCGTCCCGCAGCCCGATGCCGTACTCCGCGGAGAGCGCCGTGGCCACCAGCCGCTGGTCCGCCGGTTCGCCGCCGCAGCGGCTCACGCTGAACGAGACCACGCCGAGCCGGGGATGTCCGCCCGGCCAGAGGCTGAGCAGCCGCACCCCGGGGATGCCGGCCAGCCCGTCGCGCAGCCGGGCGGTCAGCTCCTCCTCGTGGCGCAGCACGGTGTGCCAGCCGGTGCCGGCCAGCGAGCGGCCGGCCACCGCCATGGCGTGGGCGCCCACCAGGTTCGGTGAGCCGCCCTCGTGCCGGTGCGGCAGCCCGGACCAGGTGACGGCCGCCCGGTCGTCCTCTTCGGACACCGCGGCGGTGGCCCCGCCGCCGGCCAGGTAGGGGTCGGCGGCGGCCAGCCAGTCGGCGGCGCCCACCAGGGCGCCCGCCCCGAACGGCGCGTACATCTTGTGTCCGGACAGCGCTGCCCAGTCCACGCCCCAGCCGGCGAGGTCCAGCGGCCGGTGCCCGGCAAGCTGGGCGGCGTCGAGCACGGTGCGCGCGCCGTGCGCGGCGGCCACCTCGGCCAGTTCGGCCACCGGCCACAGTTCACCGGTCACGTTGGAGGCTCCGGTGACCACCACCAGCTTCGGTCCGCCGGGCGCGTCGGCGAGCGCCTTCGCGAGCACGGCGGGGGCCTCCGCCGGGCTGTCCGGCATCGCCAGCGGGTGCACCCGGTGGCCGCGCCAGGCGAGCAGCGCGGCGTGGTGCTCGGTGGAGAACCGGAAGACGGCCGTCCCCTCGGGCAGGGCGCGGCCGAGCAGGTTGAGCGCGTCGGTGGTGTTGCGGGTGAAGACCACCGTGGCGTCCGGCGGGGCGGCGCTGAACCGCCGCACCTCCTGCCGGGCCCGTTCGTAGACGCGGGTGGCGACAGCCGAGACGAACCCCGCGCCCCGGTGCACGCTGCTGTACCAGGGCAGCAGCGCGTCCACCGCGTCCCGCACCGCGACCAGGCTGGGCGTGCTCGCGGCGTGGTCGAGGCCGGCGTACGGCACCCACTCGCCCGTCACCAGCGGCACCCGGAGCCCGGCACCGACGACGGCGGGCAGGCCGTCGCCGACGTGCTCCGGCTCGGTCGCGGGCGCGGGGATCATTGCGCGCTCCATCCACCGTCCATGACCAGCACCGAGCCGGTGAAGAAGGCCGCCTCGTCCCCCGCCAGGTAGGCCACGGCCGAGGCTGCCTCCTGCGGGCTGCCGATGCGGCCGAGGGGGTGCAGGCTGGTGAACATGTCCGCCATCTCCCGGCTGTCGCCCACGGAGGCGCGGTACATGGGTGTGTCCACGGTCGCCAGCGCCAGGGCGTTGACCCGGATGTTGTGGCGGGCGTACTCCAGCGCCGCGGCCTTGGTCAGGCCGACCACCCCGTGCTTGCCGGCCACGTAGGAGCTGATCCCGGCGCCGAAGCCGACCACGCCGAGCTGGGAGGCGTTGTTGACGATCGATCCGCCGCCGCGGCGGCGCATGGCCGGCAGCTCGTGCCGCATGGACAGGAACACGCTGGTGAGGACCAGGGTGATGTCCTCGGCCCAGGCTTCGGGTTTCTGCTCCTCGATCAGGCCCATGGAGCCGAGGGCACCGGCGTTGTTGAAGGCGATGTCCAGCCCGCCGAAGTGCTCCTCGGCGGCGCGCACGGCGGCGGCGAGGTCGTCGTCCACCGTCACGTCGGTGCGTACGGCGAGGGCGGCGCCCCCGGCGGCGGTGATGCGCCCGGCCACCCGGTCGAGTTCCTCCTCGCGCCGGGCCGCCAGCACCACGCTCGCGCCCTGGGCGGCCAGCGCCAGGGCGGCGGCTTCGCCGATGCCCGAGCTGGCGCCGGTCACCAGGGCGACCTTGCCGTGCAGCCGGCCGGGCGCCGGGGTGCCGTCGGTGGAGCGGTTCGTGTCACGTTCGTTCATCAGGTGATGAGCCGGCCCGGACGGGCCGGCCCTGCCCCCTTCGGGTTCTCGGTGGATCGGTTGGGATGGGCCGGGTCCAGGGGGCGTCGTTCGGTCGGGCCGGACCCGGGCTGGTCCGGCCGGCACCCCTGGCCGCGTCAGGCGGTGTCGTCGCCCCGCTCGACCGGCACCCCGACCAGCGAGCCGTACTCCGCCCAGGACCCGTCGTAGTTGCGCACGTCGGGCCAGTCCAGCAGCTCCCGCAGGACGAACCAGGTGTGTGCCGAGCGGGCGCCGACCCAGCAGTAGGTGATGGTGCCGCGGTCCGGGGCCGGTCCGGCGTAGACGCGCCCGAGTTCCTCGGCGGAGCGGAACGTGCCGTCGGCGTTGACGGCGCTGTCCCAGGGCAGGTTCACCGCGCCGGGCACATGGCCGGAGCGCTGCGCCACCTCGTGGGGGTTGTTGCCGGGGGCGAACGCCTCACCGGCGAACCCGGGGGCGAAGACGCGGCCCGCGTACTCCTCGGGCGAGCGCACGTCGAGGATGTTGCGGTCGCCGATGGCCGCGAGCACGTCGTCCCGCAGGGCGCGGACCGACGGGTCGGGGTTGTCGGCGCGGTACCGGGTGGCCGGCCGGCGCGCCGGCTCGGTGGTCAGCGGCCGGCCCTCCGCCTCCCACTTGGCGCGCCCGCCGTCGAGGAGCCGCACGGACCGGTGGCCGTAGAGGGTGAAGTACCAGTACGCCAGCGCGGCCAGCAGGTTGGCGTTGGAGGAGTACAGGACGACGGTGTCGTCGTCGCCGATGCCCTTGGCGCGCATCAGTTCCTCGAACGCCTCCCGGCCGATGACGCCGAGCCGCAGGCCGTCCTGGAACTCGCTCCAGTTGATGAAGACGGCGCCCGGCGGGTGTCCCTTGCGGTATTCCAGGTCGTCGTTGGCGGTCTCGACGAACACCGTCCCGTCGGTGCCGAGTCGGCGCTCGGCCCAGTCGCCGGTGACCAGGGCGGACTCACGGCTCATTGTTCCCCCTCGTGAGGTGTCGGCCGGGTGTTCCCGGCGGGGCCCCGGCCCCGTGCGGCACGGGGCCGGGTGCGGTGCGAACGGCGGGGACCGCCCTGCCCGGCCGGGAGCGGACGCCCCGCCGGGCGGAGGGTCAGGCCGGCGAGGTCTCCGTCGTCTTCCCCTCCACACCGGCACCGGCCGTCACGCGGTCCCGGTACCAGGCGTAGCAGCTGAGCAGGATGCCGAGGACGGTCACGGCGGCGGCGGCGAAGTAGACCGACCTGAGGCCGGGGCCGTCGATGATGCGGCCGCCGATCCAGCCGGCCAGGGCGGCGGCGATCTGGTAGGCGGAGGCGTTCACCGCGATCGCCAGGGTCGGTGCCGAGCTGGCGGTGTTCAGGACCCGGGTCTGCATGCCGGGGATCACCGAGAAGCCGAGCGCGCCGATCACGAACACCATGACCGCGGTGCCGACGGTGCTGCCGCTGACCGCCCACATCACCAGCAGGCCCGCGGTGAGCAGCCCGAGCAGGCCGACCTGCGACGGCATCAGCGCACGGTCGGACAGCCAGCCGCCGGCGAAGTTGCCGACCGCCGCGCCCACGCCGTAGACCAGCAGCAGCACCGCGACCGCGCCGTCGGCGAAGCCGGTGACGTCGGTGAGCAGCGGGGCGAAGTAGGTGAAGACCATCAGCAGGCCCATGTTGGCGACGGCGGTGATGAGGATGGCCAGCTGCACGTTGCGGTTGCGGAACACCCGCAGCTCCGCCACCGCGGAGCCGCCCGTCGTGGCGCTCTCCACCGACGGGACCAGCGGCAGCACCAGCAGCAGGCCGATGAGGCAGACCACGGTGATGGTGCCGAAGGTCGCCCGCCAGCCGAAGTTGTTGCCGATGAAGGTGCCGATGGGCGCGCCAAGCATCATGGACAGGTTCATGCCGAAGACGAGCTTGGAGACGGTGGACGCCTGCTTGCCCTCGGGCGCGGTGGACGCGGCGATGACGATGGCGTTGGCGAAGAACGTGGCGGTCACCAGGGCCGTCACCACGCGGGCGACGAACAGCACGGAGTAGGCGGGCGCCAGCGCCGAGGCGAGGTTGCCGACGACGACCACGACCAGCAGGCCGACGATGAGCGGCTTGCGCGCGTAGCGCGCGGTCAGCGCGGTCAGCACGGGACCGCCGAGGATCATTCCGATGGCGTACGCCGTGACCAGCAGTCCGGCGGCGGGGATCGACACGTCGAGGTCACCGGCGACGTCCGGCAGGATGCCGGCGATGACGAATTCACCGGTGGTGATGCCGAACACGCACAGCATCAGGGAAAGGAGCTTCAACGACATGGTGTCTCTTCTGTCGGGGTGGATATGTCTGTCGACCCGCCGTGGGCAGCCCGGGTGGGGCGTCTAGCGGTGGGCGTCTACGGGGTGGGCGGCGGGCCCGCGTAGCGGTAGGCGTACGTGGAGCCCAGCGCGATGATGTGGTCCAGGTCCGGCCCGCCCACGTCCTCGGTGGGCAGGGTGAGGGTCTTGGCGTGCGGGATCTCCGCGTCGAGGAACAGGTCGAACTGCGGCTTGCGGTCCGCCTGCGGGGTGGAGTGGATGGTGAGGAAGCGGGCGTTGGGGGAGGTCGTCACGAAGCCGTGCGGGATCGTCCGGGGGACGATCATCGTGCTGCCGGCCTCGGCGACGTGTTCCTCGCCGTCGCAGATCATGCGCAGGGTGCCGTCCAGGACGATGAAGACCTCGTCCTCGTAGTCGTGGATGTGCAGCGGAGTGTTGTACCCGCGGTTTCCGGTGTGCTGGACGACCGTGAAGGTGTCCCGGGTCGCCGAGCCGGGCACGCGTACCTGCGCCAGGCCGCCGAGCAGCCACACCGCGGTCTGCTCGGACTCGGGTATCAGCCGGCCCTTCTCGTCGTGGACCATGTCCGGGAAGGTCATCGCGCTCCTCGTGTGCCGAATATTCTGCTGGCTCTTCGTCGGATTTCTTCGGTTTTCTTCGGTTTCCGCTGGTGTTGTGCGCATTTCACCGGGTTGCCGTCCGGGGGACGGGGCCGGTTCCGCACGGGGGCCGGACGGTGGGCGGCCGGGGTGCCGGCCGCCCGGTGACCGGTTCCGCTCAGCCCCCCTGCGCGCCGACCGGTGCGGGCGCGGCGGCCTCGCAGTCGGCGACGAAGGCGGCCACGCCCTCGGGGCTGGAGAGCGTGCGCCACATCGCGACGGGGTCGTTGAAGCGGCTGACGAACGCGTCGGCGATCCGCTTGTCCGCCGCCGCCCGGCCGAACAGCCCGGCCACGTGCGGCGGCGGCGGTGCCAGGAAGGCGTTGCTCCACTCCACGACGTGCCGCGCGTGCTCCCACAGCCGTGCCGAGGCGGCCCGGCAGAACGCCTCGTCGAACGGCCCCTCGGCGTCGGTGATGAGGTCGGCCAGGGCGAAGGCGGTGTGCGAGCCGAGGTTGGCGCCCTGCGCGGTGAGCGGGTCGTTGGTGATCCAGGCGTCGCCGATCGCCAGCGCGCACGTGCCGTCGTCGAGCCGCGCCCAGCCCCGGCGGACCACCGGGGTGATCGCCCCCTGGGCCAGTTCACCAGGCCCGGTCAGGGTGAAGGCTCCGGTGTCGACGCGTTCGCGCAGGGTGGGGGCGTACGCGGCGACCAGGTCCAGGACCTGCCGCCGGAAGCCGGCCGGGTCGGCGTCGGCGTCGACGTGGGCGACGGCTTCCAGCGGGCCGCCCGGCACCGCCTCGAAGGCGAGGACGTCCGCGCGTCCGGCCGGCGAGTAGAACGGCAGCCGCAGGATCTCGCCCGCGCCGGGCAGGAAGTGGATGTCGAGGGAGTGCGGCACCTCCTCGGTGATGCCGTGGTAGATGCCGGCGCACAGGACGCGCTGCGGCGTGGTGTACGGCGAGCGGTCGGGGTCGGCGGGGAACAGCCGCCGCACCGAACGGTTGCCGTTGGCGACGACCAGGAGGTCGTGGTGTGCCGCCAGGTCCTCCACCGCGTGGTCGCCGGTGACCAGTTGGCCGCCGCGGTCGACGTACGCGGACAGCAGGCTCGGCAGGTAGATCCGGAAGTCCACGACGCTGGAGGGCGGCCGGAGGCCGGCGACGAACTCCAGCGGCCGGCCCGCGTCCGCGGCATGCGCGGTGACCGCCCAGTGCCGCACCTGGGCGTCGGCGAAGTCCCATTCGAACACGCCGAGTTCGCGCTCGCGCTGCTGGGTGCGGCCGAACCGGGCGGGGAAGTTCCGCGGTCGTCCGGTCCGCAGGCCGTCGATGTCGTGCTCCGAGTACACGGTGACCGGCACGCCCCGTTGTTGCAGGCGCAGCGCCAGGTGCAGGCCGGAGATGCCGGAGCCGACGATGCCGACGCTCATGCCGGCACCTCCTCGGCACCCGCGCCGGAGTGCAGCCGGTCGATGAACCAGCCGACGGACTCCACCGTGAATCCGGCGGCCTCGGGCGAGGCCAGGGCGGAGGCGGGGATCAGCATGGGGTGCCGCATGCCGGCGTCCAGCAGTTCGCCGATCCTCTTCAGCACGGTCTCCCGGCTGCCGACGAGCACCTGGTCGGCGACCACCTCGTCGGGGACCGCCGCCAGGGCCTGTTCGACCTCCTGCCGGGTCAGCAGGTGCGGCAGCAGTTCCACCAGGCCCCGGTAGTGCTCCCCGAAGGGGTGGGCGGCGCCGTGCCGGCGCCAGGCCCGGGCGCCGGCGTGCAGGGCGAGGAAGCGGATGGGGGTGGCGCGCAGCAGTGCGTGCGCGGCCGCGTCGGTCTCGGCAACCACGATCGGGACACCGCCCGCGGGCAGGACGGCCCCGGGGTCCCGGCCGGCGTCCTCGGCGGCGGCCCGCACCACGGCCAGCCGCCGGGCGTACTCGTCGGGGCTCATCAGTTCCGAGGGGAGCCAGCCGTCGGCGTAACGGCCGGCCAGGGTCAGCATCCGCCGGTGGTTGGCGCCCAGCCAGAGCTGCGGCGTACGGCCCTCGGGCGCGGGCAGGCCCATGATCGCCCGGTCCAGGGTGAAGTACTTGCCCTGGAAGTCGTGCGGTCCCTCGCCGCTCAGCAGCAGCCGCAGCACGCGCAGCGCTTCCTCCACCCGGCCCACCTGGTCCTCGTGCGGCACCCCGAACGGCACGAGGTTCTCCAGCGCTCCGGCACCGATGCCGAGCACCGGCGCCCGCTCGGTGAGCTGGGCCAGGGTCAGCGCCGTCTGGGCCAGTACGGCGGGGTGGCGGCGGTGCGGGTCGGTGACGCCGACGGCGAGCCGTACCGGGCCGGCCTGCGGGGCGAGGTTGCCGAGGACCGTAGCGAAGTCCAGGCAGCGGTCGGGGGTGGGCAGGCCCTCGGCCGCGTAGCTGAAATCGGTGTCCCACGCCTGCCGGGGGAAGACGTTGATCAGGTGGTCGAAGACCAGGAAGGTGTCCGCTCCCGCCTGCCGGGCGAGCTGGAGCAGCTGCCGCCCGTCCTCGATCCGCCCGACCGCGTCCCAGACCAGGCCGACTTGCACCTTCATACCGTGCTCCTCACTGACTGTGCCTGTGCGATGAACTCCTCGGTGCCGCCCTCGGTGCCGACGGCCCGCCACATGGCGGACGGCTCGTCGAGACGGGCGACGAAGGCGTCCGCCACCCGCTGGTCGGCCGCGGCGGCGGTCAGCAGGGTGCCCATCTGCGGCGGGGGCGGGCCGATGAACTGGTTCGTCCACTCCACGACGGGCCGGGCCGTCGTCCAGAGCGCCTCCGACACCGTCCGGCAGAACGTCTCGTCGTAGGCCCCGTCGTGCTCCCGCAGGGCGTCCGCCAGCTCGAAGGCCAGCCGGGAGCCGAGGTTGGCCCCCTGGGCGGTCAGCGGGTCGTTGGTGATCCAGGCGTCGCCGATCGCCAGCGCGCAGCGGTCGTCGGTGAGCCGGACCCAGCCCCGCCGCACCGTGGGCAGCACGGCTCCGCGGAGCATGTCCACGGGGCGGGTCAGGGCGAACTCCCGCTCGTCGATCCTGGCGTGCAGCCCGGGCACGTGTGCGGCGATCAGGTGCAGCAGTTCCTTGGTGAAGCGCCCGGGGTCGTCCCGGTGGTCGCGGTCCGTGATCGCGGTCAGCGGGCCGCCCGGCACCGCCTCGACCAGCACCACCGTCACCCGGCCGGCGAAGGAGTGGTAGGTCGGGGCGTGGACCTCGCCGGCCCCGGGGAGCATGTGCATCGTCATGCCCGGCGGTTCCGGCGGCCGGACGCCGTGGAAGAGCCCGCCGGCGAGATGGCGCGGTGCCGTCTCGTAGGGCGAGCGCGCCGGGTCGCGCGGGAAGGTGTCCTGGAGCGCGCCCCGGCCCGCCGCGACCACCACGAGGTCGTGCCGCTCGGCCAGCCGGACCAGGTCGGCCCGGTCGGTCACCTTGTGCAGGACCGTGTCCCCGCCGCGCCGCTGGTACTCCTCCAGCAGCGCGGCGAGGTAGATCCGGAAGTCGACCGAGCTGGCCGGACGGGGCAGTTCGGCGCGGAACGACGGACCGCCGGGCGCCTCGACGGACAGGTGCATCCAGGCGTTGTCGTACGCGTCGGACGCCCACTCGGTCAGGCCGAGCGCCTTCTCCCGTTCCCGGGTGGAGTGGAACCGGGTGACGAAGTTCAGCGGCGGCCCGCTGCGGACGCCGTCCGGGTCCTGCGCCGTGTAGAGGGTGGCGTCGATACCGAACTGCCGCAGTCTGAGCGCCAGGTGCACACCCGAGATCCCGGTGCCCACGATGCCGATACTCATGTTCTAGCTCCACCTGTGCTGGAAACGGTTGCCTCTCCGGGCGTGGCCGGGAGGAGGTTCTTAGATGACCTCGACCCGTTGCAGATGGCGGGCGGTCGGTCCGGAGAAGGCGTTGCGTCCGTGCACCAGCGCGAAGTTGTCGGCGATCACGATGTCGCCCTTGCGCCAGTCGTGGGCGTAGCAGTACTCGGGCCGGTGCAGCCGCTCGGCGAGGGAGGCGACGAACGCGTCGGCCTCCGCCTCCTCGACGCCCCGCACCCGTACGGACACCGGGTTCTTGTAGACGGCCGGGTCCAGCGGCTCGGCGAACCGCAGCACGGGCACGCCGGTCCCGGGGTGCTGGGCGACGAGCCGCTCGGTGACCTCGCCGCCGTAGTGCACCATCTTCTCGGTGGTGTAGGTGACGCTGATCTCCTCCCACCGCTTGCGTTCCTCGGTGTCGGCGTCCCGGTAGACGGCCGTGGTGTCCGAGAAGACGGTCTCCCCGCCGGCGCCCGGGGTGGCGTCCAGGCACTGGAAGAAGAAGTAGCGCGGGTCGGCCTCGACGAAGGCGCCGTCCCAGTGGAACGGCACGTCACCGCTGGCGAAGAGGTAGTTGCGCGGGTCGTCCTCGACGATCAGGTCGATGACCTCGCCCGGCTCCCACTTCAGGACCTCGCCCCACTGGCGGCAGTAGTCGGCGAATTCCCGGGTGTCCATGAGCCGGAATCCGCGCAGCACGAGCACGCGGGACTCCTCCGTCCAGCGCGCCAGGGTGTCCACCGGGATCTGTGTGATCGGTGTGTCCCCGGCCGGAGCCTCGATCACCCGGCCGAAGGGGCGCAGCGGGATGTGCTCCAACGTCCTGATGGCAGGCGTCGGCGTCGTCATGTCGTGGGTGTTCCTTTCTGTACGCGTCCGCGCGGTGTGTTCTCGCGCGGCGGCCGGACACCGCGTCAGGCGGTCACGGAGAGGTGCGGGGCCACGAAGTGGCTGGGACGGCCGTTCCGCCAGACGACGGATCCGTGCACCTTCTCGGCGTCCCAGCGCCGGACCAGGTACCGGTTGACCCCGTCGTCCAGGACCACCCCGTGCCACGGGGTCAGCCAGCCGTCCTTCGTGCGCAGGAGCCGCAGCCCGAGCTTCTCCGAGTCCGGCGGCTGGGGGTGTATCGACAGGCGTACCGCGCGCGGGAACTTCTCGGCGACGACCCGGCTCCAGGCGTTGCTGCGGAGAATGGTCTGGTACGCCGTGTCCTTGGAGTCCTTGCGCAGCTGGCTGCGGGTGACCTGGTCGCCGCGCCGTGCCACCGCGTCCTCGAACATGAACCGGTGGATGCCGTTGAACAGCGCCTGGGTGGTGCGGTCCGTGCGCACCTTGTCGCGCAGCTCCGCCAGGGACGCGCAGTAGTGCTCCTCCAGCAGGCAGCGCAGCTTCGGGTAGTCGGCGGTGCCGAAGGCGTCGTCCAGGCCGTAGAGGTCGAGGGCCGCGAAGCCCGACTCCGTGATCATCTCCGCCAGGGCCTGCCGGTAATCGGTCACGGCGCCGTCCGTGACGCCGACGACGTCACCGAAGACATGGCCGTCGGAGCAGATGGTGATCCGGGCGCCCGGCTCGTAGAAGTGCCCGATGTAGTCGCACAGCGACTGGAGGAATCCCAGCGCGAGCTTCTCCCCCAGATCGGGCAGCGCACCGAGAACCTTGCTGCGGTTCGGCGATTTCGCGGGAAAGGCCGGGATGACGAATTGAATCGGTTCCCGCCGCTCGACGAAGCGCTCGATGCGCCCCCGGTGGACGTCGGACCAGCCCGCGCCGGCCGGATTCCGGGCCGCCGCGCCGTCGCCGACCGCGCCGTGGGCCGCCTCGGCCCGTGCGCCGTGGGCCGCCGCGCCCTGTGTGCCGTCGGCCGCGCCCTGCGCGTCGTCGGCCCTGCCTTCCGTGTCACCCGATGCGAGTGTCTCGTCGATCCGCCGGTAACGGTCGAGCAGATCCATTATTCTCTGCGATACCGTCCCAGGGAACGACGCCCCCGTTATGTTGTCGTTCAACATTCCTCCATGGCACATGCACGTATGGACGCGAATCCGGACTCGCGCCGTTCGAGCAGGACGGATTGCGGACGAAACACTGGTGGAATTCTCACTTCACCGCTCCTGAGTTGGCGTCCGCGTTCACGCGGACCCATGTCCGGATGGTGCTCGATGATCGGTGACGGCCCGTCGGGACCTTCCTGCCATGGTCACTGACGCATGGCGCTACAGATCCATCTGCCTCCGAACCGACGACCACTCCTGCGCAACTGCCAAACGCTCTGCGTGCGCGGACGATCCGGCCAGGCTGAAAAGAAAGGCCGTGACGATCGTCTTTCGGCCAACGCCGTCACTCACGGCTGGAATCCCCCGCTAGCACTCGAAGCGTCAACAGCTTCCCGTGAATGGAAGGAGCTCCGCAATCGTTCATCGATTAGCATGCTTGATGGATCAGAACCCGTTCCACCTGGATGGGAGGCACCGGCGATGCTCGTCACGGACGACCCTGCCGTTCATCAACTGCGGTCGCTGCTGACACTGGCCGAGGAGCTCCACTTCGGCCGCGCCGCCGCTCGGCTGTACCTCACCCAGCCCGCCCTGAGCCAGCAGATCCGCACCCTGGAGCGCCGGCTGGGCGTACAGCTGTTCGCCCGCACCAGCCGCAAGGTGCAGTTGACGTCTCTCGGCCATGCGCTGCTCCCGCTCGTGCGGAACGTGGTCGACGCGGCGGACGAGTTGCGCAACGCCGCGCGGCACCCCTCGGACGACGCCGACGCCCTCGTCCTGCGCGTGGGGCTGACCGACTGCGCCGCGGCGCTCGCGGCCACCCGACGGGTGATCGCCACACTGACCACCCTCCACCCCGGGCTCGAGGTGGACTTCCAGGTGCTGGACCTGGTCGAGCAGGCGACGGCCCTGACGGTCGGAAGGGTCGACGCGGCCTTCGTCTACCTGCCGGTCCCGGACGGCTTCGAGACCGAACCGCTCACCACCGAGCCGCGCGTGGTCTGCCTGCCCGCCACCGATCCGCTCGCCCGGCGCCCCACGTTACGGCTGGCGGACCTGTCCGGCCGCCCGACGGTGAGCCTGGCCCCGGAGGCGTCCCCGGTCGAGCGGCGCTTCTGGGCCATGGACCCCCGGCCGGACGGCACCCGCGTGCGCTACACCGACCACCAGGTGACCCGGGTCGAATCCCTGCTGTCCGCCGTCTCCTTCGACGGCGCGATCGCCTTCCTGCCGGCCGTGGCGGCGGAGCTCTTCCCCCGGCCCGACATCCGCTACCGCACCGTCGCCGACCTGGCGCCGTGCACGTTCGGCGTGGTGTGGCCGGAGCGGGACGGGGAGGTCTGCCGCGGCATCACGGCCCTGGCGGACGTCTGCCGCCGCCTGCGCGACCAGGGCGGCCTCCCGCCGGGCACCATGCGCGAGCCCGACGAGGACCCGTCCCCGACGGCACAACACCCCGCCGGGGACGACGGATTCGGCGCGGGGGCGACCGGCGGCCCCGGGAGCGGCCGGTCGGTGTGGGGCTGACGGACGGACCGGTCGTCAGCCGCCGGAGCAGACGGCGCCGTTGAGGCGGAACACCGTCGGGTCGGGGTTGGGCCCGTCATTGCCGCCGACGAATCCGAAGGACGCCGTCGATCCGCCCTCCGGGGCCAGCGGTCCCGCGCCGTCCGGGGCCGTCACCCGCACATGCCGGCCGGTCTGCCGGAACGTGGCGTTCCACCCCGAGGACACCGTCTGGCGCTCGGCCGGCCAGTCCCAGTCCACGGTCCAGCCGGTGAGCGGCGCCTGCGCCAGGTTGCGTACGGTGACCGTGGCCACGAAGCCGTTGCCCCAGCTCGTGTCACGGTGGTAGGTCACCGCGCAGGGGGCGTTCGGCGGGGTGCCGGTGGTGAAGGTCAGCGGCAGGGACGGGGCGGAGAGCCGTCCGGAGGCGTCGGCCGCCAGCACGTTGACCGTGTGGGTGCTGCCCGGGGGCAGGTTCGGCAGGGTCAGGGAGGTGCCGGTGGTCTCGCCGACCAGACGGGTGTGCGCGCCGTCGCGCTCCTGGACCAGGTAGCGGGCGGCGCCCGCCGCGCCCTCCCAGGACAGGCGGGCGGTGGTGTCGGTCACGGCCTCCAGCTCCGGGGTGCCCGGGGTTCCGGCGGCCGAGGCCGCGGGCCCGGTACCGGCCCGCGGTTCGAGGGTGACGGTGACCAGTGCGTACGGCTCCACGGTGACCTGGGAGGCGGACGCCCCCTGGCCGGTGACCTCGATGACGTCGTCGTCGCCGGGTGCGTAGCGGCTGACCTCGGGTACGGCGGTGGAGGGGGTGAAGCCCGCGTACTCAAGACGTACGGTCCGGGCGGCGTCCGGGTCTTTGTTGACGAGCAGGACGCTCAGGCGCCCGTCGCGACGGAGGACGGCGTGTGCCGAGACGTCCGGCGCGGAGGACTCGGCCGCGACCATGGTGTCCCCCGCGGTGCCGAGTGCGCTTGTCATCTTCATGCCGTAGTAGGGGTGGAACGGCGTGTTCGGCGCCGGCTCGCAGACGTCACCGGTGCACGCGCCGCTGGAGAGCATGCCCATGTCTCCGTAGTCGGTCTCGCCGCCGACGGTGGTGATCTCGCCCGCGCCGTTGTGGGTGTTCCACCAGTCCACGGTGAACACGCCGTTCTCCAGCGCCGTCATGAACGCGTCGGCGGCGAACAGGCCGTTGGGACGGGCGGTGAGCCGGGCGCCGCCGGTGTTGGTGTTGATCTCGGTGAGGGCGATGCCGATGCGCGGTGAGTCCGCGCCCGCGTACGCGTCGATCTGGGCGCGGACCTCACGGAGTTCGCCGGGCAGTCCGGTGAGCCGGGCCGTGGCGTCCCGCGCGGTGGTGTCGGCTCCGCCCGCGTACCAGTGGACGCTCACGAAGTCGATGACGTCGGCCACTTGGGAGAGCACGGTGTGGTTCCAGTCGGCGGCGTCACCCTCGCCGACCACACCGTCCGGCCACTGGCCCGGAGTGGTGAGCACCGCGCCGATTTCGACGGTGGGGTCGACGGCCTTCATGGCCGCGGCGTAGGCGCGGACCTGGCGGGCGTACTCCCCAGGGCTCTTGTCCGCGTGGTCGTCGTGCTCCCAGCCGCTGCCGTAATGACCGTTGCCGTAGACCTCGTTGCCGATCTCCCAGTACTTCGCGCCGTACTTCTTGGTGACATTGGCGTACCTGACCCAGCCGGCCGCCTCCTCGGGCGTCCCCGAGCCGTAGTCGGCGATCAGGATCGGCTGCGCCCCGGTGGCGCGGACGGTGCCCATGAAGGCGTCGAAGCCGGTGCCCGGGGCGACGTACCCTCCGGGCGCCGTGTGCGTCTCCCAGTGGTAGATGTCCGCGTAGGAACCGCCGGGGTAGCGCATCGCCCCGACGTCGGCCGCCTTCATCAGACCGGCGACCTCGGGGCCGTTCATGTGCGCGTCCCAGATGGCGGCATTGACACCGCGGGCGGTGCCGGTCAGCCGGCCGAGCGCCGCCTGGGCGTTGACCCGGACGCCGGCGTCCACGGCGCCGGCCGTGCGGGGCGCGGCGGACGCGGTGCCGCCCAGCGGGGACAACAGGGCCAGTGCGACGGCCAGGACGGTCGCGCAGCGCGCGAGGGGTCGCGCGCCGGCGACGGCCGACCGGCCGGAGCTGTGCGGTAATGACATGGGGTCCTCCCTCGGGGGTCCGGCGGCCCGGGAGGGGCGAGAAGCGCCGGACCGTGCCGCCGGCCGGACGAGCGCCGGCGCGGCAGCGGGACGTTCCGCGCCCATGGCACGGAACCGGAGCGTCGAAGCGGTGCGGTGCTGGGCGGGGCGGTCGCGCACAGACGGGGCGGTGACCGGACCTGCGCGTGGGAGCGCTCCCATGATGGAAGGGGCGAGTCGCGCTGTCAACGCCTGGGCGGGGGGTGCGGGAAGGCGTAGCTCGCGGCTGTCCGGGCTCCACGGCGTGGAACGGGGTGCTTCTGATACTGGTGGTGCCGTCCGGGTCTCGGGTGTCGCCCGGGTCCGGAGGTCCGCCCGGGTCTCGGGTGTCGCCCGGGTCCGGAGGTCCGCCCGGGTCTCGGGTGTCGCCCGGGTCCGGAGGTCCGCCCGGGCTCCCGGCGCAGCCGAGCCCCGTACACCCCGAATCTCCTGGTTCGTACTTTTCATCCGTGTTGCCCCGCAGCCATGGGGAACCCGGCCCGGCATGGCAGAGCACGAAGCGCGGGAACCCTCGCAGGCCGACCGGGAGATCGCCGAACGGCTGCTCCCGGTCTGGCTGGAGGAGATGCGGCAGCATGATCCCGGGGCGGCCGGGCGGCTCCGGGGGGACTGGGAGCGTGGCGCGCTGTCCGAGGACGCCGCCCGGGACCTGGCCACGTGGGTGACCGCGCGCGTCACCGACACGGGCTTCAACGACGACGAAGGACCTCGCGTCGACGGCCCGGCCCGCATCACACCGGCGGACAAAGAGGGCCTGCACCGCTGGCTGACGGCGCACGGCCACCACATCTGACAGACGTCTGACCGACGCCGTCCCGGTCCGATGTGTGCGGCACCCACTCGAAACGCGGCACGCACGGAAGAACATGACACGAACGGCGACCATCACAGGCCCTCGAAACATAACGTCCGCCGAAAGCACTGCTCTCACGCACACATCCGTCTGTGCGGCTCGAGTGGCCCCGAGCGTGTGCGTGAGCCCGGGGCACTCGCTCGCGCCGTGGTCCCGGATCGGCCCGCGCGGGGCCGATGGCGGCGGTAGCGTGACCGTCATGACGGCTGAGGGCGAGGCGCTGGTCGGCGGGATGGTGAACGCGGGGGCGGTCTTCCGCCGGGGCGAGCTGGTCGAGCGCCCGGCGCCGCGCAACGCACGCGCCCTGCATGCCTGTCTCCTCGCGCTGAGGGAGCACGGCTTCGACGCGGCACCGGCCCCTGTCGGTCTCACCGCGGACGGCCGTGAGCAGCTGACCTTCATCCCCGGCGATGTGGCCCTGCCGCCGTTCCCGGAGTGGGCGATGACGGGGGCCGCCCTCGAATCGGCGGGGAGCCTGCTGCGGCGCCTGCATCGTGCCGGCGCGGCGGTGGCGGTCGACACTCATACCGAATGGCCCCGGGACCTGGCCGACCCGGAGGGAGGAACGATGCTGTGCCACAACGACGTGTGCCCGGAAAACGTCGTCTTCCGCGACGGCCGCGCCGCCGCCCTGATCGATTTCGACATGGCGGCCCCGGGCCGCCATCTCTGGGACGTCGCCATGACCGCGCGCTACTGGGTGCCCATGCTCGATCCCGGCTCCGCGGCTTCCCTTCACCCCTCCGGACTGGATGCGCCCGCACGGCTGCGGATCCTTGCCGACGGCTACGGCCTCTCGACGGGGGACCGCGCCGAGTTGGCCGGCGTCATCGAGCAGGCAACGGAGGTCTGCCGGGCCTTCGTCGCCCGCCGCGTGGCCGACGGTGACCCTGTCTATCGCCAGGCGCTGGCCGAGCGGGGTGGATGGGAACGCTGGGACCGCGTGCAGACGTGGTTGGCGGACCACCGCAAGACGTTCACGGCTGCCCTGCTGAACTGACCGGCCCGGATGCCCGTGGGCAAATCGACCGGGCGTTCTCGGTGTCGCGTTCGTCAACCGCCGAGCAGGCGTTCGGGCGGTCGCCGGGCACCTTTGTCCAGCGTGGCCCGCGACCAGGACTTCGAGGTCGTGGAACGCGCCGCGGCCGGAGACGGTGATACACGCCAGAGGCCGAGGCGTTCATCCGCCGCCGGGCGTAGGTCCCTCGCCTCATGCGCGCTGTGCGTCCGCTGGCTAGGGTCGGCACTCATGCGGACCACGGAGATCGTTCGCCGCCAGGCGGCGGAGCGCAGGCGCGACACTCTGGATCGACTCGTCACCGAGCGGGACGTATGGGTGTCGACAGCGCATCCCGATCACGGGCCGCACCAGGTGCCGCTGTGGTTCATGTGGGATGGGCGAGCGGTGTGGATGTGCACCAGTGCCGCTTCCGCGACCGCGCGGAACGTCCGCGCGGAGCCGCGCGTGCGCCTGGCGCTGCCGGACACCTATGACGTGGTGCTTCTCCAGGGTGAGGCGGAATGCTTCCCGGACCAGGAGGTGCCCGGAGACGCGGCCGACGCGTTCACCGCCAAGTTCGGGTGGGACCCGCGCACGGAGGAAGGTTCCTTCCTGTATGTGCGGGTGGTGCCGAAGACCGTCCGCGCTTGGCGCGGCGAACCGGAACTGCGCGGCAGGGCCATCATGCGGAACGGGGCGTGGCTGGAATAGCGGCCGTCGCCGGCCGACGCCCCGCCCCCTCCCCGCAGGACACCCGCCCCACACGGCGCCCACCCCCGGGTTGTGGAGCCACCCCTCCGTCGTCGAGCGGCATCACGACACCGCCCCCCGGATCGACGCACAGGCCCTCGCCCTGGGGGCTCACCCCGGCTGAGTGTGGTCTGGGGACCGCGGCGCGTGGCGCGTGCGCTGCCCGGCCGCTCGGCGGGGCGCTGTGCCGAGCCGGCCGACGTCTTCTTCGCCGAGACCCGCCGCCACTGCCTGCGGGGGAAGCGGAGGGGGCCTTCCCGCTCTGCGGGTTCACCATGGCGCCGGCCGGCGACCGTCTCGGCGACCGGAGCCGCGCCCTGCGCCGGTCGGGCCGGGAACGGGTGGGCGGGGGTGTCCGTGCGGACACCCCCGCCTCCGCCGCGTGGCGGTCGCCGGGCCCGGGGCCGCCGGCCTCAGACCAGCAGGCTCCGCACGTCGACGCCGTGGAGCTCCATCCAGGCGTTCAGCCGGACGGGGGGCTCCGTGTAGACGGAGCGCTGCATCATCGAGTACGCGGTGTCGACCGGCCTGGCGAGGTGGGTACGGATCGCCTCGGTGTTCAGCAGGGGCAGCGCCGGCGCGTTCGGGTCGGCGACGATCCGGCTCAGCTCCTGGTTGACCGCCTGGTCGTACTGCGGGTCCTGGGTCGAGGGGTAGGGCGCCTTGCGCCGCTGGACGATCGACTCCGGCAGCAGGTCCTTGGTCGCGTGCCGCAGCAGGCTCTTCTCCCGCCCGTCGAACGTCTTCACCGACCAGGGCGCGTTGTAGACGTACTCGACGAGCCGGTGGTCGCACAGCGGGACCCTGACCTCCAGGCCGGTCGCCATGCTCATCCGGTCCTTGCGGTCCAGCATCATCTGGAGGAAGCGGGTGATGTTGAGGTAGCTGGCCAGCCTCATCCGCCGCTCGGTCGGACTGTCACCGGGGATGTGGGTGACCTCGTTGGCGGCGCTGTGGTATTGGTCGGCGATGTACTCGGCGAGGTTCAACTCCTTGACCAGGGCCGGGTCCAGGAAGCTCGTGGCCTGCTCGCTCACCGGGACCTTGTTGATCGCGTGCCACGGGTAGGTGTCGGCCTGTGAGGCGACCGGATCGTGGAACCACAGGTAGCCGCCGAAGACCTCGTCGGCGGACTCCCCCGACAGCGCCACGGTCGAGTTCTCGCGGACGGCCTTGAAGAGCAGGTAGAGGGAGGGGTCGTGGTCCCCGATCCCGTACGGGAGGTCCCAGGCCCGCAGGACGGCGTCGCGCACGCCGGGCTCGACGAGCTGGGCGGTGTCGAGCAGGATCTCGCGGTGGTCGGTGCCCACGTGCCGGGCGAGTTCGGTGACGAAGGGCGCGTCGGGCGCCTCGCGGAACGGCTCGGGCTCGAAGTTCTCGGCGAGGCCGACGAAGTCCACGGAGAACGTGCGGACCCGTCCCCCGCCGCCGGTGTCCAGCGAACGCTGGGCGAGCGCGGTCAGCGCACTGGAGTCCAGGCCGCCCGACAGGAGCGTGCACAGCGGCACGTCGGAGACCATCTGACGGGCGACGGCGTCCTCGAGGATCTCCCGCACCTTCGCGACGCTGCCGTCGACGTCCTCGGTGTGCGGACGGGTCTCGAGTCTCCAGTACGCGTCCTCGCGTATGCCGTCCCGGCTGACGCGGACGATGTGGCCGGGCCGCACCTCGTACAGGTTCCGCAGGGGAGTCCGTCCGGGCACCCGGGCCAGCGCGAGCGCGTCGCGCAGGCCGTCGAGGTCCATGACCGCGCTGCCGAGCGGGTTCGCCAGGATCGCCTTGGGCTCCGACCCGAAGAGCACGCCGGAGGGGGTGGGGTAGTAGAAGAGCGGCTTGATCCCCATCCGGTCCCGGACCAGGAGCAGTTCTTCGGTCCTGGTGTCCCACAGGGCGAAGGCGTACATCCCGTTGAAGCGGTCGACGAACGCCCTGCCCCACTGGAGGTAGGCGCGCAGCACCACCTCGGTGTCGCTCCTGGAGCGGAAGCGGTGGCCCGCGAGGACCAGTTCCTCGCGGATCTCCTTGAAGTTGTACACCTCGCCGCTGTAGCTGATGACCACCAGCGGATCACCGTCCGGACCGGTCTCCGGGGTCCGCATCGGCTGCCGGCCGCCCTCGATGTCGATCACCGCGAGCCGCCGGTGTCCGAGCATGACGTGCCCGCTGCTCCACATTCCCTCGTCGTCCGGACCGCGGCAGGCCATCGTCCTGGTCATGGCCTCTGCCGTGGCGGCCTCCTTCACGAGGTCGCGTTCGAAGTCCACCCATCCAGCGATTCCGCACATAGGAACGCCCTTCACTACGGGTTGAATGACACGTCCGTCGACTACGCGGTGACCTTGGTCGTCCGCTCCGACGAGTTCTTGGCCAGCCGGTGTCCCAGTTCGGAGAGCCCCAGCGCGAGCACGGCCACCGCGGCGCCGATCAGGCTGATGTTCCGGGCTCCGATGGTGCTGATCCCCACCGCGCCGATGACGCCGGACAGGGCGATGGCAAGGTAGAGGAACGCGGCGTTGAGTGAGATGAGGAGGGGGGCCGATTCCGGGTTGAGGGTGATCAGGCGCGACTGCTGCGGCGCGGTGATGCCCCATGCCGCGACGCCGTACACCACGATGACGACGGCGGCCGCGGCGAACGAGCCGGTGGCGAGCGGTAGTACGAGGAGGCTGAGGGCCAGCAGCGTGACCGCGCCGCCCACCACCAGGCGGGCCCCGAACCGGTCGGCCAGGGTCCCGGCGTAGAAGTTGCCGACCATGCCCGTCAGGCCGAAGGCGAACATCAGGATGGCCAGCTTCCTGCCGTCGCCGCCGGTGGCGGGGGCGAACACCTCGGCCATGTAGGTGTAGACGATGTACGCCGCGGTGAAGGCGACGAGCGTCGCGGCGAGCACGGCGACCACGCGGCGGTCGCCGAGCGGCGCGAGGCGCTGGCGCAGACCGCCCGGCGCCGCCACGGCCACCTGGGGCACGAGGGCGAACACGCCGAACAGGCCCAGCACGGTGAGGAGGGCGATGAACCACATCGTGGAGCGCCAGTCGAAGACGCTTCCCACGACGGTTCCGATCGGCGCGCCCAGTGCGGTGGCGGCGGTGAGTCCGGTGGTGACGGCCGCGATGGCCCGGCCCCGGCGTTCGGGCCCCATCAGCGCGGAGGCGGTGACGCTGGCGGCCGGGATGTAGAGGCCGGCGCCGACGGCGGCGACGACCTGGGCCGCCAGGACGACGGGGAACGACGGCGCCAGGCCGGTCCCCACGACGCCCAGCAGGTAGATCAGCACGGACAGCTTGAGCACCTTGTGCCGCGGCCAGGCCGCGGTGAGGGTGGCCAGGACCGGCGCCATCACCGCGCAGGTCAGCGCGAACACGGTGACCACCTGCCCGGCCGTGGTGATGCTGACGGACAGGGAGTCGCTTAACTCGGGCAGCACGCCGGCGAGCACGAACTCGTCCGTACCGATGGCGAAGGCACCGAACCCCAGAACGAGGACTCCCCGCCAGGACGCGGAGGACTCCCCCGCGTCGGTCTTCCCCGCCGGCGCCCCGCTCTTCCGGTCCGGGACGGACTCACTCACTATGGACCCTCCTCGATTTCGGTACCGATCGGTACCATTTCGAGGGACGGTATCGGTCGGTACCGTTTAGCGTCAAGGGCGACTACTCTGGCCGCATGCCGACTCGCGCACGTGACCGCCTGCTGGAGGCAGCCGAGGAGCTCTTCTACGAGGAGGGCATCAACGGAGTGGGCCTGGAACGCCTCCTGACCCATTCGGGTGTCGGCCGCGCCTCCCTCTACCGACACTTCGAGGGCAAGGACGACCTGGTGGCCGCGGTCCTCCAGCGCCGGGACGAGCACTGGAGGAAGTGGCTGCGGGAGCGGGTCGAGGCCCACGGCGGCGCACCTCTGGCCGTCTTCGACGTCATGGCCGAGGGGTCGCAGGAGAGCGGGTTCCGCGGCTGCGCCTTCATGAACGCCATGGCGGAGCGGGCGAAGGAACCCGGCAGCACCGTCCACCGGCTCGCGGTCGAGCACAAGCGCAAGGTCGCCGACTACGTGCGCGGCCTGATCGAGGACGCCGGCCACGCGGGGGCGCCGGAGCTGGCGGAACAGTTCGCGCTGCTCATGGACGGGGCCGTGGTCACCGCGATGCGCGAGTGCAGCATCGATCCGTTCCGGCGGGCCCGGCGGATGGCGGAGAGACTGCTGTCCTGACCGCCGCCCGCAGCGGCCGGTGCCGAGGCACCGCCCGCCGTGCGCGGAGCCGCCGCGCTCCGCGTCGCCCTCGCGCCGGCCGGTGCGCTCCGCGGCGGCGGCCTTCCGCGCTTCCGGGGCGCCGCGTACGCCACCTCCAGGGGGTTTCGTTTGGATCAGGTCGGATCAGGCCGCGGCGTCCGGTGCGGTGCATCGCAAGGCGGAGGATCACCCGCGTACCGGGCGTACTCGGGTGGTCCGACAACGCGGCGTGGGGGTCCCCCCGGCCGAAGGCTGGGGGAGTGCCGTGCCGGGCGTCGCGGACCCGGGCTGATCCAAACGAAACCCCCTAGCCCCGCCCGCGGCCCCTCCGGTCGCCGCGCGCCGCGCGACCGCCTCGGCGACGGCGGTCCCCGTCGGATGCCGCGGATTCCCTTCCGGCCACCGGGGAAACCGGATCGACGCATCCGGGAGGGCGCCCGGCGAATCGGCCGGAAACAGCTCCCGGGACTATCCGACAGCCGCGCACCAAAGGGTCGACCCCGTATCCTTTCCCGTGGACCGGGCAGCCGGCCCATTCCAGGTCGAGCAACCTCTTTTCGGAAGCACAGAGCCACGGACCGGCCGATCCTCGATTCTCCGTTTTCACGTGCACGCCGAATTTCACCGTTTCGTTGTTTCGCCGTTTCGCCGTTTCGCCGTTTCGCCGAAAACGCCGCGCCAGTCGCCTGCCGCTCACCCGCGCCCTCAGGAAACACCGTTGACATATGACGCGACCGTCAGTAACGTAATCATCACGGGAAAATCTCTGAATCCGCCACGTCCGAGGCCGGAACGACCGGATCGATCGACTCGCGCATTACCTGGCGCATATTCCGCCAGAGCGGCGGGAAAGCTGCCCCACAATGACGCTTCCGCCCCAGCGATGCGCCCTTCCCGGGCAGCGTCCGCGAGCGATCCGGCACGATCCCCCGGTACACACGGAAGGTGACATGGCCGTCCAACCCCTCGACAAGAGAAGCGATTGGATCCGGAGTTCCGCGCCCCGGGCGAACCCTCGGATGCGTCTGGTCTGCTGTCCCTACGCAGGCGCTTCGGCCAGTGTCTACAACGCGCTGTCCGCAGCCCTGCCCGCCGAGGTGGAGGCGCTTTCCGTCCAGTACCCGGGCCGCCCGGGGAACCGCGGCGAGCCGCCGATCAAGGACGTCGGCGAACTCGCCGACCGCATAGCCGAAGAGATCCGCCCCTGGCTCGACAGACCGGTGGCCGTCTTCGGCCACAGTTACGGCTCGATCGTGGCCTTCGAGGTCACCCGGCGCCTGGAGACCGCCGGCGCCGGTCCGCTGCGGCTCATCGTGTCCGGGCGCCGCTCCCCGTCGGACGGGCTCGGCAGCCACACGCCGAGCGACGACCAGGAGATCATCGCCGAGCTCAAGGAACTGGGCGGCATTCCACCCAGGTTCTTCGAGCGGGCAAAGTTCCTGGAGCCGATCCTGGCGGTCGTGAAGAACGACTATCACGCCAATTCCACCTACCTCGCCCCCGAGGACGCAACGGTCGGCTGCCCCATATCCTTCCTGCGCGCCGACGCGGATCCGTATCTGACCGGAGGCGGGGAGCAAGGATGGGAACGGCACACCTCGGCCGGCTTCCGGATCACACACTTCTCCGGTGGCCATTTCTTCCTGAACGAGAGGGTTACGGAGGTGGCCGGGGAGATCGCCGAGATCCTCCGCAACGAATCTCTTTGATCGTCTGACTCGGGGTGGGTGAACGCAGTGGAGAACGTGCTAGCGTACACAGATTTGTCCGAGCGGCCGATGGAGGGGAACGGAAGAGCTCATTTCGAGGCGATGCCGCGCGGCCAGGACGCCGGCGAGGACCTGCTTCTCGCTGTCTACGATCACGTGCTGTCCTACCATGCGGCGACCACGCTGGAAATCGCCACGGCACTAGGAGTGTCGAGTGCCGCCGTCAAGGGGGCGATTCTGCGACTGCTGCGTCTGAAACTCGTCAAGTACTGCAAAGAGCAGGACACCTTTCTGGCGTCCGACCCCGATGCCGCCCAGACCGAACTCGTCCTGCCGCTCGAGTCCGCCATCCACGAAAAGCAGCGCGAACTGGTCGCCATCCACCACCAGCTCGAGCGTTTCTCGAAGTCCTTCAAACGGCACCAGCGCACCCAGCGGAAGAGCCGGCTGGTGGCGACCTTGGAGAGCCAGCGCGAGATCTCCCTGCGCCTGGTCGACGCGATCCGGCAGTCCTCGGGGGAGATCCTCACGATGTGGCCGGTCTGTAGCTACGAGACGCAGATCCTGAAGGACACCCTCCAGCTCTCCTCCGAAGCGGTCCGGCGCGGGGTCCGCCTGCGGACGCTCTACCCCCACACGGCCAGGTTCCACCCCAGTTTCCGCGCGATCCTCCAGCAGAACCTGGAGTCGGGGGCGGACGTCCGGACGTCGGACGAGGTCCAGCACTTCATCATCATCGTCGACCAGGAGACGGCGTTCCTGCCCACCGACTCCTTCGACGGAGGCACGTCCACGGTCACCGTCGTCTACGAACCGGCGATCGTGAGCGTGCTGTGCGGCATCTACCAGAGCACCTGGCAGTCGGCCTGCGTCTTCGACGGCACCAGCTCCAACGACACCACGCTCAACAACGTCCGGAACGCGATCCTGAAGATGCTCGCCTCCGGCCTCAAGGACGACGTCATCGCCCGCCGGGTCGGGATCTCCTCGCGCACCCTGCGGCGGCACATCGCCGCGATCATGGAGGAGCTGGGGGCGGAGAGCCGCTTCCAGGCCGGCGCGGCGGCCGTGAGCGCCGGCCTCATCGGCACCCGAGCCGACGGCTGACGGCGTCACGACGGCCACCGACCGGGCGGCGGTCGCGGTACGGCGGTCACGGCCCGGACGATCACCGTACGACCGCTCGCGGTACGCCGTGGCGCGTCCCGGCGAAGGCCCGGCGCGGGGTCACTCCCCCCTGCCCCGGGCCCCGCTGCCGTCAGAGCACCTCCGACAACCGGGTGCGGATCCGGGCGGCCGCGGCCGTCCCGTACGTCTCCTCGATCCTGATCAGCAGGTCGGCCGCGGAGAGTTTGTACTCCTGCGTCCCGACCGACTCCAGGGCGACGGTGGCCAGGGCGCAGCCGAGGCGGGCCGAGTCCTCCGGCGGCCAGTCCCAGGCCGCCCCGGCGAGGAAGCCGGCCCGGAAGGCGTCGCCGACTCCGGTGGGGTCCTGGGCCCGGGCCGTCGGCACGGCCCGGACCACGAGGTCCGGACCGCCCTCGCCGTTGATGGTCACGCCGTCGGGCCCGGCCGTGACGATCCAGGTCCCGACGCGTGCGAGGATCTCCTCCCGCGTCCAGCCGGTCCGCTGCCGGAGCAGGGCGGCCTCGTACGCGTTGGTGAACAGATAGCGGGCGCCGTCCACCAGCCGTCTGGCCTCCTCGGCTCCGACGCGGGCGAGCTGCTGGGAGGGGTCGGCGGCGAACGGGACGCCGAGCGCGCGGCACTCGTCGGTGTGGCGGAGCATCGCCACGGGGTCGTTGGGGCCCACCACCACCAGGTCCAGCCCGTCGGCGTGCCGGGCGGCCGTTTCGAGCCGGATCAGGCGGGCCTGCGCCATGGCTCCCGCGTAGAAGGTGGCGATCTGGTTCTGATCGGTGTCCGTCGTACACACGAAGCGGGCGGTGTGCAGGGTGTCGCTCACATGGACGAGGCCGGTGTCCACGCCGTTCGCCTCCAGCCACCGGCGGTATTCGGCGAAGTCGGTGCCCACGGCTCCCGCGAGCACCGGGCGCAGGCCCAGGCGTCCCAGCCCGAGGGCGATGTTCGCGGCCACTCCCCCGCGTCTGATCTCCAGGGTGTCCGCCAGGAAGGACAGCGAGACCCGCGCCAGGTGGCCGTCGACCAGCTGGTCGGCGAAGCGGCCCGGGTAGACCATCAGATGGTCGGTGGCGATGGATCCGGTCACGGCGATACGCACGGTGTCTCCTCCTACGGCACGCCCGGGCACGGCGGCGCCGGGGGATGGTTCGGGCGTCCGCGCGGCCGTCCTCGGACGCGTCCGTCAGGGGCCCGGTCCAGGTCGTCGGCGGTGGAGCGGAGGGCGCGGACCGCAGGCCGGCCGACGACCTCGCCGACGGTGTGGCCGGCCCGCCGCGCCCGTCCGGTCCGCCGCGCCTCCGCGGTGCGGGGACGGAGGACTCCGCCGCGGCCCCGGCGGTGACGGCTCCCGCCCCGGCGGCGTGCCGGGAACGGCGGGCGCGGCGGAACGCGGCGGGTCAGTCGTCCGGCCGGTCGCCGTGGTGCCGGCACGGCGCCGGCACCCCGATCGCCGCGGCGACGACGAAGCCCTTCTTGTGCGTGATGGACAGGTTGACGGCGCCGATGCCCCGTTCCCGCGCCCTCCGTGCGGCGGTTCCCGACAGCCGCACCACGGGGGCCCCGTCGTCCGCGCGCAGGATGGCCACCTGACGGGGGGTCACCCCCGCCCCGACCCCGGTGCCGATGACCTTGAGCGCGGCCTCCTTCCCGGCGAACCGGCCGGTGAGGAACTCCCGGGCGCGCTCCGCGCCGAAGGAGTCCGCGAGGGCCAGTTCCTCGGCGTCGTAGACGTACGCGCGGAACCAGGGCCGGCCGAGCAGGTCACCGAGTTCGCCCTCGGTCATGACGTCGATGCCGATCCACACGGCTCGCTCCCTGTCTCCTTTCCCGGTCCCGGTGCGGGGGCCGGGGTCATGCGAGGAAAGTGCCTTTGGCCATGCCCTGGAACACCGCCAGCCGCTGGATGTGGCCGGTGCCCTCCATGAACTCGAAGGCCCGCGCGTCGCGGTAGAGCTTGCCCAGCCAGGGGTCCTCGAGGAGGGAGGCGGGGCCGAGGAGGTCGGCCGCGGCGCGCGTGGCGGCTTCGGCCAGTTCGGCGGCTCGCGTCTTGACGCCCGCGATGCGGTCGGACCGCACCTTGCCGCCGTCGATCGCGGCCGCGATGTCGTAGTTCTGCCGCCGGGTGGCCTGGAGCCGGTCCTGGAGGTCCTCCAGCCGGTCGCGGGCGGCTCCGCGCAGTGCCGGCCGCTCCCGGCGGACGTGGTCCAGGGCGGCCCGGGTCAGGCCCAGGGCGGTGCCGGCGAGGACCGGGCGGAAGCGCTGGAGGGTGCGGATGGCGCCCACCAGTCCGCGGCGGCTGGGCCTGAGCGTGTCGTAGCCGAGGATCTGGTCCCGCTCGATCCTGATGCCGTCGAGCGTGATGGCGGAGATGCGCGCGCCGCGCATCCCGACGGTCGGGATCAGCTCGGCGTGGAAGCCGGGGTCCCGGGTGTCGACGAGTACGGCCTCGATGCCCAGCGGTCCGGGCGCCCGGCGGCAGAACACCACTCCCCACCGGGCGAAGGCGCCGTTGCCCACGTAGCGCTTGGCTCCGCTGAGGCGGAAGCCGTCCCCGTCGGGGGTGAGGGCGGTCTCCAGCTCGGTGGCCGCCGATCCCTTCGCGGGCTCGGTGAGGCCGAAGAACGTCCAGGTCGCCTCGGGGCGGCTCATCCGTTCGTAGTAGGCGTGCCGCTGCTTGTCGTCGGCGAGCGCGTCCACCGCGGCCCCGGACATCAGCGGGCCGGGGCAGGCGAGCATGAAGCCGGCGTCGCCGTAGCTCAGTTCCTCGATGGTGACGGTGTGCTCCAGACAGGAGCGCATGTCGTAGGTGTGCTCGCCGATGCGCAGCGGGGCGTCCAGGTGTTCCAGGGGGATGGTGCAGACGCGCATGAGGCCGGCCGCGGGGAGGTGGAGCCACCGGTCGATGGCGGTGGGGTCGCGGTCGATCTCCATGCCGGGGCCGCGCAGTTCCGCGGCCGCGTCCCTGACATGGGACCGCAGCACCTCCGTCCGCTGGGGCAGCGGGGGCTCACTCACGGCCGGCTCCCTCCTCGTGCTCCTCGGGGTGCAGATAGGTGTTGCCGAGCAGTTCGGCCGCGTGCAGCAGCCGGCCGGGGCCCTCGGCCGCGAAGCTGCTCGCGCCGTACAGCCCGAGCGCGGTGCGGCCTGCGCCCACCAGGTCCCGGTGGATCCGCCGCCGGCGCTCGGCGGTGGGCCGGGGCAGGTCGAGGAGGTCCCGGGTCTCGGACAGGGTCAGGGCCACGTCGGCGATCGTGCCCCGGACGAGCTGCCGGCCGAGCAGGGACGCTCCCTCCGAGGAGCGCCCGTCGAGGCGGCTGACGGCGCCGTCGAGGACGTCGCGCAGCAGCCGCCAGTGCAGCCGGAGCAGCGCGTCGTGGAAGGCCTGGAGCGCCCGGGCGTCGGCCGGCGGCTCGTCCCGGGCCGCGGCGAGGGTGCCCGAGCTGCCGGGGACCGGGGCGCCGCCGGGCAGACGCTGTGCGGAGGCGACGGTCCAGCCGGCCGGGGAGGGCACCGTGCCGCCGGGTACGGCCTGTTCGTGGCAGTCGTCCAGTTCCCCGGCGAACGCGTCCAGCCATCGCGACACCGGGGCGGGGAGAGCGGTGTCCGTCGTCGTCATCGCTCCTCCTGCGCCGTGTCCCGCGTCCGGTCCGAGTGCAGTACCGCGATGTGGGTCCCGCCGGAGAGCGGGTCGGTGTCGCACAGCAGCACCGTGTCGTACCGCTCCCGCCAGTCGGTCCAGTGCCGGGCCAGGGCCAGCCAGACGCTCGTGCAGTACGTGCCGGGGTTGGCGTGGAAGGAGGGCACGTCCCGGCCGAGCCCGTCGCTCTCCAGCCAGGGGCCGGTGACCAGGAGCGTGCCGTTCGGGTCCTTCGCGGTCAGCTCGCCGAGCCGGGCGGCGGCGGACTCGGTCGCCGCGACGGACTCCACCCGGGCGATCCGCGGGCCGCCGCCGGTGCCCAGGACCAGGAGGACCCCGGAGTCGACCAGGTGGTTGTCGTGGACCAGGGGGAACCGGGTGGGCAGGGTGGTCTGTTCCAGGACGGCGAGCACGGCCCGCTCGCTGCGGCCTGCCCGCTGGAACGCCGAGACGGCGCGCAGCGCGGTGAACGGCGCGGCCAGCCCCTGCTGGTGGATGCCGAAGTTGACGGCACGGCCGCCCAGCAGCCGGTCCAGGTAGGGCGCCATGGCGGTGAACGGGGTGATGTCCGGCAGCGCGTGGGCGACGATCACCAGGTCGGGCTCGCCGTCGCGGACTCCGGGGGCGGCCACCAGCCGGTCGAGAAGGTCGCGGTGGCTGACGTGGGGCGCGGAGCGCAGCAGCGTCTCGTCCACCTCCAGGCCGAAGGGCTCGACCAGGTCACGGTAGTAGGAGAGGGTCGCCGGGGACGGTTCGGGGGACCTGCGGGGCGGTGCCACCACCCCGCAGGCGGCAAGGAGGGCCGGCATGCGCGATCAGCCTCATACTCCGCTGGTGGTCTGCTGGGACAGGACGTAGTCGGTGAGCGTGCCGACCGACTTGAAGTCCTCCATGTCGAGGTTCTCCGGGTCGACGGAGACGTCGATGGCGTCCTCCAGCGCCATCAGCATCTCCAGGATCGAGGTGGAGTCCAGGTGCAGGTCCTCGAAGAGCCGGACCTCTTCGGTCAGGCCGGTGACGGACTGCTCCAGGACCTCGCTGAGCGCCTTCTCCACGGCGACGACCACGTCGTGACGTTCCATTGCCGATCTCCTCCTTCGGTGCCGGGTTCCTTCAGGGGCGGGTGAAGTCCACGATGCGCTGCTTGTCGAGCAGGTCCTCCGCACGGTCCCGTGCGCGGACGAGGTGGGCGGTGCCGTCGTGCACGAGCACCTCCGCGGGGAACCCGTGGCTGAGGAAGAGCCCGGGTGAGGCGGTGGGTCCGTACGCGCCGGACAGTTCGACGCCGATCAGGTCGCCGGGCTCGACCGGCGGCAGCCGGACCTTCTTGCCGATGACGTCGTTGGGGGTGCAGAGCGGTCCGGTGACCGTGTAGGTGTCGGCGGGTTCGTCGCCGTGGCGGCTCAGCGACCGGATCGGGAAGTTGCGCTTGACGAAGCTGCCGATGCCCACCGCGGCCATGTGGTGGTTGGTGCCTCCGTCGGCGATCACGAACTTCTCGCCCATGGACTCCTTGACGTACAGCGTGCGCACCACGTACGTGCCCGAGGCCGCGACGAGGTAGCGTCCCAGCTCGTTGATCAGGCGGCAGTGCGGGTACTTCGCCGTGAAGGAGGCGACGGCCTCGTTGATGCCGGCGACCGCGGTCCCGACGTCGAGGCTCTTCTCGTTGTCGAAGTAGGCGACGCCGAACCCGCCGCCGAAGTCCACGGTCTCGGGGACGATGCCGAGCCGGTCCGACAGCTCGGCCGCCAGGGCGAGGATCTCGCGGGTGTTGTGCACGAGGTCGTCGGCGTTCAGGAAGCGCGTCCCCATGTACGCGTGGAAGCCGCGCACCCGCACCCGGCGCAGTCCGGCGAACAGCTCCCGGGACTGGCGCAGCGTGTCGGCGTCGATGCCGAACTGCCGCGGCTTGCCCCCCATCGCCAGGCCGGACCCCTTGGTGTGGAAGTCGGGGTTGATGCGCAGCAGCACCGTGACGTCGTCGCGCCCCTGTGCGGCCGCGATCTCCTCCAGCAGCGCGACCTCGTCGAGGGATTCGCACACCACCGCGTGGATGCCGGCGGTGACACACGCCTCCAGCTCGGCCCGGGTCTTGCCCGGTCCCAGGAAGATGACGTTCCCGGGCGCGATGCCGGCCCGCCGCACCGTCATCAGCTCGACCATCGAGGAGATCTCGGCGCCGGCCCCCAGCGAGGCGAGGTAGCCGCACACGCTGATGTTGGGGTTGGCCTTGAGGGAGTAGAAGATGTCGACGGCCGGGTGCAGCCGCTCCCTCAGGGAGGTGTAGACGGAGTGCAGCACATCGGCGTCGTAGAGGAACAACGGAGTGCCGAACTCCTCCGCGATCCGCGACACCGGTATGCCCTGGACCTGTGGTTCCCGACTGCTCATGGTGTCCTCCCGGCTGCGTCCAGGCGGCCGAGCGCGGCCTCGACCCGGTGGTCCAGCTCGTCAAGGCCCTCGCGGTCCCCGGCGAACAGCATCGTGTAGAGCCGGCCGTTGAAGTGGGCCGCCGGCGTGGTGTCCGGTACGCCGGCGGGCGCGGCGCCGGCCTGGGCGTTGACCGTCCCGAAGCAGGTGATGACGAGCCCGTCCCGGTCGTGCGGCGGTTCGGCGAGGGCGCCGAGCGCGTCGGTGACCGCCTCGAACGGGAGCGGTCCGGCGAGCCGCAGCGGGTAGTGCCTGGCCAGGGCCACTCCCCCCGGCCGGCCGAAGCGCTCGGTGACGCGTCCCTGGTAACTGGACATGTTCAGCCGGGCGTTGATCTCCAGGACCGGGTAGACCAGGTCGTCCGCTCCCAGCAGTGCGTCCACGCCGACGACGCCGAAGAAGCCGTCCGCGTACAGGCGCGCGCCCAGTGCCTCGGCCGCCGCGGTCAGCTCGTCCTGCTGGGCGGGGGTGAGATCGGCGGGCATGATGTGGCCGAGGTGCACACCGCCGGCTGTGAGGGCCTGCTTGACGAAGTCGGGGCGCACCCGCCCGCGGCGGTCGACGGTGAACTGGTAGTTGATGTCGAAGCGCTTGGGCAGGAACGCCTCGACGACGACGTGCAGCGCCTCGTCACCGGTGTTGACGGCCCTGCGCTCGACCATGCGCAACAGCCGGTCGGCCTTCTTGCGGCTGTCCAGGACCAGCAGGCCCTTGCCCGAGACCCCGTAGGCGTCCTTCACGATGACCGGTCCGCCGCCGCGCAGTCCCTCGTCCAGCGCCTGCCGCAGCTGTCCCACCGTCTCGCAGCAGGAGCCGGGGATCGTGCGCAGGCGCAGTTCCTCGGCCACGCGGCGGCTGTAGATCTTGCTGTTGACGCGTTCGTAGGCGGCGGCGCCGGGCACCGCGGGGCGCAGCCCGGTCAGCTCGCCGATGCGTTCCTCCAGCACGGAGTTGCCCATGGGCATCAGATAGGCGCCGTCCCGGGCGATCCGGCGCAGCCGCTCCAGGAGTCCCGGGGAGTCGAGTACCGCCGCTCCGGTGCCGCCGTCCGCGGCCGGCGCGTCGGTGACCAGCTCGGTGGGGGCTCCCAGGCCCGTCTTCTCGGCGTAGCCGCGGTAGCCCTCGTCCAGCGGGCGGTCGAGGAGGAGGTAGTCGGCCGGCTCGGCCAGGAGGGCACCCAGTTCCTCCATGCGCTGCACCGTGGCGGCCGTGGCCGAGCCGCGCGCCGCCGGGAGACCGACGTACGAGCGGGCCCACTGGTTCTCCACCTCGAAGTTGCACAGCCATACGAACCGGGCGTCCCGGTCGCCGGTGAGCGCTTCCTTCAGGCCCGCGGTGTAGCCGTCGTCGAGGGACATCGCGCTCACCGCTTCCTGTGCCGGATCACCATGGCGCCGAAGGTGGCGCCGAGGCCGACGGAGACCAGGACGTAGTACCGGCCGTCGGCCAGGCGGTCCCGGTCGCGCAGAGTCGTGTAGTTCACGAAGACGTCGGAGGCGTAGGTGTGGCTGTACTCCACGACGTTGTCCAGGAAGAACTTCCCTGGATCGGCCCCCATCTCCTTGATCGTCTGACGCCAGGAGACCATGTTCACGTTGTGGGGGATCACCAGGTCGACGTCGTCGAAGGCGAGCCGCGCCGCGTCCACGGCCTCGTTGATCACCTCGCCGAGCACGGCGCCGTAGACCTGCCCGAACCCCTGCGTCTGCTCCCTCGTCATGTCCAGGCCGGCGGCGTACTCGCCGAGGGTACGGGTCACGAAGGACAGCACCTCGTCGCCGGGGCCGCCGACGGTCACCAGGCAGGCGGCCGCCGCGTCGGCCATGATGGCGCTGTTGGGGATGAGCTGCACCTTCGGCGAGTACGCCCGCTCACCCGTGACCATCAGCGCGTACGCCCCCTCGGGGGCCTCGGCGCGCAGCAGTTCGCCCGCCAGGTCGATCGCGCCCAGACTGCTGACGCAGGCCTGGTGGGTCAGCGCGAAGCATTCCGCGTCGCGCAGCCCCAGGCCGTCGCGGATCGTCGCGGCGGTGTCGATGTGCGGCGGGGCGACGGCCTGCACGGTGTGCGCGTAAATGACGTACTCGACCCTGCGTCCCTCGGGAAGCGCCTGGAGCGCCCGGCGCGCCGCCGGGAGCACCAGGTCGAACAGGCCGGTGTCCGGGTCGAAGCGGAGCCGGTCCAGTCCGTAGATCTTGCGGAAGACCCCCACCTCGGCGCGTCTGAGTCCGAGGCTCCCGGCCACGTCGTCGATCCTGACGCTGCGTTCGGGGAGGAAGGACTCGATCCTCTCCAGCGTCGTCGCGGTGCTCACCCGGCCTCCTCAGCTGCCCGCGTACTCGGCCCGCACGAGCCAGCTGCGGGCCACGCCCGGGCGGTCGCGCGGCTGCACCTCGTACGGCCACCGGCCCTGGCCGGCGCCGGGTTCGCCGGGCTCGCGCAGGTCCCGCACCTTCCAGCCCGAGGCGGCCAGGAAGTCCTCCGGCGCGTCGGTCCCGAACAGCCACGGTGTGCCGTCGGCCTTCAGCCCCTTGAGGAACGCCTGGGAGAACGGGCTGCGCAGCAGCGCCCTGCTCACGAAGTCCACGGCCAGCCGGCTGCCGGGGGCGGAGGCCGAGCCCAGGGTGCGCAGCAGGTGGACCACCTGCTCCTCGGTGAGGAAGAACATCAGTCCCTCGGCGATCCACAGCGTCGGCCTGGCCGGGTCGAAGCCGGCCTGCCGCAGCGCGGGCAGCCAGTCCCCGGCGAGGTCGGCCTTCACCTCCACGCGTTCGACGGCGGCCCTGGCGTCCAGCCGTGCGAGGCGGTCGCGCTTCTCCTCGACGAGGGCCTGGTGGTCGATCTCGTACACCGTCGTGCCCGCCGGCCATGTCAGGCGGAACGCCCGGGTGTCCATTCCGGCGGCCACCAGGACCACCTGCCGCACGTCGCCCTCCCGCAGCACGGCGTCGACGCTGTCGTCGAAGTACCTGGTGCGTATCGCGATGAACGGGATCAGACCGCCACCGCCGTACTTGTCGAGCAGTTCGAAGCCGCGCGGCGCGGCGAGTGCGCGCGCGAACCGGTCCTCGAACAGGGCGTCCCCGGCGCGCTCCGACTCCAGGGCGCGGGCGGCCGCCGTCCACTGGGCCGTATACGAAACAGCTTCCACGTCCACTACCTCCCTGCGAAGTCAGACCGCCGCGAAAAACGCCTTCTCGATGGAGGAGAGGGTCTGGAAGTCGCGGATGTCGATGTTGTCGAAGTCGATTTCCACGCCGCTGGCGCCCTCGATCGCGTAAACGAGTTCGACGAAGGACAGCGAGTCGACCAGGCGGCTCTCGATGAGGTTCTCGTCCGGCGCGATCTCGTCCCGTTCCGGGTGCCGGCCCAGAATCCACGAACGTATTTCCTCGATACCTGCGGAAGCCATGTCCACCCCTTGATCGTTCAAGCCGATTCGAGTCGGTGTGCTTCCCCCTCCGTGGCCGTGTCGCAGAAGGCGACCGCCACGGCGAAGGGGTCGTCGTGCGCGATGCTCACTTCGATGTGCCCGACACGGGCGTCCCGTGCCAGCCGTGCGGCGCGGCCGCTCAGCCGCACCACGGGCCGCCCGCCGCTTTCCTTCAGGATTTCGATTCCGAGCCACGGCATGGGCTGCCCCACCGCGTGGAACAGTTTGAAGACGGCCTCCTTGGCGGCCAGCCGTCCGGCGATCCCCGGAATGTCCGGCCCGGTCTCCGTGAGGGAGAGCCCGAGTTCCTCCCCGGAGAGCATGCGGGGGAGGACGGGCTCCGCCTCCGGCGCCAGGAGCCGGCTCACCCGGGCGAAGGGGACCAGATCGATCCCGACTCGCCCCGGGAGCACGTCAGGAGGCCCGGCCGGCCGCCGCCCGGACGGCCGCCAGAGCCTTCCGCGCGTCGCCGTCGTACTGGTCCAGCAGGATCGCCAGCCAGCGCTCCAGACCGAAGGCGACACAGCTGGTGTAGACGTGCTCGTCGCTGTCCTCGCGGCGGATGTTGCACCGTTCCCCGAAGAAGTTGCGGTGCGTGTTGACCGAGGCGATGGCCAGGTCGCCCGCCTGGAACTCGTACTTGACGGGGCTGAGCTTCGCCAGCAGGGCGCGTCCCCCGTCGTTCTGGAAGAACGGGTCCGTCGCGGCCACCTTGTCCAGCCCGAGGGAGAGGGCCCGGGAGAACTCCAGGATGCGCTCGGTGAACCGGGCGATGGTCTCCTGGGTGTGCTCGTAGGTGCCGAGTGCGACGATCTCCCGCATCTGGAAGCTCAGCAGCCGGCGCAGTCCGCCGTACCGCTCCTCGTTGCGGAAGCACCGGTTGACCAGGGTGAGCAGGGTCTCGTCGGGGACGCGGGAGTTCTCGTGGAAGAGGTAGGCCCCGTAGCAGGTGGCGTGCGGGAGCCCGAGTCGCGCCCCGCGCAGGCTGCCGGGGGCGAACCCGCCGTCCGACGGCTTGCCGGAGCCCGTCTCGAGGTCGAGGGTGGCTCCCACCAGGGCCAGGTGGGGGAAGTTGGTGTAGACGTCGAACTTCTCCAGGTCGCCGACCGGGTAGACCGGCGGCGGGAGGATCTCGCGGGCGCCCTGCGCGCGTCCCCAGCCGGAGAAGACGGCGTCCAGCTCCTTCAGGAGGTCGGTCTGGTCCGGCGGGAGGATGACCAGCGCGTCGCCGGTGCCTACGGCCTGCTGCGTGGTGGGCGGCATCAGATGATCCCCGTCTTCTCCAGGAACTTGCCGGTCTTGCGGAAGACGCTCTGCTCGAACCGGGCGCGGGTCGGCGCCTGGAGCAGTTCCCGGCGGAGCTCCTGCGGCTTCTCCACACCCGCGTCCCGGTACACCTGCGGGTTGAAGAGCGACTCGAAGCTGTACTTCATGTAGCGCCTGATGTAGGCCGCCACATCCGCCAGTTCCCGCTCGGTCGAGTTCTTCCGGACCTCGGCGAAGAGGGCGGAGACCAGCTCCCTGCCGAAGGCGATGTGCCGGGACTCGTCCTGGTGGTGGATCCGGTTGATGGCCCGGATCGTCTTGTGCAGGCGGGTGTCCAGGGCCATCTTGGAGTTGAAGTGGTCGACCAGCTCCTCGAAGATGAGGATGCGGGTGAACACCAGCAGGCTCTCCACGTCGGAGCGGGGTATCTCCGCGCTCGCGCCCGCGGGCTGGCGGTAGATCTTCTTCCCGTAGCGCAGGCAGAACTCCGCGAAGAACCACATGTGCTCGTTCTCCTCACCGATGAAGTGGTGGAAGAACTGGGACGGGGTCTCGAACCCCGAGGTGTGGATCCTCCTCGTCACCTCGATGAGAAGCTCTCGGATGCCGTGGACGTTGAGGCTGTAGAAGTTGATGCTCTCGTAGCGGGACAGCGCGTAGAGCTGTTCCTCCGTCATCCTTTCGGCCGCGGCCGTTCCGTAGGTGGTGGTGAGTTCGGGACTCATCCACCACATGTTCCGGGGAAGTTCTTCCGGCCACTCGAACAGCTTGTACGGATTGTAGTAATCCTCGACCGACTTCGAGCTCAGCCGCTCCAGAATATCCAGGAACCGATCATTCTGATCTATCAGAACGCTGACCACGCCGCTTGTCCTCCGAGTCCGTCCGACGCAAGTGCCCGCTGACAGGAGACTTCTTGGCATGTACCGAATATCCGGTGCCGACCATGACCCTAGGTACGCTGGATGGCCGGGGCAATGACCGAAAGCGGACTGTCCTCGACCGGTCAGCCCGACCGCGCACGTCACAGCGGTGTTTCCGCACCGTCACGACCAGGTACCGGAGGGCCACCGCGGCGGCGAGCGGGAGGACTGCCTCACCCCTCGGGGGCCGCGCGGTCGCTCCGAGACAGGGCCGAGTTCGTCAAGTCGGAGGGGGCGTCCGTTGCCCCGCCCCTGAAGACCGGCCCCCGCGACCCCTGAGAGGTCGACACGACCAACGAGTGGGTCTTGTGGAACGACGGGACGAACGGCGGCAAGCACATCCGCGTCCGGTCGGCGGCCCTCACCGTTATGGGGACGGGTTGGCGGGTGATCGGCGGGGGCGGCCTCCGCGTCGGTGACCTGCGCAAGCGCTCAGCCGGGGAGTGTTCCGGCACCTGACCGGGTGACATGTCCGGCGACCCGTCGGGTTGCGGAACGCACGGGCTCTCGGTTGCCTCGTGAGCGGAACACAGGAGAGGTCCCGCGCGGAAGGGCCGGGCACTGCCCCGTCGAAGGAGTCGCATGCGTTTCACATACGTGGGTGCGGTTGCCGCCCTGGCCATCGGCTCGCTCGGACTGCCGGTTCCCGCCGCCGCCCGTGACGGCTCCGATGTCAGTATCGACTCGGGGAACGCCTACCCGGGTTCCACGGTCAGGGTCAGTACGAGCGCCTGCGACCCCGACGCGGACTACGGCAAGGGATGGTCGGAGATGGGAGGGGAATTCCACCTCTTCCAAGGCGACGAGGAGGGGGTGCTCGCCGGCGAGTTCCAGATCCCGGAGGGAGTGAGTCCGGGCAACGACACCATCACCCTGAAATGTCCGCCGCTGACCAAGGTCACGGAAACCTACCGGGTCGTCGGCCGCCCTCCGCGCGGCTCGGTCGACGCCGGCTTCGGACCGCCCGAGGACACCGGGACGGGGCGCGCGCTGAGCGGCGGGCTGCTCCTGGCGGCTGCCGCCGGGGCCGTGGTCTGGCTGCGCCGCCGCCCGAACGACGACCGGACCTGACCCCGGCTTTGCCGGCCGGTTCCCTCCCGTCGGCCCGTTCCCGGCCCGAGAACGGCATCGACCGGGTGGCCGGGGCCGCCCGCCCCCCGCGGAGCCGTGCCACCCACCCGCTTCCACGCACCGCCGTACCGCCATGGGGCAGGGGCTTGATCGCGATGGCACCCGGACACGACATGAGCGTCCTCCGAGAGCCGCTCGTCCACGCGATCCTCACGGCCTGCGTGATGACGGCAGGTATGGTTCCGCTGGTCGGCGGTGGGCACGGCGGGCAGCCACCACGGCCGTCGGCGGCCCAGGCCCTCGCCGCCTCCGCGGGTGCCGCACGCCCCACGGTGCATCCGCTGCCCCCCGCGGACCCGGTCCGCATCCGGATCGCCGCCATCGGCGTGAACGCCCCGATGACACCGGTGGGCCTCGATGCGGCAGGTGCGCTACGGACGCCGCCGGACGACGAACCCGACCTCGCCGGCTGGTACGGCGACGGCACGCCTCCCGGCTCGGCGGGAACCGCCATCGCCACCGGGCACGTGGACACACCCGCAGGCAGCCCCGGCGTCTTCTACGACCTCGGTTCCCTGCCCAAGGGCGCCACCATCGAGATCGACCGCGCGGACCGACGGACAGCGGTGTTCACCGTCCGCGCCGTCGAGCTCTACGACAGGCAGCGGTTCCCCAGCGAGAAGGTCTACGGCAGTTCCGGCCGGCCCGAACTCCGGCTGATCACCTGCGGCGGCGGCTACGGCGAACGCACCGGCTATCTGGCCGACGTCGTCGTCTACGCGACACTGACGGCGGTGACCACCTGAACCGGCCCCCCTGGGCCCGGTGTCGTCCAGGACAGGCCCGGACGAGGTCTCGCGGGACTCACGGGCAGCCCCGTGCCAATCTCACCCATATTTCCAAAAGCCCTTGTCCAGGCTTTGAAGGTGCTATTCACACAACGCGTCCGTTCGGCTCTGCCACTGCGGGCAAGCACCACCTGCGGCTATCGCCGGTCTATGCAGATGCATAAGCGTCTTCATGGTGTGATCTAGATCACTACTGTTGTGTGCATGTCGCCGAGGGGAGCTGGAAAAAATAAGGAAGCAAGACTTCCGCATGTTTCATTTTCCGATTCCCAGGGCCGACCGGTAACCTCGCCGCGAAAAGGGCTCTTTGTCTGGCGCTCCCAACGGGTGGAACTGCAAATCTCGAATCGTGACGGCTACGCAAGCCGAGTGCCGTCGGTAACCTTGGCCGACTTGGGCGAACTCTCCATTTGTAGTGAAGTAACGTTAATTCATGCGATGAAGCCGCACCGCCCGCCACCCCCTCGGACATGTGGGGATTCTTCGCCTGAATTGTTCGGCAAATGAGGCGAATGCGTAAGGGACGAGTTGGAATGAGCAGACTCATCTACGTCACCACGTCGGCCCTGTGGGCTGCAATACGGCCGCTGAGCGGCTCGGCGTGCCGACTGCCGTGTCCGGTCGACGCAGGGCTTGACTGATGGCGTCGGCGGCTGCCATTCGGGTCTTCGGACCCCTCTCCGTTCTGCTCAACGGACGTCACGTGGATCTGGGCCCCCCGAGGCAGCGTGCCGTGTTGGCGGTACTGCTGACCGCGATCGGCCGCGTGGTGCCGGTGCAGACCATCATGGACGGCTTGTGGGGCAGCGAACCGCCCGAGCAGGCGTTGGCGTCTCTGCACTCCTATGTGTCGAGGCTTCGCAAGCCGATATCGTCATGGCCCTTACCAGACGGTGCGCGGCTTGAGATTCAGTACAGGTCTCCCGGCTACTTGCTCGTGGCCCCGCCGGACGAGATCGACACGGCTCGGTTCGAGCACCTGGTGCACGAGGGGCTGGAAGCTGCCCGCGGCGCGAATCAGGCGCAGGCTTTCAGCGTCCTGGGATCCGCACTCGAATTCTGGACCGCTCCCCCCTTCGAGGAGTTCGCCGAATACTCGTTCGCGAGTCAGGAGGTACTCCGCTTACAGAAAATCCGTCTTACCGCCATCGAACAGCGGGCGGAAGCCGCGTTCGCCTTGGGGCGCGACGCCGACGTGTTGCCCGAACTGGAAAGCGAGGTCGACCGGAACCCGTTGGAGGAACGCCTGGTGAGCCTCCTCATGCGCGCTCAGTACCGGACTGCCCGCCAGGCTGACGCGCTCCGTACCTTCGAGCGCACCCGGCACTTGCTGGCAGAGGAACTCGGTGTCGATGCCAGCCCCCAGTTGCAACGCATGCACTGCAGTATTCTGCGGCATGATCCGTCGTTGCACCTGCCGGAGGAGGAACACGCGCGGTCGAAGGCGGAGCCCGAGATCGTCACATGCGCCGCCGAGGAGTGGGAACCGGAGACGATGCCGATCGAGAGGAAGTTTCTCGGTAGGCGGAGGGAACTCCGGAGACTGCTCGCGACAGCGTCGGCCACCCGGTCAGGAAGCGGTCGCACCACGGTGGTGGTCGGAGAAGCAGGCATCGGCAAGACGGCCCTTCTGCAACGATTCACGTCGATGGTGGGAACCGTGGGCGACGTGATCACCGTACAGTGCCCCGATGCACCGGGGATGCCCCCATACTGGCCCTGGGCCCGAATCCTCCGCCAGGCACTCAGAGTACGTCCCGCCTTGACGCGATCCTTGGCGCCTGAGACGAGACGCACCCTCGCTCGACTCGTCAGGGAGTTCTGCCCGGACTCTGCCGGGACATCTCCTCCTGACAGGGATACTCCGTTCGCCTTCGCACTCCATGACGCCATCACTGAGGCGTTGGAGATCCTGAGCCACCGTCCGGTCGTCCTTGTGCTGGAGAATTTCCACTGGGCCGATACCTCGTCCTGGGACGTTCTCCGGTTCCTGGGCGGGCAGCTGACGAGGATGCGTTTGCATCTGGTGGTGTCCTTCCGTAGCTTCCTGGTCAGCCATGACCCTGTGCTGCGGGCCACCGTCGCGGCACTTCTTCAGCAGCCGGGAAGCGAACTCATCCGGCTCGAGGGGCTGGACCAGGCAGAAACCGCCGATCTGGCCGCGACCGTGTTACGCGAGAGCCGGGCGCCGGACGACGAGGTCTCGAAGGCTCTGTACGAACGTGCGGAGGGCAACCCGTACTTCATCCTTGAGCTGGCCAGGAACTTCTCACACGGAACGACCCCGGACGACGTGCCCGAGATGATCCCGGACAGTATCCGCGAGGTCATCCTCGAACGCCTCGGCGCTGTCCCGCAGGAGGTGCGCTCGGTGCTCGACATGTGCTCGGTCCTGGAAGAGGGGAGCGACCCGGCCGTGTTGGCAAGAATGGTCGGTCAGGCAGGTCTCACATCAGAGGCGCTGCGCGCTGCCCGACGTGGGGACCTGCTCCGGGTGGAGACCGGGAAACAGGAGAGCATCAGGTTCAAGCACTCGTTGGTCCGGGACGTCGTAAGGCAGGAACTGTCCGAGGAGTCGGTCGCGGAGATCCATCGGCGTGCGGTGCGGTCCCTGGTGAGCCAATCGACCGACCCGGACTCGTTCGCTGCGCCCGTGACCGCCCATGCCGGCGCGGCCTTGCACCGGCTTCCCGCGGAGAACGTGCTGGTTCCGTTGATCGCCGAAGCGGATCGTCTGGCGCAGGGTTTCGCCTACGGCGATGCCCTGAGGTGCCTCGCGCTGGCATCCTCCCTGATCGAGGACCACAGCCACGATCCCAACTACCTGGCCTTCCAGCTGGAGTTGCTCACCAGGCAAGGCGAGCTCTCCGCCGTGGTGCACGGAGCGGGCGCACCGGCGACCGTGGCTGTCCACGATCGTATCGATCACATCGTGCGGCGGTTGCACGGCCCGCTGAGGTGGCCGGTGACGATGGGTGACGGCACTGGGCAGGCCGGGGCGGACCCTCGCTGAGACAACGTTGTCTCATGACATGGCGGCCCTCTCCCCTGCCGTCGCCGTCACCGTCGCGGGCGGGCCCAGCCGGGCTGCGGGCAACGGATGGGGATCCAAGGAAGGCATCCAACGGATGACAAGGGCGGACCGGAAATCTTGGATCAGCGAAGGCAATCCGCAGAACCGAGAGGACACCGCGTGACCACCACTGACGTACCCACCTCCGCCGGCGCGACGAGGTCGGCTCGCCTCGCCGCCGAGGATGTACGGCGGATCGTCCACCCCTACACCCCCACCGACAGTACCGAGCGCTTCATCATCGAGTCGGGGTCCGGCTGCCGGGTACGGGACGTCGACGGCCGGGAGTACCTGGACGGGATCGGCGGCCTCGGGCTGTCCCAGATCGGTCACGGCCGCCGGGAGATCGCCGAAGCCGCCGCGGCACAGATCACACGGCTGGAGTTCTTCCACAGCCGTTGGAACTTCTCCAACGACCGGGCGATCGAGTTGGCGAGCAGGCTCGGTGAAATCTCACCCCCCGGACTGGACCATGTCTACTTCACCAGCGGTGGAGCGGAAGGCAACGACATCGCCCTGCGGATGGCCCGGTTCTTCCACTACCGGAACGGGGAACCGGACCGCACCTGGTTCCTCGGCCGTAATCTCGGCTATCACGGAATCACCTACGGCAGCGGCAGTGTCACGGGCTCCGCCGAATATCACGACGGGTTCGGCCCGATGCTCCCGAACGTCAAGTTCCTGACGGCGCCGTACCCCTACAAGCGGGAATTCTTCCACGGGGAAGACCCGACCGAGTTCTGTCTGCGTGAGCTTCGGGAGACCATCGAGGAGATCGGCCCCGAGCGCATCGCGGCCATGATAGGCGAGCCGATCATGGGGCCGGGGGGCGTACTGATCCCGCCGGCGGACTACTGGCCCCGCGTCGCCGAACTGCTGAAGAGCTACGGCATCCTCTTGATCTCGGACGAGATCGTCACCGGCTACGGGAGGCTGGGCAAGTGGTTCGGCGCCGAGCACGTGGGCGTCACCCCGGACATCCTCGTCACCGCCAAGGGGCTGACATCGGGATACGTTCCGCACGGGGCCGTTCTGGTCAACGACCGGGTCGCGGAGATGATCGGCAGGGATTCGGGCTTCCCGATCGGGTTCACTTACAACGGCCACCCCACTGCCTGCGCCGTCGCGTTGGCCAACCTCGACATCATCGAACGGGAGGGGCTGCTGCGCAACGCCGAGGTCGTCGGCGACTACCTGGGTGACCAGCTTCGGGCACTGCTCGATCTGCCCGCCGTCGGCGAGGTCCGGCAACTGGGGCTGATGATCGCCGTCGAGCTGGTGTCGGACAAGGAGACCCGTAAGCCGCTGGCCGGCGGTACCGGGCCGGTTGCCGACCGGATCCGGGAGGAGAGTGGGGTGCTGGTGCGTGGAAACCCCAACTCCTTCGTGCTGACTCCCCCTCTCGTGCTGACCGAAGCCGAGGCCGACGAGGCCGCGGAAGGCGTTCGGTCGGTCCTCCGTCGACTCCGGCCCGACGGAACCATCGAGTAGGTCCCGGGCCTTGAAGAAGTTCGCGGAGGGCTGCCCCGACTTGTGGCCGGGCCGGGTGCCAGAGCACGCACGGGCCGCCCTCCACCTCCCGGCCACGCTCCCCGCGGAGACGACAAGTCGTCTGTCCAGTGTCCGCCAAGGACCCCGGCCGATCATCTCTGGCATGGACACAGACCAGACCGTTCTGGAGTACCCCTTCGAACACCCGGGTTCCCTGGATCTGCACCCGCTCTACGCCGAACTCCGCGAGAACGCTCCGCTGGCCAGGGTGCGCATGCCCTACGGCGGTGAGGCATGGTTGGTCACCCGGTACGAGGACATCAAGCGGGTGCTCGCCGATCACCGGTTCAGCCGGGGGGCCACCCTCGGCAAGGATCACCCCCGCGTCCTGCAAGCCATTCCCACGGCGCGTTCGATCGTCACGGCCGATCCCCCGGAACACACCCGGCTGCGGAGCCTTGTGAGCAAGGCGTTCACCGCGGAACGCGTCGAGCGGTTGCGCGGCCGCACACAGGAGATCGCCACCCGGTTGATCGACGGGATGATCGAGCTGGGACCCCCGGTCGACCTCGTGCAGGCGTTCTCCATGCCCCTGCCCGTCACCGTCTTCTCCGCGCTGCTGGGCGTGTCGGTCGACGACCGGGACCGGTTCAATTACTGGGTCGACGCGATCAGGACGATCGGTGCCCTTCCGCCGGACGAGGTTCAGCGCGCACGCCTGGAGCTCGACCAGTACCTCGCGGAACTCGTCGCGCAACGACGCCGTCAGCCGTCGGACGACATCCTCGGCGCGTTGGTCGCGGCCCGGGACGACCAGGACCGGCTCTCCGAGGACGAGCTGATCACCTTTGGGGTCACCCTGCTCATCGCGGGCAGCGACACGACCGTCAACCAGATCGGCAACTTCGTCTACACCCTCCTGACCCGGCCCGACTCGCTCTCCCGGCTTCGCGAGGACCGAAGTCTCCTGCCCGGCGCGCTGGACGAACTGCTCCGCATGACGCCCATGGGGACCACGGCCGGGGTCGCGCGCATCGCCCGGGAGGACGTGGAGCTGTCGGGCGGCGTGGTACGCGCGGGAGAAGCGGTGTTCGTGCGCATAGCGTCCGGCAATCGTGATCGCGCGGTCTTCGAGAACCCGGACGAATTCGACATCACCCGTAGTCCGAATCCGCACATCGCCTTCGGATACGGGGTGCATTACTGCACGGGCGCCCAACTGGCCAGGATGGAGTTGGAAGTGGCGATCGGCTCCCTGCTCGATCGCCTTCCCGATCTGCGGCTGGCCGTGCCGCCCGAGGACGTGACGTGGAAGTACGACCGGCTGTTGCAAGGGCCTTGGTCCCTGCCTGTCACATGGTAGACGTGGCCGGCAGGTCATGACCTCCGTCCGAGCGGTCCCGCACCCGGTCCGGCCCTCGGCACCGGGTGCGGGACGGTCACTCGTACTCGATCCACAGCCTTCGGTCCAACTCCTCATGGAAGGCGACGGCCTCGGCGTCCGTGGGGTGGTGTGACAGCACGATCACCGGGTGGGCGGTCAGGGGAGCGGGATACGGCCGCACAAGGTCGCCCGGGCCCATCAGCCGCAGTACCCGGTCCACCCGGGGGTCGCCGTCGAGCGCGTCCAGGCCGTGCACAGCCCTGATACGTCCGGACCCGTTCAGCGGGACCTGATAGGCGGCGGCGTGACCGGAGTGAGCCGGTGATGTGTCCCAGCACCGCGGTCGCATGCCCACGGCGATCCGCAACGCCTCGGCGGCGAGGTCCACCCCGGCGCCGGCGTGCGCGAGGTGATGCAGGAAGCCACCGCCGCCGACCCGGGCGCCCATCTCCAGCACGTAGGGCTCCGTCCCCTGCCGCAGGCGCAACTCCGTGTGGGTCACACCGGTGTCGACGCCGAACGCGGCATGGGCGGCGACCACCTCGTGGGTCACCGCGGCTGCCACCTCGGGCGGCAGCGGCGCGGGGGCGCGGAAGCGGACTTCCTCGAAGTAGGGGCCCGGCAGCTCGCCCTTGGCACTGATCGCGCAGACCCGGACCTCGCCCGCGTACACCAGTGACTCGACGGAGATCTCCGGGCCGGCCACGTACTCCTCGACGAGCAACGCCTGTACGCCGTCGGTCCGCCGGCCGTAGCCGAACTCGGAGCGGCACAGCTCCCACACCCTGCCGACGACGGCCTCCAGTTCGGCCGGGTCGTCGACGCGCACCACGCCGAAACTGGAGTAACCGGCGGCGGGCTTGACGACCACCGGCATACGCAGCCCGGACGCTCGACGCCACTCCCCCGGTGCCCTCAGTTCGACGAAGTCCATGGAGCGCGATCCCGCGTCGCGCAGCCGGGTGCGCATCAGGCGCTTGTCCCGCACTGTCCGCGCGGTGGACTCGGACAGCCCTGGCAGGCCGAGTGCGCGCGCGACCCGGGACACCAGGGGGACGGCCAGTTCGCTGCACGCGAGGATGCCCTCGAACCCCTCGCGCCGGTGCAGTTCCGTCAACGCGTGGAAGGCACCGTCCGGGTCGCGTTCGGTGTCCAGGGGCAGGCAGGACACGACGCCCTCCGGCAGGGCGGCGGGCGGTGTGCCTCCCCACGGGACCAGGATCACGTCCATCCCGGCACGCGTCGCGGCCTCGAACAGCCAGGGCAGGTAGTGGCGCTGGTGCACCAGCACGATCCTGGGTCGGCGTTGCATGCGGTCCCCCTCGCAGTTCGCCGGTGCGCGGCACACCGGGGCGGAAGGTTTCCATGGTCGCCATGGTGGTGTGCGGACCGCTTGACGCCCCGCTCGCCGCCCACGGCCGGCGACGCCAGCGCATCGTCAAACGAACGGCATGCCCGCCTTGCCATATTCGGTACCGCCCGCCTGCTGTGACGCCGCACGGACTTCGTCGCACGGAGGCACCGCAGCGATCCCCTTTCCGTCCGAAGTCCCGATTGCGAGGAGAGATGAGCAAGCACTTCGCCTTTGTGGTGGTGCCCGGGCACGGCCATGTGAATCCCACGGTGCCGCTGGTGGAGAAGCTGGTGGCCCGTGGCCACCGGGTCACCTACCTCACCGCTGCCGAGCTGCTGCCCGCGGCCGTCGCCGCGGGCGCCACCCCGATGGAGAGGCCCTGGGCACTGCCCCGTCCCGCGCAGCGGGGCTACCCCTTCGCGTACTCCGTCAAGGTCTTGGTGGCGCGTCTGCGAGCCGCTCAGGAGCAGGCCGAGCTGGTGAGTCCGGCCCTCGTCTCCCGGCTCGGCCAGGACCCGCCCGACGCCGTCTGCTACGACAGCATGGACGTCCTGGGGCCGCTGCTCGCCGCGAGACTGGGCGTGCCCATGATCGCGCTGATGCCGAGCTGGGCGAACAACGAGCACTTCGACCTGCACGACCTGCTGGTGCGTGGTGGCTTGCCCGACGACAGCGGACTGAAGGAGGAGCTGGGCGAACTGCGGCTGACGCAGGCGCGGTTCCGGTCCGCCAACGGGTTGCCCGGGGCGGACGCCCCGGCACTGGCGTATGAACCGCCGTCCCCGCTGCACCTGGTGTTCGTGCCGCGGGAGTTCCAGATCGCCGGTGACACCTTCGACCACCGGTTCCGGTTCCTCGGCCCTTCCCTGGGGTCGCGGGCCGCCGATCGGGGCTGGCGGCCGCCCGCCGACGGTTCGCCGGTGCTGTTCGTGTCCCTGGGCACCGCCTTCAACGACCGGGCCGACTTCTACGCCCAGTGCATCGAAGCGTTCGGCGGCACCCGATGGCACGTGGTGATGGCCGTCGGCGAGCGGGTGGACCTCCCGCCCGCGCCTGACAACTTCGCCATCGCCGCGTACTTCCCGCAGCCGGCCGTGCTGGACGGTGCCACGGTGTTCCTCTCCCACACCGGCATGAACTCCACCCTGGAGTCGCTGTACTACGGAGTCCCGCTGGTCTCGGTCCCGCAGATGCCCGAACAGGTCGTCAACGGCGGACGCGTGGCGGAACTCGGCCTCGGTCGCCGGCTCGACCCGTCCGCGGTCACGGCCCGGTCACTGCGGCAGACCGTCGAGGAGGTGGCGGCCGACCCGGGGATCCGCGGCAACGTCACCGAGTTCGCCGCGCGGCTGCGCGCCGTCAACGGTGCCGTGCTCGGCGCCGACGCCCTGGAGGAACTGCTCCGCTGACTCCGTCGGGACCGGGACCGCACAAGGGCCATGTCGTTCGGCAACCATTGGGAAGCGGTGATGTGATGGACACGCAAGAGGCAAGGCAGAGCTATACGCGTTCACTTCGTTCCCTGGTCCGGGACACGAGAACGGCGATGCGGCGGGAGCGTGGGGACGCGCGGCAGGCGGGCGCCGTCGCGAGCGTCCTCGCCGACCACCTGGGCGATCCGGACCTTCTGTTGCCACACCAGCGACAGTCCCGTGCGGACCACTACACCCAGCACATCCTGCACGTCGACCCGGACGGCGAGTTCTCGATCCTCGCACTGGTGTGGCTGCCGGGACAACGGACACCTCTGCACGACCACATCTGCTGGTGCGTGGTCGGTGTGTACGAGGGCGTCGAGTCCGAGCACCGGTACCGGATGGTGGACGGAAAGCCCGCATTCGACGGTGTCTGCACCAACGTCGCGGGCAGCGTCTCGGTCTGCCTGCCGCCCGGTGACATACACATGGTGCTCAACGGCGGTGAGGTGCCCGCGATATCGCTGCATGTGTACCACGCCGACATCTCCCGGTACGGGTCGAGTATCCGGCGGTGCTACGACGGCGGCTGACTCGACGCCTGGTCACCGCGCGGTGCGACGGACGGCGCCGGGCACGGCAGTCCTCCTGCCGTGCCCGGCGCCGGTACGCGGTCGGCGGCGGGTCAGGTCGAGTAGTCGGCGTTCAGCCGTACGTACCCTTCGCTCAGGTCGCAGCCGTAGACGGTGAAGCTCCCGTCCTCGATGCCCAGGTCGATTCCGATGACGACCTCGTCGGCGCTCATGACCTCGGCGACGGCCGCACGGACAGCGTCGTCCGTGGCCCCGCCGCCGTCGGGCGGATACACGGCGACCTCGCCGAACCGGATGACGACCTCGTTCTGGTCGATGTCCAGGTCGTCGGAGCACTTCCCGACGGCCATGGCGACGCGTCCCCAGTTGGGGTCGCCGCCGTGCACGGCCGTCTTGACCAGTGGGGAGTTCACGACGGCCTTGCCGACACGCTTGGCCTGGGCGTCGTCCCGGGCGCCGGTGACCCGCACCTCGATGAGCTTGCTCGCTCCCTCGCCGTCGCAGGCGATCTGCTTCACCAGGGCCAGGGAGACCTCGTAGAGGGCCTCTTCGAAGTCCCGGGGATCGACGTCGCCGGCCAGTCCGTTGGCGAAGAGGGCCGCCGTGTCACTCGTGGAGGTGTCCGTGTCGATACTCACCGCGTTGAACGTGCGGTCCATGACGCGGCGGAAGATCCGCTCCTGCTCCTGCGCGTCCAGGCGGGCGTCGGTGGCGAAGAAGGTCAGCAGGGTCGCCATGTCGGGCTCGATCATGCCGACGCCCTTGGCGATCCCGACGAGCCGGGCGTCACCGACGGTGCGGTGAACGATCTTGGCATGGGTGTCGGTGGTCATGATGGCACGCGCCGCCGCCTCGAAGCCGCCTTCCCCTCCGGGCGCGGAGAGCGTCTTGAAGTGGTCGCGGATGCGGGGCATCGGGTACTGGCGGCCGATCACGCCCGTCGACGCGATCAGCAACTCGTCCTCGGGCACGGAGAGGGCCTGCGCGGCCAGGGACCGCACCTCGAGCGCGTTGCTCTCGCCCTCCGGTCCCGTGGCGACGTTCGCGTTGCGGGCCAGCACCACCACGCCCCGGGCCTGGTGGTCGGCGGCGGCCGCACGGCTCAGCACCACACTGGGGCCCGCGAACCGGGACCGGGTGAAGACCGCGCTGACCGTGGCCGGAACCCGGGACCAGAGCAGCGTCAGGTCGTCGCGTCCATCGTCCAGGAGCCCGATCGGGGCCGTGTGGACCACGAAACCCTGCGGCTCGTGGTGTTCGCTTTCCGCCATCTTGCATCTTCTCCGAGAAGGTCCGAGGGCCGGGCCGACACCATGTGCCGCGGCAGGCGACGTTCGCCCGTCAAGGAGCGGCGTCCGGTACGGCGAGAGTGCGTGCAGGGCGTCGCTACGGGGCGGACGTTGCCTGTTGCGGCATGTGTACCGCGGTATCGTATCCCGTCTCCGCCAAGGCGTTCGGTGTGCAACCGGAGTGGCCGGGTGCGTGCCGCGGCCGCCGCCGCCGACCGGTCCGCACGAAGACGGCGGTCCCGGCCGGCGGAGCGGGCGCGGGTCCCTCGCACCGCGACGCTCAGGAGCGCGGTGTGAAGGACACGACGTCGCCGGCGCGCTCACCGCCGGAGAGCTGGCCCTCCCGCGGGGTGCGGATGTAGACCCGGTGCAGCCAGCGGTCGGCTCCGTCCCAGCGCGGCGTGAAGGGCGTCCGCGCGTGCGTCGTACGGAAGTTGTCGAGGATCAGCAGGTCACCGGGGACGAGGCGGACCGGCTCGGTGACCTCGTCGAGTGCCTTCGACAGTACCCCGACGGCCTCGACGTCCTCCGGGTCGGCGGGGGCGAGCAGTTCCCGGTCGTAGCCGAGGAAGGGGTCCGTGACATCGCCGTAGAGGGGCTTGACCCCGGCTATGGCGCCGGGGTCCGCGACCCCGCCGCGGAAGGCCACGTCGACGCGGCACGGGAGGGGGCGGTCCCACAGCCGGTTCCGGTACTTCTCGGAGACCAGGGGCAGGGCTTTGCGGATCGAGGCCACCAGAGTGGCCGCCCTGCGCTCGTGGTCGGCACGTGAGCACGCCAGCAGCACATAGTTGGGTTGCAGGACGTGATAGGCCATCTCCGTGTGGAACTCCAGCAGCGTCTCCGAGGTCTCCGACGACAGATGATGCGCGTTCGGAGAGGGGTAGACGTCATGGAAGACGGTGCCGGCGCGCAACTCCTTGTAGCCGGTGTGGAGGCCGAGCCGACGGCCGATGATCGCCAGCATCGCCTCCATGCGCAGCAGGGGGCGGTCCAGCGGTGCGGGCGTCGATGTCGGCGTCGGGGGCAGGTCGTCCTCGGCGTCCACGGGCAGACCGCGCAGGCCGAGGAACCCGTCCTGGTTCCCGGACGCGTTGAACTCGTCGAGGAGGGTGCCGAGTCCGGTGGGGAGTTCGGCGGCCAGTTCGCTCGCCCTCTCCAGGAACCCGTGCAGGTCGCGGCGGGGGATGTCGGGCAACCGGGCGGTGAGCGCGATCAGTTGGCTCGCGAAGCCGGTGCAGTCCACGACGGTCACAGCGTCTTCCTTTCCTCGGTGCGGTAACGGGCGTACTGGTACAGGAGCTCTGCGCCGATCTCGGTGGCGAGGATGGAGGTGATGCCTCCGTGGTCGTACGGCGGGGACACCTCCATGACGTCGAAGCCGACGGGCCTGAGGTCTCCCACGCAGCGCAGCAGTGCGAGGACCTCCCGTGAGGAGGGGCCGCCCGGCGCCGGTGTTCCGGTGCCCGGGGCGAACGCCGGGTCCACGACGTCGATGTCCACCGATACGTAGACCGGGGTGTCCGCGATGGTGTCGCGGACCAGGCGCGAGGTGCCGGACGGGCCGAGTTCGCAGAACTCGTCGGAGGTGACCACGCGCACGCCTCGCCCACGGGCGTAGTCGAGCGAGTCCGGCCGGGGGTTGTGGCCCCGGATGCCGATCTGGAGTGTCCGCCGGGGGTCGATGAGCTTCTCCTCGATGGCGTGGCGGAACGGTGTGCCGTGGTGGTATTCGCCGCCGTAGAAGGCGGGGTTGGTGTCGGAGTGTGCGTCCAGGTGGAGTACCGCGAGGGGTCCGTGCTTCCGGGACACGGCCCGGAGGGCGGCGAGGGTGAGGGAGTGGTCGCCGCCGAGCATGAGGAACGCGGCGTTCTCCTCGAGCAGGCTCTGGAGATGCCGCTGGGCGGTCTCCATCGCGATGTGCATGTTGAACGGGGTGAGGTTCACGTCCCCGGCGTCGACGCAGGTGATCAGGTCGAAGGTGCCGGGACCGCGGTCGATGCCGACCCCGTGGATCAGGCCGGACTCGTTGCGGATGGCCCTCGGACCGAAGCGGGCGCCCGGGCGGTAGCTGGTGCCGCCGTCGTAGGGAGCACCGATGACCACGACGTCGTGACCGCTGGGCGAGGGGTCGTGCGGCAAGCGCATGAAGGTGGGGATCTGGGCGTACCGGGGTGTGACATTGCTGTCGATGCGTTCCACCGGTCTGCGCACCTCTCTCGTCTGCACGGATGGGTTCGCGGCGCTTGACGCGCGAGGGTTTCAGGTGGCTGGTCGGGCCGCGGCGACGCGCCGTACGACATCGGTGATGTCCACCTCGTCCGGATCACGGCCGTCGACGACGACCGCGCGGAACACCTCCTCCGTGACCTGCCGTTTGGCGGCGGGCACCCGCTGCTCGGGCACTTCCAGGTCGAGCAGGAGCCGGCTGAAGTACGAGGTGGTACCGGAGCCCTCGTGCACCCCGAGCTTGGGGCGCAGCACCGTCTCGCGTGGCAGTACGTCGCACATGGCCGCGCGCAGGGCCCACTTGTCCTGGCCGTGGCGGCGCTTGAGACCTGCCTCCAGGGGCACCAGCACGTCCAGGACGTCTCGGTCCCAGAAGGGATGGGTCGTCCAGTGCCCGCTGATCCCGGAGAGCACGGGTGTCATCTCGTTGAGCCCGTCGAAGGTGTCCATGTCGTGCGCCACCGCGGAGTCCAACTGCGGCAGGCGGCTCTCGCGGTGCATGCCACCCAGCGGGATGTCGGCTCCGTAGCCGGTGAGGATGCGCCGTCCGGTGCCGCTCAGTTCCCTGTAGAGGGCGGTCAAGGGCAGCAGGTACTCGATGATGTCGGGATCCCCGCACTCGGCGGCCCCCACCGCGTGCGGAAGGCGCCGGATGAGCCGGTCCGTCGGGATGGTGATCTCCTGGTGGGTCGAGCCGAGGTGCTCGGCCACCGCGCGGGCCTGGGGGAACTCGTCGGACTCCGTGGTGCCCATCGACACAGTGTCGATCTTGGTCGGGGACGCGTCGGCGGCCAGAGCGGCGACGCTGGAGGAGTCGATGCCCCCGGAGATCACCACCAGGGGCGTTCCGTCACCGAGCCGGGCTCGCACGGCGCGTCGCAGTGCCTCGCGGACGGCATCGACGGCTCGGCTCTCCGACATCACCCGGCGGTGCACCGGAGGCGTCCAGGTACGGTGCGGCCGGACCGCGCCGGAGACCACGTTCACCTCCAGCACGGAACCGGCCGTCACCTGGTGGACGCCGTCCAGCCCGGCGACGGGACGGCTCCCGGGCAGGAGCAGGCCGGGTCCGGCGTTCCTGAGCGCCTTGGCCTCGGTGCCGGCGCACACACGGCCCGGTGCCACGGTCGCGTACAGCGGGACCGTACCGGCGTGGTCCGTCGCCAGTACGGCCCGGTCGCCGTCCAGGACGAAGGCCGCGAACCGTCCGTTGACCAGACGGAAGGCGTGCAGGTCGTAGACCTCGAAGAGGGCCAGGATCAGCTCCGCGTCGGAGGCGGGAGAGTCGTCCGTCACCAACGGGCGCAGTTCCGCGCCGTTGTAGATCTCTCCCGCCAGTACCGTCACCTTCCCCCCGCGGCGGGCCACAGCGCCGTCTGGCGCACCGAGATGCAGCAGGGCGGTCCACAGCGCGACGCCGTCCGTCCGTTCCGACAGCTCCGTCGTCGGACCCGACCCGGCGAAGCGCGGCGCGGGCGGACGGTCCGCGTCCCGGCCGGCGACGATTCGGAACCCTGTGGCAGCAGGCATGAAGTGAGTCATGTCAGATGCTCAGGGCTCCGAAGCCGCCGGTGGAGAAGTCGTAGTTCACCGGCACCTCGATCAGGAACGGCCGGCCCAGTCCCGCGCCTTTGCGCAGGGCCGCGAGCAGTTCCTCGCGGTTGGCCGCCTTCACGGCCTCCACTCCGTTGGCGGCCGCGAGCTGGGTGAAGTCCACTCCGGTGAACTTGACCGCGGGGTCGTAGGAGCGCTGATGGCCCAGGTTCTGGTACAGCTCGATGAGCCCGTTGGTGTCATTGTTGACGACGACGGTGACGATCGGCAGGTTGAGCCGCGCGATGGTCTCCAGGTCGGCGCTGTTGGAGTGGAAGCCGCCGTCTCCCGCGATCAGGAACGTCGGCTGTCCCGGACGGGCCAACTGTGCGCCGATCGCGGCCGGGATGCCGTAGCCGAAGCTGGAGCAGCCGGCCGAGGTGAGGAATCCGAAGGGCTGGTCCGCCCGGGCGAAGAGCACGCCGTAGTGCCGGAAGAACCCGATGTCCGAGACGATCGTGCCCTCGCCCGGGCCGGCCGTCTCGGCCATGACCGTGTTCATGCAGTCGACCACCTGATGCACCCGCATGCCGTTCGGGTAGTCCCGGGGGTCGGCCAGGAACGTGGCGATCCGGTCCCGTAGCGCGGAGATGTCGTGCGGGGTCTTCGCCGCGATGTCGTCCTTGTCCGCCAGGTACTCGACGAATGCCCGCACGTCCGTGACGACGTCGACGTCGGGCCGGTACACGCGAGGAACCGGATTCGGGACGGGTGCCACGCGGACCGTCCGCTTCGGGCCGCCGCGCGTCCACATCGAGGGCCGCAGGTCCTCGGCGTAGTCGTAGCCGAGCGTGATGACGAGGTCGGCGGGTCCGAACAGGGTCTCCAGCGCGGGGAACGACAGGATGCCGTCCATGTAGCCGGTGACCGCGCCGTAGTTCAGCTCGTGGTCCTGGGGCAGGACGCCCTTGGCGATGTAGGTGGTCACCACGGGGATGCGCAGTCGCTCGGCCAGCGCGCGGACGGCGGGCACCGCCCCGGAGCGGATGGCGGAGGCGCCGACCACCAGTACAGGGTGCTGTGCGGCGGCGAGCAGGCCGGACGCCTCTTCCGCGGCCGCCTGCCACCCGTCCTGCACCGTCCCGACGGGTTTGTCCGGCGTCCGGGCCTTCGGGAGGGTCACGGAGGTGTCGATGTCGGCGGCCAGCAGGTCAACGGGGAGGGATATGAAACTGGGTCCCACGGGTTCGGTCATGGCCGCGGAGACCGCGGAGTCGACGAGGTCCGTGATGTCGTCCGGACGCTGGAGCTCGACGGAGTACTTGGTGATGGGCCGCATCAACGACACCAGGTCCAGGCACTGGTGCGTGTCGTTGGGGAAGATGTCGTACGACTCCGACTGCGCGGCCAGGGCCACGACGGGGGACCGGTCGAGCACGGAGGTGGCGACCCCGGTCGACAGGTTCGTCATGCCGGGGCCGAGGGTGGCCCAACACGCTTGTGGCCGGCCGGTGATCCTGGCCAGTACGTCCGCGGCGACTCCCGCGGTGAACTCGTGCCGGGTCAGCACGAAGTCGATGCCCTCGACCTCGTCGAAGAGAATCGACGCCGCCTCCCGGCCGACCACGCCGAACACGGTCGCGATCCCGTGATCGCGTAGCCGGCGGAGGAGCGCGTGGGCGGTGGTGTCGTTGGCTCCGGGAGTCTTCGATATCCGTGACATGGGGGCTCCTCGTCAGTACGAACGAGATCGTTTACGGAAGCGACGGTTCGCTCGCCACAGGCGACTCTGCAAGGTTTACCTTGCAACCAATTGGAAGAGCCCTTGCAGAAGTCCTGCGGCCTCTTCCGGAGGCGTCAAGAAGTGCTGACGAGAGCCGCTGACATGTGGCTGTCGGACGGGATGTCCTGCCCGGCCGGGCCACGGCGGCGACCGTGTGCGCTCGCAGTGATTCATCCAGTTGGCTGCAAGGGCGGTCCCGCAAAGTCGTCGCGGCATGCGTTTCCGCACCGCAAGCGCCCGGACACCACCCGGCAGCCGCCGACTCACCGGCGGTGCCGGCGCGAGGGTGCTGTTGCGTGCTCTCGGCGAGGACGGTGACTCAGATGTCGGTTTCAGTCGTGCGACTCGAGCGGTACACCCGAGCGGATCGTGACGAGATCACCGGTGGCGATCCCGATCCCGCCGGGGTCGCCCCGATGGGACTTGCCTGGCGCGCCATCGAAGTCGACTTCGGGGTCAGGGACGAGGGTCGTCTCGTGGGGCACGCCGGGATGGTGCCGGTGTCCCTCTCGGTGGGCGGCGTCACCCTCCGGATGGCCGGCCTCGGTGGTGTGGTCGTGGCGCCGGGCCTGCGGAGGAAGGGCCTGGCGCGGCGCGTGGTGACGGCCGTCATGGACCATGCCCGAGGACTCGGCCTGGAGTTCGGGATACTCTTCTGCCGCCCGCACGTGGTGCCGTTCTACGAGCGCCTGGGATGGCGCGTGGTGCGTGACGAGGTGCTGATCGAGCAGCCGGACGGCCTCCTCCGCATGCCGCTGGAGACGATGTGGACGCCACTGGCCGACGGCGCGGAACTGCCCCGTGGTCAGGTGCGTTTCCTCTCCCTTCCCATGTGAGGGACCGGTGCGGCAGGGCAGTCCGTCAGCCGGCCCGGCGCGGCTCGCGCAGCTCGCGCGCAGTACCGCGCAGGCGGGGACCCCGCCGATGAGCAGCAGGGTCAGCGACATGAACCGGGACGTGAAGGCTTAAACCGGTTCGTGCCGGTTGTCACTCCGACGGCAGGCTCCGATCACCCGAACGGCACCGCCGCCGGGCGCCGGGTGGAGCCGCCCGCAACGGTATGCGGAGGGGGGAAAGTTCACCCAAAAGGAGAAGTTGATGCGTGCAACCGACGGACACGTTCGTCGCAGGACCCTGTCCGCCGTGGCGGCGACCGTGGCCGCAGGCGCGGTCCTGGCGGGCTTCTGCGCCGCGCCCGGCGCCGCGTCCGCACTTCCGGCGTCACTCGTCACCGGCGGCGGGACGGCCGACGGCGACACGTCCAACGGCAACGTCCCCTGCGGGATGCCGTCGGTCTCGCTCGACCGCATCACCCAGTCCTTCCTCAACCAACTCGCCCACCAGGACGGCAAACCTCTGTTCGAACAGACGCCCCAACAGGCCCGGAAGGTCCTCGACAAGCTCCAGGCCGGACCCGTGCCCGAACTCCCCGCCGACATCACCGAGAAGACCATCACCGGCGGGCCCACCGGGCAGGTGTCCCTGCGCATCGTCCGTCCCGCCGGAGTCAAGGGAACGCTTCCCGGCCTCGTCTACATCCACGGCGGCGGGTGGGTGCTGGGCAACGCGAAGACCCACGACCGGCTGGTGCGCCAGCTCGCGAACGGAGCCCGCGCGGCGGTCGTCTTCGTCAACTACACGCCCTCCCCCGAAGCCCGCTTCCCCGTCGCCATCGAGCAGGCGTACGCCGCCTCCAAGTGGGTGGCCCAGCACGGCAAGGAGATCGGCATCGACGGCAACCGCCTGGCCGTCGGCGGCGACTCCGTGGGCGGCGACATGACTGCGGCCGTCACCATGATGGCCAAGCAGCGCGGCGGAGTGACCTTCCGCCGGCAGGTCCTGCTGTACCCCGTCACCGACGCGAACTTCGATACCACCTCCTACAAGCGGTTCCAGGAGAACTGCTGGCTCACCCGCGCCAACATGAAGTGGTTCTGGGACAAGTACGCCCCCGACGCCGCCGACCGCGACAACCCGCTGGCCTCGCCCAACAAGGCCACCACCGCACAACTGCGCGGCCTGCCCCCCGCGCTCGTCGTCACCGACTCCGACGTCCTGCTCGACGGAGCCAAGACCTACATCGGCAAGCTGCGTGCCGCGGGTGTCAGCGTCCAGCACCACCACTACCCGCACACCGTGCACGACTTCATGATGCTCAACGCGCTGCGCGACACGCCGTCCGCCAAGGACGCCGTAGCCAGGACCACCGCCGCCCTCCGTCAGGCGCTGAACAGCTGACGGACGGTCCTGCGCCCGGCCGGAGGCGTCACCGTGCCTCCGGCCGGGCACGGCTCGCACCGGTGCCGCCGCAACCGCCGCCGGCCGACCGGAACCCTCCGGAGCCCTCGGTCCGGCACCGGCGGTCGCCGGTCGCCGCGACGTGGAGTCCGGCCGCTACCGCGTCAGCAGCTTCTCCAGGACGTCCGCCCCCTTTGCCGCGCCGCCCGCCCCGCGCACGATCCGGCTCAGGGCAGCCGCCCGGGGGCGGCAGGACCGGACGTCCCGGACGGCGTCGTACAGGCCCTGCACGGTCGGCTCGGCGAGCGTCCTGCCGACCCGCAGCTCCTCCGCCCGCCGGGCCACCGCCCGCTGTTCCGGGATCTGCGGCACCGCCACGAAGGGCACCCCGTGGTAGAGGGACTCCATCGCCGAGTTCATCCCGGCGTGGCTCAGGAACACCTCGGTGTGCCGCAGCACCGCCACCTGCGGCACGTGCGCGTGCACCTCGACGTTCGCCGGGATCGGGCCCAGCGACTCCTGGTCCAGCCCGCCCACCGCCATGACGACCTGCCAGTCGCTGTCCCCGAACGCCTCGATGCAGGTCCGGTAGAACTCGGGCCGGTCGTTGAAGACGGTTCCCAGCGATATCAGCAGCACCGGGGCCCGCGACCGGGGGCTCCACTCCTCAGCGGTCTGCCGGCTGCTCAGCGACGGCCCGACGAAGTGGAAACGCTCGTCGAAGGTCTCCCCCGACATCTGGAACTCGCGGGGGATGAACACCAGGCTGGTCGGGGCCACGTAGCCGAACATCAGGTTCGGGTCCTCGAGGAAGGTGTGGCCCTGCGCGAACTTCCCCATGTCCTGGATCGCGGCCACCAACCGGGGGTTGGTGTGGTCGAAGCCGGCCGGTAAGTACACCTGCGCCGCCGAGAAGGACTCGTTCTCCGCGAAGGTCGGCACCAGGGAGATCTCCCGCACCCCGAGCAGGTTCGCCAGCATCCTCCCGGTGAAGGTCACCGAGTCGTAGCACACCGCGTCCGGCGGGTCGGCCGAGAAGTGCTCGGCCAGGACGGGGAAGGAGGCACGCGCGTCGTCGAGGTAGTACTCCATCGTCACGGCGAGCTGTTCCGCCGTGAACTCGCCCCGCGCCGCCATGCCGGGCGGCAGCCGCGAGGGCAGCGTCACCGGCGACGCCCCGGCGGCGACGGGGCCGTCCATGGTGGCCGGTCCCGTGGCGTAGCTGACCCGGTGACCGCGCCGGACCAGCTCTTCGACCAGCGGCAGGGTCGGGTTCACATGCCCGGACGCGGGGGCGCTCACGAATGCGAGATGGGCCATCAGCCCTCCTCCAGGATGACCGGCAGGGTCTTGTGTCCGTTGGTGAAGAAGGAACCCAGCGGCTCGAGTCCGGACGACGGGACGGCCAGCCGAAGCCGGGGGAACCGGGAGAACAGCGCGGACAGCGCCGTCGTCGCCTCCAGCTTCGCCAGGGGGCTGCCGAGGCAGTAGTGCACGCCGTGCCCGAAGGTGAGGTGGTCGGCCCGCGACGGCCGGGTGACGGAGAAGTCCTCCGCGTCGGCCCCGTGCTGCGCCGGGTCGCGGCCGGCCCCGCCGTAGGACAGCAGGATCGCCTCGCCCTTGCGGATCCGCACGCCGTCCACGGAGATGTCCTCCACGGCGTACCGCAGCGGCAGGTTCGGCACCGGCGCCTGCCAGCGCAGGGTCTCGTCCACCACGTCCTCCCACGTGCTGGTCCCGGAGCGGACCAGGGCGAGCTGGGAGGGGTGCGTGGCCAGCGCGTGGACGGCGTGGTCGAGCAGGTTGACCGTCGTCTCGAAGCCGGCGGAGATGGTCAGCAGCAGGGTGTCCAGCAGTTCCCGCTCGGACAGTCGTGTGCCGTCCGCCTCCTGCGCGGCGATCAGGTCGCTGGTCATGTCGTCGCCGGGGTCGCGCCGTTTGGCGGCCACGAGGTCCTTGAGCAGCATGTACAGCTCGCCGGAGGCGGCCTGCACGCCCGCCGGGTCCGCGTCGAGGCTGAACACCGCGTCCACCAGCCGCCGCAGGTCCGCGCCCGTCCGCGCGGTCACCCCGAACAATCCGGTGATGACCTGGATCGGCAGCGGGAACGCGAAGCGTGCGCGCAGGTCGACCGCCTGTCCCGGCGGCACCGCGGCCAGGTCGGCGATCAGGCCGGCCGTGATCTCCTCGACGCGCGGCCGCATCGCTTCGATACGGCGCGGGGTGAACGCCTTGGCCACCAGGCTGCGCAGCCTGGTGTGGTCGTCCCCGTAGGCGGTGAACATGTTCTGCATCGCGACCCACATGATCAGCGGCCAGTCCGGCGGGATGTCGCCGTCGCGCCACAGGGGCCAGTGCTTGTTGGCGTCCTTGGAGACCTTCGGGTCGAGCAGCAGCTTCTTCGCCAGGTCGTGCCCGGTGACGGCCCAGGCCGACACGCCACCGGGCAGTTCGACGGGCGTGGCCGGGCCGCGCTCGCGCAGGGCAGCGGCCTCGCCGAAGATGTCGCCGCCCGAGGGGTCGATGACATACGCGTCGGCGGGCGGGGCCTGCGCGCGCACCGGCTCGGTGAAGGTGGTGGTCGTACGGGGCTTGGGCGGCTCGGTGACCTCCAGCAGGGAGGCGGTGAACCGCGAGCCCATGCCGAGGCCGATCGACATGATGGTGTCGCCGGGCTTGAGGGTCTCGTCGTGCAGCAGGTGGTCCATGCCGAGCAGTTGGTCGCACGGCCCGACGTGGCCGAGCTCGCGCAGCATCGGCCAGGTGGTGCGGCCCAGGTCGATGCCGAGCGGCTCCAGCACGACGACCTCCAGTTGGGCCAGGCCCAGACCGGTGACGACGAACCTGGTGATGTCGGCGACGCTGACGCCGGCCTCCTTGGCGGCCTGCTCGACCGCGGTGACCAGTGCCCCGCTCATCAGCGTCAGATACGGGGCCAGGCCGGTGACCTCGATCGGCGTACGGTTGCGGTGGCCCTCGGGGTCCGGGATCGTCGGGGTGGCGAGGACCTCCATCTGGGTCGCTGAGCTGTTGGCGGTCGCGACCAGTCGCGCCCGGCCGCCCTCGCGGTTGAGCACGGCCGCGACCGCACCGTCGGCCAGGAAGATCCCGATGGTGGGCTGCCAGCGTTCCCACCGCGGCGGCAGGAACCGGGCGGTGGCCGTGACCAGGGTCGCGGTCGCGGCCGGGTCGGCCACCAGGTGCGCGGCGGCGGACTGGAGCGCGGCCGAGCCGCCGTTGCTGGTCGCCTCGACCTCGTAGACGAGGGCGTGGCCGAGGCCGAGGACGCGCTGTAGGTGGCAGGAGGACGCCATGTGGTCCTGGTGGTCCATCTGGGCGTAGGCGGCCATGGAGATGTCGGCGCCGCTGAGGCCGGACTCGCGCAGGGCTCCGATCGCCGCGTGTACGGCCATCGCGTGCTCGGTGACGTCGTCGGAGCGGGTGAACGACACGAAGTCCGACAGCGCGAGCAGCCGCCTCATCGTCTCGGTGTCCGGCACGGCCCGCGTCGCGGGCGTGCGGGGCGGCAGATATCGCCCCGTTCCGCCGATGTAGACGTTGTCCCAGATCATGCATCGTCCTTTCCCCTGAGTGCGGACAATCCGGCCCCGTATCCGCTGAAGTCGAGGAGCCACGTGCTGATGGCCAGCGCCGTGGCCGCGGAGTGCTCCTCCAGTACGGTGAAGTGGTCACCCGAGACGGTGAGCACCTCCTGGGCGGTGGTGGACAGCCGGGGCCACGAGCGCTTCCCGGTGCCCACCAGCAGCACCGGCGCGGTGACGGGCTCCGGGGCGCCGGCCAGATCGAGGTAACGGCCCATGGCCACCAGCCGGTCGTCGTCGACCGGCTGGACCTGGTGGCCGGCGTCGAGCATGCCGGTGAGCACACCCGGCAGGTCGTCGGGGTAGCCGTCGATCAGCACCACGGCGCTGGGCCGGGCCCCCCGCCGTTCCAGTTCCCCGGCGGTCGCCAGCGCCAGCCACGCGCCCACCGAACGGCCGACCAGCACCGGCGCGGCGACGGCCGACGCGGCCTCGGCGAGGGCTTGGACCAGGGCGTCGGCGTCCGCGGGCAGCGGGTCGCCGGCGAAGCCCGGCAGGGTGAGCGCCGTGACGTCGCGGGCAGCCTCCAGCGCCGCGGCGAACCGCCCGTACTCCTCGATGCCGCCGGACGCCAGCGCGGACGGCAGGCAGACCAGCGACGGCTGGAGGAAGCCGGCCGCGAGGGCGACCGCCTCGGCCTTGGGCGCGTCGGTGGCCGGGCTCAGCCGGGACGCCGTGGCCAGCAGGTCGAGGCCGTCCTGCGCGCGGCCGACGTCGACGGCCTTGCGCAGCAGGCGCTCCATCGGCCCGGCGACCCGGTTCTCCGGCGAGCACAGCTGCCCGTAGAGGTGGTTGACGAGTTGTTCGGGCGTCGGGAAGTCGAAGACGAGGGTCGCCGGGAGCTGGAGCCCGGTGGCCGCGTTGAGCCGGTTGCGCAGCTCGATGGCGGTCAGCGAGTCGACGCCGTGGTCGCGGAACAGCTGACGCGGGTCGTCGATCCCGCCGGGGGCCATCCCGAGGATGCTCGCGCTGTGCGTGACGACCAGGTCGAGCAGCAGGGCGCGCTGCTCGGGTTCGGGCAGGGCTTCGAGCCTGGCCCGCAGGTCACCGGGGCCGGTCGCCGGGGCCGGCGCGCGCCGCGGCCGGGCGAGTCCGCGCAGCAGCGCGGGCGGGGTGTCGATCGCCGCGAGGTCGAGGCGGACCGGCACCAGCGCCGGGCGTTCGCCGGCCAGGGCGGTGTCGAACAGGTCGAGGGCCTGCTCGGTGGCGAGCGGCAGCATCCCGGTCCTCGCCAGCCGGCGGTGGTCGGCCTCGGTGAGGTTCCCGGTGATGCCGCTGGACTCGGCCCACTGGCCCCAGGCCAGGGAGGTGACCGGCAGACCGCGCGCGTGCCGGTGCTCGGCGAGCGCGTCGAGGAACGCGTTGGCGGCGGCGTAGTTGGCCTGCCCGGGGGCGCCGAACACCCCGGACGCCGAGGAGAACAGCACGAACGCCCGCAGGTCCAGGTGCTCGGTGGCCTCGTGCAGGTGCCACGCGGCATCGGCCTTCGAGCGCAGCACCGTGTCGATCTGCTCCGGTGTCATCGATCCCACCACGGCGTCGTCGACGACCCCGGCGGCGTGCACGACGACCCGCAGGTCGGGGATCGAGGCGACGAGATCGCTCAGTGCCCCGCGGTCACCGGCGTCGCAGGCGACCACGGTGAGGGCGGCGCCCAGCTCCTGCCGGAGCCCGGGCGGCTCGACGCCGCGGCGGCCGGCGAGCACCACGTGCGGGGCGCCGTGCCGCCCGACCAGGTGCCGGGCGACCAGGACGCCGAGGGTGCCGGTGCCGCCGGTGATCAGCACGGTGCCGTCCAGGGGCGCGACGTCCGGGGGCCCGGCCGGCCCGGTCGGGGCGGCCCTCACCAGCCTCGGCACGAGGGCGGTTCCGTCGCGCAACCGGATCTCGGGCTCGCCGTCGCTCACGGCGGCGCGCACCGCGGCGGGGATCGCCCGTCGTGAGGCGGCCGTGCCGTCGTGCCGGACGGTCAGGATCCGCCCGGGGTTCTCGCTGTGCGCGCTGCGCAGGAAGCCGCGGGCGGCGGCGGAGGCCAGGTCGTCGCCGGTGAGGACCACGAGCCGGGCCGGCGTGTCGGTGGCCAGGAACTCCCGGACCCTGCCGAGCAGTTCGCGGGTCACCGCGTGGGCGGCCGCGACCGGTTCGCCCTCGCCGGCGACCTCGTGGAGGACCGTCTCGGTGTCCGGCCCGTCCGGTGCCGCCATCGGGGTCCAGTCGACGGCGAACAGCGTGTTCGGCCGGCGCCCGGCCCCCGGACCCGCCGCTTCGACGGGCCGCAGGACGATCTCGTCGATGCTGACGACCGGCGTCCCGGCGGTGTCGGTGATCCGCACCGCGCAGGTGTCCGGCCCGGTCGGGTGCAGCACCACGCGGACCGTCGCGGCCGACCCGGTGACCGACACACCGGAGAACGAGAAGGGCAGTCGCGCCGGGCTGCCGCCGGCCCCGCCGTCCTCGGCCGCGACGCCGGCGAGCAGGGTCAGCGGCTGTATGGCGGCGTCCAGGAGCGCGGGATGGACGCGGTAACCGGTGAGCTGCGCGGGGTCCGCCGGGAAGCTCACCTCGGCGTGCAGGTCCTCGCCGTGCCGCCGGATGCCGGTGAGCCCCTGGAAGGTCGGCCCGTAGTCGTAGCCGGCTTCGGCGAGCCGGTCGTAGAACGAGTCGATGTCGATGGGCGCGGCCTCGTTGTCGTCCGCCCCGGGCACGGCCGCCCGGTCGGCCCGTGTCTCCCGGTCCGCCGCCGGACCGAGCACGCCGGTCGCGTGGCGGGTCCACTCGTCGGGCTCGGCGGAGGTGCGGGAGTGGACGGTGACGGGTCTGCGTCCGGTGTCGTCGGGCGCCCCCACGGTGACCTGCACGTGCACACCGTCGCGCTCGGACAGCACGAGCGGTGCCTCCAGGACCAGCTCGGACAGTACGGGGCTGGCCGTCTGCTCGCCGGCGTGGACGGCCATGTCCACGAACGCCATCGCGGGCAGCAGCGTCGAACCGAGCACGGTGTGCTCGGCCAGCCACGGGTGGACGGACGCGGAGAGCTTCCCGGTCAGCACCACGCCCTGCCCGTCGGGGAGCTTCACCAGGGACCGCAGCAGCGGGTGGTCGGGGGTGTCGAGGCCCTCCGACGGGGTGGTGGGCTGGAGCCAGTAGTGCTGGTGCTGGAAGGGATACGAGGGCACCCGCGCGCTCAACGTCCCCGCCGGTGTGGTCACGGGTGGCATCCA
>NZ_JOCB01000025.1 GCF_000718775.1 Streptomyces sp. NRRL S-31
CTCCCCCGCCGACCCGACCCAGCCCGAGGACGCCCGATGAGCACCCACCAGCCCCCGATGCCGCAGGCCCCGGCAGCCTCCCCCGACTGGCAGGCGGCGCCCGGCGGGCCGTACCCCGGCTACACCTCGCCCATCCCGGTCGTGCGCACCCACCTCGGCCACGCGCTGGCCTCCGAGTGGACGAAGATCAGGTCGGTGCGCTCCACGATCTGGACGCTCGGCGTGTTCGTGCTGCTGGTCGTCGGCATCGGCCTGCTGGCCGGCGCGGTGGTCAGCCGGTCCTCCTCGGAGATGGACGGCCAGAGCCCGCTCCAGCTGGGCTTCTTCGGGCTGCTCCTCGGCAGCATGTGCATCATGACCCTCGGCGTGCTGACCACGGCGTCCGAGTACGGCACCGGCATGATCCGCACGACGATGACGGCGTGCCCGTCCCGCGGCCGGGTGCTGGCGGCGAAGGCGATCGTGTTCTTCGCCGTCGCCTTCGTGATCACGCTGGCCGCCGTCTCCTTCGTGGCGATGGTGCAGAACTCCATGGTGCGGGGCAACGGCGCCGGCACGCCGACCGGCGCCGAGTGGTTCAAGGCCACCGTCGGGGTGAGCCTCTACATCGCCCTGCTCGGGCTGCTCTCGCTGCTCATCGGGTCGGTGATCCGGCACTCGGCGGGCGCCATCACCATCATGATCGGCGCGCTGCTCGCTCCTCTGGTGATCGCCCTGTTCATGTTCTCCGAGTCGCTGAACAAGGTCCGCGAGTGGCTGCTGGAGTACTCGATCCCCAACCAGCTGAGCGTCTTCTACGCGAACTCCCTCAGCGACTCCGGCCCGTCCGGCTGGGACCCGCTGTGGATCATGATCGGCCTGACGGCGGTGGCCTACGCCGGCGCCTACGCGCTCCTGCGCAGCCGGGACGTCTAGCGGCCGGGGCGTCCGGGGGCCGGGACATCCGGGGCGTCCGGGCGTCCGTGCCCGCAGAGCCCCCAGAGCCCCCAGAGCCCCCAGAGCCCTCAGAGCCCTCAGAATCTCGGCGCGTTACGGGACCGCTGCACCCGCGTGGTGCGGCGGTCCTTCGCGTTCCAGCACGCCTTGTGCCAGTGCCGGCGGTCGTCGACGCCCGCGTGCTCCGGCCAGGCCACCACGTGCGGGACGCCGGAGGGGATCAGCTGGTCGCAGCCCGGGCAGCGGTAGGTCTTGCCCTCCGCGCCGGCCCCGGCGACGTGCCGCACGCTCCAGTCCTCGCCCTGCCAGCTCTCCGTGGACTGCCAGCCGCCGTACCGGCCGGCGCGGTCCTCCTCCGCGCTCCGGTCCGGTGATCCGGCTGCCTTCGGTCGGTTGCGGCGCGGGGACACGGGACACCTCTCGGGGCTATACAGGGGGCACGGGACGCATCCAGCCTACGCGCCGCCGAGCGGGGTACGCGTAGGGGACCAACCCTCCCAAGTCCCCCACCGCCGCGAGCCATTCTGTAGACAATCCGCCAATCCCTCCGCCCGACCGTGTCCTGGGCACGTGTCAGACGGTTATGCCGGGCGGGGAGCTCCGGGTCGGAGCCAAGGAAGCAGGAAGAACGCGATGGACGTAGGAAGTTTTGTGCTGGCCGCCCAGTTCCCGGGCCAGGGCCCGGGCGAGGCGCTGCACCGGGCGGTCCGCGCGGCCGAGGTCACCGAGCAGGCCGGCCTGGACGCGGTGTGGCTGGCCGAGCACCACTTCGTGCCCTACGGCACCTGCCCGTCCGCGGTCACCCTGGCCGCGCTGCTGCTCGGCCGCACCCGCCGCGTCCGGGTCGGCACGGCGGTCAGCGTGCTGCCCACCGCCCACCCCGTCGCCCTCGGCGAGCAGGCGGCGCTGCTCCACCTGACCAGCGGCGGACGGTTCACGCTCGGCGTGGGGCGCGGCGGTCCCTGGGTGGACCTGGAGGTGTTCGGCGCGGGCCTGGCGGCGTACGAACACGGGTTCCCGGAGTCACTCGATCTGCTGCTGCGCTGGCTGGGCGAGCCGTCCGTGGCGGCCTCCGGCGAGCGGTACGCCTTCCGCGAGGTGCCGGTCGTACCCCGCCCGTCGGAGGCCCTGACGGAGACGCCCGGCCCCGAGGTCGTGCTCGCCTGCACCTCACCGGCGAGCGTCCGGCTGGCCGCCGAGCGCGGACTGCCGATGCTGCTCGGCATGCACGTCGGGGACGAGGAGAAGGCCGAGATGATCGCCCTGTGGCGGCGCTGGGCCCGCACGGCGGGCCGGCCGGCCGAGGAGATCGCGGACGCCGCCCATGTCTCGGCCGGGGTCTGCCAGCTCGCCGACCGGCGCACCGACGCGGCCGAGACCCTGCTGAAGGCGATGCCGGGCTGGCTGAAGCAGGGCCTGGAGGCGCATGTGACGGTGGACGGACGGGCGCGGGCCATGCGCGACCCGCACGCCTACACCGAACTGCTCTGCGGACTGCACCCGGTGGGCACCCCGCGGCTCGCCGCCGACCGGCTCGCGGCCACCTCGGAGCGCACCGGCATCTCCCGGTTCGCCCTCCTGGTGGAGGGCTCGGGCGACCTCGCGGCCACCGAGGAGAACCTGCGGCGGCTCGGCGCCGAGGTGCTGCCCCAGCTCCGCTGACCGCGCCCCCCCCGCGCGCGAGCCGGCCGGGGGCTTGCCGCCCCGGTGACGAACGCCACCTCCCGTCCGTGGAGCGGCAAGCCGACGGCTTCGTGTCCCGGTCCCGGGCGTACCCGGCCGGGCCTCAGCAGTCCCGGAGCTCCGGCGACTGGTTCAGCAACTGGTTGCGCGCCGACGTGAAGCGGGCCAACGTCTCGTCCACCGAGGCGTCCAGCGGGAACACCGCCACGCGGTGGCAGTTCTGGAAGGCCAGCCGCACACCGAAGTGCCGCTGAAGCGCGCCGCGTATCGCGTCACTCGCGAGCGCACGCAGCAGCTGACCGCGTGCCTGCTCGTCCGGCGGGGGCGTCTGGTTGTCGGCGAAGGGTCCGCCGTCCACCTTCAGCCGGGCCACCAGGGAGCTGATCATCTCCCATGCGTAGGGCAGGGAGGTCCGGACGCAGTCGACGAAGGCTGCTTCGTCGACCTCGCCTCGCTCGGCCTGTTCGAGTAGGGCCGGTGAGACGTCGAGCGACATGGGTTCTCCTCTCGCACCCCCGAGGCGCAGGGGTTGCCGGACAGATAGGGGAGTTCGCGGCGCCGGACACGCTCGGTACCGAGGCCGCAACCTCCCGTTCTCTACGGTAGGCAACGGTCGGTGACCACACCAGCAGAATGCGTATATGGAACGGTCGCCTCATGCTCACTATCGGCCAGGGATGAACAAGAGTTTCCATGGACAATTGGGACGATTCATGGGGAGCGTGATGGGCGGATCGCGGGCACCCGCGCGCGTCGAGTAGCGTTGCCGACCATGCGTCTCGTCATTGCCCGGTGCTCGGTCGACTACGCCGGCCGGCTCACCGCCCACCTGCCCTCGGCGCCCCGCCTGATCCTGGTCAAGGCGGACGGCAGCGTCTCCATCCACGCCGACGACCGGGCCTACAAGCCGCTCAACTGGATGTCGCCGCCCTGCACCCTGAAGGAGGGGACGGGCGAGGACGCGGGCGTGTGGACCGTCGTCAACAAGGCGGGCGAGAAACTGATCATCACGATGGAGGAGATCCTCCACGACTCGTCGCACGAACTCGGCGTGGACCCCGGCCTGATCAAGGACGGCGTGGAAGCACACCTCCAGGAACTGCTCGCCGACCGCATCGAGACGCTGGGCGAGGGGTACAGCCTCATCCGCCGTGAGTACATGACCGCGATCGGCCCCGTGGACATCCTGTGCCGGGACGCCGACGGCCGGACGGTCGCGGTGGAGATCAAGCGCCGGGGCGAGATCGACGGCGTCGAACAGCTCACCCGTTACCTGGAACTGCTCAACCGCGACCCGCACCTGGCGCCGGTCCGCGGTGTCTTCGCCGCGCAGGAGATCAAGCCCCAGGCCCGCGTCCTCGCCACCGACCGGGGCATCGACTGCCAGATCCTCGACTACGACGCCCTGCGCGGCATCGAGGACGACAAACTCCGCCTGTTCTGACGGCACCGCACCACGGCGGGACGATCCGCCCGGCCTGATCCGGCGACCGCCGCCGTGGTGCCCGCGGTCGTCAGATCAGCCCGCCGGCCGTTCCCGGAGGGCTCTGCGGGGCCGACGCGCTGCTCGACGTCCCCCCGGCGGAGCCGTCCGTGGTGCCGGTGTCGCCGCCCGTCGTACCGGTGTCGCCACCCGTGGTGCCGGCGTCCGTCGTGCCGCCGGCCGGGTCGGTGGAGCCGCCGGTGTCGGTGCCCGTCGAGGTGCCCGTGGAGGCGCCCCCCGTGGACGTGCCGCCGGTCGGGCCGCCGTTCGTCGTGCCGCCGGTGGTGCCGCCCGTCGAACCGCCGGTGGTGCCCCCGGTGGTGGTGCCGCCCCCGGTGGAGCCGCCCGATGTGCCCCCCGTCGTCCCGCCGCCGGACGAGCCGCTCGACCCGCCCGGCTTCGGCGACTTGGACGGCGTGGCGGAGGACGAGCCGGAGCCGGACGGTTCGGCGGTCTCCGACGGGCCGGAGGGGTCCGCGGAGGGTTCCGGGTCGTCCGCCGTGCCGTACGTGCCGTCGGGCCCCGGCGAGGTGGGCAGGACCACGGCCGCGCCGGCGCCGCCGTCCCCGTCGCCGGTGTCGGTCGGGCCCACGCCCTCGTCCCCGTCGTCCAGCCCCTGGCTCGCGGACGGGTTGGCGTCGACCTTGCCGGCCGGGTTGCGGTCGGCGTCGTCGGGGGAGGTCATGCCGAGCGCGACCACCGTACCGAGTACGGCGGCGAGCAGGGCACCGGAACCGGCCGCCACCAGGTTGCGCCGGACCGGCCGCCGGACGCCTCCGCCGGGCTTGGCCGGCCGCGGGAGCTGCCGGGTGGCGGCGGTGTCGTACGGCGAGGGCACCCGCACCTCCAGCCGTTCCGTCGGCGGCTCCTGACCCGCCGGCACCGGCGGCCCGGGCACCTCGCCGGCGCGGTCGGCGAGCAGGGCGAGGGCCCGGCGGCCGGCCACCGTGCCGCGCTTGTCGGCGAGGGCGCCGCGCAGCCCGCCCGACGCCTCCAGTTCGGCCCGGGCCCGGTCGAGCTGTCCGGTGCAGAGCGCCAGGATGCCCAACTCGTGGTGGAAGTAAGCCTGTTCGGGCACGTCACCGGCCAGCCGCGAGGCTTCCGTGCCGGACCGCAGGGCCCGTTCCCAGGCGCTCCAGTGGAGTCCGGCGGCGAAGGCGGGCGCGGCCGTGCGGGCCAGCCGCACCGCGCCGCTCTCCTCGCCCTCGACCGGCGGGGACGTCCGCGGCGCGAGGGTGGTCAGCGCGGCCAGCACCGCGTCGGCCTCCGCGCACACCCGTTCCGGGGTGACCGAGGGGTGCCCGGCCCACCAGGCGTAGTGCCGGGCGGCGGTGAGGGCGTGGTCGGGGGCGTCGTCGGCGTATCCGGCGGCCTCCAGCTGGGCGAGCACGCCCGCCGCGAGCCGGTAGCGGGCGCCGGCCGGGGAGATCAGGCCGCAGTCCGCCAGCTCGCCGAGGGCGGCGTCGGCGTGGGTGTCCCCGACCAGGGCGGGCAGGTGCGCCTGGTGGGGCAGCTCACCGCCGAGGGCGACCGCGAAGCGCAGGGTGGTCCGGGCGGAGGAGCTGAGCCGGGAGGCGAGCAGCGGGGCGGGGGCCGCGGCCTCGCCGAGGCTGGGCAGCGGCACGCCGTCCTCGGGGTCCAGGGGTGCCTCCGCCGGGCGGCGCACGTCCTCGAAGACGCCGTACTCGTCCACCGCCTCGGTGCCCGCCCGCGACTCGTCGCGCTGCCGGAGCAGGGCGCCGGCCTGGACGAACCGCAGGGGCAGCCCCTCGGACTCGAACCACAGGTCGCCGGCCCAGTTGGCCTCCTCCTCGGTGAGCACCCGGCCGACGGCGCGCTCCAGGATCTCGGCGCCGGCGGCGCGGTCGAGCCCGGCGAGGAAGACCTCCTCCACGTCCGCCCCGGCCGAGGGGGCGGGCACGTCGGGGGTGGCGCCGAGGAGGAACGCGCACTCGGGACCGGCGTCGAGCAGTTCGTCCAGGGCGGCGCCGCCGAACTCCAGGTCGTCCAGGACGACGACCGCGCCGATCTCCCTGGTGCGGGCGAGGAGTTCGTCCCGGTCCGGGCGCCGGCGGGGGGCGTCGTAGACCGTGTGGAACAGCTCGTGGAGCAGGTCGTCGGCGGTGCGGTGCAGGCCGTTCAGGCGGACCACGCCGTCGGGGGCGAGGTCCGCGCAGTCCTCGGCGACCAGGTCGAGCAGGGCGGTGCGGCCGGAGCCGGCCGGGCCGGTGAGGCGGACGGAACGCCCGCGGGCGAGGAGGCGGACCAGGCGTTCGCGTATCTCCTGGCGTTCCAGCAGGGCGGTCGCGGGCCGGTCGGGGCCGGGCGGTACCGGCGGCCGGGCGGCGCGTTCGGCCTCGGCGCGCTCGTCGGCGGCGCGCTTGGACGGGGTGCCGGGGTGCCGGGCGGGCGGGCAGGGCTCTATCTCGCTGCCGTCGACCGGGTTGACGGTCAGCTGGAGGTCGCCGCAGACGATCCGCGCCATGCGTGCGGGTGCGGGCGTGCCCGGAGTGAAGTCGGAGGTGAGCAGGTCCCGGGGCGGGCGTCGGCTGTGCGCCTGGCCGTGCTGCTCGGGACCGGGGTTGATCGGGTCCATGGGTTCAAGCCCCCAAAAGCGTCGTGTGCCCGCGTAGCGGCCCTCCCGGCCTTGTCGCACACCGCGCTGTCGCTTCTGGTCCGGGCCCGCTCGGTCGAGGGTTGCGAGGTGGCGGGCGACCGCACCCTAAACCGTCACCCTGGGTCCGCGACAGGGCGGGGTGCCCCGTGGTCCGAGACGTCACGGTCTTGTGAGGATTGCCCCCGACGTGCGCCCCGATCCCGTACGGCGTCCCGGTCCCCCCTCCGCGCACACCTTCAGACCCGGGGCAGCGACTCCACGCCGATGCCGCCCTCGATGGCGAGGATGCGGTGCAGTCGGGTGGCCACCAGCAGGCGCTGCATCTGCGGGGGCACGCGGCGCAGCACCAGCCGCCGCCCGCAGCGGCCGGCCCTCCGGTGGGCACCCATGATCACCCCGAGCCCGGTGGCGTCCCAGGAATCGAGTTCGGACAGGTCGAGCACCAGGTCGCCGACTCCGGTGTCGACGGCCGAGTGCAGGGCTGTACGGGCGTCCGCCGCGCTGCGGACGTCGAGGCGGCCCCCGACGACCAGCTCGGCGTGGTCGCCCCTGATGTGCATATGCGCTCCCCGTTGAGTGCGGTTGGCGTACTCGGTGACGGTGCTGTGCATCGTCTGACTGTGCGGGTGGCGGTGCGGTTGCTGTTTGTGAGCGAACCGATACCTGATTCACCCCGGGGGGTGATGTTCCCGGGGTGAGGGTGCCTGGACGGTCGGGTCAGGCGGGTCAGTACCTGTAGAAGCCCTGCCCGCTCTTGCGGCCGATGTCACCGGCGTCCACCATCCGGCGCATCAGCTCCGGCGGGGCGAACTTCTCGTCCTGGGACTCGGTGTAGATGTTGCCGGTGGCGTGCAGCAGGATGTCCACACCGGTGAGGTCGGCGGTGGCGAGCGGGCCCATGGCGTGACCGAAGCCCAGCTTGCAGGCGAGGTCGATGTCCTCGGCGGTCGCGACGCCGGACTCGTAGAGCTTGGTCGCCTCCACCACGAGGGCGGAGATCAGCCGGGTGGTGACGAAGCCGGCCACGTCGCGGTTGACGACGATGCAGGTCTTGCCGACGGACTCGGCGAACTCCCGGGCGGTGGCGAGGGCTTCGTCGCTGGTCTTGTAGCCGCGGACGAGCTCGACGAGCCGCATCATCGGCACCGGCGAGAAGAAGTGCACGCCGACGACCCGCTCCGGGCGCTCGGTGGCGGCGGCGATCTTGGTGATCGGGATGGCGGAGGTGTTGGAGGCGAGCACGGCGTCCTCGCGCACGAGCTTGTCGAGCGCCCGGAAGATCTCGTGCTTGACCTCCAGCTTCTCGAAGACGGCCTCCACCACGAGGTCGGCGTCGGCGGCGGCGTCCAGGTCGGTGGTCGGGGTGATGCGCGCGAGGGCGGCCTCGGCGTCCCCGGCCGCCAGCTTGCCCTTGCTCACGAACTTGTCGTACGAGGCCTTGATGCCGTCGGTGCCGCGCGTCAGCGCCTCGTCGGTGACGTCCCGCAGGGTGACCTCCCAGCCCGCCTGCGCGGCGACCTGAGCGATGCCGGACCCCATGAGACCGGCCCCGATGACGGCGAGCTTCCCTGCCACTCCGACTCCCTGAAGGCTATGGACATATGCTTCTCCGGCGGACCATAGCGCTCCGGCGCCGCTGTGTGACCGGTAAGTAACGCGCGTCACGTCTCATTTGACGGACATCACACCGGCAGGGGTCATTGCACGCCTCGGACGGCGTAGTTGAGCACCTTTTCGCTCAACAGGTCCTCGATGTCCTCCGCCAGGACGAGTACCTCTCGTGACACTTCGGCCGGTTTGCGACCGGCGAGCATCTCGCGGCCGATGCCGAGGAAGACGGTCTGGTGGGTCCAGCGGATCTGACCGGTCGCCAGACCGGGCGGCGGGCCCCCGGCGGCGCCGGTCTCCTCGCGCAGGGCCGTCTCCAGGCTGTCGTGATCTCCTGCCGGGGGCTCCACGGCCGGGAGCGCGGCGGCGGGGCCTCGTCGATGACGCGCATGAAGCGGTCGCAGCCCTCCATCGGGCCGAGCCGGGGCAGACGGCCTCGACCTCGCCGCACGGTTCCCGCAGGACGGCTCCGGCGGACTCGCCCGCGTCCCGGCCCCGGACCCGGCGGGGCGAGCCGGTCGGTCACTCCGGCCGGGCGGCCGGAGAGTGCCTCGCCCGCGCCTTCCGGACGAGTACCGGTCCCGTCGACGCTGTCCGCGGCATCGACCTCACCGTCCGCGAGGACGAGATCCTCGGCTCCCTCGGCCCCGACGACATCGGTGGGACGAGCACCCTGCGGATGCTCACCACCTTGGCGGCGCCGACCGGCGTCGACCCGGGGCGCCGTCGCCGCCGGGGGCACCCCGAGCGTGCCCGAGCCGCGCCACGGCGGCTCGCTCGACGCCCCCCTCCAGGACACCTACCTCGCCGTCACCGGCCGCCGGCCCGCCCCCGCCGACTCCGCCCCCGTAGCCGTAGGGACACACACATCGCCCTCGCGCCGGCCGTGACGGCGGGCACACGGGTGTTCCGGACGGCCGGGGCGTAACTACGCTGGCCGTATGGTCAATCTGACACGTATCTACACCAGGACCGGCGACCAGGGCACCACCAGCCTCGGTGACATGAGCCGGGTGGCCAAGACGGACCTCAGGATCTCCGCCTACGCGGACGCCAACGAGGCCAACGCGGTGATCGGCACCGCGCTCGCGCTGGGCTCTCTGGCCGAGGAGGTCGTCGCCGTCCTCACCCGCGTCCAGAACGACCTGTTCGACGTGGGCGCGGACCTGTCGACGCCGGTGGTGGAGGACCCCGAATACCCGCCGCTGCGGATCGAGCAGTTCTACATCGACCGGCTGGAGGCGGACTGCGACCGCTTCAACGAGCGGCTGGAGAAACTGCGCTCCTTCATCCTGCCGGGCGGCACGCCGGGCGCCGCCCTGCTGCACCAGGCGTGCACGGTGGTCCGCCGGGCCGAGCGCTCCACCTGGGCGGCCCTTCAGGCGCACGGCGAGACGATGAACCCGCTCACCGCGACCTATCTGAACCGCCTCTCGGACCTGCTGTTCATCCTCGCCCGCACGGCCAACCAGGACACCGGCGACGTGCTGTGGGTGCCGGGCGGGGAGCGCTGAGCCCGGCTCCCGGCCGGGTCAGGAGCCGGTGCGGCCGTCGGCCATCTCGCGCAGGATGTCGAGGTGGCCGTTGTGCCGGGCCGTCTCCTCGATCAGGTGCAGCAGGATCCAGCGCAGGTCGAACACGCTGCCGTCGGCCCGCTCGCGCCGCGCCTTGGTGTCCAGGTCGTGTGCGGCGATCAGCTCGTTGTGCCGCGCGCTCTCCTCGGCGTACTCCTCCAGCAGCCGCGACACCGGGAAGTCGACGGCGATCCGCATCTCGCGGTCGGGGTCCTCGTCGGTCCAGGGACCCTCGTCCTCCTCGCCGAGGAAGACGACCCGGAACCAGTAGTACTCCACCCAGCGCAGATGGTTGATCAGGCCGCTCAGGGTCATCAGCGGCGAGCCGGGCAGGGGCGCCTTGCGGGCGTCCTCGTCGGAGAGTTCCTCGCACTTGGCCCGCGCGGTGGCGCGGACGTAGTCGAGGAAGGTGGTCAGCTGTGTCCGCTCGTCCCAGGCGGGAGGCGTGTCGGTGCGCGTCATCGCCGGGATCGTCTCCCGGTGTCCGCCCCGGTGTCGAGCGATTTACCGGGGGCCCCGCCCTCGGGCACCCGTTCGGGGAAGAGGATGCAGCTCGCGGCGATGACCAGGTCGAGGCCGGCCACCCAGAGCACACGGCTCCGCCCCGCGCGCAGCGAGCCGTGTCCCCGTGGCCGCCGACGTACCGGACGGCGGCCTGGAGCAGGGCGAGGGCGACGGCCGAGGCCGGGATCAAGCGGCCGGCGACCTTCCACTCGTGGACCGCGCGGGCCCGGCCGTACCTGGGCGGGCGCACCGGGGGCGGGCCGCCGCGCTGAAGAACACCGAGGCGGTCGATCCGCTCCGGGCGGTGCGGACCGTGGCGCGCGGGGAGGGAATCGTCGCGCCGGCCGTGACCCGGCGGCTGATCGCGGAGTTCGCCGCGGCGCCGGCGCGGGCGGGCGGGGCCGATCCGGCGGTGCAGGAGGGTCTCACCCCGCGGGAGCGGGGGTGCTCGGCCGGGTCGGCGAGGGGCTGTCGAACGCGGAGATCGCGGACCGGCCGGACATGGCGGAGGGCACGGTGAAGACGCACGTCAGCCGGTTGCCGGCCAAGCCGGGGCTGCGCAGCCGGGTGCAAGCCGCGGTGCCGGCTCGCGAGTTGGGGCGGCAGCCGGACCGCTCCCCAGAATGGTCCAGACCTATTGACCTGTGGTCCAGACCTTTCTACCCTCGCAGCACCGTGGGGCGTGAAGGCTCAGTCACACCCCAGACACCCCCGATGACGAGGGAGGCGCAGCATGCGCTTCAGACACAGAGCCGCGGCGGCGTTCGCGACCCTGTTGCTCCCCATGGCCGGCGCGGTCGGTCTCGCGAGCCCCGCCCAGGCCGCGGGCAACGCCACGGCCACCTTCACCAAGACCAGCGACTGGGGCAGCGGCTTCGGCGGCCAGTGGACCGTAAAGAACACCGGCACCAGCAGCATCAGCTCCTGGACCATCGAGTGGGACTTCCCCTCCGGCACCAAGGCCACCTCGGCCTGGGACGCCACCGTCACCAACTCCGGTGACCACTGGACCGCCAAGAACGTCGGCTGGAACGGCACCATCGCCCCCGGCGCCTCCGTCTCCTTCGGCTTCAACGGCTCGGGGCCCGGCGCCCCGTCCAACTGCAAGCTCAACGGCGACAGCTGCGACGGCGCCACCGTCCCGGGCGACGCCGCCCCGTCGGCCCCCGGCACCCCGACCGCCTCCGCCGTCACCGACACCTCGGTGAAGCTCTCCTGGAGCGCGGCCACCGACGACAAGGGCGTCAAGAACTACGACGTCCTGCGCGACGGCAAGAAGGTCTCGACGGTCACCACCACGTCGTACACCGACACCGGTCTGACCGCCGGCACGGACTACTCCTACACCGTGCAGGCCCGCGACACCGCCGACCAGACCGGTCCGGTCAGCGGCGCCGTCAAGGTGCACACCACCGGTGGCGGCGGCACCCAGCCGCCCACCGGCGACAAGGTCAAGCTCGGCTACTTCACCGAGTGGGGCATCTACGGCCGGAACTACAACGTCAAGAACCTGGTGACGTCCGGTTCCGCCGCGAAGATCACGCACATCAACTACGCCTTCGGCAACGTCACCGGCGGCAAGTGCGCGATCGGCGACTCCTACGCCGACTACGACAAGGCATTCACCGCCGACCAGTCGGTCAGCGGCGTCGCCGACAACTGGGACCAGCCGCTGCGCGGCAACTTCAACCAGCTGCGCCAGCTGAAGGCCAAGTACCCGAACATCAAGGTGCTGTGGTCCTTCGGCGGCTGGACCTGGTCCGGCGGCTTCGCGGACGCCGCCAAGAACCCGGCGGCCTTCGCCCAGTCCTGCTACGACCTGGTCGAGGACCCGCGCTGGGCCGATGTCTTCGACGGCATCGACATCGACTGGGAGTACCCGAACGCCTGCGGTCTCACCTGTGACACCAGCGGTGCCGCGGCCTACAAGAACCTGATGGCCGCACTGCGCGCCAAGTTCGGTTCCAACAACCTGGTCACCGCCGCCACCACGGCCGACGGCTCCGCCGGCGGCAAGATCGAGGCCGCGGACTACGCGGGCGCCGCCCAGTACGTCGACTGGTACAACGTGATGACGTACGACTTCTTCGGTGCCTGGGACGCCAAGGGCCCGACCGCCCCGCACTCCCCGCTCACCTCGTACAGCGGCATCCCGAAGGAGGGCTTCACCACCGCCGACGCGCTGGCGAAGTTCAAGGCCATCGGGGTTCCCGCCAAGAAGCTGCTCATCGGCATCGGCTTCTACGGCCGCGGCTGGACCGGCGTCACCCAGGACGCCCCCGGCGGCACCGCCACCGGCCCCGCGGCCGGCACCTACGAGCAGGGCATCGAGGACTACAAGGTCCTGAAGACGTCCTGCCCCGCCAACGGCACCGTCGCCGGCACGGCGTACGCGCACTGCGGCAGCAACTGGTGGTCGTACGACACCCCCGCCACCATCAAGTCGAAGATGGCCTGGGCCAACAGCCAGGGCCTCGGCGGCGCGTTCTTCTGGGAGTTCTCCGGTGACACCGGCAACGGTGAACTGGTGAGCGCCATCAGCGACAACCTGTAGGAGAACGCCTAAGCGACATTGACGCGCTGACCGGGCGGGGCTGCCTCAAGCCACGCGAGGAATCCGGTCAGCGCGTCTTCGCTCATGGCCAGTTCCAGGCGCGTCCCCCGGTGCACACAGGTCAGCACCATCGCGTCGGACAGCAGCGCCAGCTCCTCCTCGCCCTCGGGCGGCCGGCGTCCGGCCACCTCGATCTGCGCCCGCTCCAGGACGCGGCGGGGGCGGACGGCGTACGAGAAGACGCGGTACCACTCGATGCGGTCGCCGTTGTAGCGGGCGACGCCGTAGGACCAGCCCTTGCCGCCCGCGTCCGGTTTCTCCGGCACGTCCCAGCGCAGCGAACAGTCGAAGGTGCCGCCCGAACGCTGGATCAGCCTGCGCCGCAGGCCGAACAGGAACAGCCCCACCACCACGAGCGCCACCACGATCCCGCACACAGTCAGAGCGAGGACCATCGGCACCGACCTCCTCGTCTCCTAGGTAGGGGAACTGCTTCTGCCACTGGGTAATGAAACGGAAAAGACACCCACATCTGCCTCAGCCGCGACCAGCACCGGATTGCTCCGGGCCGGCCGCGGCTGAGTGACGTCAACGTACCGCGCGGCTGGTTCAGCGCGCCGTCGCAGCACGCAGTCGGACGTCCGCGCGGCGCTCGGCGGCGGCGTCGCCCTCCGCCTTCGCGCGCTCCAGCTCCCGCTCCGTGCGCTGGACGTCGATCTCGTCCGACAGCTCGGCGATCTCGGCCAGCAGGGAGAGCTTGTTGTCCGCGAACGAGATGAAACCGCCGTGCACCGCGGCGACGACCGTTCCACCTTCACTCGTACGGATGGTCACCGGGCCCGACTCCAGCACACCGAGCAGCGGCTGGTGACCGGGCATGACGCCGATGTCGCCGGACGTGGTGCGCGCGACGACCAGGGTGGCCTCGCCGGACCAGACCTGGCGGTCGGCGGCGACCAGCTCGACGTGCAGCTCAGCAGCCAAGGGTGGCTCCTCGGGTCACCACCCGGCAGGGGCGCCGGGTGTTGGGGTCAATTCTAAGGGGCGTGGGTGAGGGGGCGGGACCGCGCCCGCCCCCTCGGTCAGAGCACGGGGCTCAGGAGACGCCCAGCTCCTTCGCGTTCTTCTTCAGGTCCTCGAGACCACCGCACATGAAGAACGCCTGCTCCGGGAAGTGGTCGTACTCGCCGTCGCAGATCGCGTTGAACGCCGCGATCGACTCGTCCAGCGGCACGTCCGAACCGTCCACGCCGGTGAACTGCTTGGCGACGTGGGTGTTCTGGGACAGGAAGCGCTCCACGCGACGGGCACGGTGGACGACGATCTTGTCCTCCTCGCCCAGCTCGTCGATACCGAGGATCGCGATGATGTCCTGGAGGTCCTTGTACTTCTGGAGGATCGTCTTCACGCGCATGGCCGCGTTGTAGTGGTCCTGCGCGATGTAGCGCGGGTCCAGGATCCGGGACGTGGAGTCCAGCGGGTCCACGGCCGGGTAGATGCCCTTCTCGGAGATCGGACGGGACAGAACCGTCGTCGCGTCGAGGTGGGCGAAGGTGGTGGCCGGGGCCGGGTCGGTCAGGTCGTCGGCGGGGACGTAGATCGCCTGCATCGAGGTGATCGAGTGACCGCGGGTCGAGGTGATGCGCTCCTGGAGGAGACCCATCTCGTCGGCCAGGTTCGGCTGGTAACCCACCGCGGACGGCATGCGGCCGAGCAGGGTGGAGACCTCGGAACCGGCCTGCGTGAAGCGGAAGATGTTGTCGATGAAGAACAGCACGTCCTGCTTCTGGACGTCACGGAAGTACTCGGCCATCGTGAGGCCGGCCAGCGCGACGCGCAGACGGGTGCCCGGGGGCTCGTCCATCTGACCGAAGACCAGCGCGGTCTTGTCGATGACGCCCGAGTCGGTCATCTCCTCGATGAGGTCGTTGCCCTCACGGGTGCGCTCACCGACACCGGCGAACACGGAGACACCGTCGTGGTTGTTGGCGACACGGTAGATCATCTCCTGGATGAGCACCGTCTTGCCGACGCCGGCACCACCGAACAGACCGATCTTGCCGCCCTTGACGTACGGGGTCAGCAGGTCGATGACCTTGACGCCGGTCTCGAACATCTCGGTCTTGGACTCGAGCTCGTCGAAGTTGGGCGCCTTGCGGTGGATGGACCAGCGCTCGCCCTCGTAGGACTCGTCGACGTTCAGCACCTCACCGAGGGTGTTGAACACCTTGCCCTTGGTGAAGTCGCCGACCGGCACGGTGATGCCGTCGCCGGTGTCGGTGACCGGGGCCTGGCGGACCAGACCGTCGGTCGGCTGCATGGAGATGGTGCGGACCAGGCCGTCACCCAGGTGCTGGGCGACCTCCAGGGTCAGCGTCTTCTTCTCGCCCGCGTTGGCCGGGTCGGCGACCTCGACGTGGAGGGCGTTGTAGATGTCCGGCATCGCGTCGACGGGGAACTCCACGTCGACGACCGGGCCGATGACCCGGGCGACGCGGCCCGTAGCCGTCGCGGTCTCAACAGTGGTGGTCATTTATCGGTCACTCCCCGCGGTCGCGTCGGCCAGGGCGCTCGCGCCACCGACGATCTCGCTGATTTCCTGGGTGATTTCGGCCTGGCGGGCCGCGTTGGCAAGACGGGAGAGCGTGTTGATCAGCTCGCCCGCGTTGTCGGTGGCCGACTTCATCGCGCGCCGCGTGGCGGCGTGCTTCGAAGCGGCCGACTGGAGCAGCGCGTTGTAGATGCGGCTCTCCACGTAGCGCGGCAGCAGGGCGTCGAGGACGTCCTCCGCCGAGGGCTCGAAGTCGTACAGCGGAAGGATCTCGCCCTGGGGGGCGGTCTCCTCCGCGACCTCGTCGAGGCGCAGCGGCAGCAGCCGGGCATCCAGCGCCGTCTGCGTCATCATCGAGACGAACTCGGTGAAGACGATGTGGAGTTCGTCCACACCACCCTCGGCCGTGTCCTTCTCGATGGCCTCGATCAGGGGCGCCGCGACCTTCTTGGCGTCCGCGTACGTCGGCTCGTCGGTGAAGCCCGTCCACGACTCCGTGACCGTGCGCTCACGGAAGTTGTAGTGGGCGACACCGCGCCGGCCGACGATGTACGTGTCGACCTGCTTGCCCTCGCGCTCCAGGCGCGCGGTCAGCTGCTCCGCGGCCTTGATGGCGTTGGAGTTGAAGGCGCCGGCCAGACCGCGGTCGCTCGTGAGGAGCAGAACCGCGGCGCGGGCCGGGTTCTCCGCCTCCGTGGTGAGCGGGTGCTTGGTGTTCGAACCCGTGCCCACCGCCGTGACCGCGCGCGTCAGCTCGGTCGCGTACGGCGTGGAGGCCGCCACCTTGCGTTGCGCCTTGACGACGCGCGAGGCGGCGATCATCTCCATCGCCTTGGTGATCTTCTTGGTCGCGGTGACGGATCGGATGCGACGCTTGTAGACCCGGAGCTGGGCTCCCATGAGTCAGGTCCCTTCCTTACGTCACTTGGCGGCAGCGGCCGGAGTGTCCTCGCCGAGCAGCTTGCCGTCCGAGGTCTCGAACTGCTTCTTGAAGTCCGCGATCGCGTCGGCGACGGCCGTCAGCGTGTCGTCGGACATCTTGCCGCCCTCGCGGATGGAGGTCATGAGGCCCTGCTCCTTGCGGTGCAGGTACTCCAGCAGCTCCTTCTCGAAGCGGCGGATGTCGACGACCGGAACGTCGTCCATCTTGCCGGTGGTGCCGGCCCAGACGGAGACGACCTGGTCCTCGGTGGACATCGGCTGGTACTGGTCCTGCTTCAGCAGCTCGACCATGCGCTGACCGCGCTCCAGCTGGGACTTGGAGGCGGCGTCCAGGTCGGAACCGAAGGCGGCGAACGCCTCCAGCTCACGGAACTGGGCGAGGTCGACGCGGAGGCGGCCGGAGACCTGCTTCATCGCCTTGTGCTGGGCGGAACCACCGACTCGGGAGACGGAGATACCGACGTTCAGCGCGGGGCGCTGACCGGCGTTGAACAGGTCCGACTCCAGGAAGCACTGGCCGTCGGTGATGGAGATGACGTTGGTCGGGATGAACGCCGAGACGTCGTTGGCCTTGGTCTCGACGATCGGCAGACCGGTCATCGAGCCGGCACCCATGTCGTCGGAGAGCTTGGCGCAGCGCTCCAGCAGACGGGAGTGCAGGTAGAAGACGTCACCCGGGTAGGCCTCACGGCCCGGCGGGCGGCGCAGCAGCAGCGACACGGCGCGGTAGGCGTCGGCCTGCTTCGACAGGTCGTCGAAGATGATGAGGACGTGCTTGCCCTCGTACATCCACTGCTGACCGATGGCCGAACCGGTGTACGGCGCCAGGTACTTGAAGCCGGCCGGGTCGGACGCCGGGGCGGCGACGATGGTCGTGTACTCCAGGGCGCCGTTCTCCTCCAGCGAGCGGCGCACGCCGGCGATGGTGGAGCCCTTCTGGCCGATGGCGACGTAGATGCAGCGGACCTGCTTCTTCGGGTCGCCCGAGCGCCAGTTGTCGCGCTGGTTGATGATCGTGTCGACGGCCAGGGCGGTCTTGCCGGTCTGGCGGTCACCGATGATCAGCTGACGCTGACCGCGGCCGATCGGGGTCATCGCGTCGACGGCCTTGTAGCCGGTCTCCATCGGCTCGTGCACCGACTTGCGCTGCATGACCGTGGGGGCCTGAAGCTCAAGGGCGCGGCGGCCGGACGTCTCGATCTCGCCGAGGCCGTCGATCGGGTTGCCGAGCGGGTCGACGACGCGGCCGAGGTAGCCCTCGCCGACCGCGACGGAGAGGACCTCACCGGTGCGCTGCACCGGCTGCCCCTCCTCGATGCCGCTGAACTCACCGAGGACGATGGCACCGATCTCGCGCTCTTCCAGGTTCAGCGCCAGGCCGAGGGTGCCGTCCTCGAACTTCAGCAGTTCGTTGGCCATGGCCGAGGGCAGGCCCTCGACCTTCGCGATGCCGTCGCCGGCAAGGGTGACCGTACCGACTTCCTCGCGCGAGGCCGCGTCCGGCTTGTACGACTGGACGAAGTTCTCCAGCGCGTCCCGGATCTCCTCCGGCCGGATCGTGAGCTCCGCCATCTGGGTTCCCTGCTCTCCTTGTTGGGCCCGAAGTTTCACTTTGGGGGGATGGGGACTCCCCCCAACAGGAGGTGAATCCTCTGCACGGCCCAACCAGGGCCGTAAGTACGTACTGCTTTTCTCGAGATGTCGAGTTGCTGCTAGCTCGCCATGCGGCGGGCGGCCTCGTCCAGCCGGTCCGCGATGGAGCCGTTGATGACCTCGTCACCGACCTGCACCCGGATACCGCCGACGACCTCGGGGTCGACGTCGAGGTTGAGGTGCATCCGACGACCGTAGAGCTTGGTCAGGGCGGCGCCGAGGCGCTGCTTCTGTCCGTCGCTCAGCGGCACCGCCGAGGTGACGACGGCGACCACGCGGTCGCGTCGCTCCGCGGCGAGCTTGGACAGGGACTCCAGTCCCGCTTCCAGGCTACGTCCACGCGGCGCGGTCACGAGGCGCGTCACCAGGCGCTCGGTGGCCGGCTTGGCCCGTCCGCCCAGCAGCCGGTGCAGCAGCTCGGTCTTGGCCGAGGCGCCGGCGGCGCGGTCGGTGAGCGCGGCGCGCAGCTCGGTGTTGGAGGAGACGATCCGGCCGAACCGGAACAGCTCGTCCTCGACGTCGTCGAGGGTGCCGGTCTTCTCCGCGGCCGTGAGGTCGGCGATGTCCGCCAGCTCCTCCAGCGCGTCCACCAGGTCGCGGGGCTGCGACCAGCGGGACCGGGCCATTCCGGACACCAGGTCGGCGGTGGTGCCGCTGACCTGGCCGCCGATCAGGCGCTGGACCAGCTGGGCCTTCGCCTCTCCGGGCTGCGCCGGGTCGGTGAGGACCCGGCGCAGGCCGGCCTCGCGGTCGAGCAGCGCGGTGACGGCCGCCAGCTCGCCGGCGAGCTGCGCGGCGTCCACGGACGTGGAGTCCGTCAGCGCGTCGAGGCGCTCGCGTGCGGCTGCCAGGGCCTCGCGGCTCGCTCCGTTCATCGCGTGGCCTCGGCCTTCTCCTCAAGCTCGTCGAGGAAGCGGTCGATGACACGGCTCTGGCGGGCGTGGTCCTCGAGGGACTCGCCGACGAGCTTGCCGGCCAGTTCGGTGGCGAGCTTGCCGACGTCCTGACGCAGCGCGGACGCGGCGGCCTTGCGGTCGGCCTCGATCTGCGCGTGGCCGGCGGTGACGATCTCCTCGCGCTGACGCTGGCCCTCGGCCCGCATCTCGGCGATGAGCGTGGCACCCTGCTCCTGCGCCTCCTGGCGCAGGCGCGCGGCCTCGTGCCGGGCCTCGGCGAGCTGGGCCTTGTACTGCTCAAGGACGCTCTGGGCCTCGGTCTGCGCGGCCTCGGCCTTTTCGATACCGCCCTCGATGGCTTCGCGACGCTCTTCCAGAACCTTGTTGATGTTCGGGAGGAGCTTCTTGGCGAGGAAGCCGAAGACGATGACGAAGGCGATCAGGCCGATGACGAGCTCTGGGATCGGCGGGATGAGGGGGTTCTCGGCCTCCTCAGCCGCCAGCTGAACCAGGGGGCTCATATCAGTGCCTTTCGTCTATTGGTGCGCGGCGGTCGGGTCAGGAGGCCGGGTAGACGAACGGCATGACCAGACCGATCAGGGCGAGCGCCTCACAGAAGGCGAAGCCGAGGATCTGGTTGGCGCGGATCAGACCGGCCGCCTCGGGCTGGCGGGCGAGAGCCTGCGTGCCGTTACCGAAGATGATGCCGACGCCGACGCCCGGGCCGATGGCGGCGAGACCGTAACCGATGGAGCCGAGGTTGCCCTTGATCTGGACGCCGGCGGCAAGGGTTTCGAGAGCGGACATGCCGGTTCTTCCTTCTCTTTCAATGACCGGTGGGGGTTGGCCACCGGATGTCTGGGTGGGTGGTCGGGAGGCTCAGTGGTGCTCGGCGAGCGCGCCCTGGATGAAGCTGCACGTCAGGAGTACGAAGACGTACGCCTGGACAGCCTGGATGAAGAGCTCGAAGGCCGTCATCACGATGACCATGACGAACGAGACGGCGGAGTAGGCGATGCCGATGCCGTTCAGCATGTACCAGCTGGCGATCGTGAAGAGCAGCAGCAGGGTGTGGCCGGCGAACATGTTCGCGAAGAGTCGGACGGCGTGGGTGAACGGCCGCACGAGGAGGTTCGAGAACAGCTCGATCGTCATCGACAGCGGGAGGACCGCGCCGAGGGACTTGTCGTAGCCGGTGAAGTTCTTGAAGGCGCCGACGAAGCCGTGCCGCTTGAAGGTCAGCCCGACCCAGAGGACGTAGACGATGGCGGCCAGGATGGCGGGGTACGAGATGATCGAGGTCACCGGGAACTGGGCGACCGGGATGACGGACCAGAGGTTCATCATCCAGACGAAGAAGAAGAGCGAGACGACCAGCGGGACGTACTTCTCGCCTTCCTTCTTGCCGATGGTCTCGTAGACGACGCCGCGGCGGATGAAGTCGTATCCGGACTCGGCCACCAGCTGGAGCTTGCCCGGGACGACCTTCGGCTTGGCGAAGGCGGCCCAGAAGAAGCCCACGACGATGATGGAACCGAGCAGCGCCAGCAGCATCGTCTTGTTGAAGTACAAGTTGCTGTCCGCGTCGCCCCAGAGCGGCTTGAACAGGAACGAGTGCAGGCCCGGAGCCGGGAAGCCGCACCCGTCGAACAGGTGGCAGCTCGTTTCGAAAGCGAGCGTCTGCGTCGGGTCAGCACTCACCGCGGGCTCCTTCATCGTGGCGCATAGGTACGGCAACCTCGTTGTGTCGGCGCGGCGTGCGGCCGCGGGTCGGCACGGGACTGGTGTTACGGATGTGGGGGCGGCTGAGGGGCATCTCGCCTCGCGATCGAACAGGCGTCAGCTCGGATGCCCGCGCCCGCGATGCCGCAGTTGGCACCGGACGATAGCAGCAACTCTCGTGCGCCTTTATCCCGGCCCTACCTCTCACGACGAGTGCCCTGTCTTCTCGGGCTTGTCGCCCTTCGACGAGGCATCGGGATCGACGTAGAGGATCTTGGCCTTCATGTGTGCCCGCGCCTGCGCGGCGATCCACGTCAGGGTGGCGACCACGAGGGTGATGGCGAAGGCACGCGGGTTGAACAGCGTGGTGTTCTTGAACAGGGCGACGAAGATGACCAGCAGCAGCAGCTGGGCCGCGTAGAGCATCAGGCCCATCATCTGGAACAGCTGGGGAAAGGATTTGGCGGTGCGCTGGAGCACGTAGAGCCCGAGCCCCATGAACACGATCACCACGAGCGTCCCCACGACGGCCCCGATCGCTCCCTTGCCGCCGGCGACCACACCGCTGACGACGGCGGCGATCGCGCCGACGGCAGCCGTGGGCACGGCGGCCTGGGCAAGGATCCGGACGTCATTGGACGGCATGGCGGCAACTCCGCTTTCACAGGGGGGCAGGGTGTCGTCATGGACGAGCGTAGTCCCGGGCTGAGTGATCGAGACCTCACACCAATGGACCGACGCACTCGGTCCTTCGGCTCTATCCGGGGTTCTCGTGAACCGTATCACAAACTATTTGATGAGGTCTTTACCTGTAGGGTGTGCTTGCTGTCACACATGAGAGTGACAGTGCCCGTCTGTGCAAAAACCGCGCCCACTTGTCTGGTATTGGGGTGCTTCGCTCCCCCACGAGTTGGCAATGCTCTAGTCAGATTCTTACCTTGGCCGTCTTACGGACGGTCCGCGAAACGCGATCGGGCGCCGATCGCGGTCGCTCCGTTGACGCCCGGGACACCGGCGCCGACCGGTGCCCGCTCCCCCGTTCCGGCCGCCTCCCCGGTGGCCCCGGCGGCCTCCGTCTCCGCGGTCCCGGCCGTCCCGGCTGCCTCGGCGACACCGCCCCTCCTGCGGTACCGCGGCGGCACGAACCGCTGCGCCCACACCGGCACCCGCGGTGTGAAGCGCGGGAGCAGCAGCAGGACCAGGCCGACCGCGCTCAGGAAGACCACGCCGAGCACGATCCACATCGACGCCGAGTTCACGGAGTAGGCCAGCGCTCCGAAGGCGATCAGCGCCGACCAGAAGTACATGATCAGCACCGCCCGGCTGTGCGAGTGGCCGATCTCCAGCAGCCGGTGGTGCAGGTGCCCGCGGTCGGCGGCGAACGGCGACTGGCCGCGCCAGGTGCGGCGGACGATCGCCAGCACCAGGTCCGCCGTCGGCACCGCGATGATCGTCAGCGGCAGCAGCAGCGGGATGTAGACCGGCACCGTCTGGTGCACCGCCGCCTTCTCCGAGCCCGCGTACAGGTTCAGCGCGTCCGGGTCGAGCTGGCCGGTGATCGAGATCGCGCCGGCCGCCAGCACCAGCCCGATCAGCATCGAGCCGGAGTCGCCCATGAAGATCCGCGCGGGATGCATGTTGTGCGGCAGGAAGCCCAGGCACATGCCCATCAGGATCGCCGCGAACAGCGTGGCGGGGGCGGCGGCCTCGATGCCGTACGACACCCAGACGCGGTACGCGTACAGGAAGAACGCGGCCGCCGCGATGCACACCATGCCGGCGGCGAGGCCGTCGAGGCCGTCCACGAAGTTGACCGCGTTGATCGTGATGACCACCAGGGCCACCGTCAGCAGGGTGCCCTGCCACTGGGTCAGCGCCACGTTGCCGACGCCCGGGATGGGCAGCCACAGGATCGTCAGACCCTGCATGACCATCACGCCGGCCGCGATCATCTGACCGCCCAGCTTGATCAGCGCGTCGATCTCGAACTTGTCGTCCAGGACGCCGATCAGCCAGATCAGGGCCGCGCCGGAGAGCAGCGCCCGCGGCTCGTTGGACTTGGTGAAGACCTCGCTGAGGTTGGTCAGGTGGTCCGCGACCAGCAGGCCCGCGCACAGGCCGAAGAACATCGCGATGCCGCCGAGCCGCGGGGTGGGTTCCCGGTGCACGTCACGGGCCCGGATATCCGGCATCGCCCCGGCCACGATCGCGAACTTCCGTACCGGCCCCGTCAGGAGGTACGTCACCGCGGCCGTGATGCAGAGCGTCAGCAGGTATTCACGCACGGGCTTCCCCACAGGTCTCGCTGGCCATCACAGCCACACACCCTAGCGACGGACGCATACGGATGGAGACTGCCGGGTAGCGACGATGGTTGCACGCCTCGCCGTGTGCTCCGTCCCGCGGTGGCACCACAGGCGCCCACAACGGGACACACCGGGGTGTACGGATCGGCGGCTACCCCCGGTCAGCCGTGTCAGCCGCGTGCGGCCCGGATACGGCGGGATACGGCGGAAAACGGCCGGTGAGCGCGCGCACCTCCTCCCGGGCCGCGACCGGCTCGGCCTCCCCGCGCAGCACGGCCCCCAGCAGCGCGGCGATCCGCACCATCTCCGGCTCGCCCATGCCCTGCGTGGTCACCGCGGCCGTCCCCAGGCGCAGCCCGCGGCCGTCGCCGTGCGGCAGCACGCAGCAGTCCAGCACCAGACCGGCCGCGAGCAGCCGCCCGCGCGCGGTCCGGCCGTCCACACCCAGCGGAGCCGGGTCCGCGGTGATCAGATGGGTGTCCGTGCCGCCGGTGGTGACGGCCAGCCCCTCGGCGGCCAGATGACCGGCCAGCACCCGGGCGTTGGCGACGACCTGGTGCGCGTACACGGTGAAGGCCGGGGTCGCCGCCTCGCCGAACGCGACGGCCTTGGCGGCGATGGTGTGCATCTGGGCGCCGCCCTGGGTGAAGGGGAAGACGGCCCGGTCGACGCGCTCGGCCAGCTCGGCACCGCACAGGATCATCCCGCCGCGCGGCCCGCGCAGCACCTTGTGGGTGGTCGCGCACACGATGTCCGCGTACGGCACCGGACTGGGCGCCGCTCCCCCGGCGACCAGGCCGATCGGATGGCCCGCGGCCGCGATCAGATAGGCCCCCACCTCGTCGGCGACCTCCCGGAAGAAGGCGTGGTCGAAGTGGCGGGGGTAGGCGATGGAACCGCAGACGATGGCCTTGGGCCGGTGGTTGCGCGCCAGATGGCGCACCTGGTCGTGGTCGATCAGCCCGGTCTCGGCGTCGACGCCGTAGCCCACGAAGTCGAACCAGCGGCCGGAGAAGTTCGCCGGCGAGCCGTGGGTGAGGTGGCCGCCGTAGGGCAGGCCGAGGGCGAGGACGGTGTCGCCGGGGCGCAGCAGGGCCGCGTAGGCGGCCAGCACGGCCGAGGAGCCGGAGTGCGGCTGGACGTTGGCGTGCTCGGCGCCGAACAGGGCCTTGGCCCGCTCGACGGCGGCGCGTTCGGCGGCGTCCACGATCTCGCAGCCGCCGTGGTGCCGGGCGCCCGGGTAGCCCTCGGCGTACTTGTTGGCGAGCGCCGAGCCGAGGGCGGCGAGCACGGCCGGCGAGCAGAAGTTCTCGGCGGCGATCAGCTGGAGCGTCGTGGACTGCCGCGCCAGCTCCCCGGAGAGGATGTCGGCCATCGCCGGGTCCTGCCACCGCAGGACGTCGGCCTCGTGGGCGGTGCTGACCGGCATGGCGGGCTCCGGGCGGTCGACGGTGACGTATCCCCAATGTAGGCCCGGGGTGCGGCGGACGCGCGGCCGTGACGGCCGTTCCCGCCCGCCGTGCGGCCGCGCGGGCGCCCGTCCACCCGGAAGGGGGCCGGCCGGGCCGCGGTCGCGCGCGTACGCCCGTCAGGTGTGCGCGGGGACGCCCGTCAGCGCCGTGACGACCGGGTCCAGCGCGTCCCGTATCTCGTCGCCGATGGACCGGAAGAAGGTCAGCGGGGCGCCGTACGGGTCGTACACCTCGTCCGCCTCGGCGGTCGGGGCGAGCAGCCAGCCGCGCAGCGCCGCCGCCGCCCGCACCAGCGCGCGGGCCCGCATGACCACACCGTCCTCCAGCGGCGGCAGGGTGGCCGGATCTATCGCCCGGACCAGGCGGGTGAACTCCTTCAGGGTGAAGGTGCGCAGGCCCGCCGAGTGGCCCATGGAGATCACCTGGGCCCGGTGGTCACGGGTGGCCGTCAGCACCAGGTCGGCCCTGATCACGTGCTCGTCCAGCAGCTCCCGGCCGACGAAGCCGGCGGCGTCCGCCCCGAACTCGGCCAGCACGGTCTCGGCGTGGGACTCCATGGGCGCGCCCTCGTGGCCCCAGGTGCCCGCGCTCTCCACGATCAGCCCGCCGCCGAGCACGCCGAGCCGCTCCGCGACGAAGTGGCGGGTCAGCCGCTCGGTGATGGGCGAGCGGCACACGTTGCCGGTGCTGACGTGCAGGATGCGGAAGGTGTCACGGGGAAACCCGAACGTCGTCGTCTCCTCCGCGCTCCAGCCTCCAGCGCCTATGCCACGCCCCGCTTCAGGGGCCGTCAATTCGCCACCTCGAGGTCGGGTACGACCTTCCGCAGCTCGTCCGCGGAGATGGCCCCCGCGCGCAGCAGCACCGGCGCCTCGCGGGAGACGTCCACGATGGACGACGGCACGTTGCCCGGGGTGGGGCCGCCGTCGAGGTAGACGGAGACGGAGTCGCCGAGCATCTCCTGGGCGGCGTCGCAGTTCTCCGGCGCCGGGTGGCCGGTGAGGTTGGCGGAGGAGACGGCCATCGGGCCGAACTCGGTGAGCAGCTCGATGGCGACCGGGTGCAGCGGCATGCGCACGGCGACCGTGCCCCGGGTGTCGCCGAGGTCCCACTGGAGGGACGGCTGGTGCCTGGCGACGAGCGTCAGGGCCCCCGGCCAGAACGCGTCGACCAGTTCCCAGGCCAGCTCGGAGAAGTCCGTGACGAGGCCGTGCAGGGTGTTCGGGGAGCCGATGAGGACGGGGGTGGGCATGTTGCGCCCCCGGCCCTTAGCGGCGAGCAGGTCGGCGACCGCCTCCGAGGAGAACGCGTCGGCGCCGATGCCGTACACCGTGTCGGTCGGCAGCACCACCAGCTCGCCCCGGCGGACGGCGGACGCGGCCTCGCGCAGACCCGTCACGCGGTCGGTCGCGTCGTTGGTGTCGTATCGCCGTGCCATGTCTAGCGGGCCTCCTCGTACACGTACTGCGGGATGGAAGTCGTCGGGGCGGTCACGGCAGCGCCTTGCGGGCGGTGGCGAAGCGCGGCCGGTTGTTGAGGTCGGGGTGGTCGGCCGCGTCGGCCCAGCCCCGCTCCTCGGTGAAGATCCACGGCACCTGGCCGCCCTGGGTGTCGGCGTGCTCGATCACGACGACGCCGCCCGGGCGCAGCAGCCGGTGCGCGGTGCGCTCGATGCCGCGGATCAGATCGAGCCCGTCCTCGCCGGAGAACAGTGCCAGCTCCGGGTCGTAGTCGCGGGCCTCGGGGGCGACGTACTCCCACTCGGTGAGCGGGATGTACGGCGGGTTGGAGATGACCAGGTCGACCTGGCCGTCGAGGTCCGGGAAGGCGTCGAGGGCGTCGCCCTGGCGCAGGTCGACCCGCGAGCCGGCCACGTTCTTCCGGGTCCACACCAGGGCGTCCTCGGACAGCTCCACGGCGTGCACGCGGGAGCGCGGCACCTCCTGGGCGAGGGCGAGGGCGATGGCGCCAGAACCGGTGCACAGGTCGACGATGGCCGGTTCCACGACGTCCATGGCGCGCACGGCGTCTATGGCCCAGCCGACCACCGACTCGGTCTCCGGGCGCGGCACGAACACCCCGGGCCCGACCTGGAGTTCCAGGTAGCGGAAGTAGGCCCGCCCGGTGATGTGCTGGAGCGGCTCGCGCTGCTCGCGCCGGGCGATGACCTCCCAGTACCGGGCGTCGAAGTCGGCGTCCTTCACGGAGTGCAGTGCGCCGCGCTTCACACCGTGCACGAACGCGGCCAGCTCCTCCGCGTCGTTGCGCGGCGAGGGCACGCCGGCGTCGGCCAGCCGCTGGGTGGCCTGGGCCACCTCGGCGAGCAGCAGGTTCACGCGAGTCCTCCGTGTCGTACTGGTGCGGACGGGGTCTTACGCGGCGGCGAGCTTCGCCGCCGAGTCTGCGTCGACACAGGCCTGGATCACCGCGTCGAGGTCGCCGTCCAGGACCTGGTCCAGGTTGTACGCCTTGAAGCCGACGCGGTGGTCCGAGATGCGGTTCTCCGGGAAGTTGTAGGTGCGGATCTTCTCGGAGCGGTCGACGGTGCGGACCTGGCTGCGGCGGGCGTCGGCGGCCTCCCGCTCCGCCTCCTCCTGCGCCATGGCGAGCAGCCTGGAGCGCAGGATGCGCAGCGCCTGCTCCTTGTTCTGGAGCTGGCTCTTCTCGTTCTGGCAGGAGGCCACGACACCGGTCGGCAGGTGCGTGATACGCACGGCGGAGTCGGTGGTGTTCACGGACTGGCCGCCCGGGCCGGAGGACCGGTAGACGTCGATGCGGAGGTCGTTGGGGTTGATCTCGACGTCGACCTCCTCGGCCTCGGGCGTGACCAGGACGCCGGCCGCCGAGGTGTGGATACGGCCCTGCGACTCGGTCGCCGGGACGCGCTGCACCCGGTGCACCCCGCCCTCGTACTTCAGCCGGGCCCAGACGCCCTGGCCGGGCTCGGTCTGCCCGCGGGTCTTCACCGCGACCTGGACGTCCTTGTAGCCGCCCAGCTCCGACTCGGTGGAGTCGATGATCTCGGTCTTCCAGCCGACGCGCTCGGCGTAGCGCAGGTACATGCGCAGCAGGTCGCCGGCGAACAGTGCCGACTCGTCGCCGCCCGCGCCCGCCTTGATCTCCAGGATGACGTCCTTGTCGTCACTCGGGTCACGCGGGACGAGCAGGAGGCGCAGCTTCTCGGTCAGTTCCTCGCGCTGCTTCTCCAGGTCCTTGACCTCGGCGGCGAAGTCCGGGTCGTCGGCGGCCAGCTCGCGCGCGGTGTCGATGTCGTCGCCGGTCTGCTTCCAGGAGCGGTACGTGGCGACGATCGGGGTCAGCTCGGCGTAGCGCTTGTTCAGCTTGCGCGCGTTGGCCTGGTCGGCGTGGACCGACGGATCGGCGAGCTTCTTCTCCAGATCGGCGTGCTCGGCGACGAGTTCCTCGACGGCCTCGAACATCTTTCGGCTCCTGTACTGCGGTGAGGGGAAGGGCGGGCGACCAAAAACGCCGGTCCCGGCGCACACCCGCGAAGGCGTACGGCCGTGGACCGGCGAAATGGGGCTCGCTACTTCTTGGAGCCGGCGGCCTTGCCGAAGCGGGCCTCGAAGCGGGCCACACGGCCACCGGTGTCGAGGATCTTCTGCTTGCCCGTGTAGAACGGGTGGCACTCGGAGCAGACCTCGGCCCGGATGGTGCCGGACTCGATGGTGCTACGGGTGGTGAACGACGCGCCGCAGGTGCAGCTGACCTGCGTCTCGACGTACGCGGGGTGAATGTCGCGCTTCAAGGTGTCTCCTAGGTTGCGGGAGGGCGCCGGGTCGCGGACGCGGGATGCGGACGCGTGAACCGGGGCCGACGTACCAGTCTGCCAGGACTGGGGCCATCCTCCCAAACCGGGGGTACGGCCGTTCTATTCCGCCGGGTGCGCGGGGCCCGCGCGGTCAGCTCACGACGCCCTTGGCCTCGCCGGTGGCCGTGCCCTCCGTGGCCGTCCCCGGGATCGGCTCGTCGTTCTTCAGGGCGTCCCAGACCAGCTGGGCCTTGGCCTTCTCCGGCAGGACCCGGTTGGGGTTGGCCGGGTCGTACCGCACCGGCATCGTGACCATCTTCATGTGGGACGAGCTGATGCCCTTGAGGCCGCCGGCGAAGTCGATCAGGGAGTTGACCGAGCCGAGGTCGGAGTCGGTCGTGACGGACTTGGTGGCGGTGTCGGCGAGGTTGTAGAGCTTCTTCGGGTCGGAGAGGACACCGACGTGCTTCACCTGGTCGATCAGCGCCTTGATGAACGCCTGCTGGAGCTGGATGCGGCCGAGGTCGGAGCCGTCGCCCACGCCGTGCCGGGTGCGGACCAGGCCGAGCGCCTGTTCGCCGTCCAGGGTGTGCGGGCCGGCCTTGAGGTCCAGGTGGCTCTGCGGGTCGCGGATGTCCCTGGTGGTGGTGACGTGCACGCCGCCGAGGTCGTCGATGAGCCGCTGGAAGCCCTCGAAGTCGACCTCCAGATAGTGGTCCATGCGGATACCGGTGATCGACTCCACGGTCTTCACCGCGCAGGCCGCGCCCCCGGTGGAGTACGCCTCGTTGAACATCACGCCGGAGGCGGCCGGATGCACGGTGCCCTTGGTGTCGGTGCACTGGGGGCGGTCGACGAGGGTGTCCCGGGGCACCGAGACCACACTGGCCTTCTTGTGCCCCTGGTACACGTGGACGATCATCGCCGTGTCCGAGCGGGCGCTGCCGTCGTCCGCGCCGCCGCCGAGCTTCTTGTTCTTGCCGGAGCGGGTGTCCGAGCCGAGGACCAGGATGTTCTCGGAGCCGTTGTCGATCTTCGTGGGCCGGTCGGTGCCGAGGGCCTGGTTGATGTCGACGCTGTGCAGGTTGCCGTTGAGCTTGAAGTAGACGAACCCGGCGCCGGCACCGCCCAGCACGACGACGCCCGCGGCCGTCCAGACACCGGCGCGCACGGCTCTGCGGCCCGCGCCGGGCGCCTTGCGGCGGCGGCCCTTGCCCCGGCGGCGGGGTCCTGTCGTGCCCGGCTCGGTTATGGCGGGCGTGCTCTCGGCGGCCACATCGCTCCTAGGTCTAGGCGGTCGGATACCCCCTGCGGTCGGGGTCGGGAGCGGTCGTCACCGCTCCATCGTCGCTCCGCCCGGTCAGACGGAGAAACTCGGGAAAGGGTTGCACGACACAGCGTGGCCACCGTGTCCGGCAGAGGTCACGCAGCGTAGCCACTCACGACCTGCACACCGCGACTCACCTGCGGTTTCGGCCACCCTGGCCGGGCGGTCGCGAGCCGGTGCCCGCCGGCGCCCCTGTGGCCAAGGTCTCGCCCGCCCGCGCCCCGCGGCAACGCGAAAGGGCCGTTCCCCGTCGTCTCTCGACGGGGAACGGCCCTTCCCGCGGCGTTCAGCCACTCAGACGCTCAGGTCCTCGGACGTACGAGGCGCTCAGTCGCCGTTGCCCGGGGTCGGCGTCGTCTTCTGGATCTGCATCAGGAACTCGACGTTCGACTTGGTCTGCTTCATCTTGTCGAGCAGCAGCTCGATCGCCTGCTGCTGGTCCAGCGCGTGCAGCACCCGGCGGAGCTTCCAGACGACCGCCAGCTCCTCGTTGCCGAGCAGGATCTCTTCCTTACGGGTGCCGGACGCGTCCACGTCCACCGCCGGGAAGATGCGCTTGTCGGCGAGCTTGCGGTCGAGCTTGAGCTCCATGTTGCCGGTGCCCTTGAACTCCTCGAAGATCACCTCGTCCATGCGGGACCCGGTGTCCACGAGAGCCGTGGCGAGGATGGTCAGCGAGCCGCCGTCCTCGATGTTCCGCGCCGCGCCGAAGAACCGCTTCGGCGGGTACAGGGCGGTCGAGTCGACACCACCGGACAGGATGCGGCCGGAGGCCGGCGCCGCCAGGTTGTAGGCACGGCCCAGACGCGTGATGGAGTCGAGCAGCACGACGACGTCGTGGCCCAGCTCCACGAGGCGCTTGGCGCGCTCGATGGCCAGCTCGGCGACCGTGGTGTGGTCCTCGGCCGGACGGTCGAAGGTCGAGGAGATGACCTCGCCCTTGACCGACCGCTGCATGTCGGTGACCTCTTCCGGACGCTCGTCGACCAGGACGACCATCAGGTGGCACTCGGGGTTGTTGTGCGTGATCGCGTTGGCGACCGCCTGCATGATCATGGTCTTGCCGGTCTTCGGCGGGGCCACGATCAGACCGCGCTGGCCCTTGCCGATCGGCGAGACCAGGTCGATGATCCGGGTGGTGAGCACGCCCGGGTCGGTCTCCAGGCGGAGCCGGTCCTGCGGGTAGAGCGGGGTCAGCTTGTTGAACTCCGGTCGGCCACGGCCGTGTTCGGGCGCCATGCCGTTGACGGAGTCCAGCCGGACCAGCGCGTTGAACTTCTCGCGGCGCTCGCCCTCCTTCGGCTGGCGGACCGCACCGGTGAGGTGGTCACCCTTGCGCAGGCCGTTCTTGCGGACCTGGGCGAGGGAGACGTACACGTCGTTCGGACCGGGCAGGTAGCCGGAGGTCCGGATGAAGGCGTAGTTGTCGAGGATGTCCAGGATGCCCGCGACCGGGATCAGGACGTCGTCCTCGGTGACCTGCGGCTCGGCGATCTCGTCGCGGCCACGACGGCCACGGCGGTCGCGGTAGCGGCCACGACGGCCACGGCGGCCGCCCTCGAAGTCGTCGTCGTCCTGCTGCTGGCGGTCCTGCCGGCCACCCTGCTGACCCTGCTGGCCCTGCTGCTGACGCTGCTGGCCGCCCTGCTGCTCGTCGCCCTTGTTGCGGCGGTCCCGGTCGCGGTCCCGGCCGCGCTCGCGGCGGTCCCGGCGGCCACGGCCCTCGCCGTCACCGGCGTCACCCTTGGCGTCGCCCTGCTGCTGCGTCTCGGCCTTGGGCTCGGCCTTGGCCTCCGCGGCGACGGTCTCGGCCCCGCCCTGGCCGGGGCTGCCCGCCTCGGCGGTGGCACGGCGACGACGGCGCTCGACGGGGGCGTCGTCGCTGGCGGGCTGGCCGGGGATCTCGATCTGCTGCTGGGCCGCGGCCTTGTCGGCGGGGGCCTCCCCGGCCTTGTCCGCCTTCTTCTCGGCGGCCTCGTCGCCGGTGCGGGCCCGCGAGGTGGCCCGGCGCTTCGGCTTGGTCTCGGCGGTGTCCCCGGCGGAGGAGGACGCCTTGGGGGCGGCGCCTCCGGCGGCCTGCGCCTCCTTGATGACCTCGATCAGCTGGCTCTTGCGCATACGCGCGGTGCCCCTGATCCCGAGGCCCGAGGCGACCTGTTGCAGCTCGGCCAGCACCATGCCCTCGAGGCCGGTACCGCGGCGCCGCCGGGAGCCGGCACCGGTGGCAGGCGCGGAGGCGTCCGTGGCGGGCGCGGCAGCGGTCTCCTCGACACGTGCGCCCATCAGATCGGTGGTGTCGCTCACGAAGGGTCCTTCCCTGGAGCGGACGTCGGCCTGTCTGGCTCGGCGACCGGTTGTGCTGTCCGGCTACGGTCCTGTCTTCGGTGAACCGTGCCGGGGCGGTGGTCCGCCACAGCGGCGGAGGAAATGTGCGGTGATGGCGCTGCCGCGAGTCGTGGCACCCTGTGTCACGTGGCGTGGTAGCACCGGTTCCGGAGCTCCCCCAGAGGGGGTACCCCCACCGGCGGCCCGCTCAGTGTCCGCATACGACGTACTGCCCAGATACGGCGCAAGGAACACGGAGTGGCGCGGGAGGCTCCCGGAAGAATGTCTGTCCCGGACGGGGACACGAGGCACCTCGCCATGGTGGGGTCGGGTGCAGACTTGAGATTAACACTACCGGATCCAACAAACATTCCCCCTCTCCAAATCCGGCAACCGTGTGTCAGGGCGCAAGCGGCAGCACGCTCGCTCCCGGGACATCGAGGTCAAGCCGGTTGGCGGCCCAGCCCTCGCCCGCGAGGTGCGACACCTTGTCGGCGCTGTCGGCGTCGGCGAGGGCCATGACGGTGGGTCCGGCGCCCGAGATGACGGCCGGGATGCCGTCCGAGCGCAGCCGTTCCACCAGCGCGGCGCTCTCCGGCATGGCCGGCGCGCGGTACTCCTGGTGGAGGCGGTCCTCGGTGGCGGGCAGCAGCAGCTCGGGGCGCCTGGTCAGGGCCTCGACGAGCAGGGCGGCGCGGCCCGCGTTGGCGGCGGCGTCCACGTGCGGCACGGTACGCGGGAGCAGACCGCGCGCGGTCTCGGTCAGTACCGGCTTTCCGGGCACGAAAACCACCGGAACGATGGAATCGTGCGGCTCCATCCTGATGGCCCGGGCGTTGCCGGCCTCCATCCAGGACAGGGTGAAGCCGCCGAGGAGACACGCGGCCACGTTGTCCGGGTGGCCCTCGATCTCGGTGGCCAGTTCCAGCAGCGCCGCGTCGTCCAGACGGGCTTCGCCGCCTATGGTCACGGCACGCGCGGCGACGATGCCGGCGCAGATGGCGGCGGAGGAGGAGCCGAGGCCCCGGCCGTGCGGGATCCGGTTGGCGCAGACGATCTCCAGGCCCCGGGGCTGTCCGCCCAGCAGGTCGAAGGCGGTCCGCAGGGAGCGGACGAGGAGGTGGCTCTCGTCCCGCGGCAGGGTCTCGCTGCCCTCACCCGCGATGTCGATGTGCAGCCCGGAGTCGGCCACCCGGACGACCACGTCGTCGTAGAGCCCCAGCGCGAGGCCCAGGGCGTCGAAGCCGGGGCCGAGGTTGGCGCTGGTGGCGGGGGTGCGCACCCGGACGGCGGCGGCGCGGAAGGCTGGACCGGCCATCGCTCGAAGACTCTCCTTGAGCTGCGTTGACGGTGAATGACGCTCGATGGATTCGATGGTCATTCGGTGGACTGCCGATGACTGACGTACGAGGACCCGTGGCCGCGGAGACGGCACGGCACCGCGCCCTACGCGAGGGCATATGCGGCAGGCGGGTTCGCTACAGCCTATCGAAGGAAGGTTCTGTGGCGACATAGGGCGCACGGGAGGCGCACGATGCGTGTCGCAAGCCCCCCGTGCAACCTGTCCGGGATCCACCGCTTCCCCGGCGCTCGGCCGGGGCCGGGGGTCGGTTGCCGGCGCTCGGCGAGGCCGAAGGTCGGTTGCCGGCGCTCGGCCAAGGCTCAGGGCCGTTCCCCGGCGTTTCGGCCGAGACCGAGGGCCTCCCCCGGCACTCGCCCGAGACCGAGGGTCGGTTACGGACGCTGGGCCGAGGCCGAAAGCCGGGGCTGCGGGCTGCGGGCTGCCGGACTGCCGGACTGTCGGTGCTGAGACAAGGCCGAGAACCGCGGCCGTCGGCGCTGGGCCGAGGCCGAAAACCGCGATCGTCGACGCTGGGCCAAGGCCGAAAACCGCGGTCACCGACACTCAGCCGCAGTGGCGCTCAGCCGAGGCCGAGACACTGCGCCGCGGTGGCCGACGCTCAGCCGAGACCAAGACGCTCCGCCGCGGTGGCCGCGTCGACCGGGACGGTGACCGGCTGCGGGGCACCGGCCACGGCCCAGTCGGGGTCCTTCAGGCCGTTGCCCGTGACGGTGCACACGATGCGCTGGCCCGGGTCGACCTTCCCCTGCTCCGCGGCCTTGAGCAGACCGGCCACCGAGGCGGCGGAGGCGGGCTCCACGAAGACGCCCTCCTGCGCGGCCAACAGGCGGTAGGCGCGCAGGATCTCACGGTCCGTCACCTCGTCGATGGCACCGCCGGACTCGTCCCGCGCGGCCAGGGCGTACTGCCAGGACGCGGGGTTGCCGATGCGGATGGCGGTCGCGATGGTCGACGGGTCCTTGACCACCTCGCCGCGCACGATCGGGGCGCTGCCGGACGCCTGGAAGCCCCACATCCGCGGGGTCCGCGCGGCGATGCCGTCGGCGGCGTACTCCCGGTAGCCCTTCCAGTAGGCGGTGATGTTGCCCGCGTTACCGACCGGCAGGACATGGATGTCGGGCGCGTCGCCGAGCATGTCCACGATCTCGAAGGCGGCCGTCTTCTGGCCCTCGATGCGCACCGGGTTGACCGAATTCACCAGCGCCACGGGGTAGTTCTCGCTCAGTTCCCGGGCGAGGGTGAGGCAGTCGTCGAAGTTGCCGTCGACCTGGAGGATCTTCGCGCCGTGCACGAGGGCCTGGCCCATCTTGCCGAGGGCGATCTTGCCCTGCGGCACCAACACGGCGGACACCATGCCCGCGCGCACCGCGTAGGCGGCGGCGGAGGCGGAGGTGTTGCCCGTGGAGGCACAGATGACCGCCTTGGCGCCGTCCTCCTTGGCCTTGCTGATGGCCATGGTCATGCCGCGGTCCTTGAAGGACCCGGTGGGGTTGGCGCCCTCCACCTTCAGGTGGACCTCACAGCCCGTGCGCTCGGAGAGCACCTGCGCGGGCACGAGGGGCGTGCCGCCCTCGCGGAGCGTCACGACCGGCGTGGTGTCGGATACCGGCAGCCTGTCCCGGTACTCCTCGATGATTCCGCGCCACTGGTGGGTCATTGCTGGTTACTCTCCTTCAACCCGCATGATGCTGGCGACACCCCGCACGGTGTCGAGCTTGCGCAGTGCCTCGACGGTCCCGGAGAGGGCGGCGTCGAAGGCCCGGTGGGTGACGACGACGAGGGAGGCCTCGCCGTCCTTGCCCTGCTGCCGAACGGTGTCGATGGACACCCCGTGCTCGGCGAAGACGGTGGCGACCTGGGCGAGCACGCCCGGCTTGTCGGCGACGTCGAGGCTGATGTGGTACCGCGTGACGACCTCGCCCATCGGGGAGACGGTCAGGTCGGCGTAGGCCGACTCGCCGGGCCCGGTGGTGCCGTTCAGCCGGTTGCGGCAGACGGCGACCAGGTCGCCGAGCACGGCGGAGGCGGTGGGCGAGCCGCCCGCGCCCGGGCCGTAGAACATCAGCTGTCCGGCGGCGTCGCTCTCCACGAAGACCGCGTTGTACGCGCCGCGCACGGAGGCGAGCGGATGACTCAGCGGGATCATGGCGGGGTGCACGCGCGCGGTGACGGACGTACCGTCGGCGGACCGCTCGCAGATGGCGAGCAGCTTGATGGTGCAGCCCATCTCCTTGGCGGAGCGGAAGTCGGCGGCGGTGACCTCGGTCATGCCCTCGCGGTGGACGTCGTCGAGGCGCACGCGCGTATGGAAGGCGATGCCGGCCAGGATGGCGGCCTTGGCGGCGGCGTCGAAGCCCTCGACGTCGGCGGTCGGGTCGGCTTCCGCGTACCCGAGGGCGGTGGCCTCGTCCAGGGCCTCCTGGTAGCCGGCGCCCGTGGAGTCCATCTTGTCGAGGATGAAGTTGGTGGTGCCGTTGACGATGCCGAGCACCCGGTTGACCTTGTCGCCGGCGAGGGACTCGCGCAGCGGCCGGATCAGCGGGATGGCGCCGGCGACGGCGGCCTCGTAGTAGAGGTCCTTGCCGTGCTGCCCGGCGGCGGCGTGCAGGGCGGCCCCGTCCTGGGCGAGCAGGGCCTTGTTGGCGGAGACGACGGAGGCGCCGTGCTCGAAGGCGGCGCTGATCAGCGTCCGGGCGGGCTCGATCCCCCCGATGACCTCGACCACGACGTCGATGTCCCCGCGTTTGACGAGGGCGGTCGCGTCGGTGGTGACCAGCGCGGGGTCGATGCCCTCGCGCGCCTTGCCGGTACGCCGTACCGCCACGCCGGCGAGCTCGACCGGGGCGCCGATGCGGGCGGCGAGGTCGGCGGCGTGCGTCGTCATGATGCGCGCCACCTCTGAGCCGACCACTCCACAGCCCAGTAGCGCCACCTTCAGCGGACGCGTACGCATCATCCGACCTCGTTTCCTCATACCGTCTACGGTTGGTCCAGTCTCACTCACCGGACGGGAGTTTCTACCCTTGGTCCGGATCGTGAGACATCTATTTCATTTGTACGGGGGTGGCGGACCGCAGATCTTCCACCCCCGCTGTTCCCGGCGGGCGGATCACCCCACGTCGAGACGGAGGAGGTCCTCCTCCGTCTCCCGCCGGACGATCACCCGGGCCTCGCCGTCCCGCACGGCGACGACCGGCGGCCGGAGCACGTGGTTGTAGTTGCTGGCCATGGACCGGCAGTACGCGCCGGTGGCCGGCACGGCGAGCAGGTCACCCGGTGCCAGGTCGGACGGCAGGAACGCGTCCTTCACCACGATGTCCCCGCTCTCGCAGTGCTTGCCCACGACCCGGGCGAGCATCGGCTCGGCGTCGGAGGCGCGCGAGACGAGCGCGACGCTGTACTCGGCGTCGTACAGCGCCGTCCGGATGTTGTCCGACATGCCGCCGTCGACGGAGACGTAGGTGCGCAGCCCGTCCAGCGGCTTGACCGTGCCGACCTCGTACAGGGTGAACGCGGTGGGCCCCACGATGGCCCGTCCGGGCTCGACGGAGATCCGCGGCGTCCGCAGCCGGGCCGCCTCGCACTCCCGGGTGACGATCTCGGTCAGCGCCTTGGCGATCTCGTGCGGCTCACGCGGGTCGTCGTCGCTGGTGTAGGCGATGCCGAGGCCGCCGCCGAGGTCGATCTCGGGCAGTTCCACGCCGTGCTCGTCGCGCACGTCCCGCAGCAGTCCCACCACGCGGTGGGCGGCGACCTCGAACCCCGACATGTCGAAGATCTGCGACCCGATGTGGGAGTGGATGCCGATCAGTTCCAGCCCGTCGAGCTGGAGGGCCCGCCGCACGGCCTCCGCGGCCTGCCCGCCGGCGAGCGGGATGCCGAACTTCTGGTCCTCGTGGGCGGTGGCGATGAACTCGTGCGTGTGCGCCTCCACCCCCACGGTGATCCGGATCTGCACCGGCTGCCGCCTGCCCAGCGACTGCGCGATGTGGGCGACCCGCACGATCTCCTGGAAGGAGTCGAGGACGATCCGGCCCACCCCCGCGCTCACCGCGCGGTGGATCTCCTCGACGGACTTGTTGTTGCCGTGGAAGGCGATGCGCTCCGCGGGCATCCCCGCGCTCAGCGCCGTGGCCAGCTCGCCCCCGGAACACACGTCCAGATTGAGCCCCTCCTCGTTCAGCCACCGCACGACGGCACGGGACAGGAACGCCTTCCCGGCGTAGAACACGTCGGCGTCCGGCCCGAACGCGGTACGCCAGGCACGCGCCCGGGCCCGGAAGTCGTCCTCGTCGAGGACGTAGGCGGGGGTTCCGAACTCCTCGGCCAGCCGGGTCACGGACACCCCGCCGACGGTGAGGACCCCGTCCCCGTCCCGGCCGACGGTCTGGGCCCACACCTTCCGGTCCAGGGCGTTGAGGTCGGCGGGCGGCGCGGAGTAGTGCCCCTCAGGCAGGACGTCGGCGTGACGGGGTCCTGCGGGGTGGGCGGAACGGCTCATGACGTGACTCTCAGACTCTCTGTCTCTCTCCGGGACGCTTCTGCTCTCGGGCGTCTCAGAGATGTTCGGGTGCGTCGATGCCGAGCAAGGACAGGCCGCCGGCCAGCACCGTCCCGGCGGCTTCGGCGAGCGCCAGCCGGGCCTGGTGGGCGGCCGAGGGTTTCTCCTCGCCGACGGGCAGCACGCAGGGCAACAGGGCCAGCACGGCATCGGCGACGGTGACGAGATGCCGGGCGAGCCGATCCGGGGCACGGTGGGTGGCGGCCGCGGCGAGGATGCGGGGGTGATCGGCCAGGGGGGTCAGCAGGGGGTGGGACGCGTGGGGGGTGAGCGGGCCGGGCTCGGCGGCGAAGCCGAGGCGGGCGGCGTTGCGGCTGAGGGAGCGGACGCGGGCATGCGCGTACCGGACGCGGAAGAGGGGGTTGCCCTCCCGCTGGACCAGGTGGTCGGCGGTGATCCGGGGCCGGTCGTGCGGGGCGGGGTGCAGCAGCGCCCACCGGGCGGCGTCGGGACCGAGCGGGGCGGGGTCCTCCGGCGCGGGCACCGGCCGCAGGTTGACGGGCTCGCCGTGCTCGACGGTGGCCCGCCCGCCCTGGGTGCCCACGATGCGTACGACGGCGTCGGCGACGACCTCGGCCCGCACCTCGTACGGCACCCGCAACGCGACGACCTGCCCGGCGAGGGCGTCCCCGTACCCGTACCGGGCGCCCTTCTCCCGCACCTCCCGCACCAGCCCGGTGACGGGATCGGCCTGCGCGTCGAGGCTGATGTTCAAGAACCCGGGCCCGGTCACGACGACGTCCCGGATACCGGCGGCACCGACGAGACGCGGCACCAGGATCTCGGCCACCCTGGCGGCCGGCTGCCCGGCCGGCCGGGCGAGCTGGAGCGCGATGGTGGTGGCGAAGTCCCCGCACCCCCCGGGCCCCGGCTCGGTCACCACGGCCCGCTCGGGCACGGTCACGCTCAGCTCCCCGTCATCGACAGCACGACGCACCGCGCGCAGCACGGTACGGGACAGCTCGACGGGGGTCACGGGACAAGCGTAGGGGAGGAGGGGGGTGGGCAGGCGAACCGGTTATCGCGACGGGGGCGGCGCGCGGGCCGTCCGGGTCGGGGGGCATCGCGGTTGGCTCGGCGCGCATCACGGCCGGCTCGGCGGGCATCACGGCCGCCTCGGCGGGCATGCGGCCCGGCTCGGCGAACTCACCCGCCGCAGGACATGCCGCCGGGGACGCCGTCGGTGAGTTCGGGGGCGGGGGCGGCGGGGGGACCGGGCTTGGCGGGGAGGTCCGGTTCGGTGGGGAAACCGGGCTCCGCAGGACGAACCGACTCGGCGGGGAGACCGTCGCGCCGGGGTGCGTCGGATCCATCGTCGGAGTCGCCCTCGCGGGAGGCCGGGCCAGGATCAGGGGAACGGTCATCGTGACGGACGACGCCGAGCTCCCCGGAACCCGAGTCACAGCGGGAAACCCCAGGACCACCGGAGGAAGGAGGGCCACCAGCGACTTCCCCGCCCTCATCCCCGCTCGGGTCTCCTGACCCCTCTCCCCCAGGCTGCCCGGACCGCTGCCCGTGCCCGGGCCGGCGCTCCATGAGGCCCTTGACGAGCCGCACCAGCTCGGCGGGCTCGAAGGGCTTGGCGAGGAAGGCGTCCACACCGACGTCGAGGCCGGTCTCGACCTCGTACTCCGTACACGCGCTGATGATGGCGAGCGGAAGGTGGTGCGTACGGGGATCGGCGCGGAGCCGGGCGGCGGTGCGCAGGCCGTCGAGCCGAGGCATGGCGACGTCGAGCGTCACCACGTCGGGCTGCACCTCGTGCACCACATCCAGACACTCGGCACCATCGGCCGCGGTCACGACCTCGAGCCCTTCCAGCTCGAGGTTGACCCTGATCAGTTGCCGGATGACCTTGTTGTCGTCCACAACAAGCACCCGACCCGAGGCGCCTGACACAAGTCGAGAGTAGGTCGGCACCGGCCACCGCGTCCGGGTTTTCCCCACTTCCACCCCCTACAGGGGGCCGGCTCACCCCGACGTGGGGAAACGGGTTCCTGATCACCCCTCCGGACCTGCTAGTGTTCTACCCGTCGCCGCAAGCGAGAAGCACAGCGGCGGACACGCCCCCGTAGCTCAGGGGATAGAGCAACGGCCTCCGGAGCCGTGTGCGCAGGTTCGAATCCTGCCGGGGGCACTCTGTATGAGGTGCCCAAAGACCCCGTCACCAGCGGAAGCGCTGAGGCCGGGGTCTTCGCGTTTGTGCAGGCGTATGTGGCCCGGGGCGGCCGTATGTCGGGGTCTGTGGAGGCGGCGTGGACGGGATCTTGGAGCCTTGTCCCAGGTGAGTCGTGCTGTCTGCGGGCCTTCGGGTTCGGTGCGACAGTGACCTGCGGGCAGGAAGCTGATGTGTCGGATGCGTGCGCTTGGATGAGCGGGTGACCGTTCATGACGTTGCCCGACACCTGCCCGAGATAGCAGTTCTCCGTGAGCACTGCCGCTCCATGGCCGTCCTGGAGGCGGTCCTGAGCCCTGAGTGGGAGAGCCGTCGCCACTGCTTCGACGACCACTGGTCCGAGACGGAGTCGTTGGCCTCGATGCGGAGCGGGTCGGGCGACGAGTACTCGATCGTTTTCTCAGCCGCCGGCGCCTATGTGCGGGGATTCGATCACGAATCGCCCATGAGCCCTTATGCAGAGGACGGGCCCTGGCCCGGAGTGCTCGACGAGGTTCCTGAGGTCTTCCGGCCGTACGTCGAGGAGCCGGCGTTTTCGGACGAGGACGGGATGCCCATCGTCACTGCCTGTATGTGGCGGGAGACAGTCGACGACCGCTGGAAGGCGGGAACGATCGATTTCCCCGATGCGACAACAGAGGATCCGGACGGTGCCGGATACCTCTTCCAGTTGTTGGTAAATCGCACCCCGGAAGCGTTTCAGCGATGGGCCGAGGACTACTACGAGGTTCCGGTCGATCTGGAGGCCATCCGTCACGTCTTCTCTTCCCGCCCCCTGACCGAAGAAGTGGTCCGCACGTTGAACTCGGCAATCGTCCTGGCGGATCTCTCGGAGGACATCGCGGAGACCGGCTATCCGACGAGCTGAGACGTAGAGCACCAATGAGCCCCCTGGACGCGATGCCAGGGGGCTCGACAGGGGGCAGGGATGCCTACTCGTACTCGCGCAGCAAGCCTTCGATACGCCGATTGGCGACGTCCTGTCGTCCGTCGCGGCACTTCGCCCAGCGTGGGAGGATCGAAGGTAGGATGAGTAGCGTGGGTGATCTTACCGGTAAGTACTCAATCACCATGCCCCGCGATATCGCGGAAGCCGCCAAGGCGCGCAGCGGCCCTTCGGGGCTGTCCGCCTATGTCGCCGCCGCCGTTGCGCGCCAGATCGAGCGGGACAATCTCAACGAGCTCATCCAGGTCGCCGAGGCCGAGCACGGGCCTGTCACCGACGAAGAGGTCCAGGCCCTGCGCGACCAGCTCCACCAGGCCCGTCAGCAGCAAACGCGAGGAGGGGCGGACGCCGCGTGACCCGCCCCTTTCCCGCCACCCCGGGCGGCACCCTGGTCCTGGACAACGAAGGGCTCGCCAAAGCCGTCCTTCGCGACCGCACCGTCACCGGCTGGCTCGCCCTGGCTCGCGCCGACGATTTGCGGGTGACCACTTCCGCGGCCACCCTCGTGGAAGTGGTCCACCCCCGGATCAACCGCCCGGCCCTGGAGTGGACCCTCTCCCGCCTCGTCATCGAACCGGTCACCGAGCCCATCGCCCGCCACGCCGCCGCCCTCCTCGCCGACGCCGGCCTGCACGGCCACAAGTACGCCATCGACGCCATACTCGGCGCCACCGCCCTCGCTGCCACCGGTCCGACGACCGTTCTCACCTCGGACCCCGAGGATCTGACCGCCCTGTGCGGCTCTCGCGTCACCGTCATCAAGGTCTGAGCGTCGATTTCTCGCCTGCGGTACCGATCACCTTCGGCGTGCTCCTGGACGCATGGCGTTACGGGTGCCTCACGGGCGACCTCGACATGGCGGGAGCCAACGCGTGCCGACGGTGACGTCCCGGCGACCGATCTTCGTCGGCCGACCGTCGCGTCCCGGGGTCCGGTGGGCGGGGAGTGGTCCGACACCTTGCCGTCCGGGAGGAGCTGTCGCATCCCTGTCAGTCACGCGGGGGTTCACCTGTGGACTGGGTCCCAGGATTCGTGGGCGTAAGGGCCGGGGTGTCGCTCTCCCGGTGAGCCCGGCTTCGGACGAACTCCGTGAGCCGCGCGCCCCATGTTCAACGCCGGCCGGGCACCTCACAGCCCGTGTTCGTCCATCAGCCGCATCAGGTTCCGCTTGCGCTTCTGGGTGGCGCGGAGGGCGGTGGCGTACGTGGTGAAGTCGTCCGGCGTGTTCAGGTTGCGGTGGCATTCGCGCATGCTCAACAGGAGGCTGGTGAGCTGCTCGTAGACGTCGTTTCCTGTCTGGTGGAGGAGGGGCTCGATCAGGCGTCGGTACACCGCGAGCGCGTCGGCGGGGCGGGTGGTGCGGGACTGATCGGCGAGGGTGAGCCACTGGCTGTCATGGGCGCCGAACTCCGTGGCCGCCTGCCAGGCCGCCGCGGTGTCCTTGTCGTCGAGCAGGGCGTCGACCAAGGGCCGGCTGTCGTCGTGTCCCTTCCGTTCGGCGGCGGTGCGCAGCAGTGACAGGGCGCCTTCGCGCTCGGTGGGCCAGGAATCGGTTAGGTGGGCGGCCGCGCGGAGCTGACGGTAGGTGAGCAGGGTGCGGCGGGCGGTGAAGTGGTCGCGGCGCAGGGTGACGGCGTCGGCGGTCCGGTCGGCCTGCGTGTAGCGGTCGCAGAGGTGGTCGACGAGGGCGGTGTCGACCTCGGCGAGGTTTTCGCTGTCCCTGATGCCGCGCTCGGCCCACTCCAGGGCCTCGTCAGGGCGGCCGGCGGTCTCCAGTTCGCGGGCGATGACCAGGTGGGTGTGGCCGTTGGGGGCGAGGTCTGCGGCGTGCACGGCGATCACCGTGTCGATGTCCCGCCCTGCCTTCGCCAAGCGCTGCATCAGGTGCTTCTCGGCCCAGCCCGTGCGGTTCGCCTCCCATGCCTCGACCGCTCGCCGGCGCAGTGCGCTCATCCCCTGCGCCCCGAGCAGGTCCTCGTAGTCCAGCGGGTCGATGCCGGTCAGGTCGGCCGCGTCGTCGAGCGTGTGCGTGATCAGCCAGTGCGCAAGCTCCTCCGGATCGGGGCGCGCGGCACGACAGGCATCGCGATGGGCGTCGGCGAGGTCGCTGCCGATCCCCACGAGCCATCCGTCGGAGTCGTCGACGCTCTCCACCACCCCGGCCAGCAGCTCGATCGCCTCCCGCGCCAGCACCACCGCGTCGGCGACCCGGTCCGGGCCGGTCAGCGACCTGATCACGGACACCGCCTGCCCGGCCTGCTCCGCGTAAGCGCGAGCGTCGGCGTACTCGACGTAGCCGTACCGGGCGAAAGGACCGGTGTCGAGCAGCTCATGGAGGTGGGACCGGATCGCCGCCAGGTCTCCACGGGCACCCGCCGCGCGCGACTCCAGACGACGGCGCACGTTCCGGTCCACGGCGATCTCGTCCCGTACGAGAGCGAGTAGTTCACCTGCGGAGAGGCTGGACAGCCAGGCGTCCAGGTCCTTCTTCCGCTCCCTGGCCGTTTTCCTGAGGTGCGGCAGATCGTCCTGCCGGGCGATGACCGCGAGGCCGAGGGCCACCAAGTGCTTGCAGAAGTTGCCCTCCTGGCCGTACGGGCAGTCGCATTCCCCCGCCGGCCCCGCACGTCCACCGAGCACCAGTTCCACCGTGTAGCGCTCCGTGCCACGCACCGAGGCCCTGATCCGGTCCTCGCCGACCTCGATCCCGGACACCGCGGCCAGATAGCCGACTCCGCGCTCGAACGAGCGGGCCCCGGCCAGCGTCTTCAGCTTCGCCTCGGTGAGACCGTCCACGATTCTCCGTAGTCCAAGTGGGCCGAGTGAATGATGCGACCCGGGCTTCGTGCGGCGGCCCACACCGTAGCGGCTGCCCGTCGGGCGGGGCGAGCGGGCGGTGCGCCTACGGGGCTTCTTCAGGGCATGGCGTCGAACGGGAGCGGACCATGTGCTCGCTCCCGTTCGGTCCGTCAGGCCGACGGGTTGACGACCACCTTCGCCGTGTTGTTCCTGGTGTTCGGGTCGAAGGGGAACGTGGTGCCGTAGTCGGGGCGGGCCGTGATGGTGCCCGCGGCGTCGGGGACCACGCGGTCGATGCGGAGCTGGAAGGGGAAGGATGCCTTCAGGTCCGGCTTGGCCCAGGTGGGCAGGGTGCAGGCGTAGTGGCCGATGGCCGGGTCGTCGCCGGACTTCCAGGCCGTACGGCAGGTGTCGGGCACCGACGTGGCGGTGGTGCCCTCGGGGAGGTAGAAGTCGATCACGGCGGCCGGGTCGCCGGAGCTGACGTTGCCGACCCAGGCGGGGCCGCGGTTGGTGAAGTCGAAGGCGGCGGTGACGGTGTCGCCGGCCTTGCCGGTCACCTCGGTGCCGTGGACGGCGAAGTCGGCGGTGTTGCGGACGTCGACGCGCCAGGAGCGGCCGTTGTCGGAGCCGTTGAGGTCGGTGGCGTCGCCGGCGGGCTGGACCTCGTAGTCGAACCGCTCGTACAGCGCGTGTTCGGTGGCGGTGAGCCGCAGCGGCTCCGGCAGCTCCACGGTGGCGCCGGGTGCGACATCGGTGTCGAAGGAGCAGGTCACGTAGGTCATGGGGGTGTACTCGCCGCCGTCCTCCGGCCCGGTGTAGGTGCACTGCGGGTAGCGGGTGGCGATGTCCAGGCCGTACGTCGCCCACATCTTCACGCTGAAGCCGTGGGCGGTCTCGTTGCCGGTGTTGGTGATGGAGAACGGCACGGTGAGGCTGGTGCCGGGCGCGACGTCGTCGATGTCCTGCGGGGTGCTGATGCCGAGGTCCGGGCCGGAGCCGACGGTGACGAAGGTCTCCGTGCCCTCCGGGGCGACGAGCGTGCCGTCGGGGCCGCCGGTGGCCTCGGCGGAGTACTCGATCGCGCCCTGCGCGCCGGCCGTGGCGCCGGCGGCGGCCCGTATTCGCAGCTGCACCTGTGCGCTGTAGCGGGTCGGTACGTCGCCGGTGTCGCAGACGGCGACGGTGCCGGCATCGTTCGGCGCGCAGTTGTCGGGCCAGGCCACCTCGGCGACGCCCGCGAGCCCGGAGGTGTCGACGGTCAGCCGTCCGCCGGTCACGGTGAAGTTGTCGTTGTCGTGGTACAGGCCGAGCGCCAGCGAGCGGTACTGCGCGGCGCCACCTTCCGCGGCGGTGGTGACCGCCTGCTCGTACGGTGCCTGGATCCACAGCTGATCCGTCTGTGTCTCGCCGTCGGCGAAGGCGACCCCGCTGCCGAGGCCGGCGGCGAACAACGCCCCCGCGGCGCCGGCGCACGCCCCGCGGCGCACCACGCGCCCGATGGAGACAGAACTCATGACATCCCCCAGGTGGGACAGGAAAGGACCCCGGTACATGATCAATACCGGGCGCCAGTTGGACGGTCCGCCGGGACGGATGGTTGTAGGGGGAGGCGAGGGGTGTCCGGGGCGTTTCCGGGGCGGTTCGGAGGCCGGGATAGGGTCCGCGTGTGACACCGCCGACGCCCCCGACGCCGCCGACACCGGGTGCGCCCCCCGCCGCCGAGATCCCCGCGGAGTCCGTCAAGCACGGTGAGGTGTTCACGCGGCGCTGGGTCGTCGACATGATCCTGGACCTCGTCGGCTACACCCCGGACCGCGATCTCTCCGCGCTCACCATCACGGATCCGGCGTGTGGCGGCGGGGCCTTCCTGGTCGCCGTCGTCGAGCGGCTGAGCCGGTCCTGCCGTGCGTTCGGCCGCGCGCTTCCGCCGGCGGGCGTCCAGTCGTTCGACCTGCTCGGGCACAACGTGGAGATCAGCCGGGGCAAGGTCGAGGAGACGCTCGTACGGGAGGGGTGGGAGCGGGCGGCGGCACGGGAGCTGGCGGCCGACTGGGTGCGGCAGGGGGACTACCTGCTGCAAGAGCGGCACGCCCCCGCGGACTTCGTCGTGGGCAATCCGCCGTACCTCCGCATCGAGGACGTTCCCGCGCCGCGCATGGAGTCGTACCGGCGGCGGAACCGGACCATGACCGGGCGGTCGGACATCTACGTCGGCTTCTACGAGCAGGCGCTGAGAGCGTTGAAGCCCGGGGGGAAGCTGGGGTTCATCTGTCCCGACCGGTGGATGCGCAACCAGTACGGGCGCGAGCTGCGGAGGCTGATCTCGGAGCGCTACGCGGTCGACGCCCTGATCGTGATGCATGACGTCGACGCCTTCGAGGACAAGGTGTCGGCCTACCCGGCCATCACGGTCGTCCGCAACGGTCCGCAGCGGGCCGCCGCCGTCGTGGACGCGGCGAGGGAACTGCGGCAGCGCCATGCCGGGGAGCTGGTGTCGTGGACGCGGGACGCCGGGAGCGTGAGCCGGGAGCACCTGGCGTTCCGCGCCGCGCGCCTGCCGCACTGGTTCGAGGGTACGCAGTCCTGGCCCACCGGCAGCCCCGACCGCCTCGCCCTGCTGGAGGAGCTGGGCGACCGGTTCCCGACGCTGGAGGAGACCGGTGTCAGGGTCGGGATCGGGGTCGCCACGGGGGCGGACTCGGTCTTCGTGACCACCGACGACGACCTGGTGGAGGCGGACCGGCTGCTTCCGCTGTCCTTGGTCAAGGACGCCCGGACCGGCGAGTTCGCGTGGACGGGGCACTACCTGGTCAACCCGTGGACCGAGGACGGGGATCTCGTCGACGTCGAGGAGTACCCGCGCCTCGCCGCGTATCTGGAGGCCCACCGGGCGGTCCTGGAAGGCCGGCATGTGGCCCGGAGGAACCCGCGGCGCTGGTACCGCACCATCGACAAGGTCGACGCCCGGCTGGCGGACCGGCCGAAGCTGCTGTTCCCGGACATGAGGCTCGAGATCCACCCCACGCTGGAGCGCGGCGGGCACTATCCGCACCACAATCTCTACTACATGGTCTCCGGGGAGTGGGACCTCGAGGTGCTCGGCGGGATTCTCCTCTCGCGCCTGGCCCAGATGTTCGTCGAGGCGTACGCGGTGCGGATGCGGGGTGGGACGCTCCGGTTCCAGGCGCAGTACCTGAGGAGGATTCGGGTCCCGCGTCCGGACGCGTTGCGTCCCGAAGCGAAAGCGGCCCTGGCGGATGCCTTCCGGCGGCGCGATGTCGAGGGGGCCACCCGGGCGGCGCTCCGCGCCTACGGCGTCCGGCGGCTTCCGGACCGCTGAGACGACGCCGGTCGCGGCCAGGGGGTGGCGGACCTGAGACCCGAACCCCGGCCCGCAGCCCCCTGCCCCCGGCCCCCGGCCCCGGAGGTTCTTCGCCTCACCGGCGGGGAGCGGTTCGGCATCGGCCGCGAGTCGGCGGGCGGTGGGAGGTGGGCGGTAAGCCGTAGGCGGCGGGCCCTGGGCGGTGAGCCGTGGGCCGTGAATGGGTCAGAGGGTGCCGCGGTCGCGGTCCGCGGCGGCCGAGCGGGCCGGCTTCCCGGTCGGCCGGTCCGCTCGCTCCGGCCCGTTCGTTCGCTCCCGCCGGTCCGCTCTCTCCGGCCGGTCCGTTCGTCCCGGTTCCGCCCCCGGGTCCGGCTGACCTTTCCTGCCCGCCGTACGCATGCGGCCGTACCTGGTCTCCCGGGTCACCCCACAGCCCCAGGTCGGACAGCGTCACCGGCATCGTCGGCGTGATGGGCGGCCTGGGCGAAGACCGAGCCGCTGGCGGTGCCGAGGCCCGCCGCCGTCAGCAGCAGCAGCAGGCAGATCGTGGCCGTGGAGCCGCCGAAGCCGATCGCATAGAGGGCGGACAGTTCCCAGGTCACCCGGAGGCGCGCGGCCTGGGGAGGCGAGTGAACAGCGGGGTGTCCGGGACCGGGCGGCCGGGGCGGTCGTTGATCAGGAACGCGGCCAGCACGGCGTACGCGGCGAGGGCGATCGCGATGACCAGGAACGGCAGGTTCTCGCCCCGGTGGTACATGCGCGGGGTGAAGTAGCCGGAGAGGGCCACTCCGCCCATGCCCATGGCGAAGATGCCGAGCGCCGCGCCCCGGTGGGAGGGCGGGAACCAGGAGTTGACCAGGGGCACGCCGATCGCGAGCGTCGTGCCGCCGAGCCCCAGGAAGAGGCCCACCAGCAGCAGGACCGGGTACGACGCCTTCGCCGGGATCAGCAGCAGTACGGGGATGAGCGTCAGCGCGCTGGTCGGCGGGAACATCAGACGGGCGCCGTAGCGGTCGGTCAGCGCGCCGACCGGCACCCGGCCGAGCAAGCCGACCAGCACCGGGACCGCGACCAGGAGCGACTGGGCCGAGGCGCCCATGTGCAGCCGGTCGTCGAAGTCGGCCGCGAGCGGGGCGATCAGGTTCCACGCCCAGAAGGTGAGGGCGAAACCGGCGGTGGCCACCAGCAGGTTGCGGCAGGCTGCCGCGGGCGGTCTGTCACCGGGCCCGGTCATCGGCATACTCCCAGGGGGTCGGTCCCGGCTGTCCCTCCCCCTCGCGACGACTCCGATGATCGGGTCTCGGCCCGCCGCCCGCATCCGGAGCCGCCCGCATCCGGAGCGGCCCGCGTCCGGCGCCTCCCGCCGACCGGCCCGGTTCAGTCGCCGCCCGGCGGTGTCCAGGCGGCGACGAGGTCCAGCAGGCCGGGGAAGCGGTCGTTCAGGTCGGCGACCCGGACGTGGCTGCGGCGCTCCAGGCCGTACTGGCGCTGCCGGGTGACACCCGCCTCGCGCAGCGCCCGGAAGTGGTGGGTCAGCGAGGACTTGGGGCGGTCCAGGCCGAACCAGCCACAGGTGTGGTCGAACTCCTCCGACTCCAGGAGCAGTTTGCGCACGATCCGCAGCCGGAGCGGGTCGCTGAGCGCGCCCAGCACCGTCTCCAGGCGCAGGTCGGCGGCGGCCGGTTCGGGCAGCGGGTCGGGCAGGCCGGGGGGTTCCGGCAGTGCCTCGGTCTCCGTGACCGACTGAACGTCCGTGGTCCTTCGCCCGGTCAACTGGGGCTCCCTTCCGGCGATTTGCTGTACGAGTGCGATCGTACTGCATGCTAGGTTCGACTCCACACGTACAAGTACGAGTTGAGTCGTACTGTCGCTTCGGGGAGGACTGGGCCATGACGGAGACCACGAGCGGTGCGCGCGGCACCTACCGCGCCTGCCGCACCTACGGCGGTGACGTGCCCGTCCGGTGGGTCTGGCTCGCCGCCTGGCCCGTGACGGCGGTGTTCGTGCTGTCCAACGCGGCCACCCCGCTCTACGTGCTGTGGCAGCGCGAGATGGGGTTCAGCGGGGGCACCCTGACCGTGGTCTTCGCCTGTTACATCGCGGGGCTGCTCGGCTCCCTGCTGGTGTCCGGGGTCGTCTCCGACCGGATCGGCCGCAAGCCCGTGCTGCTGCCCGCGCTGGGACTCGCCCTCCTGGCCTGCCTGGTCTTCGCGACCGCGGGCGGGGTGGCCGCGCTGATCACCGCCCAGCTGTGCACCGGGATCGCGGTCGGCGCCGTGGTCTCGGCGGGCATGGCCGCGGTGACGGACGTGGCGGGACCCGCCCGGCGCCGGCTCGCCGCGCTGCTCGCCTCCTGCGCGATGGTGTTCGGCGCGGGGCTGGGGCCCCTGCTGGCCGGTGTGCTGTCCGAGACGGCGCCCGGGCCGACGGTGACCGTGTTCGCGGTGGAGGCGGTGCTGCTGGTCACTGCCGTCGCGGTGGTGGTCCGGATGCCGGTACGGCGCCCTGCCGGGACCGGCACGGACATCGGTGCCGGTCCCGGTACCGGTATCCGTCTTCGTCCCCGGGCCTGGATACGGGTGCCGGGTGTGCCGCGCGGGGCCGGCCGGCAGCTCGGTCTCGGCCTCGCCGTGTTCGCCCCTGGCATCACCGCGACCTCGTTCGTGCTGTCGCTCGGACCTTCGCTGCTGGCGGGTCTGTTGGGGACGGGCAGCCGGATCGTGTCCGGGGCGCTGGCCTTCGGGATGTTCCTGAGCGCCACGGGCGTGCAGTTCGCGGTACGGCGGCTGCCCCGCCGCACGGTGCTGGTCACCGGCGCCGTCGCCACCGCACTCGGCATGCTCGCGCTCGTCACCGCGGTGCGCACCGGATCGGTGGCGGCCCTCGTCGCGGCGGCACCGCTGGCCGGGGCCGGGCAGGGGCTCGGTCAGCTCGGCGGGCTGTCGCTGCTGAACTCGACCGTGCCGGTGGAGGGGCTGGCCGAGGCCAACGCGGCTCTGAACGTGGGGGGTTACCTGCCCGCCGGGGTGTTGCCTGTCCTCGTCGGCTACGGGAGCGACGCGGTGGGGCTGACGGCGGCGGCGACGGCCTTCGGAACGGCGTTGGCCGTGGTGGCCGTGGTGGGGGGTGGGCTGGTGCCCCTGCTGGGGCGGCGGGGCTCGGTGGAGCCTGCCGGGTGACGTACGAATATCCGGCCGAGTGACGTACGAATGCCCGGCCGGGTGAACGTGCGGATGTCCGGTCGGGTGACGGTACGGGTGTCCGGTCGGGTGGTGACGGTACGCGTGCCTGCCGAGCGGCCGGCGCCAGGGTGGCGGGTGGCGGCACCTCACGCCGACCGCCTGCGAGAGGCCGCCTTCCTCGGCTCAGCCTTCTTCGCTCCCGCCTTCCCCGCCCCCGCCTTCCCCGCCCCCGCCTTCCCCGACTCCGCTTTCGCCGGTTCCGTCTCCCTCGACCCCGTCTTCCTCGACTCCGACTCCTCCTTCGCCGCTGCGGCCTTCTTCGCGGCCGCCCCCTTCCCCGTCGCCCCCTTCGCCGTCGCCGACCGCTTCGTCCCCTCCCCCGCCGCCTTGGACGTCGTCTTCCGGGCGGGCGTGGTCTTCTTCGCCGGGGCCGTCTTCTTCGCGGTGGACTTCTTGCCACCCGCCTCCTTGGGCGCCGTCCGCGCCCGGCGCAGCTGGGTGACCTCGGCGTCCGCGCCGGAGGCACCCCGGGACTCCCGGGCCGCGCGCACGCTCTTCTCCAGTGCGGCCATCAGGTCCAGCACCTTGCCGCCCTCGGCGGGGGCCGGAGCCTCGGGCGGGGCCTCGCCGGCCGCCTTGGCCGCGATGACCTCCTCCAGCGCCTCCCGGTACTCGTCGTGCAGGTCCTCCAGGTCGACCTCGCCGAGGGTGTCCATCAGGGCGTCCGCCAGGTCGAGTTCCTTGTCGCGGACGGTGACCTTGGCGTCGGGGGCGAGGCCCTCCGGGGCCCGGACCTCGTCCGGCCAGAGCAGGCCGTGCATGACGATGGCCTCGCCGACCACGCGCAGCATGCCGAGGCGCTCCCGGCCGCGCAGCGCGTACTTGGCCACGGCGACCTTGTCGCTGCGCTTGAGGGCCTCGCGGAGCAGGATGTACGGCTTGGCCGCGGGGGCGCCGCCGGTCGCGAGGTAGTACGCCGCGCCCATCTGGAGGGGGTCGATCCGGTCGGCCGGTACGAAGGCCACGATCTCGATGGTGCGGGCGGTCGGGATGGGCAGGTGGGAGAGGTCCTCGTCGGTGATCGGGATGATCGTGCCGTCGGCGTCCTCGTACGCCTTGCCGATCTCCGCCGGGCCGACCTCGTGGTCGTCCAGTTCGCACACCTTGCGGTAGCGGATGCGGCCGTTGTCCTCGGTGTGGATCTGCCGGAAGGAGATCGCGTGGCTCTCCGTGGCGTTCACCAGCTTGATCGGGATGTTGACCAGGCCGAAGGAGATCGCGCCGTTCCAAATCGATCGCACGTGCCGCACCCTTCCTCTCCCGGAACCTCCGGTTCGTCTGGGATTGTCATCGTATGACGCCTATCACAGAGGTGGAGGGGCGCCGGGTCGCGCTCAGCAACCTGGAGAAGGTGCTGTATCCGGAGACCGGCTTCACCAAAGGGGAGCTGCTGCACTACTACGCGACCACCGCCCACGCCCTGCTGCCGCACCTGCGCGACCGGGCGGTGTCCTTCCTGCGGTATCCGGACGGCCCGGACGGGCAGCTGTTCTTCACGAAGAACGTGCCGCCGGGTACGCCCGAGTGGGTCACGACCGCCGAGGTGCCCCGGTCGTCGGCGGACGGACCGGCCCGGATGGTGGTGGTGCAGGACCTGCCGAGCCTCGTGTGGGCGGCGAACCTCGTCACCGAGTTCCACACCCACCAGTGGCTGGTGCCCACGCCGGACGAGGCCGACCGGCTGGTCTTCGACCTCGATCCGGGGCCGCCCGCGCACCTCGTGCACTGCTGCGAGGTCGCCCTCTGGCTGCGCGACCGGCTCGCGGCGGACGGGATCGAGGCGTACCCGAAGACCGCCGGGTCGAAGGGGCTGCACCTGCTGGCGGCGGTGCGCGGTAGTTCCTCCGAACGCACGTCGGAGTATGCGAAGGCGCTGGCGGTGGAGGCCGAGCGGGCGATGCCCCGGCTGGTGGTGCACCGGATGACGAAGAGCCTGAGGCCGGGGAAGGTGTTCGTCGACTGGAGCCAGAACGCGGCCCGCAAGACCACGGCGGCCCCGTACACCGTGCGGGCCCGCCGGGTGCCGCTGGTGTCCGTGCCGGTGACGTGGGAGGAGGTGGCCGACTGCCGCAGCCCGGCGCAGCTGGAGTTCCAGGCGGACGACGTGCCGCCGCGCCTGAAGGACCTCGGGGACCTGCTGGCGCCGCTGCTGGAGCCGGGGGCTGCCGCGCCGCTGCCGTGACCGCGGGCCACCCCGGAGGCGGGCCGCCAGGCAGCGGAACGCCCCCGACCTCGCGGGCCACCCCGGAGGCGGGCCGTCCGTCGAGGCGGGCCGCCCCGGCAGCGGAACGCCCCCGCCCCTCGCCGCCCCGGAGAGGGCGCTCACGCGGCCCCGCTAAACCCTCCCCCACGTATTCCGGTCCCGGGCCATCCCGTGCAGTGCCTCCACGTCCGCCGGTTTGAGTACGCCGCCCAGCCGGGCCAGGTCCGCCAGCTCCGGGTCCCGCAGGACGCGCACGCCCCGCGGCTGTGCCGTCACGGTGACCTCCGCCGGTTCCACCAGGGCGAGCAGCGGGCGGACCTCGGCGGTCAGGGCGTAGGTGGCGCGGTCGGCGGTGGCCCGCAGCCGGCGCAGCAGCGGTTCGGCCTGGTGGCGGCCGAGGGTGACCATCGGGTCGGCGACCAGGACCCGGGTCCTGCGGGCGTACAGGGCGTGGACGGCGAACAGGCCGCCGGGGCCGATCACCAGGTGGTGGACGCGGTCGCCGCCGGGCAGCGGGACGGAGTGCAGGGTGTGCCAGCCGGCGCCCTCCAGCCCGTCCAGTGTGCCGCCGACGGTCTGCTCGGCGGTCAGGGCGCGTCGGCGGGGGTCGGGGCGCAGCCGGCGGGCGGGGCCGGGGTCGCGGTCGAGGGCGACGAGCAGGGCCTCGCCGGGGCGGTTCGGGGCCAGGTCGTCGTCCGGGTGCAGGGTCAGCCGGGCGAGTTCCGCGGCGGTGGGGACCGGGGGCGGGCCGACGGTCACCGGGCCGGTGAGGAAGGGTTTCAGGGCGTGCAGCACGGCGTCCGCGCCGTCCTCGGCGAGCAGGCTGACCCGGCCGGTCTCACGGTCGTACCAGGCGACGTTGTTCCCGTCCTCGCGGCAGACGTACAGCCGCTCCCGGCCGTGCCGGTAGGCCGGCACCACGCGCAGTCCGCTCATGCGCCATCACCCCTCGACCATGGGAACAGGCGGGCGCTGTCGGGGCAAGACCGGTTACCGTGGAGGGCGGCCCTGTGCGGGGGAGTTGGGGAGGCGTCGTTGCGGACCCGCGGAATGCAGCCCGACGTACCGGCTCCGGAGAGCCCGTGGGACGAGATAGTGCCCGGCCTGTGGATGGGCGGGCACGAGTTCCGGGGGCGGACCGGACATCTGGAGCCGGTCGTCGTACGGGACGAGTTCGACGTGGTGCAGACGCTGCTGCGGCTGCCGGGGCACGGGCCCGATCCGGGGGTGGAGCACCATGTGTGGCCGATCCCGGACGGTCCGCTGGACGGGACGCAGCTTGCGGGGGTGATCCGGCTGGCGCGCGCGGTGAACGAGGCGCTGGACGGCGGCCGCCGGGTGCTCGTGCGCTGTCACCACGGGTACAACCGCTCGGGGCTGGTCATCGCGCACGCCTTGGTCCAGCGGGGTGACTCGGCCGACCAGGCGGTCCAGCTGATCCGGGCCCGGCGTTCGGCGTGGGCGCTGCACAACGAACTGTTCGTGGAGTATCTGCGGGCGGGGCTGGCGACCGTACGGCTGTTGGAGGAGCTGGCCGAGTAGCCTCTCCCCCAGCACCCCGCCCGGTGCGCAAAGCACCCGAAACGCACTTCCTCCGGAATCCGAGAACACTTCCCTACTAACCGACGAATTAAGGTGTACGGGGCCGACCGACCCCGACGCCCCAGGAGCACCGTGCCAGCCCGTCGTCCCGCGCGCACCGCCCTCGCCGCGGTCGCCGTCGCCCTGCTGTCGGCGACCGCGACGGGCTGCGGGGACACCGGCGGGCTGCGCGGCGCCGGACCGACCCAGGCGGCCGCCAGCCCCGCCAGGCTGTGGCCGGACCTCAGGCCGGCGTCCAGCCCGGCCTATCCGTACGACGTGGCGACCCGGCGGACCGTGCGGGGCGTCACGGTCCCCGGCGACGACATCCGCGCGGCCGACCCGGTGGACGTCGTCGAGGCGGAGCTGAGGGCGCGCCCCGAGGACTACGGGTCCAAGGGCGCCTACCACGCGACCGTGGACCGGATGAAGGAGTGCCGGCCGGGCGGGGACCGGGCCCGGTGCCCGCTGCTCAAGCCGTACTACCGGGACCTCACCGGGGACGGCCGGGCGGAGCTGACCCTCGGCTTCCGGCTGTACCCGACCAACCAGACGGCGGTCCGGGTCTACACCGTGGAGGGGCACCGGCTGGTGCAGGTGCTGGCCGACAACGACGCGATCGTCGGGGTGGAGCTGGCGGGGCGGGCGCTGATCGAACGCTCGCCCGCCGACATCTCCGGTTACGAGTACCGCACCACCTGGGTGTGGGACCCGGGCCAGCGCGCGATGGTGTTCTCCCGTGACGAGTACCTGCACGTAGGTGACGGACGGCGTGCCAAGACGCCGGCCCCGTCGCCCTCCCCCACCGCTCCTTCGGCCGGCCCGGGCGCATGATGAGGCTCACGCTGCCCTCCTGGTCCGGGACCCTCGCCGTCAAGGCCGCCGCGTTCATCACGGTGATGTGCTGCGCGCTGGCCGCGCTGCTCGGCGTGCTGGTGCACGTCTCGGTGACCGACCAGACCGTCGGCCAGGCCCGCGACCTGGCGCTGTCCCGGCTCGCGGACGCCACCGAGGCGTACGAGGCCGGGGACACGCTGCTGCCGGGTGCCGGGGTGGACCCCGCGGGGCTGCCCGCGCCGCTGCGGTCGCTGGCGGCGGGCGGGCAGCGCGGCACGATGGTCGCCACCCACCGGGGGCACCCGGCGATGTGGGCGGCGGGGCCGGTGTCCGGGCACCGGGCGCTCGCCGTGGAGGTCGACTACGCGCAGCAGGCCCGCACCATCGCCGGTCTGGACCAGTCGATCCTGTGGTCGTCGGTGCTGGCGATCGGGGCGACCGTGTTGGTCGGCGCGTTCGCGGTGACCCGGGTGGCGCGGCGGCTGCACGACACGGCGCGGGTGGCGCGCAGGATCAGCGCGGGCGATCTGGACGCCCGGGTTAACGACCCGCGCGCGCGGGACCGGACCCGCCCGCAGGACGAGGTCGCCGCGGTGGCCGGCGCGCTGGACTCGATGGCCGCCTCGCTCCAGGGCAAGCTGTTGAGCGAGCAGCGGTTCACCGCGGACGTGGCGCACGAGCTGCGCACGCCCCTGACCGGGTTGCACGCGGCGGCCGAGCTGCTGCCCCCGGGCCGGCCGACGGAGCTGGTGCGGGACCGGGTGGCGGCGCTGCGCACGCTCACCGAGGACCTGCTGGAGATCTCCCGGCTGGACACCGGGCGGGAGCGGCTTGAGGCCGACACGGAGGAGCTGGGGGCGGTGGCCGCGCGGGTGGTGCGGGCCTCGGGCACCGGCACCGAGGTGCGGGTCGTGCGGGACGTCCGGGTGGAGACCGACCGGCGGCGGCTGGAGCGGGTGCTGGGGAACCTGGTGGCCAACGCGCACAAGCACGGGGCGCCTCCGGTGGTGCTGACCGTGGACGGGCCGGTGGTGACCGTCCGGGACCACGGGGGCGGCTATCCGGGCTACCTCCTCGCGCACGGGCCGCAGCGGTTCCGCACCGAGGGCGGGGCCCGGGGGCACGGGCTCGGACTCACCATCGCGCTCGGGCAGGCCGAGGTGCTGGGTGCCACCCTCACGTTCGCCGACGCGCCGGACGGCGGAGCGGTCGCCACCCTGACCCTGCCGCTGGCCGAGTAGCGGGCCGGAGGCGACAGCCGGGTAGCGGGCCGGAGACAGCCGCCGAGCAGCAGACCGGAGGCAGCCGCCGAGCAACAGGCCGGAAGCGGTGGCCGGAAGCGGGCCGGAAGCGGCGGGGCCCCGGCGGCCGACACACCCCGCCGAAGGCCAGGTCGGAGGCAGCCGCCGAGCAACAGGCCGGAGGCAGCCGCCGAATAGCGGGCCGGAAACGGCGGCCGGTAGCGGGCCGGAGACGGCGGGGCCCCGGTGGCCGACACACCCCGCCGAGGGCACGGCCGGGCACACCCCGCCGAAGGCACGGCGCACACCCCTCCGGGGGCACGGCCGGGAACACCCCGCCAGAGGCACAACCGGACACGCCCCGCCGGAGGCACGGCGCACACCCCTCCAGAGGCACGGCCGGGCACACCCCGCCGGGGGCGCGGCCGGGCGCGGCCCCGTGCTCCCCGCACGAGACGTCCGATTTAGGTAGGTTCCGGGCATGACGAAGGCCGGAACCACCGTGGCGGCGGCTCCCGCTCCGACGCGTGCCACGCGCCTCCCCCGGCGCCGGGGCGTGGAACTCTCCCTGCTCGTGCTGGCCGTCCTGCTGTCCGTGTACGGCTACTGCGCGGTGGGGCTGGCCAGGACCGGAACCGTCCCGCCCGGCGTCGCCGGCTACGGCGCCGGGCTCGCCGTGCTCGCCCTGTTCGCCCATGTCGTGGTGCGCGTCCGGGCGCCGTACGCCGACCCGCTGCCGCTGCCCATCGGCATCCTCCTCAACGGGCTCGGGCTGGTCCTGATCTACCGGCTGGACCTGGAGACGCCGGGCGACCAGGCGGCCCCCGCCCAGCTGGTGTGGTCCACGCTCGGGGTGGGCCTGTTCATCGGCGTCGTGCTGGTCCTGCGCGACCACCGGGTGCTCCAGCGGTACGCGTACGTCTGCGTGGTGGCCGCCCTCGTCCTGCTGGTGCTGCCGATCCTGTTCCCGGCGGTCAACGGCGCCCGGATCTGGATCCGGATTGCCGGGTTCTCCATCCAGCCCGGGGAGTTCGCGAAGGTGCTGCTCGCGGTGTTCTTCGCCGCCTATCTGGCCGCCAACCGCAGCGCGCTCGCGTACACCGGCCGCCGACTGTGGCGGATGCAGTTCCCGACCGGCCGGGTGCTCGGCCCGATCCTGACGATCTGGCTGGTCAGCGTGGGCGTGCTGGTGCTGGAACGGGACCTCGGGACCTCGCTGCTGTTCTTCGGGCTGTTCGTGGTGCTGCTGTACGTGGCCACCGGGCGCACCGGCTGGATCGCGGTCGGGCTGCTGCTCGCCGTGCTCGGCGCCGTCGCCGTCGGACGCCTGGAGCCGCACGTGGGCGGGCGGATCGAGGACTGGCTGCACCCGTTCGCCACCATCGAGGCCGGGCAGGGCCCCAACCAGCTCTCGCAGTCCCTGTTCGCCTTCGCCGCGGGCGGGGTGCTCGGCACCGGGCTCGGGCTCGGGCACTCCATCCTGATCGGTTTCGCCGCCAAGTCGGACTTCATCCTGGCGACGGCCGGGGAGGAGCTGGGCCTCGCCGGGCTCGCGGCGATCGTGCTGCTGTACGCGCTGCTGGTGGAGCGCGGCTACCGGGCGGGGCTGGCGCTGCGCGAGCCGTTCGGCCGGCTCCTCGCGGTCGGGCTCGCCTCGATCGTGGCGTTGCAGGTGTTCGTGATCGCGGGCGGGGTCACCGGGCTGATCCCGCTGACCGGCATGGCGATGCCGTTCCTCGCCCAGGGCGGCTCCTCGGTGGTCACCAACTGGGCGATCGTGGCGCTGCTGGTCCGGGTGAGCGACTCCGCGCGCAGCCAGTACGACGGCCGGGAGGCACCGTGACCGGGTACGACGGGTTCTCCGAGGGCGGGCGGCCGATGGCGCGGTACATCCGGCACGCCTGTGTGTTCTGCGCGCTGCTGCTGGCGGCCCTGCTGGCCAACGCCCTGCGCGTGCAGGTGGTGCAGTCCCGCGCGTACGACGGCAATCCGGCCAACCGCCGGTCCGCCATCGCCCGTTACCAGCAGCCGCGCGGGAACATCCTGGTCGACGGCCGCCCGGTCACCGGCTCGGTGGACACCGGTGAGCAGCTGCGCTACGAACGCGCCTATCCGGACGGCCCGTTGTACGCGCCGGTCACCGGCTTCGCCTCGCAGAAGTACGGCACCACGTTCCTGGAGCACACCGAGGACGGGGTGCTCTCCGGCAGCGATCCGCTGCTCGCGCCGCTGCCGCTGTGGAACGACGTGACGCGCGGTGCGAACGCCGGCGGCGACGTCGTCACGACCCTGCGCCGGCGGGCGCAGGAGGCCGCGTACCGGGGGCTCGCCGGGCGCAAGGGGGCGGTGGCCGCGGTGGAGCCGGCCACCGGCCGCGTCCTGGCGCTGGTGACCAGCCCGTCGTACGACCCGGCGGAGCTGTCCGGCAACGACGAGGCGGTGTCGGCGGCGTGGGCCCGGCTCAACCACGACCCGGAGAAGCCGATGCTCAACCGGGCGGTGCGGCAGACCTATCCGCCGGGGTCGACGTTCAAGGTGGTCACCGCGGCGGCGGCGCTGGACGCGGGCGTGGTCACGGACCTGGACGAGCGGACCGACTCCCCGGACCCCTACCGGCTGCCCGGCACCACCACGCGGCTGACCAACGAGGGCGACGGCTGCGCGGACGTCTCCGTGCGGGACGCCTTCGAGTGGTCCTGCAACACGGTCTTCGCCAAGCTGGGCGTGGACGTCGGCGTCCGGGACATGACCGCCACGGCGCAGGCGTTCGGGTTCAACGACACCGGGCTGCGCATCCCCTTCTCGGTGGCGACCAGCACCTTCGACCCGCATGTGGACCGGGCGCAGCTGGCGCTGTCCTCGATCGGGCAGTACAACACGCGGGCCACGCCGCTCCAGATGGCGATGGTCGCGGCGACGGTCGCAAACGGCGGGCTGCTGCGCCCGCCGTACCTGGTGGAGCGGACCACCCGGCACGGCGGCGAGACGCTCGCCGGGAGCGGGGCCCGGCCGGGCCGGCAGGTGCTGCGGCCGGCCACCGCGGCCCGGCTGATGGAGCTGATGGCCGGCGTGGTCCGGGACGGCACCGGGACCAACGCGGCCATCCCGGGCGCGCTGGTCGGCGGCAAGACCGGCACGGCTCAGCACGGGCTGGGCAACTCCGGGGTGCCGTACGCCTGGTTCGTCTCCTGGGCGCAGTCCGAGGACGCGCCGGAGCCGCAGGTGGCGGTCGCGGTGGTGGTGGAGGACGCGGCGGCGGACCGGGGCGAGATCAGCGGCGGCGGGGACGCGGCGCCGATCGCGCGGGAGGTGATGCGGGCGGTGCTCGGCAGATGAGCCGGAGCACCGCGGGGACGGCGGTCAGCCGATCGGCCGGACCGTCTCGGCGCGGACCTGGAGGGTGAGCCGTGCGTAGAAGCGGAGATCCACTTCGGAGGGGTCCTGCCTGGCCGTCGCGGACGTCATCGACGCGACCGCGGCGCCGGTGTTGCCGTCGGTCCAGGCGCACACCGGGTAGGTCATGGTGACGCCCGCGCTCTTCTGGGTGAGCACCTCGCAGCTGATGGTGGGGCCGCCGTCCTGGGGGAAGTCCCGGCGCGGCACGGCCAGCGTGACGCCGTCCGCCTCGGCGGCGCCCTTCAGCATGTTGCGCCGGGCTGCGTCGGTGTTGCGGAAGCGGCCGTACATGCCCGAGAGCACCAGCACGCCCTTGGTGTCGTCGCCCCCGACGGCGTACTGGCCGACGACACCGACCGTGTCCTTCGCGTCCCAGGCCCCGTCGGCCTCGTCCTCGATCTTCCGGCCCTGGGCCGCGGAGAGGTCCCGGACCAGCTCGAAGCGGCCGTCGACGAGCTTGTGGGGCAGGGTCAGCCGGTGCTCCGCCGCGGGGAAGCCGCTCTCGGCCAGCGTCCCGAGGACGACGAGCAGCACGACGACGACGGCGACGACACCGCCCACGATGCCGAGCACCAGCCCGCCCCGCCGCTTCCGCGGCGGCGGCGCCACGGGCGGCACGCCCCAGCCGGGGTACGGCTGCGGCGGGTGGGGCTGCGCGGGATACGGCTGCTGCTGCGGGTACGGCGAGCCGTACGGCCCCGGGGGCTGCTGGCCGTACGGAGGCTGAGGGGGCTGCTGGCCGTACGGGGGCTGCGAGCCGTACGGGGGCTGCGGCTGCGGGTACTGCGGCGGGGGAGGCATGGACACGCCAGCACGCTACTGCACCCGGGCGGGCGGACCGGCACCGCGCCCGCCCCGCTCCCCGCACCCGCACCCGCACCCGCCCCGGTCAGCCCTCCGCGCCCGACTCGATCGCCCTCCGCACCTCGGCCACCCGCTCCCGCTCCTCGGCGGCGAAGCGCTCGGCGTCCAGCCGCTCGGCCAGCTCCTCGTCCTGCGTCATCAGCAGGTCGAGATCGGAGTCGCCCAGCTCCAGCACGCCCATGTCGACGTACGCCCGCCGGAGCCGCTCGCCCCACAGGCCGATGTCCTTGACGCACGGGACGATCCGGCTGAACAGCAGCTTGCGGAAGAGCCGGAGGAACTCCGACCGCTCGCTGAGCTGCTCCGCCTCGGCCTTCGGGATGCCGAAGTTCTCCAGCACCTCCACCCCGCGCAGCCGGTCGCGCATCAGGTGGCAGCCCTCGATGACGAACTCCTCGCGCTCGCGCAGTTCGGCGTCGGTGAGCTGCTTGTAGTAGTCGCGCAGCGCCATCCGGCCGAAGGCCACGTGCCGGGCCTCGTCCTGCATGACGTACGTCAGGATCTGCCGCGGCAGCGGCTTGTCCGTGGTGTCCCGGATCATGCCGAAGGCGGCCAGGGCCAGCCCCTCGATCAGCACCTGCATGCCGAGGTAGGGCATGTCCCAGCGGCTGTCGCGCAGGGTGTCGCCGAGCAGCGCCTGGAGGTTGTCGTTGATCGGGTAGACGAGCCCCATCTTCTCGTGCAGGAACCGGCCGTAGATCTCGGCGTGCCGGGCCTCGTCCATGGTCTGGGTGGCGGAGTAGAACTTGGCGTCCAGGTCGGGCGCCGACGTGACGATCCGCGCCGCGCAGATCATCGCGCCCTGCTCGCCGTGCAGGAACTGGCTGAACTGCCATGAGGCGTAGTGCAGTCGCAGCTCGCCCTTGTCCTTGGCGGAGAGCTTGTCCCAGTGGGGGGTGCCGTACAGGGTCAGTGCCTCGTCGGGGGTGCCGAGGGCGTCGTGGGGGTCGACCTCCAGGTCCCAGTCGATGCGGGTCCGCCCGTCCCACTGCTTGTCCTTGCCCTTCTGGTACAGGGCGAGCAGGCGGTCGCGGCCGTCGTCGTACTCCCAGCTGAACCGGGCCGCGCCCGAGGCGGGCACCTGCCAGTGGGGGTCTGGCGGGTCGTTGGCGTACAGGTCATGGGTCGGCATACCCCGCAGGCTCACACGCGGGCGGCGGGGCAACAAGTCATGCGGAAGGGATTGACGCCCTTGCTGACAGGCAGTCTCATAAGAGGCAGGACGACTACCCCCGGGTAACGAGGTGAGGGAGCCATGACGACCCTGACGGAAGCCGACGCGCTGGACGGCCTGCGCGACGCGCTCGGCCTGCTGAAGGACCGCGAACAGGTGGCCGAGCGCCTCCTCGCCTCCTCCGCCAAGCACTCCTTCGACCCGGACAAGGAGCTGGACTGGGACGCGCCCTTCGAGGAGGGCAAGTGGTTCTGGCCGCCGGAGCTGGTGTCGCTCTACGACACCCCGATGTGGCGGCGGATGAGCGAGGAACAGCGCATCCTGCTCTCCCGGCACGAGGCCGCCGCGCTGGCCTCGCTCGGCATCTGGTTCGAGCTGATCCTGATGCAGCTGCTGGTCCGGCACGTCTACGACAAGGCGGCGACGAGCGCGCACGTGCGCTACGCGCTCACCGAGATCGAGGACGAGTGCCGGCACTCCAAGATGTTCGCCCGGCTGATCTCGCACGGCGGCACGCCCTGGTACCCGGTGAGCCGCGCCCACCAGAACCTGGGCCGCCTGTTCAAGACGATCTCCACCACCCCCGGCTCCTTCACCGCCACGCTGCTCGGCGAGGAGGTGCTGGACTGGATGCAGCGGCTGACCTTCCCGGACGAGCGGGTCCAGCCGCTGATCCGGGGCGTCACGCGCATCCACGTGGTGGAGGAGGCACGGCACGTCCGGTACGCCCGCGAGGAGCTGCGCCGGCAGATGGTCACCGCGCCGAAGTGGTCCCAGGAGTTCACCCGGGTCACCTCCGGCGAGTTCGCCCGCGTCTTCTCGGTCGCCTTCGTCAACCCCGAGGTCTACACGAACGTGGGGCTGGACAAGCGGGCGGCCATGGCCCAGGTCAAGGCGAGCGGACACCGCCGCGAGATCATGCAGACGGGCGCCAAGCGGCTGACCGACTTCCTGGACGACATCGGCGTGCTGCGCGGTGTGGGGCGCCGGCTGTGGCGGGCGTCCGGCCTGCTGGCGTAGCCCGGAAGGCCGGGACGCGGGGCGCGGAGCGCGGGAAACCGCGCGTCCGGGCGACGACGGACCCGTGGTCGGCCACGACGGACCCGCGGTCGGCCATGACGGACCCGCGGTCGGCCATGACGGACCCGCGGTCGGCCACGACGGACCCGCGGTCGGCCACGACGGACCCGCGTCCGGCCACGGCAGACCCGCGTCCGGCCACGACGGACCCACGGTCGGCCACGACGGACCCGCGGTCGGCCACGACGGACCCGCGGTCGCCGGCCGGGCCGCGCCCGCACGGACCGGTCGCCGCCGGGGCCGCGGACCCCACGGCGATTAGGCTGGCGCCCATGACCCCGTCGGCCACCCCTGCCTACCGTCGCCTGAGCGTCGAGGAGCGGCGGAACCAGCTCCTCGACGCCGCGCTCTCCCTCTTCGCGCACCGGGCGCCCGAGGACGTGTCCCTGGACGACGTCGCGGAGGCGGCCGGGGTGTCGCGACCGCTGGTGTACCGGTACTTCCCCGGCGGCAAGCAGCAGTTGTACGAGGCCGCGCTGCGGTCGGCCGCCGACGAGCTCCGGCAGTGCTTCGACGAGCCGCGCGAGGGGCCGCTGCTGCCCCGCCTGGCCCGCGCCCTGGACCGCTACCTGAGCTTCGTGGACCAGCACGACACCGGTTTCAGCGCGCTGCTCCAGGGCGGCAGCGTGGTGGAGACCTCCCGCACCACCGCCATCGTGGACGGGGTGCGCCGGTCCGCCGCCGAGCACATCTGCCAGCACCTCGGCGTCGCCGAGCCCGGCCCCCGGCTGCGCATGACCGTCCGGATGTGGATCACGGCCGTGGAGGCGGCCTCCCTGATCTGGCTGGACGAGGAGAAGCAGCCCCCGGTCGAGGAGTTGCGCGACTGGCTGGTCGAGCAGTTCGTGGCCGTCCTGTCGGTCACCGCGGGCCGCGACCCGCAGACCGCCGCGCTCGTCGGCACCCTCGCCGGGGATGACCGAGACTGAACCCGTGAAGAGCCAGGACACGCCCTTCGAGGGCGGCCCCATGGACGGGCGCGTACTGCCCGTCCTGCTCGGTCCCACCGGGCACCCGCCGAAGACGTACCGCATCCCCGTCCCGGCCCCGGACGGCGGGCCGCCCACGGTGCTCGTCTACCGGCGGGAGCCGCGCGGGCACAGCAGGCGGCTGGGACTGGTCCAGGGGTGGAAGTACCGGTACGACCCGGACGACAGGTCCGGCGGGAAGCTGCGGTGGCCCTGGTCGAAACCGGCCGGCGGGCCGTCCGGCAAGCCGGGTGACACCCACGGGTGAGAGCGCTGCGCCGAACGGCGCAGGGATGCTGCATATTGTGTGCCGACGCGTCTGATTATCACCGTGCGACGGGAGGCGGAGAGTCCGCCCGCCCCTCGCCGGAGGTGATGGCGTGTCAGGAGTGCTTCTGCGTCTGGCCTGTACGGCCACGGTGGCGGCCCAGGCCGTCCTCGCGCCCGGACCCGCGCTGGCCGCGCCGGAGCCGCGGCCGTCGGTGGCCCGGCTGCTGACGGACCTCCAGCGGCTGTACCGGCAGACCGAACAGGCCACCGAGACCTACAACGCCACGACGGAGGAACTGGAGCGGCAGCGCGCCGAGGTGGCCCGGCTGGACGGCGAGCTGGCCCGCGCCCGGCTCACCCTCCGGTCCCACCGGGCCGACGCCGGCCGGCTGGCCCGGCAGCAGTACCAGAACAGCGGCGGCCTCGGTCCCTACGTCCGGCTGCTCCTCGCGCCCGACCCGCAGCACGCCCTGGACGAGGGGCACGTGATCGGCGAACTCGCGCGCGAGCGGGCCCATACGGTGGCCCGGCTGACGGTGGCGGAGCGGCGCGCGGACGCCCTGGCCCGCCGGGCCCGCAAGGCCCTCGACACCCAGCTGGGCCTCTCCGGCCGGCAGCGGCGGCAGCGCGACGACGTGCGCACCAGGCTCGCCGGTGTGGAGCGGCTGCTGGCCACCCTCACCCCGGAGCAGCTCGCGGCGGTCGCCCGGCTCGAACAGCAGGGGGTCACCGAGGCCCAGCGGCGCCTCACCACCGCGGGCGCGCTCCCCGGCGACCGGCCGGCCGGCCCGCGGGGCGACCGGGCGGTCGGCTACGCCATGGCGCAGGTCGGCAAGCCGTACCGGTGGGGCGCGGAAGGCCCCGACGCGTACGACTGCTCGGGGCTGACGTCCCAGGCCTGGTCGCACGCGGGCACCCCGATCCCGCGCACCAGCCAGGAGCAGTGGCGGCGGCTGCGGCGGGTGCCGCTGAAGGAGCTGCGCCCGGGGGACCTGGTGGTCTACTACCCCGAGGCCACGCACGTGGCGATGTACGTGGGGGACGGGAAGGTGGTGCAGGCACCGAGGCCGGGCGAGCGGGTGCGCGTCTCGCCGCTGGCCTCGTATCCGGTCCTCGGTGCCGTACGTCCCGGTGACGACCCCGGTCAGGCCCCGGCCACGGAGGCCAGGTAGGCGGCCGTCTTCTCGGGCTCGTAGAAGAACTCCTCGAAGTCGGCCGGGTTGTCGAACCCATTGGCGAAACGGTTCGCCACCGGCTGGAGCTGTCCGGCCGCGCCGAGCAGGTTCAGCACGTGCTCCGGCGGCGGCGCCAGCATGGCGTTCGTCCACTTGGTGACGTGCCGGGCGGTGGCCCAGTAGCGGTCGAACGTCTGCCGCATCCACTCCTCGTCGAACGGCTGGTCCCCCCGCTCCAGGATCGAGGCGAGGTAGGCCGCCGCGCACTTGGACGCCGAGTTGGAGCCCTGCCCGGTGATCGGGTCGTTGGCGACGACCACGTCGGCCACGCCGAGCACCAGCCCGCCGCCGGGCAGCCGGCCGACGGGGTTGCGGACGGTCGGGGGGTACCGCCCCGCCAGGGTGGCGCCGGCGTCGGTCAGTTCGGCCTTCGTGGCCCGCGCGTACTCCCACGGCGTGAACCGCGCCATGAGGTCCAGGGTCAGGGAGAGGTGCTCCGCCGGGTCCTTGACGCCGGTGAAGACGTCGAGCGGGCCGCCGGGTATGCCCTCCCAGAAGAGGATGTCGGCGCGACCGGAGGTGGTGAGCGTCGGCATCACGAACAGCTCGCCGACGCCGGGGACCACGTTGCAGCGGACCGCGTCGAACTCCGGGTGCTCCGGGCGCGGGCCGAGACCGTGCACGTAGGCCACCGCCAGCGCCCGCTGCGGCTCGCTGTACGGGGAGCGCTCGGGGTCGCGGGCGAACATCGACACCAGCTCGCCCTTGCCGGCCGCGACCAGCACCAGGTCGTAGGCGCGGGAGAAGTAGTCCAGGTCGCCGACGGCCGCGCCGTGGATGACCAGCTGGCCGCCGCGCTGCGCGAAGGTCTCCATCCAGCCGGCCATCTTCACCCGCTGGTCGACCGACTGCGCGTAGCCGTCGAGCCGGCCCACCCAGTCGATCGCCCGCTGGGTGGGGCCCGGGTCGTGCGAGCCGGGCGCGGCGACCGAGACGCCGAGCCCCTCGATCCTCGGGGCCTGGGACTCCCAGAAGTTCAGCTGGAGGTCGCGCTCGTGCTGGAGCGCCGTGTCGAACATGCACTGCGTCGACATGACCCGGCCGGAGCGGATCTCGTCCGGGGTCCGGTTCGACATCAGGGTGACCTCGTAGCCGTGCGACTGGAGGCCGAGGGCGAGCTGGAGACCGGACTGGCCGGCTCCGACGACGAGTATCTTCCGCATGCGGGTGCTGCTCCTCCGGGGGTGAGGACTACTCGGGTGAGGACTACATGGGGGTTTCGTCCAGCGCGTGGGCCACCAGGGCCAGGAGGGTCTCGATGGCCGAGATCCGCCGCCGCGCATCCATGATCATGACAGGGATGTGCGCGGGTATGGTCAGCGCCTCCCTTACGTCCTCGGGATCGAACCGCTCGCTGTCGTCGAAGTGGTTGACCGCGACGACGTACGGCAGTCCGCAGCTCTCGAAGTAGTCCAGCGCCGGGAAGCTGTCCTTCAGGCGGCGGGTGTCGGCCATGACGACGGCGCCGATCGCGCCGCGCACCAGGTCGTCCCACATGAACCAGAACCGCTGCTGGCCCGGCGTGCCGAACAGGTAGAGCACCAGGTCGTCGTCGAGCGTGATGCGGCCGAAGTCCATGGCCACGGTGGTGGTCAGCTTGTCCGGTGTGGCGGACAGGTCGTCGGTGCCCTCGCTGGCCTCGGTCATGAGCGCCTCCGTCTGGAGGGGCGTGATCTCCGAGACGGAGGTGACCAGGGTGGTCTTGCCGACGCCGAAGCCGCCCGCCACCACGATCTTCGTCGCGATGGGAGCGCGCGTTCGGTCCGTCTGCCAGGACTTCAGGTCCTCGTCCGGTTCGGCGAAGCCGGCGACGAGGGGGGTGCCCCCGAAGGAGGCGGTGGCATCAGAGACGGCGGAGTCCACTCAGCACCCTTTCCAGCAGAGCGCGGTCCGGGCGGCCGGTTCCGTGACCGGTTCCGGTGCCGTACACACGGATCTTTCCCTGGTCCGCGAGGTCGCTCAGGAGCACGCGGACCACACCGAGCGGCATCTTCAGCAGCGCGGCGATCTCGGCCACCGTACGCATCCGGCGGCAGAGTTCGACGATGGCCCGCATCTCCGGCATGACCCGGGTGGTGAGGGAGCCGTTCGTCAGTTCCTTGCGCTCCTCGGGGGCCTCCAGCGCCGCCACGAACGTCTCCACGAGGAGGACGTGGCCGAAGCGGGTACGGCCGCCGGTGAGCGAGTAGGGGCGCACCCGGGCGGCTTTGCGGTCACCGCCGCGCACGGGGAGTTTCGGTGTGTCGCTCATCGGGCGCCCCCCGTCGGCTCGGACTCCAGGGACTTGCGCAGCTCGCTGCGGAGTTCCGGGGTCAGGACGTGGCCGGCCCGGCCCACGAACAGCGCCATGTGGTACGCCACGACGCTCATGTCCGCCTCGGCGTTGCCGTGCACGCCGAGCAGCGAGCCGTCGCTGATCGACATCACGAACAGGCTGCCCTCGTCCATCGCGACCATCGTGTGCTTGACCCCGCCGAACTCCAGCAGCTTGGCGGCGCCCACGGTGAGGCTGCCGATGCCGGAGACGATGGTGGCGAGGTCGGCGGCGGAGCCGCGCGGGCCCTTGACCGGGCGGGCCGCACGGGACTGCTCCGTGTGGCCCGGGTCGGACGAGAGCAGCAGCAGGCCGTCGGAGGAGACCACGGCGACCGACTGGATGCCGGGTACTTCCTCGACCAGGTTGGTCAGGAGCCAGTGCAGGTTGCGGGCTTCACTGCTCAGTCCGTAGGTAGTGGGAGCGGTCAACTGCTTGCCTCCTCGGCTGTGCCCCCCGTGTTTTCCTCGGCGTGTGCGTAGCTCGCCGGCCGCCGGTGGCCGGCCGTCTGTTCGGCGATCTCCGCTTCGACGTCGCGGTAGCCGGCCTCGGCACCGCGGCGGAAGCCGCCGAGCCTGCGGCGCAGGGCCTCGGCGTCGACGCCGGTACCGCGCTGGCGGGGTGGGGCGGTGGGTGCGGTGATCCTGGGTGTGCGCTTGGGCAGACCCTTGCTGGTCAGCTGTTCCTCGGGCTCGGGCTGCGACCCGGTCTCGGCCGCGCGGGTCCCCGACGGTGCCTCGGCGGGCGCGTCCGCCGGGGCTCCGTCCCCGGCGTCCGCCTTCCGGTCCGCGTCGGCCGTGCGGGTCCCGCCCCCGGGTGCGGGCGCCGCCTGCGGGGCGTCCGTGCCGTGGGCGGGCGCCGGGTGGTCCGCCGGGACCTCCGGCAGCAGCAGCTCCATCGTCGTCTCGGCGTAGGTCTCCGCCGGGGCCTTCGGACGGGTCTCGGTGTCCCGGGCGGGCCGGTCCGCGTGCTCGTGGGCGTCGGAGGCGTCCCGTGCGGCCGGTTCGGCGGGCGCGGGCTCCTGCGGTGCCGTCCCGGCGGGGGTCTGCGCGGTGTCCGGCGTCCCGGCCGGGGCCGGATCGCCGGCGGCCGCCCGTACGGCCTGTTCCGCCAGGGCGACCAGGGGGTCCTGGTGCTTGGAGCGGCCCGTGAGGACGTTGGAGTTGGCCTCGGCGTCGGCGCCGGGCAGGGTGAAGGTGCCCGTGGCGCCGGGGGGCGTGGCCTGCGGCGGGAGCGTGGCCGACGGGCCCTCGGCGAGCAGCTGGGCCGGCAGGACCACGACCGCGGCGACGCCGCCCTGCTTCTGCTCGCGCAGCTGGACGCGGACGCCGTGGCGGTGGGCGAGGCGCGCGACGACGTACAGGCCGAGGCCGAGGCCGTCGTCGCCCTCCTGGCCGTACAGCGCGTCGGGGTCGAACTCGGCGAGGCGGGCGTTGAGCCGGTCCAGGCGCTCCTCCGCCACGCCGATGCCCTCGTCCTGGACGGAGAGCATGACCTCGCCGGACTCCAGGAGCCAGCCGGAGACCTCCACCGGCTGCTCCGGCGGCGAGAACGACGTGGCGTTCTCCATGAGTTCGGCCAGCAGGTGGGAGAGGTCGTCGGCGGCGAAGCCGGCCACGTGCGCGTGCGGCGGCAGGGCCGCGATGCGGACGCGCTCGTAGCGTTCGATCTCGCTGACCGCCGCGCGGACCACGTCGACCAGCGGCACCGGGCCGGGGTGCTGCTGGACGTGCTCGGTGCCGGCGAGGACCAGCAGGTTCTCGCTGTGCCGGCGCATGACCGTGGCGAAGTGGTCCAGCTTGAAGAGCGTGGCGAGGCGCTCGGGGTCCTGTTCGCGGTCCTCCAGCCCCTCGATGACCGCCAGCTGGCGCTCGACCAGGCCCAGGGTGCGCAGGGCCAGGTTGACGAAGGTGGAGCCGATGCTGGTGCGCAGCCGCTCCAGCTGGGCGGCGGAGTCGGCGAGTTCGGCGCGGAGTTCCTCACGGGCGTCGGCCATCTTCTGGCGCTGGCCGACGAGGTGCTTGCGGTCGGTCTCCAGGGTGGCCACGCGCTCGTGCAGGGCCGCGGCGTGCGCGTGCAGGGCGTTGACCGAGCGGACCACCTGGGCGAACTCGTCGTTGCGGCCGGTGAAGGCGATCGGTTCCTGGGTCGCCGGGTCCTCCGCCTCGGCGAGCCGGGCCGAGCCGCGGCGCAGCACCGACAGGGGGCGGGTCAGGGTGCGGGCCATGGCGGCGGCGACGCCGATCGCGACCAGCAGCAGCGCGCCGAGGACGGCGACCCGGATCTCCAGGGCGGTGACGTCGTCGTCCCGGAGTCCGGCCAGCTCCTTGGTGCGGTGGTCGTAGAGGGCCGACTCGGCGCCGCGCATCAGGTCGACGCGTGCGGACAGGGCCGCGTCGAGCTTCTTGGTGCTGGTGGTCAGCTGGCTGTCGGCGAGGGTGGGCTGACCGGTGAGGGCGGCCAGGTACTTCTCGGCCGAGTTGACCTCGGGGCCGGTGACCGTGGAGTCGTAGGAGTCCACGGCCTTCCCGGGCGCGGTCTCGCGGAAGTCGGCGAGGGCCGCGTCGGCGCGCAGCCGGGCCTGCTGGGCGGCGGCGGTGAGCGCGTCGCGCTGTTCGCGGTCCGCGTCGGTGCTGGTGGCGGTGGTGGTGGGCAGGCCGGTGGTGGGGTCGATCACCGTCTGGGTACGGGACGGGACGTTCAGCGCGGCCAGCAGCAGGCCGCGGGCGGCGGCGGACTGCTGGACGGCGGAGTCCAGTTCGGCCAGGGCGTGGGCGCCGGATCCGGCCCGCGGGGGCGTCCGCTCGGCCAGCTGCTCGGCGAGCCGGTGCAGCCGGGTGATGGTCGCCGAGTAGGCCTGGTGCGTCTGGAGGGCCGTGGCCCGGCCGGTGAGGGCGGCCCGGCGGACGGTGTCGAGGGCGTCGAGGGCGGAGCGCAGGCTCGCCGGGGTGCCGGTGTCGGAGCGCAGTTCCGCGGCCTGCCGGTCCACTCGGGCGCTGCGGTCCTCGGAGGGCGCCTCGGACCGGGGGCGGCCGGCCGCGACGTAGGAGGTGACCTCGTCGCGTTCGTCGGCGAGGGAGTGCGCGAGGGTGAGCGCGTCCTGGGTGCGCGCGGCGAGCGTCACCAGTTCCTGGGAGTCGTTGACGTCCGCGGAGGCGGTGAGCAGCGCGGGCGCGCCGGCGCCGGCGACGGCGGCGGCCACCACGGCGACGGCGGTGATCAGCCGGGTGCGCACATGCGTGGGGCGGCCGGTGCCCACGGGGGTCTGGGGGGCGGTCCCCTCGGGGGCCGTCTGACTGCCTGTGCGCCGAGGCCGCTTCTTCTGCACCGGTGCTCGCATTCCTGAAATCGTCTACCCAGGGCCCGGGTGGCACCCCGTCAGTTCGGTGCCAAGTGGTGCGTACACCCGGTTCGTACGGTTCCCGACCCTCCCAGCGCCGGTGGGCAGTGGTCGCGCATCACCTGACCCGCCACCCGAAGGAGTGAACATCGGAGGGGAGTTGACGGGCAAATTCCTCCGGCGTGTGCCGGGGCCGCCCGCGGCAGGCCGGTTGGACGCGCGCGGCTGGCTTTGGCAGTATTCGCCACCACGTCTTCCCGGAGTACATCATTCCCACCCGAATCGGGCGGCTGACCTGCGCGGTCGTGAGATTGTGCCGGTACTTGCCAGCCTTTTGCGCGCCATGTGAAGGGCTCGTGCAGACTGGCCGGATGCGCACTGATCTCGTTTCGGAACCCGGTGACGCGACCCGCTCCAACGAGGACTTCGCCGGTGTCGGGCTACCCGCCTCCGGACAGGGGGGTTGCGTGGTCGTCCTGGACGGCGTGACCCCGCCCGACGGCGGGACGGGCTGTCTGCATTCCGTCCCCTGGTTCACCGCGCGGCTGGGCGGCGCTCTGACCGAACTGACCGTTTCCGCACGAGATCTGACGCTGCCGGAGATCCTCGCGCGGGCGATTCGCCGCACCGCCGACGCCCACACGGGCACCTGTGACCTTTCTCACCCACGGACGCCTCAGGCAACCGTGGCCCTCGCCCGCTGGTCCGCGGTGGCCGTGGAGTACCTGGTGCTGTGCGACTCCGCGCTGCTGCTCCGCGGGCCGGACGGGGCCGTCACCCCGGTGCTGGACGACCGGCTCGCCCGGCTCCCCCGCTCCGCGCTCGCCACCGCCGCCCTCGTCGACGCGAACCTGCGCAACAAGGAGGGCGGCTTCTTCACGGCCGCCGCCGACCCCGCCGTGGCGGCCCGGGCGGTCACCGGCACCCTGCCCCGGCACGAGGTCCGGGCGCTGGCCGCGCTGACGGACGGCGCGACCCGCTGGACGGAGACGTTCCGCGAGGGCGACTGGACGGCCCTGTTCGACCTGGTCGCGAAGGAGGGCGCCGGCCCGTTGGTCGAGCGGGTGCGGGAGCTGGAGTCGGCGGACCGGCGGGAGCGGGCGTTCCTGGGGCGGGCGAAGACGCACGACGACGCGACGGTGGTGTACGTGGAGCTGTGAGGGGCTACTTCGCCATGACGCCGTTCAGCTCGTGCAGCAGCCGGGCCAGTTCGGCGACCTCGCGGCGGTCCCAGTGGGCGAGCTGGCGCACGTAGCGGCCGCGGCGCGCCTCGCGGACGGTGCCCACCCGGCGGCTACCCTCCTCGGTGAGGGTGACCAGCCAGGCGCGGCCGTCGGCCGGGTCGGGTTCCCGGGCGATCAGGCCCAGCTCCTCCAGGGCGCGCAGCTGGCGGGACATGGTGGCCTTGCCGACCCCGATGTAGGCGGCGAGTTCCGTGGCGCGCTGCCCGCCCTGTTCGTCCAGCCGGATGAGCAGGCCGTACGCGGAGGACTCCAGGTCGGGGTGGACTTCCCGGGCCATCTCGCCCTGGTTGGACCGGGCGCGCCGGAGCAGCACGGTCAACTCGCGCTCCAGTGCCAGGAATTCCTGGTCTGCACCACTGGGCGTCACCTGGCCGGAGACGCGATGCGCGCCTCCGTTTCCGTCCTCGTGCACGTCAGCACCCCTGATCGGTTTCTCAGTCCTGAAAGTTTCTGTCAAACGTCGTCATTGCCGCAGCTCCGTAAGTATTTCGCAGGCGTAGACCAACGGCGTCGTCCGGACCCCCTTCCACGCCGTCATCTACGTGCGTAGCTTCTTTACCACGCCCTTAATGGCATGCCCACGCCATTGACCGGTGACCGGCGCCACCCGCCCTGCGGGGACGGGTGACCGGCGCCACCCACCCCCACAGCTCCCCCCACCCCACTCCCCGGAGGCACGTCATGACCGTGCTCAGACCCGGTTCCACCCGCTCGCCGCGTCCGCGCCCCCTCGCCGTCCTCGTCACGGCCCTGCTCGCGACGGTCTCCCTCGCGCTCCCCCTCGCCTCCGCCCACGCCGCGGCCACGCCCGGCCGCGGCTCCGCGTACCTGGGCATGGGCGTCCTCGCCCACGACGGCCGGGACGGCACCCCCGCCACGGGCGACGTCACCCAGACCGAGGGCGTGGACGTCTCCGCCTACCAGGGCAACGTCGCCTGGTCCACCCTGTGGGGCAGCGGGGTGCGCTGGGCGTACACCAAGGCCACGGAGGGCACGTACTACACGAACCCGTACTTCGCCCAGCAGTACAACGGCTCCTACAACGTGGGCATGATCCGCGGCTCGTACCACTTCGCCACCCCGGACACCACCAGCGGCGCCACCCAGGCCAACTACTTCGTCGACCACGGCGGCGGCTGGTCGAAGGACGGCAAGACCCTGCCCGGCACCCTCGACATCGAGTGGAACCCGTACGGCGCCGCCTGCTACGGCAAGACCGCCGGCCAGATGGTCAGCTGGATCGCCGACTTCATCAACACCTACAAGGCCCGCACCAGCCGGTACCCCGTCATCTACACGGCCACCAGCTGGTGGAGCCAGTGCACCGGCGACTACGGCGGCTTCGCGGTGAACAACCCGCTGTGGATCGCCCGCTACGCCTCCGACCCGGGGACGCTGCCTGCCGGGTGGTCGTTCCAGACGATGTGGCAGTACACCTCCTCCGGGCCGACGGTCGGGGACCACGACAAGTTCAACGGCGCCCTGGACCGGGTGCAGGCCCTGGCCAACGGCTAGGCCCCGTCGTCCCGCCGCGGGCGGTGTCGGCCGGGGGCGGCCGAGGGGGTGGGTCGCCCCCCCCCCTCGGCCCGGGACCCTTCCCCGGACGGCCCTGCGTTGGTGCTCCGCGTCGCCCGGGATCATGCTGGTCAGGAGAGCCTGCCGAGCAAGGGCGAGATGAGCGGCGATGGAGCGACAGTCGACGTACACGGCCACGGCCACCATCGATGAGCACGGCATCCTGACCGGCTGGAGCGACGGCGCGCGGCGGCTGCTCGGCTACGACTCCTCGGCGGTGGTCGGCCGTCCCGCCTCGACGCTGCTCGCCGGCGACGCCACGGCTGCCCGCCGGGCGCTCGCCGGCCGCGACCGCTGGAACGGCACCGTCCCGCTGCGCCACCAGGACGGCCGGCGGCTGGAACGGGGGGTGCTCGCCCACCGCCGGACCTCCGGCTCCGGGGCCGGCGACTGGCTGGTGGTGAGCGCCGTGACGGCCCGGGCGCAGCCGCCCCGGGGCGAGCCCCTGGAGGAGTGGACATTCCTCCAGTCCCCCTTTCCGCTGGCCATCTTCGACGCGGACCTGCGCCTGGTGCGGGCCAACCGGCGGCTGGAACACGCCCTCGCCCTGCCGGAGGCGGCGATGCGGGGGCTGTGCCTCGCCCACATCGTGCCCGGCGCCCAGGGCGAGGAGGCCGACCGGTCGATGCGGCGGGCGCTGGAGTCCGGCCGGACGCAGGAGACGGGCGACCGCCTCGGCCCGGACCTCGGCCGGCCCACCGTCCTCACCCCGCTGAAGGACGCCGACGGCCGGGTGCGGGCCGTCTGCCTGTCCGTGCAGCCGCCACCGGACTCCGTCCTCGCCCGGCGCCCGGCCGACGAGACCGGCCCGCCCGGCGCCACGGCGGCCGACCAGGCCCGCGCCGCCCAGGAACTCGGCGAGGTCACGGTCCCCCGGCTGGCCGACGTCATGGCGGTCGACCTGCTGGACTCCCCGCAGTCCGGCACGGAGGGCGGCGGACGGACACCGGACCCGGTCGTCCTGCGCCGCGCCGCCCTGCGCCCGGTCCCGGACGGCGACGGGCCCGCCCGGGGCGCCGGGGTCGGCGAGGCGGTCGTCTGCCCGGCCGAGTCGCCGGCCGCCCGGTGTCTGGCGGTGTCCCGCCCCCTGCTGTACGACACGGCGGAACCGGCCGTCGCCGAGTGGGCGGCGCTGGACCCGTACGCCGGGTGGCTGCGCGCGTCCGGGACCCGGTCCCTGCTGGTGGTGCCGCTGCTCGCCGAGGGCGGCACGCTCGGTGTGGCCCTGTTCGGCCGCAGCCCCGGCCGGCCGCCGTTCGGGCCGGAGGACCTGCGGCTCGCCGAGGAGTTCGCCGCCAAGGCCGCCGCCGGCATCGAGCGGGCCCGCGGCCACGCCCGGACCCGCACCACCGCCATGGCGCTCCAGCGCAGCCTGCTCCCGCAGACGCTGCCCGAGCAGGCGGCCCTGGAGATCGCCGCCCGCTATCTGCCGTCCGCGAGCCGGGCCGGGGTGGGCGGCGACTGGTTCGACGTGATCCCGCTGTCCGGGGCGCGGGTGGCGCTGGTCGTCGGCGACGTGGTGGGGCACGGCATCCGCGCCTCCGCCACCATGGGCCGGCTGCGCACGGCGGTGCGCACCCTGGCCGACGTGGACCTGCCGGCCGACGAACTGCTCACCCACCTGGACGACCTGGTGCTGCGACTGGCCGCCGACGAGGGCAGCGCGGACCCGGCCGCGGAGACGACCGGCGGCATCGGCACCACCTGTCTGTACGCCGTCTACGACCCGGTCTCGCGCCGGTGCACCGCGGCCCGGGCCGGGCACCCGCCGCCCGCCCTGGTGACCCCGGACGGCACCGTCCGCTTCCTCGACGTGCCCGCGGGGCCGCCGCTGGGACTGGGCGGGCTGCCGTTCGAGGCGGTGGATACGGCCCTGCCCGAGGGCAGTCTGCTCGCGCTCTACACGGACGGACTGCTGGAGGCCCGCGACCACGACATCGACGAGGCCCTGGCCACGATGTTCGCCGCGCTCGCCGGCCCCGCAAAGTCGCTGGAGGCGGTGTGCGACCGGGTCCTGACGGAGCTGCTCGGACACCGCCCCGACGACGACATCGCCCTGCTGCTGGCACGGACCCGGGTGCTGCACGAGGACCGGGTGGCGCACTGGGAGCTGGACAAGGAACCGACCGTCGTCTCCCGCGCCCGCCGGTACGTCGACGAGCAGTTGTCCGCCTGGGGGCTGGACGAGGCCGCGTTCACCACCGAGCTGATGGTCAGCGAGCTGGTCACCAACGCCATCCGGTACGGCCGCCCGCCGATCCGGCTGCGGCTGATCCACCACGACGCGACCCTGATCTGCGAGATCTACGACGCCAGCGGCAGCACCCCGCACATGCGCCGGGCCCGGATCTTCGACGAGGGCGGCCGGGGCCTGCTGCTGGTCGCGCAGCTCGCCGAGCGCTGGGGCACCCGGCACGAGCGGATCGGCAAGACGGTGTGGGCGGAGCAGTCGCTGACCGCGCTCTGACCCCGGCCCCGTCCGCCCCCGGGCCGGCCGCCGCACGACGGAAGCCCGGGTCGGCCGTCACACGACGGAGACCCGGGCCGGCCACCGCACGGCAGAGACCCGGGCCGGCCACCGCACGACGGAGACCCAGGCCGGCCGTCACACGGCAGAGACCCGGGCAGGCCGTCACACGGCGAAGGCCCGGGCCTCCCTCACGGAACCCGGGCCTCCGCCTACCCCATGACGTCCGTCACGCCGCCACGGGGAGCTGCGGCCCCGCGCCCTGCGTGGCGGGCGCGAGCGCCAGCTCCAGCACCTGGCGGACGTCGGACACGGCGTGCACGTCGAGCTTCTCCAGCACCTCGGCCGGGACGTCGTCCAGGTCCGGCTCGTTGCGCTTGGGGATGATCACGGTGGTCACCCCGGCGCGCTGGGCGGCGAGCAGCTTCTGCTTCACACCGCCGATCGGCAGCACCCGGCCGGTCAGCGACAGCTCACCGGTCATGGCGACGTCGGTGCGGACCAGACGGCCGGAGAGCAGCGAGGCGAGGGCGGTCGTCATGGTGATGCCCGCGCTCGGACCGTCCTTCGGCACCGCACCCGCCGGGAAGTGGATGTGCACGCCCCGGTCCTTCAGGTCCGCCACCGGCAGCCCCAGCTCCGCGCCGTGGCTGCGCAGGAAGCTCAGCGCGATCTGCGCCGACTCCTTCATCACGTCGCCCAGCTGGCCGGTGAGGGTCAGCCCCGCCGCTCCGGTCTCCGGGTCGGCGAGGGACGCCTCCACGAAGAGCACGTCGCCGCCGGCGCCGGTGACCGCGAGCCCGGTCGCCACGCCCGGGACGGACGTACGGCGCTCGGCCGGGTCCTGGGCGGACTCGGGCACGTGGTGCGGGCGCCCGAGCAGTGCGCGCAGATCACCGTCGGTGACGGTGAACGGCAGCTCGCGCTCGCCCAGTTCGTGCTGTGCGGCGACCTTGCGCAGCAGCCGTGCGATGGACCGCTCCAGGGTCCGCACGCCCGCCTCGCGGGTGTACTCGCCGGCGAGCTTGCGCAGCGCGCCCTCGTCGAGGGTGACCTCGTCGCTCTCCAGACCGGCCCGCTCCAGCTGGCGCGGGAGCAGGTGGTCACGGGCGATGACGACCTTCTCGTCCTCGGTGTAGCCGTCCAGCCGGACGATCTCCATCCGGTCGGCGAGCGCCTCCGGGATGGCCTCCAGCACGTTGGCGGTGGCGAGGAAGACCACGTCGGAGAGGTCCAGTTCGACCTCCAGGTAGTGGTCCCGGAAGGTGTGGTTCTGCGCCGGGTCGAGGACTTCGAGCAGGGCCGCGGCCGGGTCGCCGCGGAAGTCGGAGCCCACCTTGTCGATCTCGTCCAGCAGCACCACCGGGTTCATCGACCCGGCTTCCTTGATCGCGCGCACGATCCGGCCGGGCAGCGCGCCGACGTACGTACGGCGGTGACCGCGGATCTCGGCCTCGTCGCGGACGCCGCCGAGTGCGACGCGGACGAACTCGCGGCCCATCGCGTGCGCCACCGACTGCCCGAGCGAGGTCTTGCCGACTCCCGGCGGCCCCACCAGCGCGAGCACGGCACCGCCGCGCCGCCCGCCGATGACGCCCAGGCCGCGGTCGGTGCGCCGCTTGCGCACGGCCAGGTACTCGGTGATGCGCTCCTTCACGTCCGCCAGGCCCGCGTGCTCGGCGTCGAGCACCTCCTTCGCGCCCTGGATGTCGTACGCGTCCTCGGTCCGCTCGTTCCAGGGCATCTCCAGGACGGTGTCCAGCCAGGTGCGGATCCAGGACCCCTCGGGCGACTGGTCGGAGGCGCGCTCCAGCTTGTCGACCTCCTTCAGGGCGGCCTCGCGAACCTTCTCCGGCAGGTCGGCGGCCTCCACCCGGGCGCGGTAGTCGTCGGACTCCTCGCCCTCCTTCTCGCCGTTCAGCTCGCGCAGTTCCTTGCGGACGGCCTCCAGCTGGCGGCGCAGCAGGAACTCGCGCTGCTGCTTGTCGACGCCTTCCTGGACGTCCTTGGCGATGGTCTCGGCCACGTCCTGCTCGGCGAGGTGGTCGCGCAGCTGCTGGGCGGCGAGCTTGAGACGGGCCACCGGGTCGCCGGTCTCCAGCAGTTCGACCTTCTGCTCGATGGTCAGGAAGGGCGAGTAGCCGGAGTTGTCGGCCAGCGCCGACACGTCCTCGATGGCCTGGACGCGGTCCACGACCTGCCAGGCGCCGCGCTTCTTCAGCCAGCTGGTGGCCAGCGCCTTGTACTCCTTGACCAGCTCCGTCACCTGGCCCGGCAGCGGCTCCGGCACGTCCTCCCGGACGCTGGTGCCCTCGACCCAGAGCGCGGCGCCGGGGCCGGTGGTGCCGGCGCCGATGCGCACCCGGCTCCGGCCCCGGATCAGGGCCCCGGGGTCGCCGTCGGCCAGCCGGCCGACCTGTTCGACCGTGCCGAGGACACCGGTCTTCGCGTATGTGCCATCGATCCTCGGTACCAGCAGCACCCTGGGCTTTCCGGGTTCCGAGCTGGCGGCGGCCTGGGCGGCCTCCACGGCGGCCCGCACTTCCGGGTCGCTCAGGTCCAGCGGAACCACCATCCCGGGCAGCACGACCTCGTCGTCGAGCGGCAGCACGGGCAGGGTCAGCGTGTACGCCGAAGACTCAGCAGCCATGATCTCCCCTTTAGCAGTCAACTTGAGCTATGACGACTCAATGTTTTAGCCCCGAGGAATGTTCCCGGTCCGGTGTTCGCTCTGAGCGATCATGCGCGACGGCGGGAACGGGGCGCCTGTCCCGGCCCCCGCCCGGACCCGTGCCCAGCGGCGCACCACCGGCCGGCCGAACACCCCGACCGTCAGCGCGACGACGTGCCCCCGGGCGGTCAGCGGACGACGGCCGTACCCCGGGCGAGGGCGAGGCCGGGGGCGGGACGGCGGCCGTACCCCCGGGC
>NZ_JOCB01000026.1 GCF_000718775.1 Streptomyces sp. NRRL S-31
GGGGGGGGGGGGGGGGGGGGGGGGGGGGGGGGGGGGAGCCGTACGGCGGGCCGGGCAGGGCCCGGCCCGCCGTCAGATACGGCCCTTGGTCAAGCGGGTGAGCGGACCGTGCGGGTGGCGCTCGGCCCGGCGGCCCAGCGCGTACGACACCGCGCTCAGCGCCGTGAGGCCCGCGCCCACGCCGGCCGCGAGCAGCTTGCGGTGCGCGACCACCGTCCAGGCGGCCTTCGCCGTGGTCGTGACCTGAGCCGACGCCGCGACCAGTGCCTTGCGCCCCGACTCCAGGCCACGGGCCGCCGTGTGGGCGACGGTGCCGGTCGCCTCGGCCGCCCGTTCGGTGCCCTTCTTCACGGCGGACACCGCGTCGTCGGTGCTCTGCGCCGCCTTCTTCGCCGCGCGTCCGGCCGACGCCGTCACCCGGTCCGTCGTCCCCCGGGCCTCGGAGGCGGTCCTCGCCACCGTCGCGGCCTTCCGGTTCGTCGTGTCGTTCGTTTCCGTCATGGGCTCCGCGTTGCCCGTGGCCGCGCGGACAAACGTGCCGGTCCCCCGTACCCCGCCGGGACGCGCTCCAGGACGCCGCCCGCGAACTCGTCGTAGAGCGGGAGGGTTTCGAGGTGGACGTAGCCGATGTGGCAGTCGCACACGGCGAGCGGGCAGGGACGCGGGCGGAGCGCCGACCGGTAGGAGCCGTCGTAGAGGTTGCCCAGTTCGGTACGGACGAAGTGGCAGCGGCGGACGGTGCCGTCGCCGTCGACCGAGACGACCGACTCGCCGGTGCGGCAGGGCAGTCCGGCGCTGGCGTGCGGATGGCGGCTGTAGGGGAACAGCGGGTCCAGGTCCGTCCACGCGGCGGCGGCCGCGTCGTCGTAGGTGTGCCCCTCGGCGGCGTTCACCCACAGGTAGACGTGGTCGGGCAGGTCGGCGCGGAGCCGGCGGGCGTGGTCCAGGTGGCCGGGCAGTCCCACGATGCCGACGCTGTACCGGACGCCCCGCGCGGCGAGGTCGCGGCACTTGGCCAGGAAACGGTCGTACGGGGTCTGTCCGGGGTGGTACGTGCACCACAGGGCCACGGTGCCGGGGTCGGCGTCGTCCAGCCAGGCCGTGCGGCAGCTGAGGTTGGTCTGGATGGCGACGCGCCGTACGTGCGGCAGGCGGGACAGGTCCACCAGGGCCCGCCGGTACCAGGAGCGGACCAGTCCCTCGCCCCACGGCGTGAACAGCACCGACAGGCGGTCGCCGGTCCGGGCGGCGGCCCACGCGGTGAAACGCTCCAGGGCCGCGCGGTCGGCGCGCAGTCGGGCCGTGCTGTCGCGCCGCTTGGCGAACGGGCAGTAGGGGCAGTCGTAGTCGCAGGAGGCGAGCGGGCCGCGGTAGAGGATCGTCAGGTCCACGCGGGCCGCCTACTTGCGCTCGTACGCGGCCATCGCGGCCCGTGCGCGGGTGTCGGGTCAGGCGATGGCATGGACGGTTCCCGTTTCGTGTCGGTGCGGGTGCGGTGCGCGGGGGTGCCGGGCGAGGGCCGCGGCGGCCTGGGCCGCGTAGGTGTCCCGGCCCTCGGCGCCGCTGCCGGGCAGGCCGGTGAGCCGGGGCAGCAGATCGCCGAAGGCGTTGACCTCGCCGACGGCCACCCGGTGCCAGCCGGTCGCCGGCAGCAGGTCGACGCCGACGCACAGGGTGCGCGGGAAGCACGCCGCGGCCTGTTCGCAGACTCCGAGGACGTCCGTCCAGCGGGCGCCGGCCCGCTCCACGGCGGCCCGGGCGTCGTCCAGGTCGCCGCGGAGGCCGCCGAGGTGGAGGTTGGTCAGCGGCGAGGTGCTGGTGCGCACGACGGCGTGCGTGGCCCGCCCGGCGACCACGACGACCCGCAGGTCGGCGGAGCGGCCCCGCTGGGCGGCCTTGGGCAGCCAGCGCTCCAGGTGCAGCCCGTCGGGGGCCAGCGCGTCGACGACGGCCGCGATCTGCCGCTCCTCGTGGTAGCGGCGGACCCGCAGGGAGTTGTACAGCCGCCCGTCCGGGGCGAGTTCGGCGGAGGTGGTGGCGCGGATCCGGCCGCCGCCCGCCGACTCGACCGCGAGCACACCGGACGCGGACGAGCCGTGCGCGAGTTTCACGAACAGCCGGGGCATCCGGTGCTCCCGCATCAGGGCGCGCACGTCGTCCCAGCCGCGGACGGGTGGCGCGTCGGCGCCGGAGGTGGGCGAGTACGGGACGGGGACGCCCGCGCCCGCCAGTACGGCGTGGCAGCGGCGTTTGTCGAACAGGACGGCGAGTTCGTCCGGGTCGTCCAGGCGGACGCCGCCGCGCAGACCGTGTACCGCGGACGTCAGCGAGGCGTACCAGCGGGCCGAGCCCTCCACCCGGGTGGGGTCACCGGGGCCGCGCAGCAGCCGGTCGACGTCGGCGTTCTCGCCCGGGCCATGCTGCTGCTCCCCGAGCCGGATCGAACGCGGTCTGATGTCGGCAGTTCTACCAACAGGCACTGACAACGAGGGGCGGCGGGGCCGCCCGGCCGCCCGGGGTTCCCCGGGGTCGTCCTCGTCCGGTCGCCGCGCCGGCCTCGCCCTCGGCCGGCGCGAGCGGTCTCACGGAGGACCGGACGGAGCGGAAGGCGCTCCTGCCCGAGGCGGGAACCGGCTACGAGGAGGCGCTCCGCGCCGCGGTGGCGACGGTGCCGGGGGCGAAGCCGGTCGCCGTCGAACTCAAGGGTGCGCCCGGCCGGCCCGGTGGAAGGCCCGGGTGGCGACGGCCGACGGCACCGCCCGCACCGTCCGGATCGACTCGGTCAGCCGTGCGGCTCGCCCGGCCGCTGCTGCGCGACCCTGGTCATGTGTGCCCGGCACGGGCCGGGGAACCTGGTTCGCCCGGCTTCCCGGGGAGAGGAGTCCACGTGACAGCGTCGACGTCGGCGGCGGGCGGTCCGGGACCGGAGGCCCCGCAGGACGGGTACGAGCCCGATCCGCAGCGGTGGCGCGCCCTGTGGGTCACGCTGGTGGCCGGCTTCATGAGCCTCCTAGACGTCACGATCGTCGCGGTCGCCCTGCCCACCGTCCAGCGCGAGCTGCACGCCACGCCCGCGCAGGTGCAGTGGGTGGTCTCCGGCTACGCCCTGAGCTTCGCCCTCGCCCTCGTCACCGCGGGCCGTCTCGGCGACGCCCTGGACCGGCGCCGCATCTTCCTGCTGGCCCTCAGCGGCTTCGTGGTCTTCAGCGCGGCCTGCGGCGCGGCCCCCGACATCACGCTGCTGGTGGCGGCCCGCCTCGCCCAGGGCCTGGCGGCCGGCTTCATGGCGCCCCAGAACTCGGCGCTGATCCAGCAGATGTTCCGCGGCGCCGAGCGCGGCCGCGCCTTCGGCTTCTTCGGCGCCACCGTCGGCATCTCCTCCGCCGCCGGTCCGATCACCGGCGGCGCCATCCTCGCCCTCGCCTCCGGCGCCCAGGGCTGGCGGTGGATCTTCTACGTCAACGTGCCCATCGGCATCCTCGCCGTACTGCTCGGCCGCCGGCTGCTGCCGCGCACCCGGCGCTCCGGGCGGGGCCGCGTGGACCTGCCCGGCGTGCTGCTGCTCGGTCTCGGTGTCCTCGCGCTCATGTACCCGCTGGTCCTGGCGGACTCCGGCGGCATCGGCCGGCTGTGGTGGCTGTTCCCCGCCGGTGCCGCGGTCCTCGCCGTCTTCACCTGGTGGCAGCGCCGTCTCGTCGCCCGGGGCGCCCAGCCGCTGCTCGACCCACGCCTGTTCACCACCGTGCGCGGCTACGCCGTCGGGGCCGGCATCGGCACGCTGTACTTCGTCGGCTTCAGCGGTGTCTGGCTGGTCTTCGCCCTGTTCTACCAGCGCGGGCTCGACTTCTCCCCGCTCCGCTCCGGCCTCGCCGTCACCCCGTTCGCCCTCGGCTCGGCGAGCGCGGCCGTGGTCTCCGGCCGGCTGGTGGACCGGTACGGCCGGCTGCTCACCGTCTGCGGCCTCGCGGGCGTCGTCACGGGGCTGGGCGGTACGGCGCTGCTGCTCCGCTTCGTGCCGCCGCACCTCGCCTGGTGGGTCGCCGCCCCGGTCCTCTTCCTCGGCGGTGTCGGCAGCGGCTTCGTGGTCTCACCGAACATCACGATGACCCTGCGGGACGTGCCCGTGCGCATGGCGGGGGCGGCCGGCGGCGCGCTCCAGACCGGGCAGCGGCTGGGCGCCGCGCTGGGGACCGCCGCCCTGCCCGGCCTCTTCTACCTGGTGCTCGGCCGGAGCGGCGACTACCGCGGCGCCCTCGTCACCGCGCTGGGCGCCGCGCTCGCCGGGATGGCCGCGTCGCTGGCCCTGGCGACGTTCGACTGGCGGCGCGACCGGCGGACGACCGGGCCGCGCCGCAAGTGCCCGGACGAGGTGGCCGACGACTCCGTGCACGCCCGGCGCACCTGACGTACCTCCGGACGCGGCCGGGCCCCCGATGGCCCCGCCGGGCGGCGGGGCCATCGGGGGCCATCAGGGTGGACCCGGCCCGTGTCGGGAGGCCGGCGCACGCGTGGTTGGTCATGCTGGGCCGGGAGCGGCACCCTTCGCGGCGACGGCGACAAGGAGCACGGCATGCCGACGGACCCGGTCGAACGATTCCTGGCGGCGCTGACCCCCGGCCACCGGGAGAGCGTCGGCGCACGGCCGCGCGAGGAGCAGGAACGGCTCGCGGCGGCCTGGGAGCGGGAGCTGGAGGCGGACGACGAGCTGGACACCCTGGACGAGCTGTCCCCGGCGGCGGCGGAGGCCGAGGCGGCCCGCCGCGTCCTGGAGCGCGGCACCGGCTGACACCGCGCGCCTGGCCCCGTGCGGCCCGAGCGCCTGGTACCCGTGCGGTCCGAGCGCCTGGTACCCGTGCGGTCCGAGCGCGGGGCCGCCGCCGGCCCCGGCGCCTCCCGGCACCGTCCACCGGCACCGGGTGCCGCCGAGGTGATCCCCGGCGGCACCCGGCGTACGCACGCCCGGCGGCGCGTTACAGCGCGCGTTCCATGCGGTCCGCCATCAGCTTGACGAAGCGGGCCGGCTCCTTGGGCTGGCCGCCCTCGGCGAGCACCGCCAGGCCGTGCAGCAGCTCGACGGTCCCGGCCAGCTCCGTGCGGTCCTCGCGCTCCTTGTACGCCTGGTTGAGGCCCTTCACCAGCTGGTGGTCCGGGTTGAGCTCCAGGATCCGCTTGGCCCGGGGCACCTCCTGGCCCATCGAGCGGTACATGTTCTCCAGCGCCGGGGTGAGGTCGTTCGCGTCGGAGACGACGCAGGCCGGGGAGACGGTGAGCCGGGAGGACAGGCGGACCTCCTTGATCTCCTCGTCCAGCTGCTCCTTCATCCAGCCCAGCAGCCCGGCGTACTCCTCGGACCGCTTCTCCCGCTCGTCGTCGGCCTCCTCCTCGCCCTCGGTGCCGAGGTCGATCCGGCCCTTGGCGACGGACCGCAGCTTCTTGCCCTCGTACTCGCCGACGGCGTCGGCCCACACCTCGTCGACGGGGTCGGTGAGCAGCAGCACCTCGATGCCCCGGTCCCGGAACGCCTCCATGTGCGGGGAGCTCTCGATGCTCTGCCGGGATTCGCCGGTCAGGTAGTAGATGTCCTCCTGGCCCTCCTCCATCCGCTCCACGTACTGCTTGAGCGTGGTCGGCTCGGTGTCGTGGTGCGTGCTGGCGAACGAGGCGACGGCGAGGATGGCGTCGCGGTTCTCCGTGTCGGTGACCAGCCCCTCCTTCAGGACGGTGCCGAACTCCCGCCAGAAGGTGGCGTACCGGTCCTGGTCCTTGGCCATCAGGTCCTTGACCGTGGACAGCACCTTCTTCGTCAGCCGCCGCCGCATCATCTCGATGTGGCGGTCCTGCTGGAGGATCTCGCGGGACACGTTCAGCGACAGGTCCGCCGCGTCCACGACGCCCTTGACGAAGCGCAGGTACGGCGGGAGCAGCGCCTCGCACTCCTCCATGATGAGCACGCGCTTGACGTACAGCTGGAGGCCGCGCTTGAAGTCCCGCGTGAACAGGTCGTACGGGGCGTGCTCGGGCAGGAACAGCAGGGCCTGGTACTCGAAGGTGCCCTCCGCCTGGAGCCGGATCGTCTCCAGCGGGTCGCGCCGGTCATGGCCGATGTGCTTGTACAGCTCGTGGTACTCGTCGTCGGAGACCTCGTCGCGGGGCCGCGCCCACAGCGCTTTCATGGAGTTGAGCGTCTCGGGCTCGGGCGTCTCCTCGCCCTCGCCGGTCTTCTCGGGCACCATCCGGACGGGCCAGGTGATGAAGTCCGAGTACCGCTTGATGATCTCCCTGATCTTCCACGGGGAGGTGTAGTCGTGGAGCTGGTTCTCCGGGTCGGCCGGCTTGAGGTGGAGCGTGACCGAGGTGCCCTGCGGAGCGTTGTCGACCGTCTCCAGCGTGTAGGTGCCCTCGCCCCGCGACGTCCACCGGGTGCCCCGGTCCTCCCCGGCCCGCCGGGTCAGCAGGGTGACCTCGTCGGCCACCATGAAGCCGGAGTAGAACCCGACGCCGAACTGGCCGATCAGCCCCTCCTCACCGGCCGCGTCCCTCGCTTCCCGCAGCTCCTGGAGGAACTGGGCGGTGCCCGAGTTGGCGATCGTGCCGATGAGCCGCCCCACCTCCTCGTACGACATCCCGATGCCGTTGTCCCGCACGGTGAGCGTACGGGCTTCCCGGTCGATGTCGATGTCGATGTGCAGGTCGGACACGTCGGCGTCGAGCCCGTCGTCCCACAGCTTCTCCAGGCGCAGCTTGTCCAGCGCGTCGGAGGCGTTGGACACGAGCTCCCGCAGGAAAACATCCTTGTTCGAGTAGACCGAGTGGATCATCAGCTGGAGCAGCTGACGGGCCTCTACCTGGAACTCAAACGTCTCGGTCGGCATGTTCGCGATACCTCACAGGTCCCGTTGCCTGAACTGGGTGCAGACACTGTAAAACACCACGTCAGGCAGGTGACCGGAGAGGGCGGTCGGTGGCTGGAACCATACCGTGCGGCACGGCTCGGCGGTGATCGGCTTCCGCGGTCATGACCGGCGGCCGTCCGGGTACCCGGCTGGTCCGGCCGGTTCGCCACGACGGCGGCCGGGCCGCGCGGAGTCGGACCGCGAGAAGACCGCGAGAAGGGAGACACGGAGATGAGCACGGTGAAGGAAGCGGTGGAGGTCGACGTCCCCGTGCACACCGCGTACAACCAGTGGACGCAGTTCGAGAGCTTCCCGAAGTTCATGGAAGGCGTCGAGCGGGTGACACAGCTGGACGACCGGCACAACCACTGGACCATGAAGGTCGGCGGGGTCCGGCGGGAGTTCGACACCGAGATCGTCGACCAGCTGGCCGACGAGCGGATCACCTGGCGTACCATCAGCGGTGACACCCGCCAGAAGGGCACCGTCCACTTCGAGCGCCTGGACGACAGCCACACCAAGGTGGAGCTGGTCATGGACGTCGAGCCCAGCGGTGCCGTGGAGAAGGCCGCCGACCTGATCGGCACGATCGACCGGCGCGTCAAGGGCGACATGCGGCGGTTCAAGGAGTACATCGAGGAGCGGGGCGCCGAGTCCGGCGCGTGGCGCGGCCGGATCGAGCCCGGCGGCGCGGGCCCGGGCCGGTGATCACGGGACCACCGGCGCGCGGGGACCGGCCGGACCGGTGTCGGCCATGACCGGGCCGGCGGTCTCCCGAGGGGCTGTCGGCGCCCTCGTCACCGTCCCGCACGCGGCCGTCCCGCACCCGCCGGACGGCCGCGCCGGCCCCCGCGGTGTAGCCGCCGCGGGGGCCGGCGCGCGTCCGGATGAGCGGGTCGACGGGCGGGGCGGCGCGGAGGGCGGCGGAACCCGCCGGCCGTCGGTGCCGCGCGGATGCCCGCCCCGGCCATGTTCAACGATCAACAAGTAACCGTGTGTTGACGCCCTCCGCTCGAGAACTCCCGCCCCGGGGCGCACGATGGACCCAGGGGGAACCCGGCACCGCGGACCGCGCCCCGGGCCGCGGGCGGCACGAGGAGGGCATCATGACCCGCGCCGGAACCGTAGCCACGGCCCGCATGCCCGACACCGTCAAACCGGGCGGCCTGGAGTCGGAGAACCATCCCTGGAGGATCCGGCTGGTCGAGCATCCCGCGCGCTTCGAGTCACCGTTCTTCAAGGCCGCGAAACAGACGGCGCACAAGATCCTCGACCAGCTGGACGACGCGGATCTGCCCTACGGGCCCCGGCCCACCGGCTCCGAGCACTGGGAGATGCACCACGGGGGCAGCCTGTGGGTGATGACGAGGCGCGGCTGGCGGATGTACCGGGCCCGCGTGGGCATCGAGTGGAGCATGCAGTTCTGCGCCGACCCGGCGAAGGTCGACCGGCTGCGCCAGGACGCGGCCGAACTCGTGGCGGCCTTCCCCAAGACCCTGGACGCTCTGGCCGCGCTGGGCTACGACGAGGCCGCGGAACTGCTGCGCGAGCCGGTCAAGGACGCCGACGGCGTCGAGGCGTGGACCGACGGCCTGTTCAACGCGTGCGTGCCGATGAGCCGCGGCAACCACCAGGGCATCCTGCCGAAGGTGCCCGGTGAGCACCACTACCCGTGGCCGGTGAAGGGCGCGGACTTCGTCCGGTACGACGACTTCCAGTTGTGGGTGACCCTGCCCGACGGAACGCACGGGGCCGTGACCCCCGTGGACCGGCGGGGGTCGGGTGACGGGCATGTGCGCCTGGTGCTCGCCCCCGAGGGCAGCCAGGCATCGGACACGCTGGCCACGGCACAGGAGCGCGGGCTGATGGCCGTGCTGCCGCCGAACAGCTCGGCCGCGCTCCAGGCGTTCGCCGGGCAGATCGGGCCGGGGCAGCGCACCGCGTCGGCGCCGACGGCCATGGGCGCGGCCGACGGCGACGGCGCCCCGGCGCGTTGAGGACGGCCCCCATGCCACGCAGGATCGTCGTCTGTCTCGACGGAACGAGCAACCAGGTGGGCGCGCGGGACCCGACCAACGTCGTCCGGCTGTTCGAGATGCTGGAGGCGGGGGACCCCGCACGCCAGTTGCTGTACTACGACCCCGGTGTCGGCACCCTGGCGTCGGCCGGGGCGCGCGGTCCGGCCGGCCGTGCGCTGTCCCGGCTCTCCGGGCTGGTCCTCGGCACCGGGCTGCGGACCAACCTCGCCGAGGCGTACACCTATCTGATGCGGCACTGGGAGCCCGGCGACCAGGTGTACGTCTTCGGTTTCAGCCGGGGCGCGTACACCGGCCGCGCGCTGGTCGGGATGCTCAACAAGCCCGGTCTCATGCGGCCCGGCTCGGAGAACCTCGTCCCCTACGCGGTGGCCAAGTACGCCTTCAACCAGGACATCGAGCGGAGCGAACAGGAGGTGGCGCGCTTCTCGCACGCCTTCTGCCGGCGCACCGAGCGGGAGCCGCTGTGGGCCCAGGTCAAGCAGAACGCCCCGCGCCAGGTGTCCCGGTACGCGCTGCCCGTCGCCTACCTCGGCCTCTGGGACACGGTGAAGGCGGCGGGCATCCTGCGGCTGGGCACGCTGCACTGGCCGTACACGCACCAGCTCCCCAACGCGGCCCGCATCCGGCACGCCGTCTCACTCGACGAGAAGCGGCGCCCGTTCCGCGAGTTCCCGGTGACCCGTCGGCCGGGGCCGCTGGGCGAGACGGCGCAGGAGGTGTGGTTCGCCGGTGTGCACTCCGACGTCGGAGGCACCTTCCCGCACGCCCGGGGCGCTCCGCTGCTCTCCACGGTCACCCTCAAGTGGATCGTGGACGGCGCCGTCCGGGACCTGGTCCTCAGGCCGGGCGCCTACCCGGAGTCCTGCGCGGTGACCGAGGACTTCGCCGACGCCGCCGTCCATCCCAACGGCCCGCTGTGGTTCCTGGCCGGCCGGCGCTCGCGCCGCGTGCCCCCGGACGCGGCGCTGCACGCGAGCGTCCGGCTGCGCAGGGAACGCGACCCGGGCTACCGCCCCGACCTGCCCGACCCGGCGGAGTGGGGCCACTGGGCCGACCCGGAGTGGACCAAGCCCGTGCACGAGCAGGACGGCTGACCGGACCGGCGGCCGGCGCGGCTCAGTTCGGGTTGTCCCCGTGGGTCAGGGTCTCCCAGGCGACGAAGAGGTTGTTGCTGCCCGCCGGACGGTTCTGCTCGGTCAGTGCCTGGGTGTTGGCCATGGCGATGCCCAGGCGGTTGTGCAGGGCGTTGTAGCCCACCTCGGTGACCGGGCCGAGCCCCCGGTTGACGCTGCCGCCGCACAGCCAGCTCGGGACGGCGGTGCCCAGCTCGTACTTGGCCTGGAAGCCGAGCGCCTGCCGCAGCCGCTCGCCGACGTCGGTGCCGTACAGGTCCTGTCCCTGGATGCGGCTGGTCTCGGCGACGTGCGAGACGGCGGAGATGCCGTAGCCGGTGTGGGTGAAGTCCCGGCAGGTCTCCTGGGTGAGGCCGGTGACGAAGGTGGACTGGCCCTGCCAGTAGGAGACGATCTTGTCGCGGGTGTTCAGGTTCTGGCTGGGGACCGTCTTCGGCAGGTCGCCGTCGGAGGCGAGGTACACATAGGCGGCGGTCCGGGTGCGGAACTTCGCCATGGCCTTGTCGTACGACGCCTTGTCCTCCAGGAAGACGGAGATGCCGACGGCCGCCTCCATCATCGACAGCTCCCAGTTGCCGTTGGAGTTGGAGCCGTTGATGATCTCGGGCAGGTAGACGTCGCGGAGCATGGTCGCGAACCGGCCGGCGCCGGCCCAGCCGCCGGTGTACGTGTACTTGATGATCTCGGCGGCCTTGGGCCAGGAGGAGCCGGCCCAGCCGGTCTGGAGCGGCGCGTTGCTGTTGGTGTGGTCCTGGAGCACCGCGGACCAGGCGTCCATCAGCTCGATCGCCTTCCTCGCGTAGCGCTCGTCCCGGGTGATGTACCAGGCGAGGGCGTCCGTGTACGCCGCGATCGCGTCCTCGCGCTCGTCGGTGCAGCCGTAGTTGGGGTTGGAGTACGAACCGCACTCGACGACGGCGCGGGGCGTGGGGGTGCGGCTGAGGCTGGCGTACTTGCTCGCCGCCATCTGGTCGTACGCGCCCTTCCAGGGCTGGGCGCCGGCCAGGACCTTGTCGCGGGCGAAGTCGAGCTGGGCGCGGGAGACGGTGACGCCGGGGTGCGTGAACGCGGCGGGTGCGGCCTGGGCCCGCTGGGTGCCCGGCCAGGAGAGCAGCCCGGTGGTGAGCATGGCGGCCGCCGCCGTGAGGGCCAGTGCGGAACGCGGGGACGTGCGGCGGCGCCGGGCGGGGGTGTCCTTGTCCTGCATCTGATCCGTCCTCATATGTGAATGCCGTACGGCTTCCTGAACGGTCGAGTTGACGAGACCATAGGTACGGACCAAGGGCCCGTCAAGTGCCGCGGCAGCACCGCCGGACGTCCGCCCACAAGCGGTCGTCGCGGCCCTTCCCGGCGCGGTGCGCGGTGGTGGACACTCCGCCCAGCGGGGCGACGCCCCGACCGGTCGCCCGCTCCCCCGCACCCGACCCCGAGGGTTGTCCCCATGCCGATGTCACCAGCCGTGCCGCGGCTCGCCGCCGCCGTCGCGGGTCTGCTGCTCACGGTCGCCGCGGCCGTCCCGAGCGGCGCCGCCCCCGCCACCGCGCCGCCGCGGCCCGGCCCGGCCCGGACCGCGGCGGACGCGCCGGCCCCGGCCGCCTGGTACGGGCCGCTGTCCACCCGGGGCCGCTACATCGTGGACGCGCACGGCGACCGGTTCCGGCTGAAGGGCGCCAACTGGGACGGCGCGCAGGGCTCCTGGACCGGCAGCGGCAGCGCCGACGATCCCGCCGCCCACCATGCCGGGCAGGACTCCCACGGCATTCCGCTCGGCCTGGACCGCGTACCGCTGCCCCGGCTGCTCGCCGACTTCCACGCGGCGGGCGTCAACACCGTCCGGCTGCCGTTCTCCAACGAGATGGTCCACAGCACGGCACCCGTGCCCGACAGCGCCGTCACGGCCAACCCGCACCTGCGCGGCCGGACCCCGCTGGAGGTGTACGACGCCGTGGTGGACGCGCTCAGCGACAGCGGCTTCGCCGTCGTCCTCAACAACCACACCAACACCTCCCGGTGGTGCTGCGGCATCGACGGCAACGAGCGGTGGAACAGCGGGCAGTCCACCGAACGGTGGGCGGAGGACTGGGTGTTCATGGCCCGCCGCTACGCCTCGGTGCCGGGCGTGGTCGGCGCCGACCTGTACAACGAGGTCCGGCGCGACGTGCTGGACGACCCCAACTGGGGCCTGGGCGACGGTCATGACTGGTACGGCGCCGCCCTGCTGGCCGCCGACCGCATCCTCACCGAGGCCGATCCGCGCCTGCTCATCGTGGTCGAGGGGATCAACTGGACGGGCGTACCGGTGGACGGGCTGCCGCACGGCCGGCCGGTCCTCGGCCCCGTCCGCACCCTCTCGCACACCCTCGTGGACTCCCGCAAGCTGGTCTACTCCGCCCACTTCTACGGCTACACCGGCCCGCACCACAGCGGCGCCACGGGCATCGGCGAGACCCACGACCCCCGCTACCAGGACCTGTCCCGTGCGGAGCTGGCCGCCGCCCTCGACGACGAGGCGTTCTTCGTGGAGGAGGACGGCCGGCACTACACCGCGCCCGTCTGGGTGAGCGAGTTCGGCATCGGCGCGCGGGAGACCGGTACGGCGGCCCGCGCCTGGTTCGGCAACGTCACCGATCACCTCGCGGACCGGGACGCCGACTTCGCGTTCTGGCCGTTGGTCGGCTTCGCGGGCCACGACGACTGGGCGCTGCTCGCCTACGACGAGGCGGGGCACCGCTCCGGCATCCTGGACCCCGGCGACTGGCGTGCCACCGCCTGGCAGCACCTGACGACCGCGCCGGGCAGAACCGGCCCCGTGGCGCCGGTGCCGCTCTGGCGGATGCTCAAGCCCGACCACGGCGACGCCGTGGCATCACGGCGGGTACGCGCCACCGGGGACTGGGACCCGGGAGCGTACAAGGCGGCCTGCCCCGACGGGACGCGGCTGGCCGGGCTGAGCCACACCGGCGGGCGCGGCCTGTGCACCGACGCCGGAGCGGGCGACCTGCGCGCCGCCGGGACCCGCCAGACGGTGGTCGGCGACGAGCGCGGCGTCCCGGCGGGCGGCGACTGGGCGTCCGGCTACACCAAGTACCAGTGCCCGGCAGACGAGTTCCTCATCGGCTACGGGCTGCGCGGCGCACGGGTCTCGTCGGCACTGTGCGTCCCGGCCCGGACCGCGCTGCCGGGCTCCGGGCGCACGGTGTGGTTCGACCGGTCCGACGACCGCCCCGCCGGGGCGCCCGGCGGTGACTTCGCGTACGGCGCCGTCAAGGGGCAGTGCGCCACGGACGAGTACGCCGCGGGCATCGCGTTCACGACCCGGGTGGGCAGCCGCCCCGGCCCCGCGGCTCTGCTGTGCCGCGCGCTGCCCTGACGGTCCCGTCCGCTCCGGCACCCGGCGCGGAGGGGCCTGCATGGGCACCCCCGCCCGGGCGGGGGTGCCGGTGATCAGGAGCGCACCAGGCGCGCGATCGCGTCGGACGCCTCCTTCAGCTTCTGCTCCCGCTCCTCGCCGCCCTCCGCCACCGCGTTGCTCACACAGGTGGCCATGTGCTCGTCGAGCATCTGGAGGGCGAACGACTGCAAGGCGCGGGTCACCGCCGACACCTGGGTGAGGACGTCGATGCAGTACGTGTCCTCCGCCACCAGGCGCTGCAATCCCCGCACCTGACCCTCGATGCGACGGAGTCGCATCATCACGTCATCCTTGTGCTTCTTCTGCCCCGACATGACTCCGCATCCCTTCCCGCTCCCGAAGGCGCCCCACGGCACGGCGGGCTCCCTCCGGAAAAGATACCCTCGGCCGGTATAAACCACCCGCCGCCGACCGGCAACGCCCCGCGCGACATGCGCATATGCGGGCCCGGCGGGGCGGCTCGGTCCGGCTCCGGGGCGCGGTGGCGCCTCCCGGGCGCATACCCCCCGGCTGCATACGGCCCACGCCCTCCCCGGCCTTGCCTCCCTCCGGCGACGACGGTATACATGGGTACACCGATACCCCGTAGGGGTATACAGACAGCCCGCGGTCGCCTCCTGGTTCGCCGGCCCGCACTCCCCCGCCGAGGAGCATGATGGCAACAACCACCCCGGACCTCGCCCGAGTCGAACTGAACATCGGCGGGATGACCTGTGCCTCCTGCGCCGCCCGTATCGAGAAGAAGCTCAACCGCATGGAGGGGGTCGAGGCCACCGTCAACTACGCCACCGAGAAGGCGAGGATCACCTACTCCGGCGCGCTCCGGGTGGCGGACCTGATCGCCACCGTCGAAGCCGTCGGCTACACCGCCGCCCCGCCCGCGCCCGCCGTACCGGCCGAGGCGGGAGCGGACGACGCCGGCGGCCGGGCGGACGACGAACTGCGCACACTGCGCGAGCGCCTGACCACCGCCGTGGCGCTGGCCGTCCCGGTCATCGTCCTGGCCATGGTCCCGGCCTGGCAGTTCGACTACTGGCAGTGGCTCTCCCTGACCCTGACGGCACCCGTGGTCACGTACGCCGCCTGGCCGTTCCACCGCGCGGCCTACACCAACCTGCGGCACGGCGCCGTCACCATGGACACCCTGATCTCGGTCGGCACCGCCGCCGCGTTCCTGTGGTCCCTGTGGGCGCTGTTCTTCGGCTCGGCCGGAACCCCCGGCATGACCCACGGCTTCGAGCTGACCATCTCCCGCTCGGACGGCGGCGGGAACCTCTACCTGGAGACCGCGGCCGGCGTCACGGCCTACATCCTCGCGGGACGGTACTTCGAGGCGCGCTCCAAGCGCATGGCCGGCGCCGCGCTGCGGGCCCTGATGGAACTGGGCGCCAAGGACGTCACCGTACTGCGCGCGGGCGGCGAGGAGCGGATCCGGATCGAGGACCTGGCCGTGGGCGACCGGTTCGTCGTCCGGCCCGGGGAGAAGATCGCCACGGACGGCACCGTCGTCGAGGGTGGTTCGGCGGTCGACGCCTCCATGCTGACCGGCGAGTCCGTGCCCGTCGAGGTCGGCGAGGGCGACGCCGTCACCGGCGCCACCCTCAACGCGGGCGGCCGGCTCGTCGTACGGGCGACCCGGGTCGGCTCCGACACCCAACTGGCCCGGATGGCGCGGATGGTGGAGGACGCGCAGAACGGCAAGGCCGCCGCGCAGCGGCTCGCCGACCGGATCTCCGCCGTCTTCGTCCCCGTCGTCATCGCCCTGGCGGTGGCCACCCTGGGCTTCTGGCTCGGCAACGGCGCCGGCGCCACCGCCGCGTTCACCGCCGCCGTGGCGGTGCTCATCATCGCCTGCCCGTGCGCCCTGGGCCTGGCCACCCCGACCGCCCTGCTGGTCGGCACCGGCCGCGGCGCCCAGCTCGGCATCCTCATCAAGGGGCCGGAGGTGCTGGAGAGCACCCGGAAGGTCGACACCATCGTCCTGGACAAGACCGGCACCGTCACCACCGGCCGGATGAGCCTGCTGGCCGTGCGCCCGGCCGAGGGCGAGGACGAGCGCGAGGTGCTGCGTCTGGCGGGCGCCCTGGAACACGCCTCCGAACACCCCATCGCGCAGGCCGTCGCCACCGGGGCCGCCGACCGCGTCGGCACGCTGCCGGTCCCGGAGGACTTCCGGAACCTGCCGGGGCTCGGCGTCGAGGGCGTCGTGGACGGGCACCGCGTCGTCGTGGGCCGGCGCAAGCTGCTCGCCGAGCGGTCCATGGAGCTGCCCGCCGGGCTGGCGCGGGCCGGCGCCGAGGCCGAGGCCGCGGGCCGCACGGTCATCACGGTGGCCTGGGACGGCAGGCCGCGCGCGGTGCTGGAGGTCGCCGACGCCATCAAGGAGACCAGCGCCGAGGCCGTGACCCGGCTGCGCGCGCTCGGTCTGACCCCCGTCCTGCTCACCGGGGACAACGAGACCGTCGCCCGGGCCGTGGCCGCCGAGGCGGGCATCGACCAGGTGATCGCGGAGGTCATGCCCGAGGACAAGGTGGCCGTGGTCAAGCGTCTCCAGGCCGAGGGACACGCGGTCGCCATGGTCGGGGACGGCGTCAACGACGCCGCCGCGCTGGCCCGGGCCGACCTGGGCCTGGCCATGGGCACCGGCACGGACGCGGCCATGGAGGCGGGCGACCTCACCCTGGTCCGGGGCGACCTGCGCGTCGCCGCCGACGCCATCCGGCTCGCCCGGCGCACCCTCGGCACCATCAAGGGCAACCTCTTCTGGGCGTTCGCCTACAACGTCGCCGCCCTGCCGCTCGCCGCGAGCGGGCTGCTCAACCCCATGATCGCCGGTGGCGCGATGGCGTTCTCGTCGGTGTTCGTCGTCAGCAACAGCCTCCGGCTGCGCCGGTTCCGGGCCGCCGCCTGAACCACGGCCGACGGCGGGGCGGACCACGTGGTCCGCCCCGCCGTCGTGGTGCGTCCCGGCCTCGTCCGGCCGCCCGCCCCGGGCCGGTGTCAGTCCAGGGACCGGCGGACGCGGCGCAGGATGTCCTCCAGGATCGCCTCGGACGTCGCGAAGTTCAGGCGTACGAATCCCTCGCCGCCCGGTCCGAAGGTGCGGCCGTCGTTGAGCAGGACCCGTGCCTTGTCCAGGAAGAACGTGTGCGGGTCGGGGTCCAGGTCCAGGCCGCGGCAGTCCAGCCAGGCGAGGAACGTGGCCTGCGGGACCCGGTAGCCGACGCCGGCCGGGAGCCGGTCGCGGACCAGGGCGGCGTTGCGCGCCAGCACCGGCTTCAGCCGCGCCAGCCAGCCGTCCCCCTCCCGCCAGGCGGCGAGTGTGGCGGCGACGCCGAAGGTGTTCGGTTCGCCGTACAGGTGGGTGGGGTGGGCCAGCGCCTCGCGCACCTCGGCCGGGCCGACATGGGCGACCGCGCAGCGCGCCCCCGGCACGTTGAACGCCTTGGTGGCCGAGGTCAGGGTCACCGTGCGCGCGGCCACCTCGGCCGACAGGGAGGCGAACGGGATATGCCGGTGGGGTTCGTGGACCAGATCGGCGTGGATCTCGTCCGCGACGACCAGCAGATCGTGGCGCAGCGCGAGCCCGGCCAGCGCCTCCAGCTCCTCGCGGCAGAGCACCCGCCCCGTCGGATTGTGCGGGTTGACCAGCAGCAGCACCCGGGAGGAGCCCTCCCCCAGCTCCCGGTCGAGCCGGTCCGTGTCGAAGGTCCAGCCGTCGCCGTCCGCCGTGTAGGGCACCGCGTGCAGGCGCCGCCCCATGCTCGCGATCGTCTCCAGGAACGGCGGGTAGGTCGGGGTGTGCACCACGACCCCGTCCCCCGGCCGCGTGGCGACGTTCAGCACGGCCTGGAGGCCCTGGTTGACGTCGGTGAACTCCCGTACCCAGGCGGGGTCGGGCGCCCAGCCGTGACGCTCGCGCATGCGCTCGGCGAACGCGGCCCGCAGCGGGATCTCCTCGGGCCGCCCGTCCCAGGACGGATACCCGAGGTCGTTCTCCACGCACCGCAGCAGGGCCTCACGCACCGCGGGGGCCGGCGGGAAGTCCATCTCCGCGATCCAGGCCGGGAGCACGTCCGGCTCCGCCCGGCTCCACTTGGCCCCCGGGCGGCGGTGCAGCGCGCGGACATCGAGGTCGTCCAGGTCGTCGAACATGTAGTGCCTTTCTGCTGCCGTGCGTCATTCCGGGTGGGCGGTCGGCTCGGTCCGGAGGTGGACTCCGGCGGTCGCCTTGGCGACCCGCTCCGCCGCCTCCGCGGGTGTCGCGCCGAGGGCTATGGCGTAACCGACGCGGTCCCCGGAGGAGCGGAGCCGGGCGAGGTCCTGGCCGGGCACGCGGTCGAAGAACCAGCGCAGGATGCCCGGCACGGGGGTGACGGAGAGCGTGGTGAGCGTACCGGGTGCCGGGGGGACCAGGAACCCGATCGCCGCCGCCGCGGCGGCCGGGGCCGCCGTGAGCGCGGGCGCGGTGCCCAGCAGGGCGGCGGTCGCGCGCTCGTACTGGTCCCGGCCCGTGACGAGTTCGACCAGTTCCGGGATGCAGTCGCCGCCGACCCGGGTGTGCGTCTCGATCACGACCGGGCCGTGCACCGGGTCCAGCCGCAGCTCGGTGTGGCTGGCCCCGTACCGGATGCCCAGCCGGTCCAGGACGCACCGCGTGGCGTCCTCCAGCCGGGTGGCGTCGGTACCGGCCAGCGGGGCCGGCACGACGTGCCCGGTCTCCACGAACCCGGGGCTGCCCGTCGTCTGCTTCGCCGTGATCGCCAGGATGCCGTGCACCCCGTCCGCGCTCACCGCCTCCACACTGAACTCCGGTCCTCGGGCCGCGTGTTCGGCGATGTAGCGGGGGATCCCGGCGCCGCCCGGGGCGGTGGCGCCGGCCCGCCAGCGGTCGAGGTCGGCGTACGACTCCAGGGCGGTGACCCCGGCGCTGCCCGCGCCGTCGTTCGGCTTGACGATCCAGCGGACGCCGTCGGGTTCGGCGCGTACGGCGGCGGCGATCTCGTCCGGGGTGCCGGCGGCGTACGGCCAGGCGTACGGGGTGGCGGCGAGCAGGCTCCGCATGGCGGCCTTGTCACGCGCCCGCGCCGCCGCCTCGGGTGTCACCGAGGGCAGGCCGAGGTCCGTGGCGACCCGGGCGCAGACCTCCTGGGCGAACTCGGTGAAGGAGAGCACCAGGCGCGGCGGGCCCAGCTCGGTCGCCAACCGGTCCACGGCGGCCCGTACCGCGTCGTGCTCGGTGATCGGGCAGAAGACGACGCGTTCGGCGTGCGCCGCGACCTCGGGGGGCACACCCGTGCCGGGTGGGACCAGCACCACCGGCCGGTGGCCGTGCAGGGCGATCGCCCTGGCTCCCCCGGGGCTAGGTCCGAGCAGACACATCCACGTCATGGACATTCCCTTCCTGACCGCCGCGCGGTCTCTCCGACGAGACCCGGCCGCCCCGGGACAGGGCCAGGCCGGTGAGCAGGGCCAGCGCGGCGCCGCCCCAGTACGGCAGGGCCGCCGTGCCGGTCGGCGCGTCCTGTCCGGAGCGGTGGACGACCAGGAGCGTTCCCAGCCAGGCGCCGGCCGACTCGGCCGTCCCCCAGGCCACACCCGCCAGGGCGTACGCGGCCGTGGTGGACAGCTCCCCGCGGTGTTCGCCGACCCGGGTGTCGTACAGCGGGCTCCACACCAGCTCGGACAGGGTGAACAGGACCATCGCCGCGACGATCAGGCCGAGTCCGGCCGAGCGGCCGAGGGCGAACAGCACGACCGCGAGCCCGAGGACGGCGTTGGCCGCCAGGCAGAGCGGGCCGAAGCCGGCCCGCGGCCCGTCCAGCAGCCGGCGCGACAGGGCGGACACCGGGACCTGGAGGGCCACCACGAGCACGGCGTTCAGGGTGAACACCAGGCCGAGGTCCCGGGCGCCGACCGCGTCCCCCAGGTAGGCGGGCAGCACGTCGAAGACCTGCGCGTACGCCACCCAGGTGCCGCAGACCAGGACGGTGAAGGCGACGAACCGCCGGCCGGGCACCCGGCGCCCCCGGGTGGCACTGGCCGGCGCCGCCGCGCCGGTGCGGCCGGAGGCGCCCCACGCCCCGGGCAGCGCGGGTACGACGGCCAGCGCCACCAGGTCCAGCAGCGCGGCGGACAGGGGCAGCCGGTCGGCGTGCCACTCCAGCAGCTGCCCGCCGATCACCGGTCCCACGGCCGAGCCGGCGTTGACCGCCATGTTGAGGTAGCCGAAGCCGCGCAGCCGCTGGTCCGCCGGGAAGGCGGCGACCTGCGCCTTCATCGCCGTGGTCGCCATCGCCAGGCACAGGCCGACCAGCGCGGCGAGCACCAGCCAGCCGTATGTGGACAGGGTGAGGCCCAGCCCGAGCACGGCGAACACCGCGACCGCGCCCAGGTAGCCGGCGCCGACCGAGGTCTTGAGCCCCAGCCGGTGGATGAGCGGCACCAGCAGCGCCCCGCCCGCGCGGTTGGCCAGGATCGAGCCGCCCACCACGAGACCGGCGGCGGCGCCGGACAGCCCCCGGTCGTCCGTCAGCCACAGCCCGAGGTAGGGCAGGACCGCGAAGAAGCCCGCGCTGCTCGCCGCGCGGGCCACGACCAGCGCGGTGAGCTGACGGCGGGTCAGTGCCGGGCCGGCCTCCGGGTCCGCCCCGGGGTCCGCGTCCTCGCGCGGCGCGGCCTTCTCCTCGCTCACCACCGGCGCGTCTGCGAGAAGAAGTCGGGCAGCCGCACCAGCCGGTCCTCCTTGAGCGCCCTCTCGTACAGCCAGTGGCCGACGGCCAGGTCGAGGACGCCGAGCCCGAAGGGCGAGAACACGGTGGGCCGGCCGGCGTCGGGGGCCACCCGGCCGCGCAGCACCCCGGCCAGGGTCCCGGTCACGAAGTCGCGTGTGCCGGTGAGCTGTTCGGCCAGGTGCGGTGAGGTGTCGGCCTTCAGGCAGTGCTCGACGTCGTCGAGGACGTTGTCGGCGGCGAGCAGGGTCCGCGGCGCCAGGTCGCGCAGCGAGATGTTCAGCACCAGCTGGCCGGGGCGGAAGCGGTGGGCGGGCGGCACGTAAGGGGCCAGCGCGGTGGTGGCGAACAGCACGAGGTCGCAGTCGAGGGCGGCGGCCAGGTCCGTCTCCCGGGCGGTGGTCGCGTACCGGTCGCGGAGGTGGCCCGTCAGGGCGGCGGCGGACGCGGGGTCGAGGTCGTGGCAGCGGACCTCGGCGGGCTGGACGCCGGCCGCGTACAGGTACTGGCAGACCGTGCGGGCGATCACACCGCCGCCCACCACGCCGAGCGTGCCGGGCGGGGCCGCGGCGAGGGTGGTGGCGGCGAGGGCGGCCGAGGCGGCGGTGCGCACGGCGCTGATGCCGGCGGCCTCCAGCAGGGCGAGCGGGCGTCCGGTGTCGTAGTCGTTGAGGACCAGCACCGCCGAGGCGCGCGGCTCGCCCCGGGCCACGTTGGCGGGGAAGCTGCTGATCCACTTGACGCCGGCCGTGTTCACCTCGCCGCCGAGGTAGGCGGGCAACGCGATGATGCGGGAGTCCGGCTTCTCGGGGAAGCGCAGGAAGCAGCTGTCCGGGTTGACGCTGTCGCCCTCGTCGTGTGCCAGGTAGGCGGCGCGCACCCGGGTGATCACGTCCTGTTCCCGCCCGGCCAGCAACGCGTCGACGTCCTTGCCGGTGAGGACGGAGAAAACCGTCATCGATGTCCTTTCGTCATGCCGGTGTCGTGCCGCGCGGGCGTGGCGGCGGCGGTGGCCGCGCCGAAGCGCGCGGTGACCCAGTCGTCGTCGTACACGGAGTCCAGGTACCGGTCGCCCAGGTCGGGGGCGATGGCGAGGACGGTGCTGCCGGGGCGGATCGAGTCGCGCACGGCCCGGACCGCGGCCAGCACGGTGCCCGAGGAGCCGCCCAGCAGCACACCGTGGGAGCGGGCCAGCCGACGGCACATCAGCACCGTCTCCCGCTCCTCGACCAGCACCTTGGCGAAGGAGCCGTCGTCCTCGAAGATCTCCGGCCGTCTGCTGGCCCCGAGACCCGGGATCCAGCGTCGGCCGGGCGCCCCGCCGAAGGTGACCGAGCCGAGGGTGTCGACGGCCACGATCCGGGTCGCCGCCCGCGTCCGGCGCGCGTACTCGACCACCCCCATCAGGGTGCCGCCGGTGCCGGTGCCGATGAACAGCCAGTCGGGCTCGCCGAACCCCTCGAAGATCTCCACGGCGGTGCTGTCCAGGTGTGCCCCGGGGTTGGCCGGGTTGGTGTACTGGTTCAGCCACACGACCGAGGGGTCCCGCGCCAGCACCCGGTGGATCAGCTCGATCCGGCTCTGCAAGAAGCCCCCGCCCGGGTCCCGGGCGGTGACCACGACCACCTCGGCGCCCAGCGCCCGCATGCAGCGCACGCTGTGCTCGGTGGCGTTCGGGTCGGTGACGAGGGTGAGCCGGTGGCCCTTGGCGGCGCAGACCGAGGCCAGGGCGATGCCGAGGTTGCCGGAGGTCGACTCGATCAGCCGGGAGCCGGGTTTGAGCACGCCGTCCGTCTCGGCGTGCTCGACCATCGCGCGGGCCGTCTTGAGCTTGACGGAGCCCGCCGGGTTGAGTCCCTCGAGCTTCAGGTAGGTGGAGAAGTCCGGTGCGAAGCCGGGGAGTTCGAGGAAGGCGTGGCCCCAGCCCAGCTCGTGGGCCCACCGGGCCCTCACGGCCCCACCGCCTTCCGCACCTGCTCCGCCAGCAGGTCGGGCCGGGTCGCGTTGAGGTGGTGGCCGCCGTGCGCGACGGGGCTCAGCGTGAAGGCACCGGTGAAGCGAGCCCAGCGGTGGGCGTGCTGCGCGTGGTCGCGGGTCAGCGGGTCGTCGTCCGCGAGCAGCAGGGTGACCGGACCGTCCAGCACGGCCTGAGGTGGCAGCGCGGACAGCCGGGCCCAGGACCGCGCGGCGGCCGCCGTGTCCTGCCGGAAGTCCTCGGCGAGCCGGTGCCGCCGGTCCGCCGGGAGCGCGGTCACCGCGTCCGGACCGGCGTTCCGCGCCAGCCAGTCCAGCACCTCCTCGTCGGTGCGGCCCAGGTGCTCGCGCGGGTCGCCCGGGGCGTCGGCGCGCGGCACGGACGCCACCAGGAAGACGTGGTCGGGTGCGCGGCCGGCCGCGCGCAGCGCGAAGGCCGTGTCCAGGGCCGGTGCCGCGCCGGCCGAGTGGCCGAGCAGGACCAGGGGTCCCTCGGCGCGTCCGGCGAGCAGGGCCGCCAGCCCGGCGGGCCCGGTGCCGGCGTAGTCGGCGGCGAGGACACGGACCGGGGCGCCGGTCCGGTGCAGGGCCCGGGTGAGTTCGAGGTAACTGGCCGGGGTGCCGCCCGCGAAGGGGAAGCACACGACGGTGGCGGGCGGGCCGTCGGGCCCCGGTCCGGCGTTCACCGTCAGGCCGGTCAGGCCGGTCAGGTCGGTCAGGGGCTCCCCGGCGCGGTCCGGGGCCGTCGGGTGGGGGGCGCGGCGGGCCAGGGCGCGGGCGGTCGGGTGGGCGACGACGTCGCGCAGGGTGAGTCCGCCGGGCAGCCGGGCCGCCAGGCGCATCGCGGCCAGCGAGTGCCCGCCCAGGTCGAAGAAGCTGTCGGTGACGCCCACGCGGTCCACGGGCAGGCCGAGGACGTCCGCGAAGGCCGCCGTCATGCCGGCCTCGGCCTCGTTCTCCGGTGGCGGCGCGGCCGGGCGTACGGCCGTGTCGAGCGGCCGGCGGCCGAGGGCGGCGCGGTCCACCTTGCCGTTGCGGGTGACCGGGAAGGCGTCCAGCCGCTCGAACACGTCCGGCAGCAGGTACCGGGGCAGGAACCGGGCCAGCGCGGCGCGGAGCGCCTCCGGCCGGGGGTCGGCGGTGCCGGTGTACCAGGCCGCGAGCAGGTCCCGGCCGCCGTCGCGGCGCGGCAGGACCACGGCGTGGTCCACGCCCGGCACCCGGGCCAGCGCGCCCTCCACCTCGCCCGGTTCGACGCGGTGCCCGCGCACCTTGGTCTGGTGGTCGCGGCGCCCCGCGCAGTCCAGCACCCCGCCGGGCAGCCAGCGGCCGATGTCGCCGGTGCGGTAGAGCACCGCCGAGGTGTCGTCGAGGGTGTTCGGCACGAACGCCCGGGCGGTGCGTTCGGGGTCGTTCAGATAGCCGAGGCCCACGGCGGTGCCGGTGACCAGGATCTCGCCGTAGGTGCCGACGGGCACGTGCCGTCCGTCGGGGCCGACGACGTGGATGCCGGTGTTGGCGATCGGCCGGCCGACGGGCACCCGTTTCCCGGTGGCCGGTGCCGTGAGGATGTGGTGGGTGACGTCATCGGAGGTCTCGGTCGGCCCGTAGGCGTTGACCATCGGCACGTCGTACCGGTCGAACCAGCGGCGGCTCAGCGCGGGCGGGAAGGCCTCGCCGGTGACCAGGTTCCAGCGCAGCGCGGTCAGTTCGCGGGGCCGCAGGTCCAACTCGCCGAGCAGGGCGTCCAGGAACGATGGCACCACCTCCAGCACGCTGACCGCGTCGTCCTGGAGCGCCTGCGCGAAGGCGGGCAGGTCGGTGACCACGTCGGCGCCGTAGATCACGGTGCGCCCGCCCACCAGCCACGCCGCGAGCAGTTGCCAGACGGAGATGTCGAAGCACTGGGTGGCCACCTGCGCGACCACGTCGTCCCCGGTCAGGCGCAGCGCGTCGGTCTTGGCGAGGAGGTGGTTGAGCATGCCCCGGTGGTGGACGAGCGCCCCCTTGGGCTCGCCGGTGGAGCCGGAGGTGAAGATCAGGTAGGCGGGGTCGGCGGGAGCCGGGGCGGGCCCGGGGACAGCCGGGCGGGCGGGAGCCGGGTCATCGTCCCCGTCCGCCGGCTCCGCGTAGTCCAGCACCGCCGGTCCGGTCCCGTCCGCCGCGGCGAGGGCGCGCTCCAGGGTGTCCCGGTGCCCGGCGGTGGTCAGCACGTGCCGGCACGCGGACCGGGTCAGCATGGCGCGCAGCCGCTCGGCGGGGTCGCCGGGGTCCTGCGGCAGGTACACGGCGCCGAGCCGCAGCACGGCGAGGACGGTGACGGCCCAGGGGATGCCGCGGTCCATCGGCACGGCGACCACGTCGCCCGGTCGTACCCCGGCCGCCGCCAGCCGGGCCGCCAGCCGGGCGGACCGGTCGTCCAGCTCCCGGTAGTCCAGGGTGTGGGTGCCGTGCTGGACGGCGGTCGTCCGCGGCCGGGCGGCCACCTGGGCCGCGAACAGCCCGAGCAGACCGCCCGGGGGCAGCTCGCGCGCCGGGCCGGCGAAGTCCGCCAGCAGCGCGCGTTCCGGGCCGCCGAGCAGGCTGACGTCCCGGACCCCGGCGTCGGGGTCGGTGACCAGCAGTTCCAGGGCGCGCCGGTAGTAGCCGGCGATCCGCTGGATCTGCTCGGGCGGGAACTCGCCGGGGTGGTGGTGCAGGGACAGCGCCACGGTGCCCGTGAAGGCGTCCTGCCAGAACTCCGCGCGGAAGGGGAACTCGGTCTCGCTGGCCACCCGGCCGCGCTCCAGCCGCAGTCCGTGCTCGCGGCGCAGCTCGTCCAGGACGTGGAAGTGCGTGAAGTTGAAGACGGCCTCGAAGAGCGGTTCCCGGGTGGAGCGGTGCCGTTTCATCTCGCTCATCGGGTACCGCCGGTGCGGCAGCAGCGCGGTCTCCGCTCGGTAGGCGGCGCGCACCAGGTCCGCCCAGCTGCCGTCGCCGACGCGGACGCGGAACGGGACGGTGTTGAGGAACAGGCCGGTGACGCGGTCCCCGTCGGCGGTCTCGGGCCGGCCGCTGTGCTCGTATCCGGTGAGGACGTCGTCCGTGCCGGTGACCAGGGCCAGCACGGCCAGGTGGGCGGCCATCAGCACGGATTTCACGGGGACGTTCAGCTGCCCGGCCACCCGGGTCACGCCGGCGGGGACGCCGTCCGGCAGCGGGACGTCGTGCTGGGCGACGCCGTCGGTGCCGGCCGCGCCGGGCAGGCGGGGCAGCCGGCCGCCCTCGTGGCCGTCGAGGAGGTCGTCCCAGAAGGCCCGGCTCGCCGCGGATGCGGCCGCTTCGCGCTCCAGCCGTACGAAGTCCTGGTAGCCGGTGCCGAGCGGGGTGAGGCTCGGGGCGCGGCCGGCGCGCAGCGCCAGGTAGGCGGCGAACAGGTCGTGGTGCACGACGCTGACGCTCCAGCCGTCCAGCGCCGCCGCGTGGTAACTGAGGCTGTACTGGTACCCCTGCTCGCCCAGCAGGTGCAGGGCGACGCGGACCAGGCCGCCCGTCTCCGGCCGGAAGCCGCGGGCGAGTTCACGGGCGTAGTGGTCGTCCAGGGCGCGTTCCCGTGCCGCCTCGTCCAGGTGGGACAGGTCGGTGACCTCGACCGGGTCGGGGGTGTCACCGTGCACGATCTGCACGGGTTGGCTGTAGCCGGAGACGTGGAGCGAGGTGCGGAGCATGGGGTGGCGGGCGGCCACCAGGGCGGCGGCGGCGCGGAACGCCTCCGGGTCCGGCGGCTCGGGGACGCGGAAGCTGACGATGTCGTGGTAGAGCCCCGGGCGGTGCCCGGTCAGTTCGACCTCGTACAGCAGACCGGTCTGGAGGGCGGAGAGGGGGTAGGCGTCCTGCGCGTCGGGGGGCAGGCGCGGTACGTCGGCGGGGGCGAGCAGGGCGAGCGGGCGGGTGGCGCCGGGGTCCTGACCCTCCCGCCGGACGCGGGGTTCCAGCGCGGCGAGCGTGGGATGGGCGAACAGGTCCTGGAAGGAGAAGTCGAGCCCGGCGCGGCGGGCTTCGGCGAGCACCCGCACCATCATGATCGAGTCGCCGCCGAGGGCGAAGAAGTTGTCGTCGAGTCCGATGTCCCGGACGCCCAGCACCCGGGCCCAGATGTCCGCGAGCCGGACGGCCGTCTCGCCGGCGGGTGCGCGCCGCCGTGTGCGGGGGGCGGCGGGCCGGGGCGGCGGGAGGGCCGCCGTGTCCCGCTTGCCGTTGTGGGTGGTGGGGATCGCGGGCACGGTGACGACGGTGCCCGGGACCATGTACGGGGGCAGTTCGGTCGCCAGCCGGTCGCGCAGCGCCTCCTCGTCGTAGCCGTCGCCGGGGACGACGTAGGCGCACAGCCGGCGGTGGCCCGCGGGGTCGGCGACCGCGACGACGGCGCAGGCGGTGACGCCGGGTGTGCCCTCGGCGACGTGCTCGATCTCGGCGGGTTCGACGCGGTAGCCGCGGATCTTGATCTGGGTGTCGAGCCGGCCCAGGTACTCCAGCGTGCCGTCCGGCAGCCAGCGGGCCAGGTCTCCGGTCCGGTAGATCCGGCCGCCGGGGAGTTCCGGGTCCTCGGTGAAACGCTCGGCGGTCAGTTCGGGCGAGCCGAGGTAGCCGCGGGCCAGGCCGGCGCCGCCGACGCACAGCTCGCCCGGGGTGCCGATGGGGGCGGTGGTGCCGGCGCGGGTCCGCACCCGCAGCAGCAGGTTGTCGATGGGGCGGCCCAGCGGGACGGGCCGGCGCGGGTCGGTGTCCGCGCAGGGGAAGTGCGTCACGTCGACCGCGGCCTCCGTGGGGCCGTAGAGGTTGACGAGCGAGGTGCCGTACGGCTCGGTGAGCAGTTCCGCGAAGCGCAGGGCGTGCGGGGTGCCCAGCGCCTCGCCGCTGGCGAACACCCGGCGCAGCGTGGCCAGTGCGGCGCTGTCCTCCGCGACGTAGTGGAGGAACGCCTGGAGCATGGACGGCACGAAGTGCGTGGTGGTGACCCGGTGTTCGGCGATACGGGCGACCAGGGCCGCCGGGTCCCGCTCCCGGCCCGGCGGCAGGGTGCACACGGAGGCCCCGGCCAGTGCCCACCAGAAGATCTCCCACACGGAGACGTCGAAGGTGAACGGCGTCTTGTGCAGGACGACGTCGTCCTCGGTCAGCGGGTACGCGCGCTGCATCCACACCAGCCGGTTGACGACGGCGCGGTGCTCCAGCATCACACCCTTGGGGCGTCCGGTGGAGCCCGAGGTGTAGATGACGTAGCAGAGGTCGTCCGGGCCGGCGCCGTCCGCGGGGGCCGGCGCGTCGCCGTCGAGGGCGCCGGGCGCGGTGGCGTCCACGAAGGTGCCGGTGAACGGCAGTGCCGCGCGGGCCGCCGGGTCGCCGACCACGACCTGTGCCGCGCTGTCTTCCATTAGGTGGGCCACGCGGTTGGCGGGGAGCGTCGGGTCGATGGGCAGGTAGGCCCCGCCGGCCTTGAGCACGGCGTAGACCGCGGTGAGCGCGAGCGGGCCGCGGGGCAGGCAGACGCCGACGATCGTGCCCGGCCGCACCCCGGCCTCCCGCAGCCGGTGGGCGAGCCGGTCGGTCCGCCGGTCGAGTTCGGCGTAGGTGGTGCCGTCGTCGCGGATCGCGATCCGCTCGGGGGTCCGGGCCGCCTGGCCGGTGAGGAAGCCGTGCAGGGTCGCGTCGGCGGGCAGGTCCGCCGCGGTGGCGTTGAAGCGGTCGATCGCCTCGCGTTCGGCGGGGTCGGCGTCGAGGAGGGGGCCGAAGGGGGCGTCCGGCTCCCGGGTGGTGGCGGTCAGCAGCCGGACGTAGGCGCCGGCCAGCCGGACGGCGGTGGCCCGGGTGAACAGGTCGGTCCGGTAGCGCAGGACGAGCCGCGGCCGTGCCGCGCGCAGCCGTACGTCCCACTGGAGGACGCACCCGGCGCGGTCGGCCTCCGCGGCGGGCAGTTCGCCGTCGGCGCCGGCCGCGAGGTCGGTGGGGAAGCGGCCCTCGGTCCGCAGCAGGTGCCCCACCGGGATGTCGAGGTGCCCGGTCGCCTCCTGGTAGGCCGCGCGCGCGGCGCCGAGCAGGGTGCGCAGCGTGCCGTCGCGGGTGACGGTCAGGCCCAGCGGGAAGGCGGTCGCCCGTCCGGTGCCGGGGTCCGTGTGGCCGGTGACGACCTGGACCCGTGTGGTGTCGGTGGCCCGGGCCGCCAGCAGCGCGAGGACGGCGCCGGTCAGCACGTGGGCCAGGGCGGACCGGTCCCGGGTCAGCTCCCGGCAGCGGGCCGCGCGGTCGGCGGGCAGTGGGACGACGACCCGGTTGTGGGCCGGGTCCGGGGTGTGGGTGAGGAAGTCGCGCGGCAGCAGCGTCGGCTGTTCCCAGGCGGCGAGGCGGGACCGCCAGTACTCGGCCTGCTCCGGGTGGGTCTGCAAGGCCCGGCTGAGCTGGAACGGGGTGGTCATGGTGTCCTTCGTCTGCGTCGTGGGCACGGCGGTCAGAGGTCGAAGTCGGGCAGTCGCGCGGCCGGTGTCGCGGTGTACGCCCGGCGCACCGGGGCCGTGGGATCGGTGAGCAGGTCGTCCAGGGCCGTCCGGTACTCGCCGAGGAGCAGGGCGGCGGACGCGTGGTCGTAGAGGTCGGTGGCGTACTCCAGGTCCAGCCGGAGTCCGTCGGGCCCCGGGTACGCCTGGAGGTTGAGGTCGAACCGGGTGGTGCCCGGGTTCAGCAGCCGGGTGCGCGCGATCAGGCCGGCGCCGCGCAGGACGTGGAAGTCGATGTCCTGGAGGGCGAACAGCACGTCGAACAGCGGGTTGCGGCCGGGGTCGGGCGGCATTCCGAGCCGTCGTGCCAGTCGCGGGTACGGCGGTCCCTGGTGAGACAGGGCCCCGATGGCGAGCCGGTCCGCCTGGGCCACCAGCGCGTCCAGCGTGGTGTCCTCGGTGAGCCGCACCCGCAGACAGGCCGTGTTGACGAACATGCCCACGACGTCGGCGAATTCGGGGCGGGTCCGGCCGCTGGTGGGGGTTCCCACGACGAAGTCGGTGCGTCCGGAGAGCCGGGCCAGCGCGGCGGCCCAGGCGGCGAACAGCACGCCGAACGGTGTGGTGCGGTGGCGTCGGGCGGCCGTCCGGACCGCGGCGTGGCGGCCGGCGTCCAGCACGGCGCTCGTCACGGCGCCCCGGGCGGCCCGGTGGGCCCCGCGGGGGCGGTCGACGGGCAGCACGGGTTCGGTCGGCACGTCCGACAATTGGCGCAGCCAGTAGTCCTCGTGGTCGGCGTCGGCGCCCCGGTCCGCGCGTTCGCGGGCCCAGCGGGCCGCCGTGCGGTAGCCGGCGGCCCGCTCGGGCGGCTCCTCGCCGCCGTACGCGGCCAGGAGCCGCGTCAGGAGCAGTCGCAGCGAGACGCCGTCGAAGACGATGTGGTGGGTGTCGAGGTACAGCTCGTGCCGGTCCTCGGCTCCGGTGCGTACGAGCAGGGCGCGCAGCAGCGGGGAGCCGTCGGGCCGGTCGGGCGCGAAGGGGCGTACGAACCCGGTGACGGCGGCTTCGTCGGGCGCGTCCAGGAAGGTGAACTCCGGTGCGCCGGGTGCCGCCGGTTCCTGCCGTACGCCGGTGCCGTCGACGGTGAACCGCATCCGCAGTGCCTCTTCGTGGGCGACGACCGAGGTGAGCGCGTCCCTGAGCCGCCCGGCATCGAGCGGCCCGGTGAGTTCCACCGCGACGGGGACGTTGTAGGCGAGGGAGTCGGGTTCCGCCTGCCAGACGGCGAACAGGCCCTGCTGGGCGGGGTGGAGGGGGGCCGGGCCGGGGGCCGGGCCGGGGAGGTCGTCCGCGGGGGCGGGGGCGGCCGTCGCCACGGCGCGTGCCATCGCGTCGAGGGTGGGCGCGGCGAACGCCTCGGCGTAGCCGAGCCGCACGGACGCGTCGCGCTGGAGCCGGCCCAGGAGCACGCCGAGCCGCAGCGAATCGCCGCCCAGCAGGAAGAAGTCGGCGTCGGGTCCGAGGTCCGCGGCGTCCAGTTCCAGGACGTCCGCCCAGAGCCGGGCCAGCTCCTGTTCACCGTCGGTCGGTTCGCGCCGCCGTGCCCGTGGGGCGGGTTCGTCCGGCGGTACGGGCAGGGCGTGCCGGTCGACCTTGCCGTTCGCGCTCAGCGGCAGCCGGTCCAGCCGGACGAACCGGTCGGGGCAGAGGTAGCCGGGCAGCCGCTCGCGCAGCCGGCGGCGGATCACCGCGGCCTCCTCGTCGGGTGCGACCACGTACGCGGTCAGGGAGCGTTCCCCGCCGGGCTCCCCCATGACGCGGGTGTACGCGTCGGTCACGCCGGGCAGGGCCAGCAGCGCGGCGTTGACCTCGGCCGGTTCCACCAGGTGCCCGCGGATCTTGACCTGGTCGTCCCGCCGGCCGTGGAAGTGCAGCAGCCCGTCCCCGTCGGCGTGGACCAGGTCGCCGGTGCGGTAGTGGCGCACGCCGTCCAGGGTGACGAACGCGCGCTCGGTCAGGGCGGGATCGGCCAGGTAGCCGCGGGCGAGCCCGGCGCCGGCGACGTACAGCTCGCCGACGGTGCCGGCGGGCACCGGGCGGCCCCGCTCGTCGCAGATCCGGACGGTGGTGCCGGGCAGGGGCCGGCCGATCGGCAGCGGGCCCCGGACGCCGTCGGGTACCGGGAAGGTGGTGGTGAAGGTGGTGTTCTCGGTGGGGCCGTAGCCGTTGACGACGGTGAGGTCCGGGCAGGCCGCGCGCACGCGGGCCACGTGTCCGGGGGAGACGACGTCCCCGCCGGTCACCAGGGTGGTGAGGGAGCCGAAGGCGGCCGGGTGCTCCCGCGCGACACGGTGGAAGAGCGGGGCGGTGACCCAGGCCAGGGTGATGCCGCCGTCCCGCAGCGCCTGTCCGAGGCGCCAGGGCACGACGGCCGTCTCGTGGTCGACGACGTGTAGCGAGGCGCCGTTCAGCAGGGCGCCCCAGATCTCGAAGGTCGCCGCGTCGAAGGCGAGCGACGCGGCCTGGAGCACGCGCTGCCGCGGTGAGAAGTCGAGGTAGTCGGTGTGCGTGACCAGCCGGAGCACACCGCGGTGTTCGACCATCACGCCCTTGGGCCGTCCGGTGCTGCCGGAGGTGAACATGACGTAGGCGAGCGGTGAGCGCCCGGCGGGGGCGGGCGGCGACGCGCCGTCGGGCTCCGGGGCGCCGTCGCCGGCGGCGAGGCGGGACAGCTCCCCCAGGCCGTGGGTGGTGGCCGGCCCGGGGGCCGTGAACCGCTCGCGGACCCGGTCGGGGCAGACCACCAGGCGCAGCCGCGCCGCTTCGGTGATCCGGGCGAGGCGGTCCGCGGGGTGGGCCGGGTCGAGGGGCACGTAGGCCCCGCCGGCGAGGACGACGGCGAGCAGCGCCACGATGGAGTCGGCGGACCTGTCGAAGGCCAGGCCGACCGGGGTCTCGCGGGTCACGCCCAGCCGGCGCAGTCCGGCCGCGGCCGTCGCCGCGCGCCGGTGGAGCTGACGGTAGGTCAGGACCGTGTCCCCGGCGACGACCGCCGGGGACACGGGACGGGCGCGGACCTGTGCGCGGAAACGGTCCTCGATCAATCCGTCCCAGGACGGAGGGTGACTCATGGCGTTCTCCAGGTGCGGCCGGACAACGGGCGGATCGGATGTCGACGTGGGATTCGCGGTTTCGGGAACGGCCGGGCGCACGAAGTGCGGGCATCGGGAGCCGAACCGCGGATATCGCGGCGGAACACCCGGATGTCGCGGCTGATCCCGGTTATCCGGGCGGGAAAGTCCGGGTGATCACCGGTGGCGACATCGTCCCGGTATTTCGCTGTGGGGGGCGTGACGCTCCTGGCCTGCACAGCGAACAGAAAGGTTCCACAAATGCCGCTCCCCCGTGCGGATTGACGGTCCCGGGCGAGTGCGCTTACGGACCGACTCGGCCAGTGGCACATACGCGGGCTGCCGCATCACTTATACCTATACCCCCTAGGGGAAGCAAGGTGTTCGGCCAGGGAGACGGAGGCTGTCCGTGCCGTTGTGAACCCTCGGATTACCGCTCGATTACCTGATCCCCGGTTGTGTCCCTGGCACAGGTGAGAGCGGCTTCGGTGCCTCTTTTCTCCCCAAGTGACCCCCTCCCCCGGCACTGTTCCGCCCTACGGAATAGCGATCTTCCCCGTTGACAACGGCTACCCCCGTAGGGTTTCCTCGGCACGGTCGCAACAGAGCACAGTCGGCGCCGGGTCGAGTACCGGGCAGAGCAACTGACGTTCGGTTGGAGATGGGGGACGGCAACGATGGAGACATCGATGATGCAGATACCGATCGCGTCCACAGATTGCCGCGTGTGACGGCGTAGCCGCGCTATCGACCGCACGGCCGCTGAACTCACCCATCCGTTTTTCCAGCGCCGGCTGACCCTTTTCCGGCTGTGGCCGCCGAGCCGTGTCCGCATGCCCTCGGCGTGCCGGGCGCGGCGGCTTCCGCCTTTCGAATCCCGCCCGTCAGCCAACGACACCAGCACACCGGCGCCTCGGCCTCCAGCCCGCTCCGCCCCGGGTCGGCGCGATCCCAGGCATCGATTCCGTCCCGCGCCGCCGTGCGTGGACGGACAGTCAGCGTTCTCACACCCGCACTGGACGAGAGGACTCATGGACATCATCGGGAAGCCGTACGCACAGGACCGGTTCGCCGCCGTGGCAGCGGCCCGTGGCGAGGCGACGGCGGTGGAGCACGACGGCCGCCGGATCAGCTACGCCGAACTCGACGCGCGGGCGGACCGGTTCGCCCACCGCCTGCGGAGTCGCTCGGTGGGGCGCGGTTCGGTGGTCATGGTCCACCTGGAGCGGTCGATCGACCTGGTCGTGTCGTTCCTCGCGACGCTCAAGGCGGGCGCGGCCTACCTCCCGGTGGAGCCCGGCGTCCCCGACGACCGGATCGCCGCCTACGTCAAGGAGACGGGCTGCGCGGTCGCCGTCACCCGCCCCGACCACGCGCACCGGTTCGCCGGGCTGCCGGTGACGGCCCTCGACCCGGAGGGGCCGGCCGCCGCGGGACCGCCCGCCGGACCGCCCCCGGTCGCCGTCGAGCCCTCGGACACCGCCTACGTCATCTACACCTCGGGGTCCACCGGCTCCCCGAAGGCCGTGCGGGTCTCCCACGCCTCCCTCGGCCATCTGTGCCGGACCGTGAACGAGCGGTACGGCGTCGGGCCGGACGACCGGGTGCTCCAGTTCGCCGCGCTCTCCTTCGACACCTCCGTGGAGCAGATCCTCAACACCCTGCTCAACGGAGCGACGCTCGTGCTGCCCGAGTACAACTGGGCGCCGAGCGAGCTGCCCGCCCGGCTCGTCTCGCTGGGCGTGACGGTCATGGACCTCACCCCGCCCTACTGGCGCGCCTTCCTCGCCGAACTCGCCCGCGACCCCCTCGGCCTGCCGGTGCGGCTCACCATCGTGGGCGGCAGCGCGGTGTACGCCGAGGACTGCCGGACCGCCCTGCGCCTGATGCCGGACTCACGGCTGGTCAACGCCTACGGCCTGACCGAGACGACGATCACCTCCTGCACCATGGAGATCACCGCGGAGGCGCTCCCGCCGCAGGGTCCCGCGCCCGTCGGCCGGCCCCTGCCGGAGACGGTCGTCCACGTGCTGGACGAGGAGCTGAACCCGGTCCCGCCCGGACGGCACGGCGAGATCTACCTCGGCGGCCCCGGGGTCGCCCAGGGCTATCCGGCCGACGAGGCCGAGACCAGGAGGCGTTTCCTGACCCTGCCGGGGTCGGCGCCGGACGCGGGGCCCGTGTACCGCACGGGTGACCTGGGCGGCTGGACGGCCGGGGGCGACCTGGAGATCGTGGGGCGCGCCGACCGGCAGATCAAGATCCGTGGCTTCCGCGTCGAGCCGGCCGAGATCGAGGCGACACTGTCGGCGCACGACCTCGTCGACGACGCGGCGGTGACGTCCTTCACCCACCGGGGGGAGGAGCAGCTCGCCGCCTACTTCACCGCGCGGCGCGCCGCCCACCGGCTCGACCCCGCGGAACTGCGCGCCTTCACCGCCCGGCACCTGCCCGCGTACCTGGTCCCGGCCCGGTTCGTCCAGCTCGACGCGATGCCGACGACGGCGCACGGCAAGATCGACCTGGCCGCCCTGCCCGATCCCGCCGGGGTGCGGGCGGCGCCGTCGGCGGCCGGTGCCGGAGCCGCCCCCGCGAGCCTGGTCGAGCGCGCGGTCGCCGGTCTGTGGTGCCAGGTGCTCGGCGTGGACGAGGTGCGGCCCGACGACAACTTCTTCGCCCTCGGCGGCAACTCGATCCTCGCGGCCGAGCTGATGGCGAAGGTGCGGGCCTCGCTCGGGGTGCTGATCACCCAGGTGCGTCCCCTGATCCGGCTGCTGCTGGACGACGCGACACCGCGCGGGTTCGCCGCCGCGGTCGAATCGGCGCGGGCCGGCACGCTCAGCGCGGACGGCGCGGCCCAGGCCGACCTGCGCGCCGACACGGCCGTCGGGGTACCGATCGCCGCGGCGCCCGCGGGCGGGACCGCCTGGGCGGACCCCGCCCACGTCTTCCTCACCGGAGCCACCGGGTTCCTGGGCATCCACCTCCTGCGCGACCTGCTCGGGACCACCGGCGCCACCGTGCACTGCCTTATACGGGCCCGGGACGCCCGGCACGCCACGGAGCGCCTCCAGGACACCGCGCGCCGCTACCTCGGCGAGGACCTGGCCGCCTTCGTGGTGTCCGGACGGATCTGCCCCGTGCCGGGCGACCTGGCGAAGCCGCGCTTCGGGCTCCCGGAAGCGGAGTTCGACCGCTTCGCCCGGGTGGTCGACGTCATCCACCACCCCGGCGGGCTGGTGAACTTCATCTACCCGTACTCCCACATGCGCCCGGCGAACGTCGAGGGCACCCGGGAGATCATCCGGATGGCCGGGCGCCACCGCAACATCCCCGTCCACTACGTCTCCACGATGGCCGTCATCTCGGGTTTCGGCACCGCCGGCGTCCGGCACGTCACGGAACGGACCCCGCTGGACCACCCGGACCGGCTCTCCGTCGGCTACGTCGAGAGCAAGTGGGTCGCCGAGGGGCTGCTGCTGAACGCGGCCGCGCAGGGTCTGCCGGTCGCCGTCTACCGCGCCGCCGACATCTCCGGCGACCGCGCGACCGGCGCCTGGAACACGGCCACCGAGATGTGCGCGATGAAGAAGTTCATCGTCGACACCGGGACCGCGCCCGTCGCCGAACTCCCCCTCGACTACACACCGGTCGACTGCTACTCCGCCGCGCTGCTGCACATCGCGTCGAGCAGGCTGCCGGCCGGCGAGGTCTACCACCTGACCAATCCCGGGAAGGTGAACGTCTCCCTCCTGGTCGAGCGGCTGCGGGCGCACGGCCACACCATCCGCGAGATCCCCTGGGAGCAGTGGGTCGACGGGATCGTGACGACCGCGGTCGAACGGCCCGACCACCCGATGACGCCCTTCGCCCCGCTCTTCATCGACCGCTGCTCCACCGGCGAGATGAGCGTGGCCGAGATGTACCTGGAGACGACGTTCCCCGTCTTCTCCCGGGACAACGTCGACGACGCGCTGCGCGGCAGCGGCATCGAGATCCCGCCCGTGGACGCGGCCTTGCTCGACCGCTACATCCGGTACCTGGCCTCCATCGACTTCCTGTGAGGTGGACGTGTACATCCGTACGCTGGCCCGTACCGGCGGCCTGTGGGAATCGCTGGACGTCCTCGGCGGCCCGGCGGACGGGCCGGTCGCCTTCGGCGGCGACCTGGGTCCGCAGTCGCTGCTCGCCGCCTACCGGCGCGGCCTGTACCCCTTCCCGGCCGGCACCGCCGAGCAGCGCATCGTCAACGAGCTGATCCACGAGGCCGACGTCGACGCCGGTGTCGTGAAGGTGCTGCCCGGCTGCGACGAGCCCTTCTCCATCGCCTGGTGCTCACCGGACCCGCGGCCCGTCATCCGGGTGGAGGAGGCCCGCTTCCAGCGCAGCCTGCGCCGGCAGCTGCGCCACAGCACCGACTGGACGACGACGGCGGACGTCTGCTTCGAGGAGGTGGTCCGCCGGTGCCGCGCGGGACGCACCGAGCACTGGCTCACCGACGACCTGCTGCGCGGCCTGTGCGTGCTGCACGGACTCGGCCATGCGCACAGCGTCGAGGTGTGGGACGGCGACGAACTGATCGGCGGCACCTTCGGCATCCGGGTCGGAGCCGTGTTCAGCGCCGACTCCCAGTTCACGCTGCGCAGCGGGGCGGGCAAGGCGGCGGTCGCCGACCTGACCCGCCGCTTCGCCGAGGCCGGCGGGCGCGCCGTCGACGTACAGCGCGACGGCGACCACGTCCGGCTGCTGGGCGCGAGACCGATCCCCCGGTCCCGCTACCTCGGCCTGCTGGCCCGCCGGCCCGAGGGCCGGCCGCTGGCCACCGAGCGGCTGCCCGCCCGCCGCCTCGCGGCGTGAGGACCCCGACCACGCCCGTGCCCGCGCTCACCGACGGAAGGGACGCCATGTCCACTGCCCCCGGCACCACCAGCACGGCCGGCACCGCCGGCACCGGTCTGCGCGTGCTCAGCCTCGCCGAGCGGCCCGATCTCGAAGAGGCGCTGATCACGATGGAGTCGTCGTGGCCCGCCTACATCCGCCCCGAACCGCTCCTCGTGGACTGGGCGTTGCGCCGGCACGCCGAGTACCAGCTCGTCATGCTCGACGAGACGGACCGGGTCGTGGCACGGGCGGCGAGCGTGCCCTTCACCTGGGACGGCGATCCCGACGGGCTGCCCGACACCGGCTGGGACGAGACGCTGCGCCAGTGCCTGACCGACACCGTCGCCGGCCGGGAACCGACCGCGCTGTGCGCCCTGGAGATCGCTGTCGCCCCGGGCCGCCTCGCGCAGAACCTGTCCGGGTACACCCTGCGCGCCCTCATCGGGCACGCGACGGCCAAGGGGCTGCGCGACCTCGTGGGTCCGGTGCGGCCCAGCGGCAAGCACCGGCATCCCCGGCAGCCGCTGGCCGAGTACCTGGCGCTGCGGCGGCCCGACGGCCTGCCCGAGGACCCGTGGCTGCGCGTGCACGTACGAGCCGGCGGCGAGGTGCTCAAGGTGTGCCCGGCGTCCATGACCATCGCGGGGAGCCTCGCCCAGTGGCGCGCGTGGACCGGCCTGCCCCTGGACACCGACGGCCCCGTCGAGCTGCCCGGCGCCCTGACCCCGCTCACCGTGAACACCGCGCACGACCACGCGGTCTACGTCGAGCCGAACGTCTGGGTCCGGCACCGGCTCACCGGCCGGCGCCCCTGACGACCCGGCACCCGAGCCGACCGACCTCGACCGAGCGACACCGACGAGAAGGAGTACGACCTCCCATGAGCACGACTCCCCAGGACGTCCTCGCCACCGACAAGCTGGATCTGCGGGCCGCCCTGATCCAGCGGATCGGCGGTTACATGACCGCGCACGGCATCGGCGTGGCCGCCGAGCTGGGACTCGCGGACCTCATCGGCACGGGTGCGCGCACCAGCCGGGAACTGGCCGACGCCACGGGTACGCACGAGCCCTCGCTGCGGCGGCTGCTGCGGATGCTGGTCTCCGTCGGCATCGCCGAGGAGCCCGAGCCGGGCCGCTTCACGCTGACCGACGTCGGCTCGCAGCTGCGCTCCGACTCCCCGGACTCCCTGCACAAGTTCGCCCGGATGTTCTGCCACCCCATCTTCCTCACGTCCTGGCAGAACCTGCGCCACACCGTCACGACGGGCGAGCGCGCCTTCGACCACGTCCACGAGATGGGCGTCTACGACTGGCTGGCCCAGCACGGCGAGACCAGCACCCTGTTCAACGTGGCGATGAGCGAGGAGTCCCGGCTCTCGGCGGCGCAGCTGGCCGCGGGGTACGACTTCCCGGCGACCGGGACCGTGGTGGACCTCGGCGGCGGTGACGGCACGCTGCTGAGCGCGATCCTGCTGGCCCGGCCCGGACTGCGGGGCGTCGTCTTCGACAGCCCGAGCGGGGTGGCCGAGGCCCCCGACACCCTGGCCAAGGCGGGACTCGCCGACCGCTGCGAGGTCCGGGCCGGCGACTTCTTCCAGTCCGTCCCGGGCGGCGGCGACCTCTACATCATCAAGAGCGTCTTCCAGGACTGGGGCGACGACGAGGCACGGGCGATCCTGCGCACCGTCCGGGCCCACATGCCCGCGTCCGCGACCCTGCTGATCGTCGGCACGGTACTGCCGGAGACCGCCGACACCTCGGCGCCCGTCGCATACTTCACGGACGTCAACATGATGGTGACGACCGGCGGCCAGGAACGCACCGAGGGCGAGTTCCGGGCGCTGCTGGAGGAGACGGGCTTCACCGTGCGGTCGGTCGGTCTGGGGCAGGCCGGACCGCTGTCGGTCGTCGAGGCCGTCCCCGCGTCCGCGGCATGACGGCGGACCAGGCGCCGGGGCCCCAGGCCGGTCCGCCGGCCCCGGCCGCCGCCCGGCGGCCGGGGTTCGCCGGCGAACTGTTCCTCGGCCGGCTGCGGACGGAGCTGCTCGCCCTCCCGGAGGGCGATCCGCGACGGCTCCCGCCGGAGGAGGAGCGCTTCCTCGCCCGGCTGCGCGACTTCTGCGAGAAGGAGGTCGACAGCGTCGCGATCGAGCGCGAGGACCACGTGCCGGACGCCGTGATCGAGGGGCTGAAGGACATCGGTGCGCTGAGCATCAGGATTCCCCGCCGGTACGGCGGGCTGGGCCTGTCCTCGCTGTGCTACCTCCGCGCCCTGATGATCACCAGCACGACGCACCCGGCGCTGAGCGAACTGCTCGCGGCCCACCAGGCGATCGGGCTGGCCCAGCCGCTGTCGCTGTTCGGGACCGACGAGCAGAAGGAGGAGTTCCTGCCGCGCTGCGTCCGGGAGATCGCCGCCTTCGCCCTGACCGAGGCGGACATCGGCAACGACCCGTTCCGCATGCGCACCACGGCCGTCCACGACCCGGACTCGGACAGCTATGTGCTCGACGGGGTGAAGACCTGGACCACCAACGGCACCGTCGCCGACCTGCTCGTGGTGATGGCGCTGGTACCCGCCGCGGACGGCGGCGAGGGCAGGATGACGGCCTTCGTCGTGGAGGCCGGGGCGCCCGGGGTGACGGTGGAGCGCCGCAACTCCTTCCTGGGGCTGCGCGGTCTGGAGAACGGCTGCGTCCGGCTGCACCGGGTGGTCGTGCCGGCCCGCAACCGGATCGGCGCGGAGGGCGAGGGACTGGCGATCGCCCTCGCCGCCCAGGACACCGGACGGCTCTCGCTGCCGGCGGCGAGCGCCGCCGCGGCCAAGTGGGCCCTCAGCATCGCCCGGCAGTGGAGCGCCGCCCGGGTGCAGTTCGGCCGGCCCATCGCCCGGCACGACGCGGTGGCCGGGAAGGTGTCCTTCATCGCCGCCACCGCGTTCGCCCTGGAGGCGATGGTCGAGGTGACCGGCCGGCGGGCGGAGCGCGGTGACACCGACACCCGGCTGGACGCGGAGCTGGCCAAGCTGTTCGCGTCGGAGCGGGCGTGCGCCGTCGCGGACGAGCTGGTGCAGATCCGGGGCGGGCGCGGCTACGAGACGGCGGAGTCGGCGGTCGCCCGCGGCGAGCGCGGTGTCCCGGTCGAGCAGTTGCTGCGGGACGTCCGGGTGGGCCGCATCTTCGACGGCTCAAGCGAGGCGCTGCGGTCCTTCCTCGCCCACGACCTGGTCGAGGCGCACCGGACCGCCGGGGACGCCGGGGACACCTCCGCCGCGGACCGGGCGGTGCCGCACGGCCGGGGCGGGGTGCTGGACGGTCATCTGGAGTTCGTGGACCGGACCTGCCGCCGGATCGCCGGTGAACTGGCCGCGGTCGCCGCGGCCCCGGCCGACGGGATCGAGGAGCGCCAGCGGTTCCTCGGCAGGATCGTCGACATCGGCGCCGAGCTGTACGCGATGAGCGCGAGCTGCGTCTACGCCCGGGCGCTCGACGGCCCGGAGGGCGCCCCGGCCGAACTCGCCGACGCCTTCTGCCGTCACGCGCGGCTGCGCGTGGCGGAGTCGCTGGACCGGCTCGGTGACAACACCGACGCGGCGGACCGGGAGGTGACGGGGCGGGTCCTGGCCGGCCGCTACCTGTGGCTGGAGGACGGCGTGGTGGACGCCTCCGTCGACGGGCCCTGGATCGCCGAGCCGCGGCCGGGGCCGGCGACCGGCCCGAACCTGCGGCGGACCGTGCGGCCGGGCGGGCCGCCGGACACCGTCCGCCCTGGTGACCGAGTGACGAGGAGGACCCGGTGAACGGCGTGACGGAGGTCCTGGCGGCGGCGCGGCGGGAGATCGCCCGGGACGCCGAACCGAACCGCTTCCTGGAGGTGCTGGAACAGGGCCGCATGCCCGCGGAACGGCTCCGGTGGCTCGCCGGGGAGCTGTACCACCTGGTGAGCAGCGACCGGCGCAGCTTCGCGCTGATCGCCTCACGCTTCCCCGCCGCCCCGGCCGGCGACCTGTACCTGGCCATGGCGGAGGGCGAGGGACAGGCGCTGGCGCTGCTCGGGGACTTCGCGACGGCGCTCGGCATGGCGCACGAGGAGCTGCGCGCCTACGCGCCGCGCCCGCTCGCGCAGGCGTACCCGGCGTACCTGGTGCGCTCGGCGCTGTTCGGCACCGCCAGCGACCTGGCGCTCGCCCTGCTGGCGAACGTGGGGGAGTCCACCGAGACCTATGTCCGGGTGGCCGACGCCCTGGTGGCGCGGTACGGCATCGAGGAGCGGGCGCTGGAGCACTTCCGCTACTTCGCCGACACCCCGCAGGAGCTGCTGGACCGGGCGACGGCGACCTTGGCGGACGGGCTGGCCGGCGGGGACGACCCGGTCGCGGCGGTGCGGTGCGCGCGGACGGTGCACGCGCTGGAGACCGTGTTCTGGAACTGCCTGGCGCACGGCCTCGGCACCGGCTGACCCCGCCTGTCCCGGCCCCCACCGGCTTGACACCCATACCCCCCACCCGTATTTTTCACGCCATACCCGGTAGGGGTATGCCTGTGGGTCAAGTGGCCGTGCCGTGGCGCGGTGTTGGCGCAGGTCTCGACGAGGAGAGGAGTGCTGATGTCTTCGGCAGAAAGTCCGCAGTTACGCGCGGGGGGCAAGCAGTGGGCCGCACTGGGCCTGCTGGTCCTGCCCGCGCTGCTGCTGTTCATGATGCTGACCATCCTGTTCCTGGCCATTCCCTATCTCGCGGCCGATCTGCGGCCCAGCAGCACGCAGACCCTGTGGATCCTGGACATCTACGGCTTCCTGATGGCGAGCCTGCTGGTCCTGATGGGCACCGTCGCCGACCGCTTCGGCCACCGGAACCTCCTGGTGACCGGGGCGGTGCTCTTCGGGGCGGTCTCGGCGGTGGCCGCCTTCACGGACTCGCCGGAGCTGATGATCGTCTGGCGGGCGCTGCTCGGCGTCGCGGCGGCCATGCAGATGCCGACCACCCTCGGCCTGATCTTCACCATGTTCCAGGACCCCCGGCAGCGGGGCGTCGCCATCGGCACCTGGGCGGCGGCCATCTCGGCCGGCGTCGCGCTCGGCCCGCTGCTCAGCGGCCTGCTGCTGGAGGCGTTCTCCTGGCGGGCCACGTTCCTGGTCGCCGTACCGGTGATGGCGGTCGTGGTGATCGGCGCGCCCCTGCTACTGCCGGGCCGGCAGGGCCCCAGCACGGGCCGGCTCGACCTGTTCAGCGCGCTGCTCATGCTGCTGACGCTGCTTCCGCTGATCTACGGTGTGAAGTCCTTCGCCACCGCCGACTCGCCGTTGCTCTCGGCGCTGGCCGTCGTGCTGGGCGTGCTCTTCGGCGTCGTGTTCGTCCTGCGCCAGCTGCGCTCCGCCGAACCGCTGCTGGACGTACGGCTGTTCAAGAACCGCACGGTCAGCGGCGCCCTCGGGGTCTTCATCCTCTCGGCGATGGGCCTGGGCGGCGTGTATCTGATGTTCACCCAGTACCTCCAGCTGGTGAAGGCGCTGTCGCCGCTCAGGACCGGGTTCGCGATCCTGCCCGCGGCCCTCGTCCTGATCGTGGTCGCGATGCGGTCGCCGGTCCTCGCCCGGCGGGTCCGGCCGGGGTACGTCATCGCCGCCGGACTGGCCGTCCAGGTCGTCGGCTACATCTGGTTCACCCAGATCGACAGCACCACCGCCCTGCCCTGGGTCATCGTCGCCTTCATCGTGCTCTACCCGGCCGTCTCCCCCTCCATGGCCCTGACCACCGACCTCGTGGTCGGCTCGGTGCCGCCGGAGAAGGCGGGCGCGGCCGGCGGCCTGGCCTCGACCGTCAACGACCTCGGCATCTCGCTGGGCGTCGCCGTCATCGGCACCATCGGCACCGCCGTCTACCGCGACGGCGTCGACGACAAGCTGCCGCGGGGCCTGTCCGACTCGGCGGCCTCCGCCGCCCGGGAGAACCTCGACGGCGCCGTGGCCGCGGCCCGGGAACTCCCCGGCCGGCTCGGTGACCAGCTACTGGGCACGGCCCGGGACGCGTTCACGTCCGGACTCAACGTCGCCGCCGCCACCGCGGCGGTGATCGCGGCGGCGGGCGCCGTCGCCGCGGCGGTCTCCCTGCGCCACGTACCGCCGACCGGCTCGGCGGTGCCCGGGGGCGGAACCCCCGACGCGGGCCCGGCCGCACCGGTCTCCGCCACGGAGGCCGACTGAACGGTGCGGCCGGCCGGAGCACACCGCACCAGCCGACAACCGCCGGACGTGGCGGCCGGAGCAGTGGCGACAGCTGCCCCGGCCGCCGCGTCCGGCCCTCATCAGGAGGCACGCAGTGACGATTCCCTTCAGCGCAACTCCCACCGAGACGCTCGACAACAAGGGCGGCCGGTGCATGTACGCACAGGTCGAACGCCTGCGCTCGCTGGGGCCCGCCGTCCCCGTGCAACTGCCCGAAGGGGTGGCGGCGTGGTCGGTGTCCCGCGGAGACGTCGTCAGGACGCTCCTCACCCATCCCGGCGTGTCCCGGGACCTGAAGAAGACCGTGCCGGCCTACCGGCCCGGGTCGGTGCCCTGGCTGTCCCCGTGGGTCGACCTGGACTCGATGGCCACGGCGGACGGGCGGGAACACACACGGCTGCGCAAGCTGATCACCCCGGCCTTCACCCCCCGGCGGGTGGAGCGGCTGCGGTCGCACATCGAGGCGTCCGTCGCCATGCTCCTGGACGGGCTGGCCACCCGGCCGGGTGACGAACCGGTCGACCTGCACGAGGAGTTCTCCTACTCCGTGCCGACCCGGGTGATCCTGGACCTCTTCGGCATCCCGGACGACCAGCGGCCCGAGGTGCTGCGCGTGTTCCGCGCCGTGGCCAAGACCGGCCTGTCCGAGGAGGAGTCGGTCGCCCTGTACAACGACCTGGTGGCCGCCATGCACCGGCTGATCGCGACCAGGCGGACCTCGCCGGCGGACGACCTCACCAGCTTCCTGCTCGCCGCGCGCGAGGAGGGCGAGGAGGCGCTGAACGAGCACGAGCTGGTCTCCACGCTGCTGCTGATGATCGGCGGCGGCAGCCAGACGACCATCAACCTGCTGGACCACACCATCCGCGAACTGCTCACCCGCCCGGACCAGTTGGAGCTGTTGCGGGCGGACCCGGCGCGCTGGGAGGAGGCGGTCGAGGAGTCCCTCCGCGTGCACTGCCCGGTGATGCACCTGCCCATGCGCTGGGCCGCCGAGGACATCGACCTCGGTGAGGGCGTGGTCATCCGCGCCGGCGACGCCATCCTGATCTGCTACGGCGCCCACGGCCGGGACCCCGGGGTGCACGACGACCCCGAGACGTTCGACATCGGCCGGGAGGACAAGGACCACCTCGCCTTCGGCCTCGGCGCCCACTTCTGCCCCGGCTCGCACCTGGCCCGGCTGGAGGCCCGCGTCGCGCTGCCCGCGCTGTTCGACCGGTTCCCGCGCCTGGCCCTGGCCGTGGATCCACAGGACGTACCGCCCGGGCAGACCTTCATCGGCAACGACATCGCGTCGCTGCCGGTCCTCCTGCGGCACACGTGACCGCCGCCGGGCACGGCCGGCACACCCGGCGCACCGCGCACCCGTACCCGCCGCGGCACCGCGGCACGACACCGGGAGGCCCCGCATGACGGCCGACGAGAGCCTGACCGAGCGGACGGCGCACCTGCTGAACACGGCGCGCTATCTGAACCTGGCCACCGCCCGGGACGGGCTCCCGTGGGTGGCCACCCTGGAGTACGCGTGGTTCACCGATCCGCTGCACTTCGTGTTCGGCTCGTCCACCGGTTCCCGGCACAGCGGCGACCTGCGCGCGGAGCCCCGGGTGAGCGGTTCGCTGTTCGTGACCGCGGGCGCCGCCGGGGTGGCCGTCGCGTCCGTGGACGGCGCGCAGTTCACCGGCCGCTGCGCGGAGATCGGCCCCGAACTGCTGGACGCCTACTACGCGCCCTTCTACGAGACGGTGTTCCCCGACGCCCGGCAGCGTGCCGAGTGGCGGCTGCCGCCGGAGCGGCTGCGCGGGTCCGCGCCGCACCGTCTCTACCGGGTCGACGTCGAGCGCTGGTGGCTGATCGACACCCGCCACTGGGAGGAGGACCGCATCGACCGCCGTGTCGAACTGCCGCTCGACTCCGGTACGCAGGCCCGGCTGGCCGCCCACGCGCGCGTGCGCGTGACGTCTCCCTGAGCCGGGGCCGGCCGGGGGGAGGATGGCCGGGCCGGGCTCGCTGACGGGGGGTGTGCGAGCCCGGCCGGACCGCTCCCGGCCCACGGCCGGGAGCGTCTGGTGGCACCGGCGTCAGGCGGCGCGGCCGGTCAGCTCGTACCCGGCGTCGTCGACGGCCTTGGCGATCAGCGCGTCGTCGGGGCCCTGCTCGGCGACCACGGTGACCCGGCCGGTCTTCACGTCCACGTCGACCGAGAGCACGCCTTCGACGCCGCTGACGGCCTTCGTGACCGCGGACTCGCAGTGGCTACAGGTCATGCCCGTCACGGCGTAGACGGCCTTGGCGCCGTCGGCCGCGGCCTCGCCGGTCGAGCCGGAGTGGCAGCTGCCGTCAGGGGTGCAGCAGGACGACATGGGCTTCCTCCTGGGGTAGTGAAGAGACGGAACGCGCCAATACCCCTGGCGGGTTGGGGTATTTGAGGCGCTGGTGTGCATAGGTATACCCCCTACCCCTATGCAGCGGCAAGTCATCCGACCGCCGGAACGGCCCCCGCCGCCAGGTGTCCGGTCCGGTGCAGCCGGGCCACCAGGGCGGCGCACCCCAGCCCGGTCGCGGCCAGCGCCGCCCAGGGCAGCCACGGCACCCCCGTGTCGAACAGCGCCCCCACGGCCAGGTTGCCCAGCGAGACGGCGATGCCGGAGGCGGTGCTGTAGGCGCCGTAGTAGGTGGCGACGAGCCGGTCACCGGAGAGCCGGACCACGGTGTCCATCTCGAACGGGTAGAGCAGGGCCCCGCCCCAGGCGAGCAGCACCGCGCACACCGTCAGGGCGGCCACCCCGGCCGGTGCGCCGCCGGTCCGGTACAGCAGGGGCAGGAAGGCGGCGCCCATCACCGCCAGGCCGCAGGCGACGGCCCGGGGTCCGGCCAGGGTGCGCTGCGCCCACGCGGTCAGCTTCAGCTGCCCCGCCAGCGCGGCCAGCGCCGAGGCGGCGAACACCACACCGGTGACCGCGCCGGTGTGCCGGCCGAAGAGCGCGCGGGCGTGCAGCGGCAGCGCGAGGTACACCTGGAAGGCCAGCACGTACGAGCCGCTCATGGCGGCGGCGAAGAGCAGGAAGGGACGGTTGGCGGCGACCGTGCGCCAGTCGGCGGCGACCGCCCGCCAGGCCGGTTCGGCACCGCGGCCGGCCGGGGGCCGGGCGGGCAGCGCGCGGGACTGGAGCACGGCCAGGGCGCCGAAGATCAGCGCCGCGACCGCGCACACCACGCCGAAGTCCCATGTCAGCAGGGCCAGTCCGGCGAGCGGGCCGACCAGGATGCCCGCCTGGTAGAAGACGTTGAAGGTGGCGAACGCCGCGACCCGTCGCTCCTGGCCCGCGTCCGCCGCGAGGTAGGCGCGCACGGCCGGGTTGAACAGCGCGCCGGCCAGGCCGGTCAGCGCCGAGGCCGCCACCAGCGCGGGCAGTGAACTCGCCACCGCCAGCAGCCCGAAGGCGACCGACCGCAGGGCGCAGCCGGCGAGGATCATCGGCTTGCAGCCGTAGCGGTCGGCGAGGGTGCCGCCGACCAGGAACATGCCCTGCTGGGAGAAGTTGCGCACGCCCAGCACCAGGCCGACCGCCCAGGCGGCGAGCCCGAGACCGTGCGCCAGGTGGTCGGCCAGGTACGGCATCAGCATGTAGAAGCCCAGGTTGATGGCGAACTGGTTCACCATCAGCAGCCGGGCCGGCCGGTCGAAGGAGGCCATCCGGGCCCACAGCCGGGTCACCGGACGCCCGCCTTCGCCAGGCCGCGCGCGAGCGGATCGCGGACCCGGGCGCACCGGGTCCACCGCGTCACCACGCGCGCGTCCGGTTCGGCGATGTCGTCGGGTTCCGGCCGCGGTGTCCGCCCGAGCAGCCCGTGCTCGCGGCACCAGGCGTCGTCGTACACGGTCTGGAGGTAGCGGTGCGGTCCGTCGGGGAAGACCGCGGCGATCCTGGTGCCGGCGGGGTGGGTCCGTGCCGCCCATCCGGCCACCAGCGCTACCGCCCCGACGCTCCAGCCGCCGACGGCGTAGTGACGGCGGGCCAGGTGGCGGCACGCCCAGACGGCCTCGGCCGGGCTCACCCAGTGGACCTCGGCGAAGGCCGCGTAGTCGACGTTCTCCGGATGGATGCTGGAGCCGAGGCCGCGCATCAGCCGCGGCCCCGCCGGCTGGCCGAAGATCGCCGAGCCGACGGCGTCCACCCCGATGAGGGTCAGCCGCGGGAAGACCTCGCGCAGCGCGGCCGAGACCCCGGCGGAGTGTCCGCCGGTGCCGACCGCCGCCACCAGCACGTCGACCCGGCCGAGCTGGGCGATCAGCTCGGCGGCGAGGGGCCGGTAGGCGGCGGCGTTGTCGGGGTTGCGGTACTGGTCCGGGCAGTACGTGCCGGGGGTGCGGGCCAGCAGCTCCGCGACGCGCCGGCGGCGCGCCTCCTGCCAGCCGCCCTCCGGGTGCGGCGTGGCGACCTGGACGACCCGTGCGCCCAGCGCGGTGAGCAGCCGTGCCACGGGGGGCTCCATACCGGGGTCGGTCACGACGGTGACCGGGTGGCCGTAGGTCAGCCCGGCCAGCGCGAGGCCGAGACCGAGGGTGCCGCTGGACGACTCGACGAGCGGCGCGCCCGGCGCGAGGTCGCCGCGCCGACGGGCCTCGCGGACCATGTGCAGGGCGGGCCGGTCCTTCAGGCCCCCCGGGTTGGCGCCCTCCAGCTTCGCGTGGAAGCCGCGGCCGGGCGGGGCGAAGGGTTCGTCCACCCACAGGATGGGGGTGTCACCGACGAGGTGGGCGGGGCGCCGGGCGGTCGGCGGACGGGACGCGCGCGTCCGCAGGGCGGGCAGCGGGGCAGCTGACATGGGGGCAGGGCTCCTTCGCGCCCGGCGGCAGTGCGGCGGGCGCCGTGCGAGTGGGGGGTGGGCGCGTGGGCGCCCCGGCCCGCGGTTGGGTGCGGGGCGCGCGGGCGCCGCCCTACTGCCGCAGCACTCCGACGAGCGCGCGTGCGGAGCCGTTCGAGCGGGGGCGGGACGTGCCGGGCGGGCTGCGCCACCCGGTGCGCGCGTGGCGCCCGCCGGCCGCGGCGGACGGGACCGGCTGGTGCGCCTCGCCGTCGGGTCCGCCGTCGTCGAGGGCGGCGCGCGGCCGGTCCGCCGTGTGGTCCGAGTGGCCGCCCGCCGCGTGCCGGTGGTGGGGAGGCGGCGCGGCCGGTCCCGCGCCGTCGGCCCCGTCCACGGCGCGCGGGAGGTCCTGCGCCACCACGGGGGTGGGGTCGAATCCGGCGTAGGAGCAGGCGTGCACCGCGCCGGTGAGATGGGCCGCGATCACCAGGACCAGTCCGACGAGCAGGGCGGCGCGACGGGAACCTCTCCCGCGCCCGCCGCCACTGCCCCATGAGCCGATCACATGCGCAGCGTAGCCGTCTAGTGACGTCGTGTCATATCACGGGCGGCGTGGCGCGATCACCGGCCGCCGGCAGCCACAGGTCCGCGCCCCGGTCCGGCCGGCGTCCGGGCCGCCGAGGTGCGCGGCCAGCGCCTGAAGGAGCGCGACGGCCGCCCTGCGGGTCACGGGATGCCCGGCTCCCCTGCGGAGGGCGTCCCACACGACCGGCGCCCCGCCCTCCGGGGCTCGCCGTCCGGAAAGGTTCAGCCAGGGGCTCATCTTCGGTTCCTCTCGGTGCGCGACGACGGGAAGCGGCTCCACACATACCCCGGGCCGGTATCCGGAACAAGGCCGCACCCGCTTGACTCCGTACCCCCCTGGGGTATGTTGAAGCCTTCGGGCCGCCCGCGGGCGGCGACCAGACGAGGAGTCACCATGAACACCGGGCTGCGGATCACCGCCTTCGCCGCCGCGCTCGCGGCGGCGTTCGGCCTCGCCTACGGCGTCGGCGGAGGGGTCGGCGAGATATCCCTGGAGACCGGGAGCGCGGCACACGACGGGCACGCGAGCGCCCCGCCCGGCGGGGACGGCGGCACGGGCGGCGGACCGGCGGCGCCCGGCGGACTCCAGGTGTCGGAGCGGGGCTACACGCTCGATCTGAAGACCCCGGCCGTCACCGCTGGACGGAGCGCCGAGCTGCGCTTCGCGATCGTGCGGGACGCCACCGGGCGCGCGCTCACCTCCTACCAGGAGGAGCACACCAAGGAACTGCACCTGATCGTCGCCTCGCGGGACCTGACCGTCTTCCGTCATCTGCACCCGAGGCGCGCCGCCGACGGCACCTGGTCCGCGCCCGTGACCCTGCCCCGGGCCGGGGCCTACCGGGTCTTCGCCGACTTCACGCCCGGCGGCGGCGATGGGCTCACCCTCGGCACCGACCTGACCGCGTCGGGCCGCTACTCCCCCGCGCCCCTCCCGGCGCCCGCCGGCACCGCCGAGGTCGACGGGTACCGGGTGAGCCTCCGGGGCCGGCCCGTTCCCGGCCGGGACAGCGAGCTGACGCTCACCGTGACCAGGAACGGCGAGCCGGTGCGTGACCTCCAGCCCTACCTCGGCGCCTACGGCCATCTGGTGGCACTGCGCTCCGGGGACCTCGGCTACCTGCACGTGCACCCGAACGGCGAGCCGGGCGACGGCGCGACCTCGCCCGGGCCGGACATCTCCTTCACGACCACGGCGCCCAGCACCGGCACCTACCGGCTGTTCCTGGACTTCAAACACGCGGGAGAGGTGCACACCGCCGCGTTCACCGTCCGGGCGGGGCGGCCCGCGCGGCGACCGGACGCCTCCTCTCCGCCCTCCCCGCACCCCTCCGAGGAGCCCGGGAAGCACTCCGGACACGGCCACTGAACACGAGCGTCCCCCTGGAGTGCTCCAGGGGGACGCGGGGCCGCGCGGACGCCATAGGGGGGACGTCCGCACGGCCGGCTCCGACGGAAAGTCAGCTCGTCGCGCGAACCGCCTCGCGGATCAGGTCGGCGACCGCCTTCGGCTGGGAGACGGCGACCGCGTGCGACGCGCCCTCGACCTCGACGATCGTCGCGCCGGCCCGCTTCGCGCCGAAGCGCTCCACCTCCGGGTTGATGGCGTTGTCCGCGGCGGCGACAAGAGCCCACGACGGCTTGGTCTGCCACGCGGCGGCGGCGGCCGTCTCCTCGAACGCGGCGGCGGCGAGCGGACGCTGCGCGGCCGCGAGGACCTTCGTGACCTCCGCGGGGACGTCGGCGGCGAAGACCGACGGGAAGGCGTCCTCGGCGATGGTGACCTCGACGGCGGTGCCGCCGTCGGCCACCGGGTACGTCCACTCCTTGAGGTTGCTCACCAGCGGCGAGAGCGGGTAGCGGCCCTGGAGCTCGCCGAGGCTCTCGCCCTCCTGGAGGGCGTACGCGGCGACGTAGACCAGGCCCACGACGTTCTCCGTGGTGCCGGCCACGGTGATGAGCGCACCACCGTAGGAGTGGCCGACCAGGATCACCGGGCCGTCGATCTGGGCGGCGACGGAGGCGACGTACGCCGCGTCGGACGCCAGGCCGCGGAGCGGGTTCGGCGGCGCGATCACGGGGATGCCGTCGCTCTGGAGCTCGGCGATGACGCCGGACCAGCTGGCGGCGTCGGCGAACGCGCCGTGGACCAGGACGACCGTGGGCGTGGAGGTGCTCATGTCTGCGTTCTCTCGTGCGATCAGGCGGTGTGCAGGGCCGCGTGCAGGGTGCGGACGGCCATCGTGATGGCGGCCTCGGCGGCGTGGGTGCCGCGCAGGGCGTTGAGCATCACGAAGTCGTGGATGATGCCCTGGAAGCGGACCGCGGTGACCGGAACGCCGGCCTCACGGAGCTTGTTGGCGTAGGCCTCGCCCTCGTCGCGCAGCACGTCCGCCTCACCGGTGATGACCAGCGCCGGCGGCAGGCCCTGGAGCTGCTCGGTGGTGGCGCGCAGCGGCGAGGCGGTGATCTGGGCGCGCTCGGCCTCGTCGGTGGTGTACTGGTCCCAGAACCACTGCATGCCGTCGCGGCGCAGGAAGTAGCCGGTGGCGAACTGGTGGTAGGACGCCGTGTCGAAGTTCGCGTCCGTGACCGGGTAGAACAGCACCTGCTGGACCAGCGGGATGCCGCCGCGCTCCTTGGCCATCAGGGTCAGGGCGGCCGTCATGTTGCCGCCGACCGAGTCACCGGCCACGGCCAGCCGCGAGGCGTCCAGGCCCTTCTCGGCGCCCTGCTCCACGATCCACTTCGCGACGGTGAAGTTCTGCTCGATGGCGACCGGGTAGCGGGCCTCGGGCGAGAGGTCGTACTCGGGGAAGACGACCGCGGCCTCGGCGCCCACGGCGAGTTCGCGCACCAGGCGGTCGTGGGTGTGGGCGTTGCCGAAGACCCAGCCGGCACCGTGGATGTAGATGATGACGGGGAGGGTGCCGGTGGCGCCGGCGGGCTTGACGATCCGCGCCCGGACGCTGCCCGTGGGGCCGCCCTCGACCGTGATCCACTCCTCGTCCACGGCCGGCTTCTCGATCTCGCCGGACTGCACCTCGTCGACGGCCTTGCGACCATCGGCCGGAGCCAGGTCGAAGAGGTACGGCGGGTTGGCGGTCGCCGCGACGAACTCGGCGGCGGCGGGCTCCAGCACCGGCTGCACCGGGGCGTGGGCGTCAGACATGGGGGTATCTCCTGTATCGCTGCAACAGCGCCGGCAGATCCGGCACATCGCGCGGATCGTCGTGCTCGGCACTCCGGCACCGCAGGCCCCAGGGTAGAAGCACCGTCGGGCCGGCCGTTGCCCGTCAGCGCACGTACGGCGTTCTCACAGCGCACGGAAACAGGCCCGCCGTCCGGGGTACGCACGGCTCGCCGCCCCGTCGCGACCAGTGCGCTGTCAGGAGCCTTTCAGTGCGCTGACAGAACAATCGACCGCGACCGATGGCCCTAGCTTGACGGCGCAGCGGGTCGCGGTACGCCCTCGACCGAGTGGCGAACCCCCGCTTCACCCACCGCTCTCTCCGTCCACCACGTCAGCCGCACGCGGCGGACGTCGAAGACGCTCATCCCGGAGGAGGTCCCACAGACGTGTCCCCCATGCCGGTCGGTGGCCTGACGCCCCAGGCCACCGACGACGCCGCCGAACTCGTCGTCCGCAACGCGAACATCCACACCGGGGACCCGCGCCGCCCGCACGCCGAGGCGCTCGCCGTCCGCGACGGTGTGATCACGGTCGTCGGCGACGACCAGGACGTGGCCCCGCACGTCGGACCGGCCACGAAGGTGGTGGACGCGCTCGGCCGGCGGATGATCCCCGGCCTCAACGACGCCCATCTGCACGTGATCCGCGGCGGGCTCAACTACGTGCTGGAGCTGCGCTGGGACGGCGTGCGCTCGCTCCGCCAGGGCCTGGCGATGCTGCGGGAACAGGCCGCGCGGACGCCGAAGGGCCAGTGGGTGCGCGTGGTGGGAGGCTGGTCGGCCGAGCAGTTCGCCGAGCGGCGGCTGCCGACCGTGGCCGAACTCAACGCCGCCGCCCCCGACACCCCGGTGTTCGTCCTGCACCTGTACCAGTCGGCCGTGCTCAACCGGGCGGCCGTGCAGGCGGCCGGGTTCACCCGGGACACGCCCGACCCCAGGGGCGGACAGATCGTCCGCGGCCGGGACGGGGAGCCGACGGGCATGCTGCTGGCCGCGCCCAGCGCCCTCATCCTCTACTCGACCCTGGCCGCGGCGCCGGTGCTCGAGGGCGAGGACAAGAAGGTCTCCACCCGGCACTTCCTGCGCGAACTCAACCGGTTCGGCCTGACCTCGGCGATCGACGCCGCCGGCGGGTTCCAGAACTTCCCCGAGAACTACAGCACCGTCGTCGAGCTGGCACAGGCCGGCGAGCTGTCGCTGCGCATCGCCTACCACCTCTTCCCGCAGACCGCCGGCCAGGAGCTCGCGGACCTCGCGCGCTGGATCGAGATGGCCAGCCCCGAGGACGGCGACGCCTGGCTGCGGCTCAACGGCGCGGGCGAGAACCTCACCTGGGCGGCGGCGGACTTCGAGAACTTCGCCCAGCCGCGCCCCCATCTCGGCGACTACGAGCCCGAGTTCGAGAAGGCGGTCCGGCTCCTGATGGAGCACGGCTGGGGTTTCCGGCTGCACGCCACCTACGACGAGACCATCCGCCGGGACCTCGCGGTCTTCGAGAAGCTGGCCGCCGAGGGGCTCTTCCCGGCCGGCAACCGGTGGCTGTTCGACCACGCGGAGACCGCGTCCCCGGAGAGCCTGGACCGGGTCGCCGCGCTCGGCGGCGCCATGTCCGTGCAGAACAGGCTGTCCTTCCAGGGCGAGGCCTTCCTGCGCCGCTACGGCCCGGGCCGCGCCGCCGACGCCCCGCCGATCCGCGAGATGCTGGACCGCGGGCTGACCGTGGCCGCCGGTACCGACGCCACCCGGGTGTCCACCTACAACCCGTGGGTGGCCCTGCACTGGCTGGTCAGCGGACGTACCGCCGGCGACCTCACGCTGCGCCCGCCCGGCAACCGCGTCGACCGGCAGACCGCGCTGCGCATGTTCACCGTGGCCGGCGCCGAACTGACCGGCGAGGAGCAGGTCAAGGGCGTGCTGCGGCCCGGTTGTTACGCGGACCTCGCGGTGCTGTCGCACGACTACTTCAACGTGCCGGAGCCGGAGATCGCGCACATCGAGTCGCTGCTGACGGTCACCGGCGGCCGGATCGTGTACGCGGCCGGCGAGTACGCGGGAATCGACGAGGAGCTGCCGCCGGTCACCCCCGAATGGAGCCCGGTGAAGCACTTCGGCGGCTACCAGGCGTCCCGTCCGGCGGGTGTGCGCCAGGCCGAGGCGCTCGGCGAGGCCGTCGCCGAATCGGAGCTGCACCGCAGCTGGCGCGCACGGCGCGGACAGCTCGACGGCACCGGCGACGTGCCGTTCGACCCCTGCTTCGTCCTCTGATCCACCGCCCCCTGGACTCCCGGGAGGCACAGCTCGTCCGAGGTGTGCCTCCCGGGTCATCGAAACCCGCTGTTTTCTGTAGAGAGGTATCCCATCATGGTCGACATCGCCCAGGTCACCGCGTCCCCCAGCCCCGACCTGCTGACGCCCGACAACTGTGCGGTCCTGTTCATCGACCACCAGCCGCAGATGTTCTTCGGCACCGGCAGCGGCGACCGCACCGCGATCATCAACGCGACGGTGGGCCTGGCCAAGGCCGCCAAGGTCTTCGACGTCCCGGTCGTGCTCAGCACGGTGGCCGCCGAGTCCTTCTCCGGCCCGATCATGCCGCAGCTTCCCGAGGTCTTCCCCGGCCACGAGATCATCGACCGGACCACGATGAACGCCTGGGAGGACGGCGCGTTCGTCGAGGCCGTCAAGGCCACCGGCCGCAAGAAGATCGTCATCGCCGGTCTGTGGACCGAGGTCTGCGTCGTGCTGCCGGCGCTCTCCGCGCTCGCCCAGGGCTACGAGGTCTACGTGGTCACCGACGCGTCCGGCGGTGTCAGCCCGCAGGCGCACGAGCACGCCATCCAGCGCATGGTCCAGGCCGGCGTCGTACCGGTCACCTGGGTCCAGGTGCTCCTGGAGCTCCAGCGGGACTGGGCCCGTGGCGAGACGTACGTCCCGGTCACCGAGGTGGTGAAGGAGCACGCCGGCGCCTACGGCCTCGGCCTGGTCTACGCGCAGGCGTTCATCGGCGAGCACGCCGCCGGCTGACCCCCTCACCAGCGCAACCGGTCAAGGACCGAGTCAGGAACAGGCAGAGAGATGGATGCGGGACTGCTGATCCTCCGTGTGGTGGCGGGACTCCTCGTCGCCGGTCACGGAGTGCAGAAAGTGAGCTTCCGGCTCGGAGGTCACGGTTTGGCGGGCGGAACCGAGGAGTTCCGGCACGACGGCTTCCGCGGGGGCCGGCTGACCGCGGTCGTCGCGGGTGCCAGCCAGATCGGGGCCGGCCTGTTCCTGGCGGCCGGACTGCTCACGCCCCTGGCGGCGATGGCCGCCATGGGCGTGATGACGGTCGCCGGCACCGTCAAGTGGCCCAACGGCCTCTGGGTGCAGAACGACGGCTACGAGTACCCCCTGGTCCTCGTCGTCGTCTCGGCGGTGCTGACCCTCACGGGGCCCGGCCGGTGGTCCCTCGACCACGCGGCGGGGATCACCCCATGGCCCCTGTGGGTCGCCGTCGCCGCGATCGTGGTCGGCCCCGTCAGCGGGCTGCTCACCCGATTGGTGCTGCACCGTGCGCCCACGGCAGCGGAAAGGACGTTCCATGAACCGGCTGCTGACTGACGCGGCCCACACCCTGGTCCCGCCCAAGGAGGACCGCCACGGCCCGCTGCCTCCCCTGCTGCTGGTGCTGACCCTGGTCACCGGTCTGGTCGACGCGGTGAGCTACCTGGGAATGGGACGCGTCTTCGTCGCCAACATGACCGGCAACGTGGTGTTCCTCGGCTTCGCGCTCGGGGGTGCCAGCACCCTGTCCGCGCTCGCCTCGATCATCGCGCTGGCGGTGTTCCTCCTCGGCGCGCTGGCCGGCGGCAAGCTGGGAGCCCGGTTCGCCGGGCACCGCGGACGCCTGCTGACGGCGGCCACCGCCGTACAGACGGTCCTGACCGCCGTCGCCGTCGTCATCGCGGCGGTCGCCGACGGCCGGGTCACCACCGGTGTCCAGTACGCGCTGATCGTGTGCCTCGGGCTCGGCCACGGCATGCAGAACGCGGTCGCCCGGCGCCTGGGCGTCCCGGACCTGACCACGACCGTCCTGACGCTGACCCTCACCGGTCTGGCTGCGGACTCCACCCCGGCGGGCGGGGCGGCGCCCCGCCCGGGCCGCCGGATCCTGTCCGTGCTGGCGATGCTGCTCGGCGCCCTGGCCGGCGCCGCGCTCGTGCTCCACGGCCACCTGGTCCTCACCCTGGTCCTGTGTCTGCTGCTGCTGGCCGTCGTCTCGGTGGTGACGCACCGTCTGTCCGCCACCGACGCCCCGTGGACCCGGCCTTCGTAGGGGTCCTTCACACACCAGCGCGAGCCGCGCCCACTCCCCCGTGGGCGCGGCTCGCCGCGTCTGCGCACCGGCACCACCCCCGCTCCTCCGTCCGGCCCCGGACAGCGCCGCGGCCCCGCCGGCGGGACCGGCGGGGCCGCGGTGTCGACGAGCCGTCAGGGACGCGGGATGTTGCGCAGGTTGGCGCGGGCCAGGTGGAGCATGCGGCCGACGCCTCCGCTGAGGACCGTACGGCTGGCGGACAGGGCGAAGCCGCTGAGCTGCTCGGCGGTGATCTTCGGCGGGACGGCCAGCGCGGCGGGGTCGGTGACGACGTCCACCAGCACGGGGCCGTCGTGCGCGAACGCCTCGCGCAGGGCGCCGCGCACGTCGGCGGGCTTCTCCACCCGGATGCCGCGAGCCCCGGCGGCCGTGGCGATGGCCGCGTAGTCGGTGTGCGGGTAGGTCGTGGCGTGCGGGGGCAGGCCGTCGACCATCATCTCCAGGTCGACCATGCCGAGGGAGGAGTTGTTGAAGACGACCACCTTCACCGGCAGCCCGTACTGGACGAGCGTGAGGAAGTCGCCCATGAGCATGGAGAACCCGCCGTCGCCGGAGAGCGAGACGACCTGCCGGCCGCGGTCCAGGAACTGGGCGCCGATGGCCTGGGGCAGCGCGTTGGCCATGGAGCCGTGCACGAACGAGCCCAGGATGCGGCGGCGGCCGTTCGGCGTGAGGTAACGCGCCGCCCAGACACAGCACATGCCGGTGTCCACGGTGAACACGGCGTCGTCGGCGGCCTCCTCGTCGAGCACGGAGGCCACGTACTCGGGGTGGATCGGGGTCTGCCGCTCGACGTCGTGGGTGTAGGCGGTGACGGCGCCCTCCAGGGCGTGCGTGTGCCGCTCCAGCATGCGGTCGAGGAAGCGGCGCGAGGTCTTCTCCCGCACCGCGGGCGTCAGGCACCGCAGGGTCTCGCGCACGTCTCCCCAGACCGCGAGGTCGAGCTGGGTGCGCCGGCCCAGCCGCTCCGGCTGCACGTCGACCTGGACGGTCCGCACGTTCCGGGGCAGGAAGTCGGTGTACGGGAAGTCCGTGCCGAGCAGGATCAGCAGGTCGCACTCGTGCATGGCCTCGTACGCGGCGCCGTAGCCGAGCAGTCCGGACATGCCGACGTCGTACGGGTTGTCGTACTGGATGTGCTCCTTGCCGCGCAGGGCGTGGCCCACGGGGGCCTTGACCTTCTCGGCGAACTCCATCACCTCGGCGTGGGCGCCGGCGACGCCCCGGCCGCAGAACACCATGACGCGTGTCGCGGCGTCCACCAGCTCGGTGAGCCGGGCGACCTCCTGCTCGCCGGGCCGGATGGCGGGCAGGTCGACGGGCAGGGAGAGTTCGGGGGCGGCGTCCGGGGAGTTCTCGCCGGCGGTGTCGCCCGACAGGGCCACGACCGAGACCCCGCGGCGGCCCACCGCGTGCTGGATCGCCGTCTGCACCACGCGCGGCATCTGGCGCGGCGAGGAGATCAGCTCCGAGTAGTGGCTGCACTCTTCGAACAGCCGGTCGGGGTGGGTCTCCTGGAAGTAGCCGGTGCCGATCTCACCGCTGGGTATCTGGGCGGCCAGGGCGAGCACGGGCGCCATCGAGCGGTGGGCGTCGTACAGCCCGTTGATGAGATGGAGGTTGCCGGGGCCGCAGGAGCCCGCGCACGCGGCCAGCCGGCCGGTGAGTTGTGCCTCGGCACCGGCGGCGAACGCCGCGACCTCCTCGTGACGGACCTGGATCCAGTCGATGTCGTCACGCCGCCTGACCGCGTCGACGACGGGGTTCAGGCTGTCACCGACCACGCCGTAGATGCGGCGCACACCGGCGCGCGCCATCAGGTCGACGTACTGTTCGGCGATGGTCTGCTTGGCCATGGCACTCCTCGGGTTCCGGCTGTCGGGCACGGCCCGCCGGCCGAGGGCACGGCGGGTCCGCCTCGCGCGCCCCCACGCTAGTGAGGGGAGGATGCCGGTGTGGCCCGTCCGCGCACGAGATCGGTTCCGGCAGCGCACCCGGGACCTCGCTCGCCGCCCGCGGGCGGGCGGGGCTTGCGCGGCGCGGCCGACGGGACCCCGCTCAGGCCCGGTTCGGGACCCGGCCCAGGGTGCGGATCGGGTGGGCGAGCAGCAGCGCGGCGGCGGTGAGCAGGGCGACCACGACGCCCACCTCGAGCACGCGGTCGGTGCCGAACGCCCCGACGGCGGGACCGGCCAGCGCGCTGCCGACCGGGAACATGCCGACGGAGCCCGCGACCTCGTAGGCGTGGACGCGGTTGAGCACCTCGCCCGGCACCTGGGTCTGCACGCTGGTGGCCCACATGACGCCCCAGAAGGTGATGCCGATCCCGACCACGACCTGGGCGACGGCGAGCAGCCAGACCGGCCAGCCGAGGACGATGCCGAGCGGGTAGAGCGGGTAGGCGAGCATCGCCACGGCGCCCGCGGCGAGCGGCCGTACCGGCTTGTAGCGGAGCGCCAGCAGGCCACCGGCCACGGTGCCCGCGCCGAACGCGCAGTTGAGCAGGCCGAAGGCGGTGGCACCGTGCTCGGGGACGATCACCCCGGCGGCGATCGACAGTTGCGGGCCCCAGGAGAGCACGGCGAAGAACATCCAGATCACGATCACGCCCCAGAGCCAGCTGCGGGCGCGGAACTCGTGCCAGCCGACCACCAGGTTGCGCCACAGGCTCTCGCCGGCGGGCGGGGCGGGCACCACCCCGAGCCGGAGCGCGAACAGGCAGGCGGCGCTGGTGCCGTAGGCGACGGCGGAGATCACCATCACCCAGCCGGTGTCGGCGGTGCCGACCAGCACACCGGCCAGCGCCGGACCGCCCAGCGCGGTGAGCGCCTCGGAGATGCGCAGCACGCCGTTGGCGCCCTGTACGTCCCTGGCCACCAGCGGGATGGTCGAGGAGGCGCCGGGCTGGAACATCGCGTTCGCGGTACCGGCGATCATCAACAGCCCGTACAGGTGCCACAGGTGGTCGATGCCGTGGAGGAAGAGGAAGGCCAGCAGGACGTGGGCGGTGAGGTTGGCCAGGTCGGAGGCGATCATCATCCGGCGGGCGGTGAAGCGGTCGGCGAGCACGCCGCCGAAGAGCACCAGTCCGGCGAAGGGGCCGACCAGGAAGGCCATCGCGTAGCCCGCGGTGCTCAGGGCGTACCCGGCGCTGAGCAGCCCGGCCGAGACCGCGACCGGCAGCATGGCCCAGCCGAGCAGGCCCGCGCTGCGGGCGGTGAAGTAGCACCGGAAGTTACGGGACCAGATCGCCGGTTCCGCGGCCGGCGGCGCCGGGGCGGGCCGGTCCTGGTCCTGCGCGGACGGCACCGCCGCGGTGTGTTCTGCCGAGCGATCCTTCATGACTCTTCCATGCTCCAGCCGTAGTTCGTGATCTTCAGGGTCGGGGGGACGGCCCGGCGGCCCGGCGGTGCGGGGCCGGGGCCGGTCAGCGGGACCGGGTGCCGGCCGGCGGCTGGTCCCGTCCCGTGGACAGCCCGGGCAGCTCCCCCACGGTGACCGGCTCGAGACCGCGTTCGAGCAGGCCCTCGATGATCGAGGGCAGGGCCCGCACGGTCTGGCCGCGATCGCCGGCGCCCTCGTGCATCAGCACCACCGAGCCCGGCGCGGCGGCCTTCAGAACGGTCTCGGCGATGCGCTCCGGCCCCGGTCTGGCCCAGTCGCGGGAGTCCACGTCCCACAGCGCCAGGGTGCTCGGGTGCCCGTCGAGGGCGGCCAGCACCTCCGGGGTCAGCGCGCCGTACGGCGGCCGGAACCACAAGGGGGCCTCGCCGGTCACCCGGGCCACCGTCTCCGCCGTCCGGTCGATCTGCTCGCGCAGCTGATCCGGTGTCAGGTCCGGCAGGAAGGGGTGCGACCAGGAGTGGTTGCCGAGTTCATGGCCGGCCGAGGCGATCCGGCGGACCTCGTCGGGGAGCGCCGCGACATGGTGGCCGACGCAGAAGAAGGTGGCCCGGACGCCGTAGCGGTCCAGGATCTCCAGGATCCGCCGGGTGTGCACCGGATCGGGGCCGTCGTCGAAGGTGAGCGCGATCCGCCGGGTGTCCCGGCGGCCGTGCTCGAAGCAGCGCCCGGCCGCCGTCAGCGCCTCCCGGATCGGCTCGCTGCGCCGTACGCCCTCGAAGTACTCGTCGGCGCGGCCGGTCAGGGTGCCTCCCTCGGCGGTCACCCGGGCCAGCTCGCCGGGTGAGCTGCGCGCCGTCTGAGCCAGCAGGCGGGCGGGGACGGAGCCGAACCGCGGCCGGGGCGGCAGCAGCCAGGGGTCGGCGCGGTAGACCTCCAGGCCGGCCGCCGTCATCGGCCCGTCGAGCAGGCCGTTGGTGCTCTCGAACACGGCGGCCAGCGGCTGTTCGCGGCCCAGCTCCTCCAGCCAGGCGATGAGTTCGGCGACGTGGGCGGCGCCCCAGTCGCTCGGCTCCACCACCCGGCGCCCCGCGCCGTCGAGGACCTCGACCCGGTAGCCGGTGTCCGTCCAGGCGATTCCCGCGTACCGCGTGCTCATCGTTCCCCCCGGGCGCCCGCCTCGGCCACGACCAGCTGCTCGACCCCGCGCAGGAACCGCTCCATCCCCGCGCGGCCGAGGACCGCCGGGTCGGCGGTCATGCAGAGTTCCAGGGCGCCGGGCGCGGTCAGCACGTCCACCGCCACCGAGACGTTCGCCCGGGGCAGGAACTCCGTGGGCCAGCTGAGTTCGGTCCGGCCGAGCAGCTCGTGCGGCGCGGACCGCGGCCGCTCGACGGTGTCGAACGGCCCGACGCCCGGGTCCCGGGTGTCGTTCCACCAGCACGAGTGGTCGGCCGCCTCGCCGCGCTCGACCAGCCGCGCCACCTCCCGGTCCAGCGCCCACTTGTCGTACCCCGCGTGGCGGAAGGCGCTGAACGACACGGAGCGCGTCCGCCGTACCGCGTCCTCGAAGTCCCGGTCCGCGTCGGTGAGGAGGAACACGGCCTCCTGCGCCATCGTGCTGACCGACTCTGCGGCGGCCGGCTGGAAGCGGTTGCTCACCACCACCTGGAAGAGCACGTCAGCGCTGCCGGACATCCTGGCCAGCTGGTGGGAGGCGGCCCCGAGCAGTACGGCGGCGTCGCTCACCCCCAGCGCCGCGGCCACCCGCTCGGCGGCGACCGCCAGCGCGGGCGAGCGGAGCAGCGCGTTGGGGAAGAGCCGGCCCGGCTCGGTGGCCGCGAGCCGCGGTGCCTCGGGGTTCCGGAAGATCCGCCGGGGGCCGGCCGCCAGCCGCTCGCACCAGTAGCGGCGGGCCGCCTCGTCCCTGCGGCGGCCGAGCGGCGACGCCTGGACCTCGGCCGCCTGGAGGGGCTGGAGGGCGGGGCGGGCCCGCAGCAGCGCCTCGGCTGTCTGCCCCGCTTCGATCAGCTCCAGGTCGCGGAGCATCCGGCCCTCTCCCCAGAGGTCCATCGCGGTGTGCGACGCCGCCAGCACCAGCCGGTGGACCAGGCCCTCGCACTCCACGAGGCCGACCCGGAACGGCCATTCCCGCGCGTGGTCGAAGGGGCATCCCGCCAGCTCCTCCAGCAGGGCCGCGCCGGCCGCCGGGGCCTCGGCCGCGGAGCACGTCCAAGCCCGCACCGGCAGCTCGCCGGAGCCGTCCACGACCTGTTCCAGACCGTCCTCGCCGTCCGGCAGGAGCCTGGTGCGCAGGCTGTCGTGCATGCGGAGCAGCTCCGTCAGGTCCGCGAGCACGCGGGCTGCGGGGCGGGGCGGGGTGAGGGGGAGGTCGAGCCGCAGGTTGTACCTGGGCGCGTCGTCACCGAGCCGCGTGACGACACCCCAGATGGCCCGCTGCCCCCAGGTTGCCGGGCCGGTCCCGGCCCGCGCGGAGTCCAGTCGGATGGTCCGCTCCTCGACCGTGGTCATCGTGTTCCGAACTTCCCTTCGTTGCCTCGTGACGCCTGTGGAGAGCGGGGGCGCACCCGCCGCCAGGGCCTGTCGTCGAACTTCCGCCCTCCGGGCGGACTGCGGGAGTTTGACGACAGGGCCTAGTCAAGGCCCTGGGAGATGACCAGGCGCTGGATCTGGTTGGTGCCTTCCACGATCTGGAGGAGCTTGGCCTCGCGCATCCAGCGCTCCACCGGGTGGTCGGAGACGTAACCGGCACCGCCGAGCACCTGCACCGCGTCGGTGGTCACCTTCATCGCCATGTCGGTGGCGAACAGCTTCGCCTTCGCCGCCTCCAGTGAGTACGGACGGCCGGCGTCCTTCAGCCGGGCGGCGGCCAGGGTGAGCGCCCGGGCCGCGGCGATCTGCGTGGCCATGTCGGCCAGCAGGAAGCCGATCCCCTGGAAGGAGATGATCCGCTGGCCGAACTGGCGGCGTTCCCTCGCGTACCGCACGGCGTAGTCGGCGGCGGCCTGGGCGATGCCGACCGCGCAGGCCGCGATGCCCAGCCGCCCGCAGTCCAGCGCGCCCATCGCGATCAGGAAGCCCTTGCCCTCCCGGCCGATCAGCCGACCGGCCGGTACCCGGACGTCCTCGAAACCGACCTGGGCGGTGGGGTTGGACCAGACGCCCAGCTTGTGCTCCGGCTCGTGCACCACCATGCCGGGCGTGCCGGCGGGGACCACCAGGCAGGACAGCCCGCGGGCGCCCGGACCGCCGGTGCGGCTGAAGACGTTGTAGAAGTCGGCGTGCCCGGCGTGGGTGACCCAGGACTTGGTGCCCGTGACGCGGTAGCCGTCGTCCTCCCGCACCGCCCGGGTGGTGAGCGAGGCCGCGTCCGAACCGGCCTCCGCCTCGGACAGGCAGTAGGCGCCCAGCAGTTCCCCGCTCAGCATGGCGGGCAGCAGTTCCTCGCGCTGGGCCCGGGTGCCGTACGTGGCGGTGCCGAAGGTGGCGAGGTTGTGCACGTTGACCGCCTCGGCCACCCCGAACCAGTGGTAGGCGATCTCCTCCAGCGCCTGGAGGTAGACCTCGTACGGCTGTCCGCCGCCGCCGTACTCCTCGGGGTAGGGCAGGCTGAGCAGCCCGGCCTTGCCGAGGGTCCGCACGATCTCCCGGGGGAACGCGTGGGACGCCTCGAACTCGGCGACCCGGGGCGCGAGTTCGCCGGCCGCTATCTCGCGGACCAGGCCGAGCAGGTCGGCCGCCTCCTCGGTGGGCAGGATGCGCTGGACCTTCAACGGACGACCTTTCGTGTATGTCGGGTGTGGTGGGCGGGAGCGGGCGTGCCGCGGCCGCGTGTCCGCCGGGTCCGGCCGGCGGTCAGTGACGGGCCCAGCCGGTGGTCTCCGGCCAGTGCCGGCCGACCCGGCGGACGGCGTAGTCCCAGTAGGAACGGACGGAGAGGTCGGCGTAGATGAAGTCCTGTTTGGCGGCCACGTCCTCGTCGGTGGACCAGGCGTAGGGCACGCCGGTGCCCTCGGCGGTCAGCTGGAGGCGGCAGGCCCGTTCCAGCACCTGGGCGAAGACGGAGGCGTGCCGCACGCTCTTGCCGACGATCACTCCGCCGTGGTTGCGCAGCAGGACGGCCGGGTGCTCGCCGAGGTCCTTGGCGATGTGCTCGCCCGTCCCGATGTCCAGGACGGTGTTGCTGGTCTCGGTGAACAGGCCGACGCGGTCGCGGAAGTAGGCGCCGTCGTGCGAGACCGGGCGCATCGGCAGGTCGGTGGCGCCGAACAGCAGGGTGTACGGCGCGTGGCTGTGGACGATGCCGTTGACGTCCGGGCGGGCCCGGTAGACGGCCTGGTGCAGCGGCAGTTCCGGCGGCGCCAGCGGGGGCGCGGGCAGCGTGTGGTCCACCGGGCAGCGCACCACGTCCGCCGGGGTGGCCTCGTCGAAGCCGACCAGCGCGCCCTTGATGAAGAACTCGTCGCGGCCGGGTATGCGGGCGGAGATCTGGCCCTGGTTGAAGTCGTCGTGTCCGTCGAGGGAGAGCATCCGGGCGCCGGTCGCCACCTGGACGACGAGCCGGCGTTCGGCCGGGTTCAGCGGCTGCGGTTCATCGGTGGTCATGGGGTGCTGTGCTCCTGGGGGTTTCGTTTGGGTCAGGTCGGATCAGGCCGCGGCGTCCGGTGCGGCGCATCGCAAGGCGGAGGATCATCCGCGTACTGGGCGTACTCGGGTGGTCCGACAACGCGGCGTGGGGGTCCCCCGGCCGGAGGCTGGGGGAGTGCCGTGCCGGGCGTCGCGGACCCGGGCTGATCCAAACGAAACCCCCTGGCTGTCAGGTCGTCGTAGACGGTCCGCATGGTGGCCAGGCCGGGGGGCGCGGCGTGGGCCCAGTCGGCCGCGGCCAGCGCGCCCAGGGCCGGCACCGTCCAGCTGCCGACGTGGTGCCGTACGTGCAACGACTCGCCGTCCCAGGTGTGGGTCAGCTCGTGTTCGCTGACGGGGAGTCCGGCCCGCTCGTCGGCGATGTCGGCCACCGGCCGGCCGCTCGCCCGGGCCCAGGTGTCCGCCAGTGCCAGCGCGGTGGCGCTCGGCCGGTGGGCCTTGCCCGGCGGGTGCCGTTCCCGGACGGTGGTGGTCGCGCCGAACCGGCCGGTGGTGAGGGACGCGGTGAACTCGGCGATGCGCACCTGGAGGTAGTGGGCGAAGGAGAGGTTGGTGGCCCGGACCACCGGCACCACCTCGGCCAGCCCCTCCAGTGCCTTCCACTGGGTGTCCGTCAGGTTGGAGACGCAGGCGACGAGCGGTACCCGGTGCGTGGCGCAGTAGTCGAGGACGTCGCCGTGCGCCTCGGGCGCGCTGGCGTCGACCAGTACGTCGGGTACCGCCTCGACGGACCAGCCGGCGCCGCGGGAGGCGGTGAGACTGACCCGGGTGCCGCCGGCCCGGCAGACCGACCGCAGGGCCGAGCCGAGCCGCCCGAGGCCGACGATCCCGATCGCGGGGCCGGCGCCCGGAGGCGCCTCAGGCATCGGCGCCCACACCGCTGGCGAGCACCAGTGCGGTGACGGAGTCGATGGTCTCGTAGTGCTCGATGGCGGCTTCCGGGTCCAGGTAGACACCGACCTCGTTCTCGATGCTGTCGATCAGGCGCATGTAGGAGAGCGAGGAGTAGCCGACGTCCCGCAGCGAGTAGTCGGCGGCGGCGAGGTCGGCGGCGGTGACGCTGCCGTCCCCCGCCGCGATGGCGAGGTCGAGGATCTTGGTGCGGAGCGCGCTGCTGTCCATGGGGGTTCCTGTGGGTCGAAGGGAGGTTCAGTTGCCGTGCGGCGTGTCGAGCAGGCGTCGCAGTCGTTCGACGGACGGCTTGCCGATCGAGTTCGCCGGTATCCGGTCCACCAGACGGAGGATTCCGGGCACCTTGTACGACGGGAGGGTCGCCGCGCAGTGGGTGCGCAGGGACTGCGCGGTCGCGCCCGTCTCGACGGCGACGACGGCGGCCAGGGTCGGTTCGCCGTGCTGGTTCTCGGCCTCGAAGGCGACCGCGTCCAGCACTCCCGGGGCCCCGCGCAGGACGTCGGCGACCTCGATGGGGTCGATCTTGCGCCCGCCCACGTTGACCATCCGGCTCGTGCGCCCGGTCAGGTGGAGCGTGCCGTCGGTCAGGTGTCCCTGGTCGCCGGTGCGGTAGTAGCCCTCGTCGTCGACGCGCCGCTCGAAGACGCCGGGGGCGTTGAGGTAGCGCGAGCCCATCGACTCGCTCCTGACCCGGATGCCGTGTTCCCCCGCGAGCAGGCGCACACCGGGCAGCGGGGCGCCCAGCCCGCTGCCGGTCCCGTCGGGGGCATACGTCAGCGGCCCGGTCTCGGCGACGCCGTAGTAGTTGTGGATCGGCACACCGGTGAGCCGGGTGAACTCCTCACGCACCGTCTCGCGCAAGGGGGCGCCGGAGGAGATCGCGGTGCGGACGGTGGCGAAGCCCTCCTCCGGGGAGCGCCGCACGATCGACTCGTACAGCGCCGGGAACGCCACCAGCCGGGTGGCGGCGGTGGTCTCCAGGAGCCGGACGACCCGGGTGGCGGTGGGCAGCCCGTGCGACAGGTGCAGTGAGGCGCCGGTCAGGAAGGCCGCCAGCAGCGAGGTGTTGAAGGCCAGACCGTTGGAGAGCGCGGCGAAGCAGGCGATCCGGTCATCGGCCGACAGTCCGGTGCCCTTGGCCCAGTTGGCGGCCGCCGCGGACACGGCCGCGCCGGAGAACTCGATGCAGTTGGGCCGGCCGGTGGACCCGGAGGTGAAACGGCACACCTCGGTGTCGGCGAGCAGCTCCGGCCGGGGGGTGTCGTACCGGCGGACCCGGCTGACCACGAGGTAGCCGAACTCGCCGTCGTCGTCGAGCATCTCGTCCACCACGGAGCGGACGTCGGCGCTCGGGGCGTGGATCAGCAGGTCCAGCCCGCAGTCCTCGGCGATCCGGGAGAGTTCGAACGGGCCGAAGGCGGAGTCGGCCAGGAACGGCACCGCGCCGGCGTACAGCGTGGCGAGGTAAGCGACCACGTACTCGACGGAGTTGGTGGCGTACAGGCCCACCCGCAGCCGCTCGTCCCGCGCGTGGTACCGGGCGAGCCGGTCCGCGGCGGTCCGGGCCCGGTCGGCGAGTTCGGCGTAACCGAGCGAACCGTCGGCGTCGGTGACCGCGACGCGGTCGCCGTGGCGGGCGAGGGCTTCGGTGAGGACAGCGGGAAGGACGGCGTCGGACATCGGGCTCACCGCTCGTTCTGGGCGTGCGCCATGGCAAGCCGGTCGAGTTTGATGCCCGAGTCGTCCGGGCGGCCGAGCAGCAGGGCGTACAGGGTCTCGTCGTCCTTCGGCAGTCCCGCCAGCGTGCGCCACAGCGGCGAGTCGAAGCCGCCGATGGCGGTCACCCCGATCCCGGCGCGGTTCGCGCCCAGGTAGAGCAGTTGCCCCAGGGCACCGCAGCGGAAGGCTAGTTCGCGCAGGTTCTCGGCACCGGCGGCCGGGTCCGCTCCGGCGAGCGCGGTACGCGGCACGTGCAGCAGCAGGATGGCGGCGGCCCCGGCCAGGGCGCGCTGCTGCATGCAGGCGCGGGCCACCTCGTCGGTGGACGGCAGGCGTCCCGGCTGCCGCTCGCCGGTGCCCAGCCGGTACACCGCGTCCCGCGCGGGTTCCGTCGTCGACCGCAGCACCAGGGTCGCGGACAGCGGCGAGGCGTCGGGGAGGTCGGTGGCCAGCGGCGTCGACAGGGCGGAGACCGCCTGCCAGACGGCGGCGGCGGGGACGGGCTCACCCGTGAACGCCTTGCTGGAGGAGCGGGTCGCGATCAGCTCCGGCCATCCGGACGGGTCGCCCAGACCGCCCTGTCCGCCGGGCGGCGGGCCGGTGTGGACGTGGGCGAGCGGGGCGGGCAGGGCCCGCGGGGCCGGGGAGCCGGAGTGCTCGGTCCAGCCGGCGAGGGAGTCCCAGCAGGTGCTCTCCAGCCACGACCGCCAGACGGGGCCGCGTCCTTCCCGGTCGGTGTCGTCGTGCACCGACCAGCGGTTCCAGGACTCGCCGGCCGGGCCGGCCGGCACCCGGATCGCGGAGTGAATCTCCCGGAAGTTCTCCCCCGCTTCCAGCAATTCGGAAAGTGATTCCCTGGGGAATCGCAGCCGCAGCGCCCCCGTGGCGCCACGGCCGACCGCCGCCAGTATGAGATTTCCGGCTACGTGCCCGGCATCGAGCTGGGTGTAAAGATATCCACGGTCACCGTATTTGCGCATGGAAAGCCAGGGGCGCGTGAGAGTGACCACCAGGGCGCCGCCGTTTTCCGGGACGGCCAGTGCGGCGGCGTCCAGCGCGGCGGCGACGCGGGCCCCGGCCGCCAGGCGGGCGCAGCTGCGGCGGTCGGCGTCGATCCGGAAGGCGGCCGGCTCGCCGTCCTCCATGACGAGGACGGCGAACTCGTAGGGGTACACGGCCCCGGCCGACGGCACCGCCCGCGCCCGGTACGAGCCGTGGGAGCGGCCGGCGCGGCTGGTCAGCGCGCCTTCCTCCAGCAGGGACAGGGCCAGGCGCAGACCGGGCGCGACGACGGGCCCGGCGGGCGGTTCGGGGGACGCCGCCGGCAGGGCCACCCGCGCCCACAGGTCGGCGGTGCGGCCCGAGGGTTCACGTCCGGGCGCGCAGGGGTCTGAGACGACTTGATGAGTGGCGATGTTTCCTTGCACGTCTGACGCAAACCTCCTGTTGTCTGACAGTCCGCGGAACACGCGGGAGGCGGGGCAGCGGCCTTCCCACCGAGGTGCGGACTTGATGCAGCAATGCGAGGGCTTGACATTTGCGTTTGCAATAAAAACGTGGCAGGGCTGGGAGTTGCCCTTCGGTCTTGACTGACGCTCAACGAGGCGTGTCGCAACAGGCGAACACATGATCGGTTACGGCGATCGCCAGCATGCCAAGCATGTCGGGTATTGGTCAAGACCAATGAAACAAGGCTGTTTAATAAATGCCAACCAACCGAGTGAATGATGTTCAATCGGACATCGAATCCGGAGTCACGGATTCCTCGGCGGCGGCGTCCGGCGATTCCGGAGGCCGCCGGGGAAGACGCGCGCCGGCGGTCCGGTTCGGCGGTCGCGGGCGGATCCGGCTGCTCGGACACGGACCGCGAGGGCGGGCCGTGGAGCGCGTGCGGGACGGCGACCGTGCGCCAGGAGGACGGGAATGTGCACGGACGGAACAGGAACGTGCGCGGAGGGAACAGGCGGCGAAACAAAAAAAGGCGCCGGACCCCGGCCGGCCGCCGGGGTCCGGCGGCCGCCGGGGTGCGAGGGGTCAGGCCAGTTCGGCCCGCAGCCACCGGAGGACGTCGGGCGTCACGGCGTCGACGATGTCGGCGAACTCACCGTGCTTGGTGAGGAACTTCGCCACGTACGGGCAGACGGGCACGATCCGCTTGCCGGAGGCGCGCACGTCGGTGAGCGCCTCCTGGACCAGCCGGGAGGCCAGGCCCTGTCCGGCGAAGGCGTCGTCGATCTCGGTGTGGTAGAAGACGCGCTGGTCGTCGTGGTCGCGGTAGGCGGTCAGTCCGGCACGCTCGCCGTCCACGAGGATCTCGTAGCGGTTCTTGGCGTCCACGCGCTCTACGACGGGAGCGGAGGAGGTCTGGCTCATCGGGTGCCTTTCGGAGGGCGTCAGTGACGCGGTGGGTTCCTGCGCGGGGCGATGATGGCATTCGGCAGGGCGGGGGCGGGGAGGCGGTCTCCCGGATATCCCGAGACGGCGCCGAAGCGTTCGGAGTGGCTCTCCCACTCCTCACGGGCCCGGACGATGTCCTCGTGGCTCCGGCCGATGAAATTCCACCACATGACGATCTCCTCCTCGAACGGCGTGCCGCCGAGGAGCACCGCGCGGGCGGTGGTGTCCGATTCGTTCGTGAGGGTCAGCGAGCCGGGGCCCGGGTGGACGTAGCCCAGCTCGGCGGGGCGCAGGGAGACCTCGCCCAGGCGGACGGTTCCCTGGTCGACCAGGAGGCCGTGCTCGAAGCCGGGGTCCACGGCGAGCGTGACGCGGGCGTGCGGCTCGAGCGTGATCTCGGCGCCGAGCAGGGGCGAGAAGGCGGGCACCGGGGACGTCACCCCGGCCAGGGAGCCGAGGAAGACCCTCAGTTCGGCGCCGTCGACGCGCACGGGTTCGGGGACGTGGTGCTGGAAGTCGCGCGCGGTGCCCCGGTGCGCCTCCGGCAGCGCCACCCACAGCTGCACGCCGTGCAGGATCGTGGTCCGGGGCGTCGAGACCTCCGTGTGGCTGATGCCGTAGCCGCCGGTCATCAGGTTCAGCTCGCCGGGCCGTACGAAGGCGTGGCTGCCGAGGCTGTCGCGGTGTTCGATCTCCCCGCTGAAGAGCCAGCTCACGGTCTGGAGGCCGGTGTGCGGGTGGGGGGCCACGTCCATGCCGCCGGTCACGGAGACGTCGTCGGGGCCGTAGTGGTCGGCGAAGCACCAGGCGCCGATCAGGGTCCGGGCCCGCTGCGGCAGGGTGCGCCGTACGGTCATCGCGCGGGGGCCGCCCAGGGGCACGTCGCGCGGGGTCAGCACGTCGACCCGCACCGTCCCGGCCGACGGCTCGCCGTCGACCACCGTGCCGCACCGCATCTCGACGGGTTCCGTCTCGACATTGCTCATCGTGGGTCACCTCTCAGCCCGCTAATTGTTCCATATTCAACCATCATGCGCCCGGTCGCGCCCGGGCGCCACGGCGCTTCTTCCGCGGGCAACAGGTCGTGCGCTCGTCGGCAACCCGCTCCCCGGCTCCCGCCGTACGGTCGTCGGCATCTCGGCCCGCCGGCATCCGCACCGGCGGGTCAGCCACGCAGTCACAGACAGGGGGGCGGCATGAGTTCCGATCTTGCCGGTGCCAGGGAAGAAGAGCACATCGTATGCAGGACGAGCATCCACGTCACCGTGGCCGGTGAGGTGCCCGTACCGCTCCCCGCCGAACTCCGGTACACCGCCGCCGACCCCTACGCCGTGTGCCTGTCCCTGGGCGCCCCCAGCGCACCCTCCGTCGACTGGGTCTTCGCCCGCTCGCTCCTCGCGCAGGGCCTGCACCGGCCCACCGGGCGCGGGGACGTGGTCGTCTTCCCCCGGCGCCCGCAGACCCCGGACTCGATCCGCGTCCTGCTCCGGACCCGTGCCGGGGCGGCACTGCTGGAGGTGGCGAGCGCACCCGTCACCGCCTTCCTGCGCCGTACCGAGGCACTGGTGCCGCCGGGCACCGAGCACCACCACATCGACGTCGACCGCGTCGTCGAACTGCTCACCGCCGGCAGCGAGTGACCGGCCGGCGCGGCGCACGGTGCGCTGACGGGCACCTGGACGTGCGCTGCCGGACAACGCGTCCGGCGGTTCGGCTTCTAGCGTCGGCAGAGTTGATCACAGCTTTCACAGGAGGCACATCATGAGCACGGACACCACCTCCACGGGCAGCCAGCCCTGGCTGCACCAGAAGGGCGCCGTCATCCAGGAGTTCGGGACCGTCAAGCAGTTCCCCCTCGCCCTGTCCTACGAGGCGCGCATGTACTCCTGCCAGCGCCTGAACAAGGTGCTGGCCGACACCCAGATCCTCTACGGCCTGTACAAGAAGCACCACTGGAACATGCGGGGCGCGACCTTCTACCAGCTGCACCTGCTGCTGGACAAGCACGCCGGTGAGCAGCTGGAGCTGGTCGACACCCTCGCCGAGCGCGTCCAGACCCTGGGCGGCGTCGCCGTCGGCGACCCCCGGCACGTCGCCGAGCTGACGTCGATCCCGCGCCCGCCGGACGGCGTGGAGGAGGTCCCGGCGATGCTCTCGCGGCTGCTCGAGGCCCACGAGACCATCCTGACCGAGGCGCACGACGCCGCCGCCCGCACCGCCGAGCTGGGCGACGACGGCACCAACGACCTCCTGGTCTCGCAGATCATCCGCACCGGTGAGCTCCAGTCCTGGTTCGTGGCCGAGCACCTGGTGGACACCCCGCTGGTCCGCTCCTGACCCAGGCCCTGCCGTCGGACTCCCGCCCGCCGTCCCTCCGGAGGGCGGGTGTTTGACGACAGGACCCAGGCGGGTCCGCCGACGGCGGAGACGCCCGTCCAGACCGCCTTCCTGGAGTTCCCATGGCCTCATCGACCGTCGTCGAGCTGTCCCGCTGGCAGTTCGCGATCACCGCGATCTTCCACATGACCTTCCCCGCGCTCACCGTGGGGCTCTCCGTGCTCCTCGCCGTCGTGTACACGGTGTACGTCCGCACGGGCAATCCGCTGTACCTACAGATCTTCCGGTTCTGGAAGAAGATCTTCGCCGTCGGCTTCGGCCTCGGCGTCGTCGCGGGCACGGTGATGACCTTCGAGTTCGGCCTCAACTGGGGTACCTACGCCCACGCGGTCGGCCCGGTCATCGGGGTCACCATCGGCATGGAGGTCATCACGGCCTTCTTCCTGGAGGCCGGCTTCATCGGCCTCATGCTCTACGGGGACGGCCGGATCCGTCCCCGGACCATGGCTCTGGCCTGCTGGATGGTTGCCTTCGGCACCCTGCTGTCCACCACCTGGATCCTGTCGGCCAACAGCTGGATGCAGGACCCGGTGGGCTACCGGAAGACCGACGGCCAGTTCCAGCCCACGGACTGGGCCTCCGTCCTGCTCAACCCCGCCTTCGCCCACCGCTTCCCGCACATGCTGCTGGCCGTGCTGATCAGCGCCGCCTGGTTCGTCGGCGGGATCTCCGCCTGGTACCTGGTCAAGAACCGGGTGCACGCCCAGCCCATGGCCCGCCGCTGCCTGTCCATCGCCCTCGGCGTCCTCGGGGTGCTGATGCCCGTCCAGCTGTACGTCGGCGACGGCACCGCGGTCTTCATGGGAATGCACCAGCCGGCCAAGCTGGAGGCGTTCGAAGGCAACTGGAAGAGCGACAACAACGGCTACAACCTGCTCGTCGTCCCCGACGCCGACAAGGGCGAGAACCGGGCGCACGTCGAGGTGCCCTACCTCGGCTCGGTCATCGCCCAGGACCTCAGCGGACGGACGACGACCCCCGGTCTGCTCCAGACACCGGCCGCCGACCGCCCCAACATGTGGACGACCTTCTACGGCTTCCGCGCGATGTACTTCACCGCCCTGCTGATGGCCGGCACCGCCTTCGCGGGCGTGGTCCTGCGCCTGCGGCGGCGCCTGTTCGACTCGCGGCGGTTCCTGAAGTGGATGGTGTGGATGACCCCGGCCGGAGTCATCGCCATCACCGGCGGCTGGATCGTCGCCGAGACCGGCCGCCAGCCCTGGGTGGTCTACGGCCAGCTGCGCACCGCCGACGCGGTCTCCCACCTCACCGCACCCGAGGTCGCCACCAGCCTCGCGGGCTTCGTCCTGCTCTACGCCGCCCTGCTGGCGATCTGGATCCGCTACATCGTCCGCACGGTCAAGGCGGGCCCCGAGGCCCTGCCCACGGGGCCCTCCCCGACCGACGCACCGGAGGCCGTCCTTGCTTGAGTACATCGCCTACGCCCTCGCCCTCTTCTCGCTCGGCATGTACGTCGTGCTCGACGGCTACGACCTCGGAGTGGGCATGCTCAGCCTCGCGGCCGGGCCGGAGCGCCGACGCGAGTACGGCGAGATCGTCGCCACCGCGTGGGACGCCAACGAGAGCTGGATCATCCTCGCCGGGGTGATCCTCTGGGCCGGTCTGCCGGGTGTCTACGCCGTGCTGCTGCCCGCCGTCTACCTGCCGCTGATCGCCATGCTCGCCTCGATCATCCTGCGCGGGCTCGCCCTGGAGATGCACAGCGCGGCCGGCGGCTACCGGCGCGGCTGGGCGCTGCTGTTCGGCTGGGCGTCCCTCGCCGCCGCCGTCTGCCAGGGCCTCGTCCTCGGCACCCTGCTCACCGGACCGGGCCGGCGGGGCGGCGCCTTCACCGGCGGTGCCTTCGACTGGCTCAGCCCCTACAGCGTGCTGTGCGCGGCCGGCGTGGTCGCCCTCTACCTGCTGGCCGGGGCCGCCTGGCTCCAGGACAAGACCGCGGGCTGGGCACGGCCCCGGGCCCGCCGCACCGGGCGGTCGCTGCTGGCCGTCACCGCGGTCTCGGCCCTCGCCCTCGGCCTGCTGCTGCCGGGTGCCGACCCGCAGCCCTTCCGGCTCGGTGAGCCCGTGCGGGCCGTGCTGTTCTGGCTCGCCGTCGCCGTCGCCGCCGGCGCGGTCGCCGTCGCCTGGCACGGCTTCGGCCGCCGTCCCGACTGGCGGCCGTTCGCCGCCGTGGCCACCCTGACGGCCGCCGGGCTGCTGGGCCTGACGGCGCTCACCGCCCCGGTCGTCGTACCGCCCGGGCTCACCGTCCACCAGGCGGCAGCCCCGCACTCCTCCCTGCTCTTCCTGGTGCTGGGCGTGGGTCTGTCCATGCCGTTCGTCCTCGCCTACAACGCGTACGCGTGGCGCAGCTTCCGCGGCAAGTTCACGGATCAGGTGGAGCGGCCCCTGCCGCCGCTGCGCACCGCGCGGCATGCCCCGGCGGCCCCGCCCGCGCCCTCCGGCGCCGCCCGGACCGTGCTGCGCCGGGCCCTGCTGGTGGTGCTGGGCGTCCTGGTGACGGCCCTGGCGCAGGACGTGTTCGGCGGGGTGGCCCACTGGATCGGGCCGCTCGGCGTCACCCTGTTCGCCTGCGCCGCGCTGGCCGCGTGGATCGCCGGGGACCGCCGGGACGCGCGCTCCGGGTACTTCGACGCGGAGCCGGGGGCGGAGCACACCCCGTGAGCACCGCCACCACCGTGCTGCTGGACGAACTGGCCACGGACCGCGCCGGGACCCCGGTGGCCGACCGGCTGCGGGACTGGGCGGCCGTCGGCCGGCCGGAGCTGCGCCGCGCGGGACTCCTGCGCGGCGCGGCCCGGTCGGGCACCGTCGTCTGGGCGGGCGGTCTGGCGTGGGCGGCGCAGCGCGGGGTGGACGCGCCGCACGGCGTCGCCCCGTCCGCGTTCCTGGTGCCCGCCCTGGTCACGGCGGGCGGCATCGCCCTGCGGGCCGTACTGCTGTCGGCCGCCGAGGCCGCCGCCGCCCGCGGGGCCCGCGCGGTGCGGGAGTCCCTGCGCGCCCGGCTCGTCGAGGCGGCGCTCCCGGCCCACGGCCCGGCCCGCGCCGACGTGGACGACACGGCGGTGACCCAGGCGGTCGACGGCGAGGTCGACGAGCTGGGCGACTGGCTCACGGAGTACCTGCCCGCACGGACCACCATGCTGCTCGGCAGCGGTCTCGTGCTGGCCGCCATCGCCTGGCGCAGCTGGTTCGTCGCCCTGCTGGTGCTGGTCGCGACACCGCTGCTGCCGGCCAACCTGAAGGTCATCGGCCTGGGCACGCAGACCGCCGTACGCGCCCAGCTGACGGCCGTCCGCACCTACCGGTCACGGTTGCTGGACCATCTGCGGGGCCTGCCCACCCTGGTCGGACTCGGCGCGCACGACGAGGCGGCCGGCGCGCTGGCCGGCTACGACCGGGAGGTCGCCGGGCGCACCGAGAAGGTGCTGCGGATCGCCTTCCTGTCGACCGCGTGGATCGAACTGCTCATCACCGGCACCCTCGCCGTGGTGGCGACCTACTGCGGGCTGGTCCTCCTCGACTACCTGCGGCTGCCCCTCGTACCGGACCACATGAGCCTGTCCGCCGCGCTGTTCGTCCTGCTGCTGGTGCCCGCCTACTTCGCACCGGCCCGGGAACTGGCCGCCGGCTACCACGCCCGCGCCCGGGCGACCGCCGCCGCGGGCCTGCTGGCGCCGCTCCTCGACACGGGGGGCGTGACCACGGCCCCGGCCGCCCCGGCGGCCCGGCGGGAGACGCCGGCCCCGGGACTGCTGCTGGAGGCGGTGACGGTCCGTCACCCCGGGCGCTCCGCGCCCGCGCTGGACGAGGTCGACGTCCGCCTCGCACCGGGGTGCCGCCTGGTCGTCACCGGCCCGAGCGGAGCGGGCAAGTCCACGCTGCTGGCCGTCGCGGCCGGACTGCTCGCGCCGCTGAGCGGTCGCGCGCTGCACGTGCTGGACGGCCGGTCCGTCCCCGCCGATCCCGGCCGGGTCGCCTGGGTGGGCCAGCCGGCGCACCTGCTGCCCGGCACCCTGCGCGAGAACCTGCTGCTGGCCCGGCCCGCGGCGAGCGACGACGAACTGCTCGACGCTCTGGCCGCGCTCGGCTTCACCGACCTGCTGGCCGCGCTGCCCCGGGGTCTGGACACCCCGCTCGGCGAGCGCGGCACCGGTCTCTCCTCCGGACAGTCGCAGCAACTCGCCCTCGTCCGTGCGCTGTTGAGGGACGCTCCGCTGCTGTGCCTGGACGAGCCCACCGCCCATCTCGACCCGGAGGCGGAGCGGCGCGTCATCTCGGCGCTGCGCACCCTCGCCCACGACCGCACGGTCCTGCTCGCCACCCACAGCCCCGCGCTGCTGGACCTCGCGGACCAGGTCCTCACCCTGGACCACGGGAGAACCCGATGAGACCGCACGGCGCCTGGCGGCTGCTGCGTACGGCGGCCCCGCGCCGCGCCCTGGCGGCCGGCGTCCTGCTGGCCGCCCTGGGGGAACTCGCCGGCGCCGCGCTCCTCGGTGTGTCCGGGTGGTTCCTGACGACCTGCGCCGTGGTGACGCTCCAGGCCGACACCGCCTGGTCGTGGCTCTACCCGTCCGGTGCCGTGCGCGCGCTGGCCCTGGGCCGCACCGGTCTGCGGTACGGCGAGCGCCTGGTCAGCCACCGCACCCTGCTCACCGCCCAGGTGGCGCTGCGTGCCCGGCTGGCCCGCGGCGCCGCCCGGCTCACCGCGCGTGAGCTGCGGTCCCAGCGCGACGGGGCGCTGCTCACGCGGCTCACCACCGATGTGGAGACCGTGGCCGGGCTGCCCGCCGAGGTCTGCGCGCCGCTGGTGGCGGCGGTCACCACCGCCTGTCTGGTGGAGGCCCTGCTGCTGTGGGCGAGGCCGGCCCTCGGGGCGGCCGAGCTGGTGGTCTGGGCGGCCGGACTGTGCTGGGCCCTGGGGGCGCACCGGCGGGCGCGGGCCCGGCTGGCCGACGCCGCCGAGGCCAGGACCGCGCTGCGCACCGCCCTGCTCGGCAGCCGGGCCGCCTTCAACGAGCTGCGGTGCCTGGACGCCCTGCCCGGAGCACGGCGGACGGTGGCGGACGCCGCGACGGCCGTCGAGTCCGCCGAGTGGGCCGCCGCCCGCGCCGACCGGACGGGCCGTCTCGGGCTGCGGCTGCTGGCCGGCCTGGGGCAGGCTTCGGCGCTGGTGATCGCCGTGGCCGCGGACCCGGCGCAGCCGGTCGCCGTGGTGGTGGGCGAGGTGCTGCTGCTGGCCGCCGGATGGGAGCTGCTGGAACGGCTGCCCCTGTTGCTCCAGCAGCTGGCGCGGGCCGGTGACGCGGCCGGACGCCTCGCGCCGCTCGCGGGCGAGGAGCCGACCTCGGGCGAGGAGCCGACCGGGAGCGCGGAGCGGACCGGAAGCGGGGAGCCGATCGGGAGCGGTGAGCGCATCGCGGGCGGGGAGCCGGCGGCGGCCCGCTGCCTGACGACGGCCGGCCTGCCGCTCCCCGGCTCGTCCGCGCCCCTCACCACGACGCTGTCCGGTCCCGGCCTGACGCTGGTCACCGGCCCCAACGGCAGCGGCAAGTCGACACTGCTGAACCGGCTCGCCGGGCGGCTGCCGGCCCCCGCCGGCACGGTCCTGCTCGACGGCACGCCGGTGCACGAGCTGCCGGCCCGGACCGTCGCCGGGACGGTCACCCTGGTCGAGGCCGACGACTGGCTGGCCGACGACACGGTGGCGGCCAATCTGCGCCAGGCGGCGCCCTCCGCCGACGCCGCCGCGCTGGTGGCCGCGCTGGACGTGGTCGGTCTGCCGGACCTGCCGCTCGACACCCCGGTGGGGCCCGGCGGGTGCCGGCTGTCGCAGGGGCAGCGCCGGCGCCTCGCCATCGCGCGGGCCGTGCTGCGGCGTCCGCCGGTGCTGCTGCTCGACGAGCCCACCGCCGGCCTGGACCGGCCGACGGCCGAGGCGATGCTGGCCGCGCTGCCCCGGGCGCTGCCTCGAACCGCGCTGGTGGTCGCGCTCCAGGAGCAGGACGTCGAGCTGCTGGACCGGACGCCGGGAACCGTCGTCCGCCTCGGCGAGCCACTGGTGTCGCACGGATGACGAGGGGCATCAGAGGGATGACGACGGGCACCGCACCCGGAAGGGCGGGCGCACCCGACCGGGCGGGGCGGGCGCGGTCACACCGACGGGCCGCGGTCCCCCGTCACGGACGGGGCAGACCGCTGCTCGTGCGCCGCCACCGGGTGCGGGTGGCGCCGAAGCCCGTCTCGTGGTCCCAGATGCGGGTGCACGAGGGGCACTGGAGGTGGAGCAGACTGCCGGTGTTGCCGAGCAGGTAGCGCCAGTGCGCCGGGCACCGGCGGCCCTCCGCGCAGGTGGGGCACCCCTCGTGGTCCGCGCAGTGCGGGCAGGTCACCCAGGCCCGGCGTCCGATGTCCGCCTGCGGGTCAAGCGGCAGCACGGCCGCCCCCGCGCCGGGGCAGGACGCCGGCCGTGACGAGGGTGTCGTACAGCCGCTGCTGCTCCTCGTCGAGGCCGGAGTACAGCAGGTCGTACGCCTCCTCCTCGCCGCGCATCGCCGCGACGGGATCCCAGTCGTCGCCGAGGGCGGCCATGACGTGGGCGCGACGGGTCATCTCATGGCCGGTGAGATCGACGGTGAAGTCGACGGGCCCGGTGGGCGGGGCGGTGGGCCGGTCGGCGTGCTGGTCGGACATATCACCGAACCTAGGAAAACCCGCCCGGCACGACAAGGGCACGTGGGACACATCACAGCAGGTCGACGCCTCACCTAGAGGCGTCGCGGCCGGCGCCCGACAGCCCGCCCCGCGACTGCCCGACGCCCGTGCCGGCGCCCGTCGCGGCGGGCGCGTCCGGCGATCTCACGGATTCACGCGATGCCGCGGGCCGGTCCGCGGTGACAGGGTGTTCGAGGAACGCACGTGCAAAAGGGCGGAGATCGCATGTCGCCGGACTCGTCAACCCTCGACCCCACACTCCCGGACATTCTCCACACCACGGACTCGGTGCCCGCCCGGCACCGACGGGCCTACTGGCGCGAGGCGCTGTCCCAGGCGTCCTGGGCGGACCGGGGGATGCCCGACGAGGTGGGGCGCGGTGCGGTCGGGGCGTGGATGCTGGGCCCGCTCCGGGCCGTCGCGGCGGAGGGCGATCCGTTGCTGGCGGTGCGGACCCGGCGGCTGATCGCGGCCAGCGACAACGAGGACTTCGTGGTCGTGAAGCTGCTGAGCAGGGGCGTCGCGCGGATCGAGCAGGACGGCCGGGACGCGGTCGTGGAGGCGGGGCAGCTCTTCGTCTACGACATGGCGCGGCCCGTCCAGCTGACCTTCCCGGAGCGGTTCCGGACGAAGTCCCTGGTGCTGCCGCGCGAGGTGCTGGGCCTGAGCGAGTCCGACCTCCAGCGGATCACGGCCGCGCCACTCGGCTCGGAGTCGGCGCTCGGGGCGCTGCTGACACCGTTCCTGTCCCGGCTGGTCGACACCGCGTCGACGTATCCGCAGCGCACCGGCGAGTCGATCGCCCGGAACGTGGTGGACCTGGTGCAGACCCTGGCCGAGGAGCGTCTGGGCCGGAGCGCCCCG
>NZ_JOCB01000027.1 GCF_000718775.1 Streptomyces sp. NRRL S-31
CGCCCGGCCAGACCCCGCCCCCGGCCCCCGCGCCGAACCTGCACGCCGCGCCGACGGTCATCGCACCCCTGACCCCGCCCGCCGCCGGCACCGTCCCGCCGCCGGCCGCGCCCACGGCCCCCGCGCCCTACGGCCAGCCGCCCCAGCAGCCGTCGTACGGCGGCGCGCCGCTGCCCCCGGGGTACGGGCAGCCGCCCGCGCCCGGCGGGCAGCCGGGATACGGCCAGGTCCCCGGTTCGCAGCCCGCCGCCTACGGAGTGCCGCAGGGCGCGCCCCAGGGCGGTGCCGGGGTGACGGCCGCGCTCCAGGCGTTCAAGGAGACGCCGACCGGGCAGCGCTGGACGCAGCAGAACAAGAAGCTCATCCGCGTCGACCTCGGCATCGGCGGCCAGCCGGTGCTGGCCCGGCAGGGCAGCATGGTGCTCTACCAGGGCAAGGTCGACTTCAGCTACAAGGGCGCCGGGTTCATGGGCCGGGTCGTGGGCAACGCCACCGGCCAGGAGATGCAGCTCATGCGCTGCACCGGCCAGGGCCAGGTCTTCCTCGCCGACGACGCCACCCACCTGCACCCCGTCGAACTCCAGGGCGACGCGATCTGCGTCTCCGCCGAGAACGTCCTCGCCTTCGACGAGAGCCTCTCCTACGAGGTCCGCCGCGTCGAGGGCCACGGCATCCCCGGCGGCGCGCTGTTCACCATGCAGTTCCAGGGCACCGGCACCATCGTCGTCAAGACGCACGGCACGCCCGTGGTGCTGCCGGTCACGCCGACCACCTTCGCCGACTGCAACGCCGTCGTCGCCTGGTCGGCCGCCTCCCAGGTGATCGTCTCCAGCCAGGTCCGGATGCGCCGCAACGCCTACCCCGGAGACACCGGCGAGAGCGTCAACCTCCAGTTCCGGGGCGCGCCCGGCAACTTCATCGTGGTCCAGCCGTACGAGGTCTGAGGGAGCCCGTCATGAACCAGCCGCTCGCGGGCTACGCCCCCGCACCCGTCACCGCCCGCATGGAGAACCACGGCAGCCACATGCTGAAGGTCGCCATGCAGACCGGCAGCGACCTCCTCGCGCGCGTGGGGTCGATGGTCGCCTACGAGGGCTTCATCCAGTACGAGCCCAACCCGCCGGCCGTCCGCCAGATCGCCCGCGACTGGGTCACCGGCGAGGGCGCGCCGCTGATGAAGTGCTCCGGCGACGGCCTGCTCTACCTCGCCGACTACGGCGCCGACGTCGTCGTGATCAACCTCGACGGCGACGGCATCTCCGTCAACGCCACCAACCTGCTCGCCTTCGACGCCCACCTCAGCTGGGGCGTGGAGCGCGTGAAGGGGCTCGCGAAGTTCGCCGGCCAGGGCCTGTGGAACACCAGGATCTCCGGTCAGGGCTGGGTCGCGCTGACCTCCCGGGGCACGCCCATCGTCGTGGACTGCGGGGGCGGCGAGGACGAGACCTACGTCGACCCGGACGCGCTCGTCGCCTGGTCGCCGAACCTGAAGGTCAAGGGCAAGCGCAGCTTCAAGGCCCAGTCGCTGATCGGACGGGGCAGCGGCGAGGCCTACCAGATGGCCTTCTCCGGACAGGGCATCGTCGTCGTCCAGCCCAGCGAGGACAGCACCGACCGCCTCCGGTTCCGGGGCTGAAGGGGGAGCCAGAACACCATGCAGAGCCCGCTTTTCGCGCACAACGACGTCCAGACCCAGGAGCGCTGGAGCCTCCAGAACGCGCAACTGCTCCGGATCACCCTGGAGGGCCACGACGACCTGCTCGCCCGCAAGGGCACCATGGTCGCCTACCAGGGCCTCGTCGAGTTCGACGCCGAGTACCGCGGCAACGGCCAGGCACGCGCGCGTGCGTACACCGGCGAGGGCCTGGACCTGATGCGCTGCCACGGCCAGGGCACGGTCTACCTCGCCAACCTCGCCCAGTACGTGCACATCATGGACGTCGAGCAGGACGGGCTGACCGTCGACAGCTCCTACGTCCTCGCCATGGACTCCTCGCTGCACCACGAGGTGATCGCCGTCGACAGCCTCTACGGCATCTCCGGCTCCGGGAAGTACCAGCTCAACATCACCGGGCGCGGCAAGGTGGCCCTGATGACCTCGGGCGCTCCGCTGCTGATGCGGGTCACGCCCGACAAGTACGTCAACTGCGACGCCGACGCCATCGTGGCCTGGTCCACCGGGCTGCGCGTGCAGATGCAGGCCCAGACGCACTCCTCCGGCGTGTGGCGCCGACGCGGCAGCACCGGTGAGGGCTGGGAGCTGAGCTTCATGGGCTCCGGGTTCGCGCTCGTGCAGCCCAGCGAGCTGCTGCCGCCGCAGAACGCGGTGATCGGGCAGGGCGTCGCCGCCCAGTTCGGCATGGGCCGGCAGGGGGCGCGCGGCCAGAACCAGGGCAACGTCTGGAGCTGAACCGGGAACGCGGGGGTGGCCGCCCGGGCGGCCACCCCCGCGTCGTCCGTCAGAGCCTGGCGCGCGTGGCCTCCAGCAGGCGCACGACCGACTCGTCCGCCACGCCGGCCACCTCGTCGTAGGCGTACCACCGCAGGTCGAGCGACTCGTCGCTGATCGCGTGCACCGCGTCCGGCGGCGCCAGGACCGCGTACTGGACGTCGAAGTGCCAGTTGCAGGGCGCCGGGATCGGATGCCGGTCCAGCCGCACCGGGCCGCCGGGCAGCAGCGCCAGCCCGGCGATGCCGGACTCCTCCGTCGCCTCGCGCAGGGCCGCCGCCCGCACCGTGGCGTCGCCCGGCTCGCAGTGGCCGCCCATCTGGAGCCACATCCGCAGCTTGCGGTGCAGCGTGAGCAGCACCCGGCCGCGCGCGGGATCGATCACCAGGGCACTGGCCGTGAGGTGACCCGCGGTGCAGGACTTCCACATGCCGTCCGGGTGGGCCGCCAGATGGTCCAGGTACGACCGGCGCAGTCCGTCCTGGTCCTCGTACTCCTTCAGCACGAGGACCGCGTCGTCGTACAGGCTCACTCGGTGCCGTCGCCCTTGCCGTCGTCGGCCTTGCCGCCGCCTTCCCCGCCGTCGTCCTTCTTGCGCAGGTCCGGCCGGTCGGCGGCTTCGCCCAGCATCTTGTCCAGCTCGGAGAAGTCCAGCTGCTCGCGGTGGACGAAACCGTCCGGGTCGTCCAGGTCGGTCGCCGTCGGCAGCATGTCCGGGTGGGCCCACAGGCCGTCCCGGCCGTCGACCCCGCGCGCGTCCGTGAGCGAGGCCCACAGGCGCGAGGCGTCGCGCAGCCGGCGCGGGCGCAGCTCCAGACCGATCAGAGTGGCGAACGTCTGCTCCGCCGGACCTCCGGTCGCCCGGCGGCGGCGCAGCGTCTCGCGCAGCGCGTCGGCGGACCCCAGACGGGGCTTCGCGGCGGCGTGGACCACCGCGTCCACCCAGCCCTCCACGAGCGCCAGAGCGGTCTCCAGACGGGCCAGGGCGGCCTTCTGCTCGGGCGTGTCCTCCGGCTGGAACATGCCCTGCTGGAGTGCGTCCTGGAGCTGCTCGGGGTTCTGCGGGTCGAACTGGCCGACCACGTCCTCCAGCTTGGCGGTGTCGACCTTGATCCCGCGCGCGTAGCCGTCGACCGCGCCGAACAGGTGCGAGCGCAGCCACGGCACGTGCGCGAAGAGACGCTGGTGGGCGGCCTCGCGCAGGGCCAGGTAGAGCCGCACCTCCTCCTGCGGCACGCTCAGGTCCTTGCCGAACGCCTCCACGTTCGCCGGCAGCAGGGCCGCCTTGCGGGCCGGGCCCAGCGGCAGCCCGATGTCCGTGGAGCCCACGACCTCGCCCGCGAGCACGCCCACGGCCTGCCCGATCTGGGTGCCGAACATGGCGCCGCCCATCGAGCGCATCATGCCGATCAGCGGGCCCGCCATGGCCTGCATCTCCTCCGGCAGGACGTCGCCCATGGCCGCGCCGACCCGCTCGGCGACCGGGTCGACCAGCTCCTGCCAGGCGGGCAGGGTCGCCTCGACCCACTCCGCGCGCGACCAGGCCACCGCCGAGGCGGAGCCCGACGGCAGGGACGTCGCGTCGTCCAGCCACAGGTCGGCCAGGCGGACGGCCTCCTCGACGGCCCTGCGCTCGGACGGACCGACGCTGGCGTCCTTCGTGCCGTCGGAGGTGCCCTGGGCGACCGTCTGGCGGGCGATCTGCTTGGCCATCTCCCAGTTCACCGGCCCGCCCTCGTACGAGAGCATCTGGCCGAGCTGCTGGAAGGCGGCGCCCAGGTCGGTGGGGTTCAGGGAACCGAACATGGCTGCGAGCGGATTGTCGGCGCCGGGGCCGCCGAAGCCGCCGGCTCCCGGCAGGCCGCCGAAGCCGAACGGGTTGGCCGGTCCCTGCCCACCACCGCTCTGCTGGTCCTTCTTCTTGCCCTCGTCGCCGTCCTCCGGCTCCTCCGGCGGAAGGCCGAAACCGAATGGGGTGTCACTCACGGGATTCCTCGGCTGGTAAGGCCACCGGTCTCACTCCGGCGGCGCGGCTGCCCGACAACACCACCCAGCCTAGACACCCGGACCCGATCGGGCCTCGGTGCTTCGCCTGCGGAACGCCTGCGGCAGGATGGATGCACCTGGTACATACGCGTCACTCGCGCGTGTACTGAAGACAACCGCTGGAGACGCCCGGTGAGTTCCCCAGATCCACAGGTTCGCGCAGCGCGAAACCCGTCAACCCCGTCCGCACCCCCCGCCGTGCGCGGCCCCGTCGTCGCGGTCACCGGCGCCGCCGGCGGGGTCGGCGCCCTGCTCACCGAGCGGCTCGCCGCCTCCCCGGAGATCAGACGGGTCGTCGCCCTCGACGAGCGGCGCGGCGAGTGCGCCGAGGCCGAGTGGCACATCCTGGACGTGCGCGACCCGGCGATCGCCGACAAGCTGCGGGGCGCCGACGTGGTCGTCCACCTCGCGCTCGACCTCGACCTGGAGACCGATCCGGCGGCGCGCACGGCTTACAACGTCCGGGGGACCCAGACCGTGCTGACCGCCGCCGCGGCGGCCGGCGTGCACCGGGTGGTGCTGTGCACCTCGGCGATGGTCTACGGCGCGCTGCCGGACAACGAGCTGCCCCTGTCGGAGGACGCCGAGCTGCGCGCCACCGCGGAGGCCACCGGCGTCGGCGACCTGCTGGAGATCGAACGGCTGGCCCGGCGCGCCCCGCGCGCGCATCCGGGCCTGAACGTCACCGTCGTACGGCCGGCCGTCCTGGTCGGCGGCACCGACACCGCGCTGACCCGGTACTTCGAGTCGCCGCGGCTGCTCGTCGTCGCCGGGTCGCGGCCCGCGTGGCAGTTCTGCCACGTCGAGGACCTCTGCGGCGCCCTGGAGTACGCCGTGCTGGAGAAGGTCGACGGGGAGCTGGCCGTCGGCTGTGACGGCTGGCTGGAGCAGGAGGAGGTCGAGGAGCTGAGCGGGATCCGGCGGATGGAGCTGCCGTCGGCGGTCGCCCTCGGCGCGGCGGCCCGGCTGCACCGGATCGGGCTCACCCCCTCCCCGGCCGGGGACCTGGCCTACACGATGTACCCCTGGGTGGTCAGCGGGAGCCGGCTGCACGACGCCGGGTGGCGGCCGAAGTGGACCAACGAGGAGGTGCTCGCGGAGCTGCTGGAGGAGGTGTCCGGGCGGCACACGGTGGCCGGGCGGAGGCTGGGGCGCAAGGACGCGACGGCGGCCGGCGCGGCGGGGGCGACCGTCGCCCTGCTGGGCGCGGCGGCCGTCGTACGGCGGGCCCGGAAGGCGCGGCGGCGCGTCTGAGGCCCTCCGGGACCGGACCGGGGCGCCCGGACCGGGCGGGGACCGGAGCCGAGGCCGGAAGGGCCCGCCGCGGCCTTACGCGGCTTCCCGCGGCACCGCACGGGCTCCCCGCCGGCGGCCCGCCGCTGTAGGAGCCTCCAAAACGCCCCCGCGCGTGCCTCCTGAAACGCGTATTCCGCGGTGTCACGGCCATGCGGCACGATGGAGGCATGGCACTCAGGAACGAGCACCCCGGTGAGCAGGCGGCCGAGGACCCCATCAAGCTGATCAGCATCCGGGAGACCCCGCTCTCCGTGGACGAGGTGTTCCGGGCCGTCGGGGACGACGCGGCCGGGGGCGTGGCGCTGTTCGTCGGGACCGTGCGCGACCACGACGGCGGTGCCGACGTGGCCGCCCTCGAGTACTCGTGCCACCCCAGCGCCGAGGCCGAGATGCGGCGGGTCGCCGAGAAGGTCGTCGCCGACCATCCCGTGCGGGCGCTGGCCGCCGTCCACCGGGTGGGTGACCTCCGGGTGGGGGATCTGGCCGTGGTCGTCGCCGTGGCCTGCCCGCACCGCGCGGAGGCGTTCGACGCCTGCCGCAAGCTGATCGACGACCTCAAGCACGAGGTGCCCATCTGGAAGCACCAGACGTTCTCCGACGGCACGGAGGAGTGGGTCGGCGCCTGCTGACCCCTCGCCGGGCACGCCGACCCCGGGCTGCCCCCGCCGACCCCTCGCCGGGCACGCCGACCCCGGGCTGCCCCCGCCGACCCCCCGTCGGCCCGGGCAGCCCTCCCGTGCGCATTCGGCGCACCGCCCCCTCCGGTTGCGTAACCGGCACCCTCGCGTGAGCGTTGTCCCTGCGGATGGTTAATCTGCTGATCAGTCAGTTGCGGACGCTCATGGTGTGCGGGAGGTCGGCATGGGGGTGCTTGTCTGGCTGCTGATTCCGCTGTTGGCCGCGGTCGGCGGCGGACTGTGGGGCAGTTGGGCCAACCGGACCCGGAAGGTCCGCGGCGACGGTCCCGAGCTGGACGGATACGCCCGGTTCCGGGAGGCGATGGAGAAGCCGCGCCCGGGTGCGCGCGGGGCCTGACCGGGGTGCCCTGACGGTGCGCTGACAGAGGCGTCCCGTACTGTCGAGGCATGCCACGCCGCACCGCGACGATGCTCGCCTCGACCCTGATGCTGATCGCGCTCCTGTGCGCGGGAGTGCTCATCCCCGTGCCGTACGCGGAGATGTCCCCCGGCCCGACCGTGAATACGCTCGGGGACCACGACGGCGAGCCGGTGCTTCAGATCTCCGGGCACAAGACCTATCCGACCGACGGCAATCTGAACATGACCACCGTCCGGGTCACCAGCGCCGACTACCGGATGAACCTCGTCGAGGCGGTCTACGGCTGGCTGGCGCACGACAGCAAGATCGTGCCGCACGACACGCTCTACCCGGACGGCAAGACGGAGGAGCAGTCCACCCAGGAGAACGCCGAGGAGTTCAGCCAGTCCCAGGAGAGCGCCAAGGTCGCCGCCCTGAAGGAGCTGCACATCCCGGTGACGTCCTGGGTGATCGTCTCCACGGTGATCAAGGGCTCCCCGGCCGAGGGCAGGCTGCACGCCGGTGACGTGATCAAGGCCGTCGACGGTACGGCGGTCAAGCAGCCGGCCGACGTCGCCAAGCTGGTGACCGAGCACAAGCCCGGCCAGGAGGTCGTCTTCACCGTCGTCCCCGCCGCGGAGCAGGCCGCCGCCGAGAAGGCCCACAAGACGGCGACCGGGACGCGGAAGGTCACGATCACCACCAAGGCATCCGAGGACGGCGGTGCCGAGCGGGCCGTCGTCGGCATCTCCGCCGGGACGGACCACACGTTCCCGTTCACCGTCGACATCAAGCTCGCCGACGTCGGCGGACCCAGCGCCGGCCTGATGTTCGCCCTCGGCATCTACGACAAGCTCACCCCGGGCAGCCTCACCGGCGGCACGTTCGTCGCCGGCACCGGCACCATCGACGACAACGGCACGGTCGGCCCCATCGGCGGCATCGAGATGAAGACCGTCGGCGCCCGCAGCAAGGGCGCCCGGTACTTCCTGACCCCCGCCGAGAACTGCGCGGCGGCGGCCAAGGACACCCCGAGCGGGCTCACCCTGATCAAGGTCAAGACCATCGACGACGCGCTCGGCGCCCTCAAGGACATCCGCGGCGGGGACGTCGCCGCCCTGCCGAAGTGCACCGCCAAGGGCTGAGCGGACCGGGCCACGGCCGGGGGCGCTCCCCGGAGGCCGGGGGCGCCCCGTCGCCGTACCGCGGCGGGAGCGGGCGGTCAGTCCGCGAACGTCGCGGCCAGGGCGTCCGCCAGGCCCGGCACCAGGTCGGGGCCGGTCAGGACCTCCGTGGGGGTGTCCTTCTCACGCAGCCGCAGCGCCGACTCGCGGCTGCCGTCGCGCAGCACGGCCACCGTCATCCGCACCTCCTGGCGCTCGGGGTGCCGGGCCACCCAGGAGGCCAGCCCGGCCTCGTCCAGGCCGGACGGGACCTGGGCCTCCGCGGACGGCGGCAGCATCAGGCGCTCCACGGTGAGCGCGCAGCCGGCGACCGCGCCGGGCCAGGCGATGGTGCCGAGGAACTCGTCCAGCGGCTTGCCGGACGGGACCTCGTCCTGCTCGATCGGGGTGAGACCGACGGTCTCGGACTCGTCCTGGAGGCCCAGCTGGGCCGCGAGCGAGGGTTCCTGAGCCCGCAGCCGTGCGGTGTCTACGAGGGCGAAAAGGCGAGCGGGCTGGTCCCAGCCGAGGCCGGAGACGTACTCGTCGATCTCGAGTACGGCCCGGGTGAGCGGGCTCGCTGCCATGGGAGTGTTGGACATGGTCACAATCCTGCCTCGTTCCCGGCCGGAATCGGGAACCGAGTAAACCGTGAGTAAGTTGCATAGGTGTGGGCCCGCGATCACGGGGGGCCACGGCGGGCCCGCGAACCCGAGGGTCTGACGGAACGACAGCGAACTTCGAGGTGCGCACCTTGGCTTTCCAGATGCCGGACCGCGGCGGAGGCCCGACGGGGCCACGGATCAGAGCGGGCCGCCCGTCCCGGAGGGTCCGGGCCCTGCTCGTGACACTGGGCGTCCTCGCCGTCCTCGGCATGGCGTTCACCATGTTCGCGGGCTTCTGGACGGACTGGCTCTGGTACCGGTCGGTGCACTACTCGTCGGTGTTCACCACCACCCTGTCGACCAAGATCGGGCTGTTCTTCGTCTTCGGTCTGCTGATGGCCCTCGCGGTCGGTCTCAACATCTGGCTCGCGCACCGGCTGCGGCCCCCGCTGAGCGCCATGTCCATGGAGCAGCAGAGCCTGGACCGCTACCGGATGGGCATCGCGCCGTACAAGAAGTGGCTGCTGCTCGCCGTCACCTCGCTGGTCGGGCTGATCGCGGGCGCCTCGGCGGCGGGCCAGTGGCGGACCTGGCTGATGTGGGTGAACGGCGTGCCGTTCCACGAGAAGGACCCGCAGTTCCACCTGGACGTCTCCTTCTACGCCTTCGACCTGCCCTGGTACCGGTTCCTGCTCGGCTTCGGCTTCGCCGCCGCGATCCTCTGCCTGATCGCCGCCGCGCTCACCCACTACCTGTACGGCGGGCTGCGCGTCACCAGCCCGGGCGCGCGCGCCACCGCCGCCGCGACCGGGCACCTGTCGGTGCTGCTCGGCATCTTCGTCGCCCTGAAGGCGGTCGCCTACTGGCTCGACCGGTACGGCCTCGCGGTCAAGTCCAGCGACTTCAAGGCGACGGACAACTGGACCGGTCTGCGCTACGTCGACGCCAACGCCTATCTGCCGGCCAAGACCATCCTGTTCTGCATCGCCGTCATCTGCGCGCTGCTGTTCTTCGCCACGCTGTGGCGGCGTACCTGGCAGCTGCCCGTCATCGGCTTCGGCCTGATGGTGCTCTCGGCGATCCTGATCGGCGGCCTGTACCCGGCCATCGTGCAGAAGTTCCAGGTCCAGCCGAACGAGCAGGCCAAGGAGGCGCCGTACGTCCAGAAGAACCTGAAGGCGACCCGCCAGGCGTACGGCATCGACGACGCCGAGGTCACCGAGTACCCGGGCACGTCCCAGGCCTCCGACAAGACCAAGCTGCGCGACCAGGTCGACGGCACGGCCAGCATCCGCATCATGGACCCGAACGTCGTCTCGCCGACGTTCCAGCAACTCCAGCAGATGAAGGCCTACTACGGGTTCCCGGACAACCTCGACGTCGACCGGTACTCCAAGGACGGCAAGGAGCAGGACACCGTCATCGGGCTGCGCGAACTGAACCTGGCCGGCATCCCGAAGAACAACTGGATCAACGACCACTTCCGTTACACGCACGGCTTCGGCGTGGTCGCCGCCAAGGGAACCGAGGCCGACCGCAAGGGCCGGCCGGTCTTCACCGAGAAGAACCTGCCGTCCCAGGGCGACCTCGGGTCGTACGAGCAGCGGGTCTACTACGGCGAGAAGACCACCACGTACTCGATCGTCGGAGGACCCCAGAAGGAGGTCGACTACTCCGAGAACGAGCGCGAGAAGACCACCAGTTACCAGGGCGGGAGCGGGGTCAACCTCGACAACCCGGTCAACCGGGCCGCGTACGCGGTGGCGTTCAACGAACCGCAGATCCTCTACTCGGGCGCGATCGGCAAGGGCTCGCGGATCCTGTACAACCGCACGCCCAAGGACCGGGTGGAGGCGGTCGCCCCCTGGCTGACCATCGACGGCGACGCCTACCCGGCCGTGGTGAACCACCGGATCCAGTGGATCGTGGACGCGTACACCACCACGAACGGGTACCCCTACGCGTCCCGGACGACCCTCGGTGACACGACGGCCGACTCGCTGACGGCGACCAACAACTCCCGTGCGGTCGTGGCGCAGCAGAACCGGGTCAACTACATCCGCAACTCGGTCAAGGCGACCGTCGACGCCTACACCGGCGAGGTCAGGCTCTACCAGTGGGACACCAAGGACCCGGTGCTGAAGACCTGGATGAAGGCCTTCCCCGACACGGTCAAGTCCCGCTCGGACATCTCCCCTGAGCTGATGGCCCATCTGCGCTACCCGCAGGACCTGTTCAAGGTCCAGCGCGAGCTGCTCACCCGCTACCACGTGCCGGACGCGCAGACGTTCCTCAGCGGCAGCGAGGTGTGGGACGTGCCGGACGACCCGACCAACGACTCGCGCAGCGCGGTGCCGCCGTACTACCTGAGCATGAGGATGCCGGACCAGAAGGCCAAGACGTTCTCGCTGACGACCACGTTCACGCCCAGCGGGCGGGACAACCTCAGCGCCTTCATGGCCGTCGACTCCGACCCGGGCACCAGCGACTACGGCAAGATCAGAGTGCTGAAACTGCCGACGAGCACGACCGTCGACGGCCCCAAGCAGGTGCAGAGCCAGTTCAACTCCGAATCGGCCATCGCCGAGACCATCAGCCTGCTCAGCCGCGGGCATTCGAAGGTCGAGTACGGCAATCTGCTGACCGTGCCGCTGGACGGCGGACTGCTCTACGCGGAGCCGGTCTACGTCCGCGGTGGTTCCCTCAAGTACCCGTTGCTGAGAAAGGTTCTGGTCACCTACGAGGGCAGGACCGCGTTCAAGGACACCCTGGACGAGGCGCTCGACGAGGTCTTCGGGGTGAAGAGTTCGACCACGCCGCCGGAGACCGGTACCACCAGCCCGCCCGACACCGGCAATCCGACCGTCAAGCAGGCGCTGGAGGATGCCCGGAAGGCTTACGACGCCGGGCAGCAGGCGCTCAAGGACGGGCCGGACTGGGACGCCTACGCCAAGGCACAGAAGCAACTGGCCGACGCGCTGAAGCGGGCCGAGGACGCCCAGTCCAAGGTGGAGAAGCCGAACAGCACGGGCAAGAACGCGGACAGGAACGCGGGTGGGACCGGCGGCGCGAAGGGCGACAAGGCCGGCGACACCAAGAGTTGATCAAGGTTCCCCCGTGCCGTGGTAGGGTTGACACGCAACGGCGCGGGGTGGAGCAGCTCGGTAGCTCGCTGGGCTCATAACCCAGAGGTCGCAGGTTCAAATCCTGTCCCCGCTACTGAAGTCGAAGGCCCGGATCCGGCAAGGATCCGGGCCTTCGTGGTGTGCGCGGGGTGCGTGGTGTGCGAACTCATGTGCCGCGGGGAGGGTCGGCCGCGCCGTCCTGGGTAGTCGTGTGGTGTGTGTTTGACTTGTCTCTCTGTGGGCATGTCGACAAAACGCTGAAGTGACCTCACGGACTGCGGTATACCGGGTGTACCCAGGTTGCAGGTGGTGCGACGATGGACGTTATGGGGGACAAGGCAACTCTGTTCGAGTCGGGGCGATTTGTGCAGCTTTCTGGTGCGGAGTCGGCCCGCGACGAGTTGGTGGACATGGGGGAGGACGCCGAGGAGACGCGCCTCGCGCTCGCCGCGCAGGGCGGTGACGCGGAGGCGGCGAGCGTCCTCGGAGCCATGCTGCTGCGCCGCGGTGACCTCGACGGCGCCGAACCACACCTGCGTGCCGCCACCGCGGCCGGCGACCGGGCGGCCGCCAACAACCTGGGAGTGCTGCTGCACCAGCGCGGCTACCCCGACGAGGCGGCCGGCTGGTGGCGGATCGCCGCCGTCGCCGGCTCCGCCGCCGCCGCGCACGGGCTCGGCCGCTACCACCGTGAGCGCGGTGACGAGCCGGCCGCCGAGTACTGGCTGCGCCAGTCCGCCGAGCAGGGACACGTGCTCGGCGCCTACGCGCTCGCCGACCTGCTGGAGCACCGCGGGGACCCGGGTGCCGAGCGCTGGATGCGGGCCGCCGCCGAGCGCGGGCACCGCGAGGCCGCCTACCGGCTGGCCCGCGCGCTGGACCACGCCGCCGGACAAGGGGACGAGTACGGTTCCAGCGGCGGTGCCCCCGGGGCCGAGCAGTGGTACCGGCAGGCCGCCGCGCGCGGTCACCGGCGGGCCGCGCTGCACCTCGGCGCGATCCTGGAGAGGCGCGGCGAGCTGAGGGAGGCCGGGCGCTGGTACCTGACCTCCGCCAGGGACGGCGAGCCGCAGGCCGCCTGCGCGCTCGGCTTCCTGCTGCGCGACGCCGGTGACAGCGAGAGCGCCGCCGTGTGGTGGCTGCGCGCCGCCCAGGAGGGCGACGGCAACGCGGCCAACGCGCTGGGCGCGCTGCACGCCGAGCGCGGCGAGACCCAGACCGCCGAGCGCTGGTACCGGGCCGCGCTGGACGCGGGTGACGACAACGGCGCCTACAACCTGGGGCTGCTCTGCGCCGAGCAGGGCCGGACCGCGCAGGCCGAGCAGTGGTACCGGCGGGCCGCCTACGCCGGGCACCGGGAGGCCGCCAACGCGCTCGCCATCCTGCTGCTCCAGCACGGCGACACGAGCGGGGCCGAGCCGTGGTTCTCCAAGGCCGCCGAGGCCGGGAGCGTCGACGCCGCCTTCAACCTCGGCATCCTGTACGCCGGGCGCGGCGAGGACGCGATGGCGCTGCGCTGGTACGAGCGGGCGGCCGCCGCCGGGCATGCCGAGGCCGCGCTCCAGACCGGCATCGCCCGGCTGCGCGAGGGCGACGAGCAGGAGGCCGAACGCCATCTGCGCTGTGCGGCGGGCGGCGGCAGCGCGGAGGGCGCATACCGGCTGGCCACCCTGCTCGATGCGCGCCGGCCGCCGGAGCGCGCGCACGAGCTGGGGGAGGTCGTGCACGAGAAGACCGAGTGCGAGGAGTGGTACGAGCGTGCCGCCTCGCAGGGGCACCGGCGGGCCCAGGTGCGGGTCGGCATGCTGGCGGCGGCCCGGGGTGACGTGGTGCAGGCGGCGCGCTGGTACCGCACGGCGGCCGAGGCCGGATCGCGCAACGGCGCCTTCAACCTGGGGCTGCTGCTGGCCCGCGAGGGCAGCGAGCCCGAGGCGGCGGTGTGGTGGACCCGGGCCGCCGACGCGGGCCACGGCCGGGCGGCGCTCCGGCTGGCCCTCGTCTACGCGCGTCGCGGCGAGCTGGCGGAGGGGCAGCGGTGGGCCGACCGGGCGGTGGCCCTGGGGCCGACGGAGGTGGCCGAGCGGGCGGGCCGCCTGCGGGACGCGCTGCGGGAGGAACTGTCGGCATGAGCCGGAGCGAGCGATTTGCATTCGGGCAGCGGCCTCGCGTAATGTCGTGTTCACCGACGCGGGGTGGAGCAGCTCGGTAGCTCGCTGGGCTCATAACCCAGAGGTCGCAGGTTCAAATCCTGTCCCCGCTACTGAAGGCCGAGGGCCGGAATCCAGAAATGGGTTCCGGCCCTCGGTTTTTTCGTGTGCGCGTTTCCCTGTGCGTACGCGAAAGAGCCCCGGGGTTCCGGGGCTCTTTCGCAGCGGGGGATCGGGCGGGCGCCGGGGTGCTACGCGCTCGCGCAGGCCGGGCACAGCCCCCGGTACGTGACCTCGACGTCCGACACCGTGAAGCCGAAGCGCTCCGAGTCGGGGAGGTCGGAGAGGGGGTTGCCGGTCGGGTGGACGTCCCGGATCGAGCCGCAGCGGGCGCAGACCAGGTGGTGGTGCGGCCGGTGCGCGTTCGGGTCGTACCGCTTGGCGCGCTTGTCCGTCGTGACTTCCAGCACCTCACCGAGCGAGACCAGTTCGCCCAGCGTGTTGTAGACGGTTGCCCGGGAGATCTCGGGCAGCTTCGAGACGGCCCGTGCGTGCACCTCGTCGGCGGTCAGGTGCACATGCTCGCCGTCCAGGACCTCGGCCACCACGCGTCGCTGCGCGGTCATCCGCCATCCGCGTCCACGCAGCCGTTCCAGAAGGTCGCTCATGGCTACCAGCCTAACAGGAAGGGGGACCAGGTCGGGAATAGGTGTGAACTTGGATCACCGTTTGACTTAGACAAAGTCCATTGTAGGATCGAGCCTGGCTTTGGCTACAGGACAGGACCACGTCAGTGAAGACGCAGGAGGCGCACGTGACGCAGGGAGCGCTCACCACGGAGGCCGGTGCTCCGGTCGCCGACAATCAGAACAGCGAGACGGCGGGCGTCGGCGGGCCGGTCCTCCTCCAGGACCAGCTGCTGCTGGAGAAGCTGGCCCACTTCAACCGGGAGCGCATCCCGGAGCGCGTGGTGCACGCCCGGGGCGCGGGCGCCTACGGCACCTTCACGGTGACCGCCGACGTCACGCCGTACACGCGGGCCGCGTTCCTCGCGGAGTCCGGCAAGGAGACCGAGGTCTTCCTGCGCTTCTCCACCGTGGCCGGCAACCTCGGCGCGGCGGACGCCGTCCGCGACCCGCGCGGCTTCGCGCTGAAGTTCTACACCGAGGAGGGCAACTACGACCTCGTCGGCAACAACACCCCGGTCTTCTTCATCCGGGACGCGATCAAGTTCCCGGACTTCATCCACACCCAGAAGCGCGACCCGTACACCGGCAGCCAGGAAGCCGACAACGTGTGGGACTTCTGGTCGCTGTCACCGGAGTCGACCCACCAGGTGACCTGGCTGTTCGGCGACCGCGGCATCCCGGCGTCGTACCGGCACATGGACGGCTTCGGGTCGCACACCTACCAGTGGAACAACGAGGCCGGCGAGGTCTTCTGGGTCAAGTACCACTTCAAGACCGACCAGGGGATCAAGAACCTCACCGCCCAGGAGGCCGAGGTCCTGGCGGGCAAGGACCCCGACTCGCACCAGCGTGACCTGCGCGAGGCGATCGAGCGCGGCGAGTTCCCGAGCTGGACCGTGGGCGTGCAGATCATGCCGGCGGCGGACGCGGCGGCCTACCGCTTCAACCCGTTCGACCTGACCAAGGTGTGGCCGCACGCGGACTACCCGGTCATCGAGATCGGCAAGCTGGAGCTGAACCGCAACCCGCGGAACGTCTTCGCCGAGGTCGAGCAGTCGATCTTCTCTCCGGCGCACTTCGTGCCCGGCATCGGCCCCTCGCCGGACAAGATGCTCCAGGGCCGGCTCTTCGCCTACGGCGACGCGCACCGCTACCGCGTCGGCATCAACGCCGACCACCTGCCGGTGAACCGTCCGCACGCCGCCGAGGCGCGCACCCACTCCCGTGACGGCTTCCTCTACGACGGCCGGCACGGCGGGGCGAAGAACTACGAGCCGAACAGCTTCGGCGGACCGCAGCAGACCGGCCGCCCGCTGTGGCAGCCGTTCGAGGGCCTCACGGGCGGCACCGGCAACCACCCGACGCCGACGCACGCCGAGGACAACGACTTCGTGCAGGCGGGCAACCTCTACCGGCTGATGACCGAGGAGGAGAAGGAGCGCCTGGTCGCCAACCTCGCGGGTGCGATCTCGCAGGTCTCGCGCGCGGACATCGCCGAGCGGGCGATCGGCAACTTCGCGAGCGCCGACGCCGACTTCGGCAAGCGGCTCGAGGCCGCGGTGCGGGCGCTGCGCGGCTGACCCGGCCGCCGTCGCGGCTGGGCGGGCCGGACCCCACGGTGCTCCGGGGTCCGGCCCGCTTCGCGTGTTCAGGGTGCGGATGCGGATGCGGGCGTGGACGCGGATACGGATGCGCGGTCCGGGGCCCAGCGGCGGACGATGTCGCGGACCGAGACGATCCCGGCCACCTCGCCCCGGTCGAGCACGACCAGGTGCCGGAAGCCGCCGTGCGCCATGGCGCGGGCGGCCTCCTCCAGCGTCCAGGTCGGGGCGGCGAAGACGATGTCGGTGGTGGTGTGGGCGTGGGTGCGTTCGGCGTCCGGGTTCTGGCCGAGGCCGACGGAGTTCAGGATGTCGCGTTCGGTCAGGACGCCGATGCCGCCGGCGTCCGGGTCGAGGACCACGGCGGCGCCGACGCGGCGGGCGGACATCAGGGTGGCCGCCTCGCGGAGGGTGTGGGCGGGGCCGAGGGTGAGTATCACCGTGCTCATGGCGTCACGGACGAGCATGAAGAGGCCACCTCCTAGGAATCCCCGGGATCGTTCGGGCCCGGCGCGCGGGTGCCCGTGTGCCACTGCACAAGTTCACAAGCGCGGGTGGGCTCAGAGTGCCAGGTAAAGGGAGGGTCAACAAGGGGGCGTGCGGGGGGAGTTGCGGGCGCTCGCGAAGCTCCCCCGGCGCTCGTCAGCGCTGGTTGAGATACCCCAGCAGCTCGTCGTGGAGCAGGCCGTTGGACGCCGCCGCGTTGCCGCTGTGCGGGCCCGGGCGGCCGTCGAGACCGGTGAAGGTACCGCCCGCCTCGGTGATGACGACGGCGGTGGCGGCCATGTCCCACAGGGACAGCTCCGGTTCGGCGCAGATGTCCACGGAGCCCTCGGCGACCATCATGTACGGCCAGAAGTCGCCGTACGCGCGCGTGCGCCACACCTGGCGGGTGAGGTCCAGGAAGCCGTTCAGGCGGCCCTGCTCCTCCCAGCCGGAGAGCGAGGAGTACGCGAAGGAGGCGTCCGCGAGCTTGCCGACGCCGGAGACGTGGATACGGCTGGCGGAGGTGAGGTTGCGGCCGGTGAAGGCACCGTGGCCCTGCGCGGCCCACCAGCGGCGGCCGAGGGCGGGGGCGGAGACGACGCCGACGACGGGCTGCCAGTTCCCGTCGGCGTCCTCCTCCGTCAGCGCGATCAGGGTCGCCCACACCGGGACGCCCCGGACGTAGTTCTTGGTGCCGTCGATCGGGTCGACGACCCAGCGGCGGGGGCCGGTGCCCTCGACGCCGTACTCCTCGCCGAGGACGGCGTCCCTCGGGCGGGCGCGCTGGAGCTGACCGCGGACGACTTCCTCCGCCGCCTTGTCCGCCTCGCTCACCGGGGTCATGTCCGGCTTCGTCTCCACCTTCAGGTCGAGCGCCTTGAAGCGGGCGGTGGTGGCGGCGTCGGCGGCGTCGGCGAGGACGTGGGCGAGACGGAGGTCGTCGAGGTAGTCCGGCATGGGGGAACGGTATCCGGCGTGGTCGGTGCGGGGCCAGCAGGGGCCCGGGCGGGTCGCCGCCCCGCGCACCCTTGACAGTGCGTGCGAGCGCGTCAAACCTGGGCGCAGAGCCGCTTTGGCCCAGGGAGGCGAGGATGCCCGCTGCCCGGGAATCGTTGTTGGACGCCGCCCGCCGGGCACTCGCGCGCCGGCCGTGGTCCGCGGTGCGGATGGTGGACGTGGCCGCGTCGGCCGGGGTCTCCCGGCAGACCCTGTACAACGAGTTCGGCAGCAAGGACGGCCTGGCCCGGGCGCTGGTGCGGCGGGAGGCCGACGGCTATCTCGCCGGTGTCGAGCGGGCCCTGGCCGGACCCGCCGGGGCGTCGGACCGGCTCACCGCCGCCGCCGAGTGGACGGCCGCCGCCGCCCGCGACAGCGCGCTGGTACGGGCCATGCTCACCGGTTGCTGGACCGAGCGGCTGCCGCCCCCGCCGCTCGCCGCCGCGCCCTCCGCCTCCGTGGTGCCGGCGCAGCGCCGCGCGGACCGGCCGCTGCCGGAGCCCGGCGACTTCGTGCGGATCGTCCGGGACCGCGCGGCGGCGGTGCTGGCCGGTCCCGGCGCCACGCCGGACGACACCGCCGTACTGCTCCGCTCCTGCGAACTGGTCGTCCGGCTCGCGCTGTCCTGCGTGGCGGCGCCGCCCGCGGAGGGCGGGGTGGCGGAGCTGGTCCGGGCGGTGCTCCCGCGGCACGTGGTGTGAGAGCCGGCACCCGGCGTGAGGTCCGGTGTCCGGTGTCCGGTGCGCGAGCCGGTGTCCGCTGTGCGGGCCGGTGTCCGCTGGGACGTCCGGTGTCCGCCGTGCGGGCCGGCCCGCGGCTACTTCTTCAGCCAGCCCACCTTCGTGTAGTCCACGTCGGCCAGTCCCTCCGCGCCCAGGTTCGCCAGGTTCGCGCGGACGGCGAGGATCTCCGGGCGCTGGTACAGCTCGATGGAGTGGCCGAGCCGCCAGATCTCCCGGTCCGCCTCGTTGTAGAGCCGGGCGGCGGCCGTCGGGTCGGTGGTCCCGCCGGCCTTCTTCAGCAGTGCGTCGACCTTGGGGGAGCCGACCGCGCCGAAGTTCTGGAAGAGGTTGCCCCCGGCGGGCTGCTGGAAGGTCGAGGCGAGCATCGTCTGGTACACGGCGTCGACGTTGCGGAAGCTCGTGAGGTCGAAGTTGCCCTTGTTGACGAACTCGTTGAAGTAGTCGTTCGCCGGCACCTTCCTCAGCTCGACCTTCACCCCGGCGGCGGCCAACTGCTGCTGCACGAGTTCGGCCTGGTCCAACTGGGCGCTGGTGCTGCCGGAGCTGAGGACGTAGTCGAGGGTGAGCGGCTTGCCGCCCTTGGTGCGCGGCTTGCCCTCGCCGTTGTCCTTCCAGCCGGCCGCGTCGAGCAGCTTCTTCGCCGCGTCGGGGTCGTAGGCGGCGTTCCCGCCGGTGGTGTCCTCGTACCCCCGCTGGTTGGGCATGAAGAAGTGGTTGTCGAGCGGCTTGAGTTCGAAGGACAGGTCCTGGGCGAACGCCTGGTTGATGCCCTTGCGGTCGACGGCGTGCTGGATCGCCTGCCGCACCCGCAGGTCCTTCAGCGGCCCGCGGCCGCCGTTGAGCGTGATGTGCACCTCGTCCCAGCGCGCGCCCCGCCGGATGTCCGTGCCCGGCGCCTTGACCAGTCGCTTGTAGTCCTCCGGCAGCAGCGCGGTGGTGTAGTCGATCTCCTTGTTCAGATAGGCGTCGGTGCGCGCGGGGAAGTCCAGGACGCGGTAGGTGATCGAGTCCAGCCGGGGCCTGGTGCCCCACCAGGCGGGGTCGGGGACGAGGGTGATGGTCTGAGCGGTCCTGTCGTACCGGCCGATCTTGAACGCGTTGCCGCTGACCGGCACCTTCTCGGCCCAGCTCTGGACGAACTCGCGCGGTGTGTCGATGTACGCGGCCGGGTACAGCGGGTCGAACAGCCGCTGCCAGTCGGCGTACGGCGCCTTGAAGGTGACCTTCACCGTGTGGGCGTCGCGGCCCTGTCCGACCTCGGAGATCTGGTCGTAGCCCGAGGTGTCGGCGGCCTCGTACGCCTTGTCGGAGCCGTTCAGCGCCTGCCACTGGGCGTGGAAGTCGTGCCAGCTCAGCGGCTTGCCGTCGGACCACTTGGCCTTGGGGTTCAGCCGGTACTCGACGACCTGGGGGCTGGTGGAGGTCACCTTCGCGGAGAGCAGGAAGTCCGGGTTGGCGTGATGGGCGCCCCGGGCGTCGGAGTCGAACAGGTCGGGCAGCACGGTCCGGGCGATGTCCTGGGCGTCACCCTGGGCACCGTCGACGGTGTTGACGTTGTACTGCGTGATCCACTGGCTGATCGCCGCCTTGAACGTGCCGCCCTGCCGGAGGTCGGACAGCGGGTGCGCGTTGATGTCCTGGCCGTCGACCCGGGGGGCCGCCGCCTTCTTCGGCTCGTGGTCCGAGCCGGAGGAGCCGCAGCCGGTCACCAGCAGCGCGGTGGCCGCGGTGGCGGCGATCCAGGCGGCGGTGGTGGTCTGGCGCATGTCGGGGTCCTTTGCGGGGTCGAAGGGCGGATGCGCCGAACGTAGAACGGCCCACGACGGCCATGGGAGGGCTCCCGGGTTACTGACATGTTCTCTTCACATTTCCGCAACACGGGGACCGGACCATTTCCCTGTGCCCTCCTACCTGGTCAAACGCCTCGGCTACCACGCCGTCCTGCTGCTGGCCGCCGTCTGCCTGTCGTATCTGCTGGCCTCGCTCGCGCTCGATCCGCGGTCCTACTACGAAGGCCGGCAGCCGCCCCTGTCACCCGCCGCCGTGGACCACCACCTCACCGCGCTCGGCGTCAACGACCACCAGTCGCTGCGCCGGCGCTTCCTGCACTGGGCGGGCCGGGCGTTCCTCCACGGCGACCTCGGCCGGACCATCGACGGCACCTCCGTGGGCGCCGAGTTCGGCCGCCGGATCGGCGTCAGCCTGCGACTGCTGCTCGCGGGCACCGTCCTCGGCACCGTCGGCGGAGTGCTCGCCGGCGCCTGGACGGCCGTACGGCAGTACCGGTTCAGCGACCGGGCGGTCACCGTCATCTCCTTCGCGCTGCTGTCCACGCCGGTGTTCCTGCTGGCCGTCCTGCTCAAGACCGGCGCGATCTGGTTCAACCAGACCACGGGCACCGACCTGATCCGCTTCACCGGCGAGAAGAGCCCGGGGGTGGACGGCGGCTTCTGGACGGTCCTGGGGGACCGGGCCGTGCACCTGCTGCTGCCCACGCTCTCCGTCGCCCTGTTCGCCGTCGCGGGCTACAGCCGCTACCAGCGCAGCACCATGCTCGACGTCCTCGGCTCCGACTACCTGCGCACCGCCCGCGCCAAGGGCCTCGGCCGCCGTGCCGTCCTGCTCCGGCACGGCCTGCGCACCGCCCTCATCCCCATGTCGACGTACTTCTCGTACGGCTTCCTCGCCCTGTTCACCGGCGCCACCTTCACCGAGACGATCTTCGGCTGGCACGGCATGGGCGAGTGGTTCGTGAACTCCATCGGCAAGAACGACGTCAACTCGGTCGTCGCCGTCAACATCTTCGCCGCCGTCACCGTGCTCCTCTCCGGCTTCCTCGCCGACCTGCTGCACGCCGCCCTCGACCCGCGCATCCGGAAGACCTCATGACCACGGCCACCCGCACGGAGCCGGCCGCCGCGCCGACCGGCCGCTCCGCCCTCGTCCTGCGCCGGTTCCTCGGCAACCGGCCCGCGCTCGCCGGCGCCGTCGTCCTCGTCCTGCTCTTCCTCCTCGCCTTCCTGGGGCCGTACCTCACCCCCTGGTCCTACAGTCACATCGACTACGGCGCCCTGCGCTCCGCGCCCGGCCCCGACCACTGGTGGGGCACCAACCGGATCGGGCAGGACGTCTTCGCGCAGACCGCGCGCGGCTTGCAGAAGTCGCTGCTCATCGGATTGCTGGTGGCCGTGCTGGCCACCGGCCTCGCCTCGCTCGTCGGGGCCTGCGCCGGCTACTTCGGCGGCTGGACCGACCGGCTGCTGATGTTCTGGGTCGACCTGCTCCTCGTCTTCCCGTCCTTCCTGATCATCGCGATCGTCTCGCCCCGGCTGCGCTCCGGCGGCTGGGTCGCCTTCGTCGCGCTGCTCACCGTCTTCGCGTGGATGATCACCGCCCGGGTGGTCCGCTCCATGACCCTGTCCCTCAAGGAGCGTGAATTCGTGCGCGCCGCGCGCTACATGGGCGTCGGACCGTTCCGGATCATCTGGCGGCACGTACTGCCGAACGTGGCCTCCTTCCTCATCATCGACGCGACCATCCAGGTCGGCGGCGCCGTGATGAGCGAGACCGCGCTGTCCTACTTCGGCTTCGGCGTACAGCCGCCCGACGTGTCCCTCGGCACGCTGATCGCCTCCGGCACCGGCGCGGCGATCACCTACCCGTGGATGTTCTTCTTCGCCGCCGGTCTGCTGGTCGTCTTCGTCCTCGCCGTCAACCTCGTCGGTGACGGCCTGCGGGACGCCCTCGACCCGACCAGCGAGCGGACCGCCCGGTGAACCCGCTGCTCGACGTGCGGGACCTGGACGTCGACTTCGACGGCAGAGCGGCCGTACGGGGCGTGCGCCTGACGCTGGAACGCGGCGAAGTCCTCGGCCTGGTCGGCGAGTCCGGGTCCGGCAAGTCCGTCACCGCCCTCTCCGTCCTCGGGCTGCTGCCCCGCAACGCCACCGTGCGCGGCTCGGTCCGGCTCGACGGCACCGAACTGCTCGGCGCGGGCGAACGGGAGCTGACCCGGATCCGGGGCGACCGCGTGGCGATGGTCTTCCAGGACCCGCTGTCCGCGTTCACCCCGGTGTACCGCGTCGGCGACCAGATCGCCGAGGCCGTCCGCGCCCACCGGGACGTCGGCCGCGCGCGGGCCCGGGCGCGGGCCGTGGAACTGCTCGACCTCGTCGGCATCCCCGAACCCGCGCTGCGCGCCCGGGCGTTCCCGCACGAGTTCTCCGGCGGCATGCGCCAGCGCGCCATGATCGCCATGGCGATGGCGGGCGAGCCCGACCTCATCCTCGCCGACGAGCCCACCACCGCCCTGGACGTCACCATCCAGGCGCAGATCCTCGACGTGCTGGACACCGCCCGGCGGGAGACCGGCGCGGCCGTCCTGCTGGTCAGCCACGACCTCGGCGTCATCGCCGGCATGGCCGACCGGGTCGCCGTGATGCGGGACGGACGGGTGGTCGAGCAGGGCACGGCCCGCGAGGTCTTCCACCACCCACGCGAGCCCTACACCCGGCAACTCCTCGCCGCCGTCCCGCGCATCGACACCCCGCGCGCGTCCCGGCCGCCGACGGGGGAGACGGTGCTGAAGGTCCGCGGCCTCACCCGCACCTTCCCCGTGTGGAAGGGCACCGTCGCCAAGCGCCGCACCGGCACGGTGTACGCCGTCGACGGCGTCGACCTCGACATCCGGCGCGGCGAGACCCTCGCGCTGGTCGGGGAGTCCGGGTCCGGGAAGTCGACCACCCTCTTCGAACTGCTCGAACTCGCCGCGCCCGAGGGCGGGACCGCGGAGCTGTTCGGGCAGCGGCTCGGCAGCCTCGGCAAGGCCGGGACGAAGGCACTGCGCCGCCGCGTCCAGATCGTCTTCCAGGACCCGATGGCCTCCCTCGACCCCCGGATGCCGGTCGGCGACATCATCGCGGAGCCGCTGCGCACCCAGGGCGCCGACCGGGCCGCCGTCGCCCGCCGCGTGCCCGAACTGCTCGCCCAGGTCGGTCTGGACCCGGCGCACGCCGACCGGTTCCCGCACGAGTTCTCCGGCGGGCAGCGCCAGCGGATCGGCATCGCCCGCGCCCTCTCCGTCGCCCCCGAACTGCTCGTCCTGGACGAACCCGTCTCCGCCCTCGACGTCTCCGTCCAGGCGGAGGTGCTGGACCTGCTCCGGCGGCTGAAGGAGGAGCTGGGGCTCGCCTACCTGTTCGTCTCCCACGACCTGTCCGTGGTCCGCAACATCGCCGACCGCGTCAGCGTGGTCTACCTCGGCCGCACGGTCGAGGCCGGCCCGGTCGACGAGGTCTTCACCCGGCCCCGGCACCCGTACACCCAGGCCCTGCTCTCCGCCGTACCGCTGCCCGACCCCGAGCGCGAGCGGGAACGGCGGCGCTCACGCATCCTGCTCGCCGGGGACCCGCCGAGCCCCACCCGCCGCTACGACGGCTGCCGCTTCCGCACCCGCTGCCCGCTGTACGCCGAGCTGACGGTGGACGAACAGAAGCGCTGCGCCCACGACACGCCCGTGTTCGAGGGCGACGGCACGGCCTGCCACTTCCCCCGCCCACGCACGGTGCTGTGAGCCCCGGCGGGTGACGTCGGTGCGGGTCCCTCGCCGGGGCTCACCCGTGCGTCTCACCGCTGCGTCTCACCCGTGCGCGGAGCCCGAGAGCTGGAGGCCGATCACGCCGATGATGACCAGGCTGATGGAGACGATCTTCAGGGTGGACACCAGGTCGCCGAGGAAGACCATGCCGTAGATCGCGGTGCCCGCCGCGCCGATGCCGGTCCACACCGCGTAGGCGGGGCCGACGTCCAGCTTGCGCAGGGACAGGGTCAGCAGACCGAAGCTGCCCAGGGCGAACGACGCGAAGGCGATCGTCGGCCACAGGCGCGTGAACCCGTGTGAGAGCTTCAGGCACACGGCGAAACCGGTCTCCAGAATCCCGGCCACTATGACCAGCAGCCACGCCATGTGTGGTCCTCCCGTTGGGTCCGGATCTCCGGCTCGGTGCGATTATGCACTTACCGGACCGACGCCCGGGCAAACAACGCGGGACTCAGTCGCCCTCCCTGCGCTCCCGCGTGGCCAGCAGCCGACGCAGGGAGTACAGCCGCGCCGGGTCCGCGTGCCCGTCCGCCACCCACGCGTCCAGCGCGCAGTCCGGCTCGTCGTGGCTGCACGCGCGCGGGCAGTTCACCGTGCCGGGTTCGAGGTCCGGGAAGGCGTGGATCACCCGGGACGGGTCGATGTGCGCGAGCCCGAACGAGCGGACGCCCGGGGTGTCGACGACCCAGCCGCCGTCCCCGCTCAGCGGCAGCGCCAACGCGGACGTCGTGGTGTGCCGGCCCCGCCCGGTGACCGCGTTCACATGTCCCGTCGAACGCCGGCGCTCCACGGGGACGAGCGCGTTGACCAGGGTCGTCTTGCCGACGCCCGAGTGGCCCACGAACGCTGTGACCCGGCCGTCCAGATGCGCGCGCACCCGCTCCGCCGCGTCCCCGTTCTCCAACTCCTCGCGACTGGTCACGACGTACGGGATGTCCAGGTCGCCGTAGAGCTCCAGCAGCTTGTCCGGCGGGGCCAGGTCCGACTTGGTCATCACCAGCAGCGGTTCCAGACCGCCGTCGTAGGCCGCGACCAGGCAGCGGTCGATGAGCCGGGGCCGCGGCTCCGGATCGGCCAGGGCGGTCACGACGGCCAGCTGGTCGGCGTTGGCGACGACCACCCGCTCGTACGGATCGTCGTCGTCGGCCGTGCGGCGCAGCACCGACGTCCGCTCCTCGATGCGGACGATCCGCGCCAGGGTGTCCTTCGCGCCGGAAAGATCGCCGACCAGGGCGACCCGGTCGCCGACCACGGCCGCCTTGCGGCCCAGCTCACGGGCCTTCATCGCGGTCACGGCCCGGTCGTCCACCAGGCAGGTCAGCCGCCCCCGGTCGACGGTGAGGACCATGCCCTCGGCCGCGTCCTCGTGCTTGGGCCGGATGTTCGTCCGCGGCCGGTTGCCCTTGCGGTTGGGACGGCTGCGGATGTCGTCCTCGTCGGTGTGCTTGCCGTAGCGGCGCATGACGTACGTCCCTACTGCCCGAGCATCCCGGTCCACAGCCCGGGGAAGTCCGGCAGGGTCTTCGCGGTCGTCGCCACGTTCTCGATCCGCACGCCCTCGACGGCGAGACCGATGACCGCTCCGGCCGTCGCCATGCGGTGGTCCTCGTAGGTGTGGAAGGTCCCGCCGTGCAGCGGACGCGGGCGGATGTGCAGGCCGTCGGCCGTCTCCGTGACGTCACCGCCCAGCTCGTTGATCTCCTTGGTGAGCGCGGCCAGCCGGTCCGTCTCGTGCAGTCGCAGGTGCGCCACGCCCCGCAGGGTGGACGGCGAGTCGGCGAGCGCGGCCACCGCCGCGATCCCCGGGGTCAGCTCGCCCACGTCGCCCAGGTCCACGTCGACGCCGTGGATCGCACCCGAACCGGTGAACTCCAGGCCGTGGTCGGTGAGTCGGCAGGAGCCGCCCATCTCGGTGAAGATCTCCCGGAGCCGGTCACCCGGCTGCGTGGTGCGGGCCGGCCAGTCCGGGATCAGCACCTTGCCACCGGTGACCAGGGCCGCCGCCAGGAACGGCTGCGCGTTGGACAGGTCCGGCTCGACGGTCAGGTCCCGGCCGAGCAGCGCGCCCGGCGTCACCCGCCACACGTTCGGCTCGCCGCCCGACTCCGGGGTGTCGACCTGGGCGCCGACCGCGCGCAGCATGTCCACCGTCATCCGGATGTGCGGCAGCGAGGGCAGCGAGGCGCCGGTGTGGCGCACCTCGACACCCTGGTTGTAACGGGGGCCGGAGAGCAGCAGCGCCGAGACGAACTGCGAGGAGGACGAGGCGTCGATCGACACCCGGCCGCCGTCCAGGGCCCCGCCGCCGTGCACGGTCAGCGGCAGCGCGCCCCGGCCCTCGTCGTCGATCCGGGCGCCGAGCGTGCGCAGCGCGTCGATCACGCCGTCGAGAGGGCGCTCGTAGGACCGCGGGTCCCCGTCGAACCGGACCGGGCCGTCGGCCAGCGCGGCCACCGGCGGCAGGAAGCGCATCACCGTGCCCGCGTTGCCCACGTCGACCGTGGCCGGGCCGCGCAGCCCGGTGGGCAGCACCCGCCACGCCTCGCCGGTGCCGTCGGGGCCGACCCCTTCCTCGATCTCCACGCCCATGGCGCGCAGGGCGCCGGCCATCAGCAGGGTGTCGCGGGAGCGCAGCGGGCGGCGCAGCCAGCCCGGCTCGGAGGCCAGGGCGGCGAGGACGAGGGCGCGGTTGGTGACCGACTTGGACCCCGGCACGTGGACCGTCGCGTCGACGGCCCCGCTCGCGTGCGGGGCGGGCCAGAGGGCGGTGGAGGCGGTGTTCGGGGCCATGGGGCCACTGTATAAGGACGGCGCGGGGTCAACCTTCCAGCAGCCAGCGGCCCCCGCCGATCAGCGAGCACAGGGACACGGCGTGGAACAGGAACAGCCACAGGCCCGCCGGTACGTGCGTCAGCCGCGACAGCTGGTCCGCGTCCGAGTCCCCGGCACCGCCCCGCGACCGCTTCGCCTGGAGCTCGAACGGCGGCCGGACCCCGCCGAGCAGCAGGAACCACACCACCGCGTACGCGAACGCGGCCTGCACCTGCGGTCCCGCCAGCCAGGACACCAGCAGGAACATCCCGCCCGCGAGGACCACGGTCAGCACGCCGTAGGCGTTGCGGATCATCACCAGCATCGCCACCAGCAGGGCGGTGGCCGCCCACAGCAGCAGGGTGATGCGGCCGGTGGCCAGCAGCGCGGCCCCGCCGAGCCCCAGCAGGGAGGGGGCCGTGTACCCCGCGGCGGCCGTGAGGATCATGCCGATCCCGTACGGCTTGCCCCGGCTCACCGTGAGCCCGCTGGTGTCGGAGTGCAGCCGGATGCCGGTGAGCTGCCGGCCGGTGAGCAGGGCGACCAGGCCGTGGCCGCCCTCGTGCGCGATGGTGATCGCGTTGCGGGATATCCGCCACAGCGGGTGCGGGACCACGACGGCGAGCGCGGCGGCCACCGTGGCGAACACCACCCAGGTGCCGGGGTCCGGCTGGGTGCCCGTGAGCCGGTCCCAGAGGTCGGGCAGCGCGGTGGCGGCGAGGCTGTCCATGGTGCGAGGTGGCTCCTGTCGTCCTGCGGAGTCTGGCAGTGTGGCACGTATGTGCGGACGGTATGCATCGAGTCGTGGGCCCGGGGATCTCGCGGGAATCTTCGGGGTCGAGAAGTGGGAGCCCGCGGAGAGCCTGGGACCGGACTACAACGTGGCGCCGACCAAGGAGGTCCACGCCGTCCTCGACCGCCCTCTGAAAGACGCGGACTCCTCGCGTCCGGTTCGCCAGCTGCGCACGCTCAGGTGGGGCCTGGTCCCGTCCTGGTCCAAGACGCCCGAGGGCGGCGCCCGCATGATCAACGCCCGCGCGGAGACCGTGCACGAGAAGCCCGCCTACCGGCGTGCCTTCGCCGCCCGCCGCTGCATCCTGCCCGCCGACGGCTACTACGAGTGGGTCACCGGCGAGCAGGAGCGGCAGCTGGAGGTCGAGGGCCGGAAGAAGCGCCCCCGCAAGCAGCCGTACTTCGTACTGCCCGCCGACGGCTCGGTGTTCGCGATGGCGGGCCTGTACGAGTTCTGGCGCGACCGGACCCTGCCCGACGACCACCCGCGGGCCTGGTGGGTGACCTGCTCGGTGATCACCACCGAGGCCGAGCGGACCCCGCTGGCCGTCGCCCCCGCCGACGGCCCGCGCTCCCTCGCCGACATCCACCCCCGGATGCCGCTGATGCTCACCCCCGACCGCTGGGACGCCTGGCTCGACCCCTCCCGCACCGACCCCGACGACCTGCGCCACCTGCTCGCCCCGCCGCCGGCCGGACTGATGCGCGCCTACCCGGTCCCCACCGCCGTCAGCAACGTCCGCAACAACGGCCCGGAGCTGCTGAAGGAGCTGGAGGCACCGGAGGAGGGCACACTCTTCTGACATGAGCGAGATCGTCGAGACGGACGCCGGCGCGGCCCGCGTCACCTGGCACGAGGCGAGGAAGGCCCGGCTGGTGCTGGCCGTCGGCCATGGCGCCGGCGGCGGCATCGAGGCGCGCGACCTGCGGGCGCTCGCCGAGACGCTCCCGGAGTACGGCGTGACCGTCGCCCTCGTCGAACAGCCCTGGCGGGTCGCCGGCAAGAAGGTCGCGCCCGCGCCGAAGACCCTGGACGCCGGCTGGCGCGGGGTGTGGCCCGCGCTCACCCGGCCCGGGCTGCCGGTGATCTCCGGCGGCCGCAGCGCCGGGGCGCGGGTCGCCTGCCGTACGGCGGCCGAGCTGGGCGCGCACGCCGTGCTCGCCCTGAGCTTCCCGCTGCATCCGCCGGGCAGGCCGGAGAAGTCCCGCGCCGGGGAGCTGCTGGGTGCCGGGGTGCCCACCCTGGTCGTCCAGGGCGGCAACGACCCCTTCGGAAAGCCGGAGGAGTTCCCGGAGGGCGCTTTCCGGCTGGTCGCGGTGGCGTCCGGCGATCACGGCTTCGCCGTGCCCAAGCGTGCGGAGACCACCCAGGAAGAGGCGCTGGAGACCGTCACCGGCGCGGTACGGGAGTGGACCGCGTCACTCGGGTGACGCGGGAATGTTGTGCGGCGGCCCGCTGTTGATCCGGACGGAAGTGCTGAACGCCTTGGCACCGATGTCGTAAGGAGAGGAAGTCCGCCGCATGGGTTCGACCATCAGCCCGAGCCGCAGCAGCCGTGCAGACTTGCACTGGACGGTGCTGCACGCGGCCAGGACCGCCCCCATTCGAGGAGCGGCGGGCGCGGGTGGTGTTCTATCCTCCGAAACGAGTAGGACCGGTTTCGGTCCTGCCCGGAATCTTGAGGAGGTGGGTCCGGTCACTGGGACCGACGCAGGGACCGACAACGGCCAGGCGGAGCTGCCCGAGGGTCAGAGCGCCGGCGCGCACGCGTCCGACGAGTCGAGCACGGAGCGCAGCACGCGCTTCGAGCGGGACGCGCTCGAGTTCCTCGACCAGATGTACTCGGCCGCGCTGCGCATGACGCGCAACCCGGCCGACGCCGAAGACCTGGTGCAGGAGACGTACGCCAAGGCGTACGCGTCCTTCCACCAGTTCCGCGAGGGCACCAACCTCAAGGCGTGGCTGTACCGGATCCTGACCAACACCTTCATCAACTCGTACCGCAAGAAGCAGCGCGAACCCCAGCGCAGCGCGGCCGAGGAGATCGAGGACTGGCAGCTGGCGCGCGCCGAGTCGCACATGTCGACGGGTCTGCGCTCCGCCGAGTCGCAGGCGCTCGACCACCTGCCCGACTCGGACGTGAAGGAAGCCTTGCAGGCGATCCCCGAGGAGTTCCGCATCGCCGTCTATCTCGCGGACGTCGAGGGCTTTGCCTACAAGGAGATCGCGGACATCATGGGGACACCCATCGGTACGGTGATGTCCCGGCTGCACCGGGGCCGTCGTCAGCTGCGCGGAATGCTGGAGGACTACGCCCGTGAGCGCGGGCTGGTCCCGGCGGGCGCCGGAGAGTCGAACGAAGCGAAAGGTTCGGGCTCATGAGCTGCGGAGAGCCGCACGACACGGACTGCGGTGAGGTCCTCGACCACCTGTACGAGTTCCTCGACAGCGAGATGCCGGACGTCGACCGCGACAAGTTCCAGCACCACTTCGAGGAATGCTCGCCGTGCCTGGAGAAGTACGGCTTGGAGCAGGCCGTGAAGAAGCTGGTCAAGCGGTGCTGCGGACATGACGACGTGCCCGCCGACCTGCGGGCCAAGGTCATGGGCCGGATCGATCTGATCCGCTCCGGCCAGACCGTGCCGGAGCACGACATGGCCAGGGCCCCGAAGGCGCCCCAGGAGTCCTGACACGCCGGGTCCAATCACCCGAACGTGCTAATCCTCAGGTCATAGACCCCGAACCGGCCGATCCCCGTCCTAGGCTCCGAGCCCGGACAGGCACGGTCGGGGAGGGGCGCGATGGACGCGGTACCGGCGAGGGCACGCGGCTATGTGGCCGCTGTGGCAGCCCTGTCGGCCGCCCTCTGCCTGCCACCCCTGCCGGCCACTCCCGCCGCCTGGGCGGCGCCGGTCCTGCTGGCCGTGCTCTACGCGGCCGGTGAGCACGCCGTGCACCGCCGCTTCGGCGGCACCTTCTACCCCGTGCTCCTCGCCGGCGCGTTCCTGCTGCCCCCGTCGGCCGCCGCGCTCGTCGCGGTGCCCGCCGGACTGCTCTCCCCGGTCGACCACCGGCCCGCCCTGACCCGGCGCGTGTGGCGAGCCGCGCGGCCCGCGCTCGCCGTGTGGGCCGCCGCCCGGGTGCACGGGGCGTTCGGCGGCCGGGACGCCGTCGCCGCCTCCGACTTCCCCTACGCCCTGCTGCCCGCCGGCGCGGCCGTCCTCGCCTTCTGCCTGGTCCTCACCGTGCTCGACGGAGGGCTGCGCGCGGCGGCCGGACCCGCGCCGCCGCGGCGGTCCTGGCACGGACCGCTGGCCCGCTCCCTCGCCCCCGTCGCGACGCACGGACTCGCCGGCCTGATGATGGCCGTGCTCTGGCGCAGCCCCTACGGACCCGTGTCCGCGCTGCTCGTGCTGCTGCCGATGTACGTCTCCTGGTGGGTGTTCGCCCAGTACCACCGCGAGCGCGCCGCCCACCAGGCCACCATCCGCGCCCTCGTGCAGGCCGTCGACATCAAGGACGGCTACACCCGCGGCCACAGCGAACGCGTCGGACAGGCATCCGTGCTGATCGCCCGCGAACTCGGCATGGACGACGACCGCGTCGAGGTGCTGCGCTTCGCCGGCATCCTGCACGACGTCGGCAAGCTGGGCGTCCCCACCCGGCTGCTGCGCAAGGACGGTCCGCTCACCCCGGAGGAACGGCGGATCATCGAACTGCACCCGGAGTACGGCCACGAGATGGTCCGCGGGATCTCCTTCCTCGGCGAGGCCCGCAAGGCCATCCTCCACCACCACGAGCGCCTCGACGGCAGCGGCTACCCCTACGGCCTGGCCGGCGACGGGATCCCCGAGTGCGCCCGGATCGTCGCCGTCGCCGACGCCTTCGACGCCATGACCTCCACCCGCTCCTACAGTCGGGCCCGCCCGGTCGCGGCGGCCGTCGCCGAGCTGGAGCGGTGCGCCGGGGCGCACTTCGACCCCCGCATGGTCGGCGCGCTCGTCCGCGCCCTGCGCCGCACCGGCTGGCACCCGGCGGTCACCGCCGACGAACCGGCCCACCGCACCCCGCCCGCGCCCCGGAACCCGCACACCGGGGCGCACCGATGACCGTCCTGCGGCTCATCCACGGCACCGCCGCCCTCGTCGCGGCCGGCTCGCTCGCCCTCACCCTGGGGACCGGTCTGGCCGACCGGGGCGACGCGCTCGCCTTCGGCGTGCTCATAGCCGTCGGCGAGCTGGCCCGGTGGAACGACGCCCAGGCACGCCAGGCCGCGCCCCTCGGCGCCGCCGGCTCCCTGTCGTACGCCCTGCTGGGCGCCGACGACGGGCGGCCCAGCCAGCACGACGCCGCCCAGGTGGTCACCGTCGTCCTCGTCGCCGCGCTGCTCGGCGCCGTCCCGCACATCTGGTCCGGCCGCGGCGCCACCGGCGACCACCTGGCCCGCCGCGTCCTCACCGTCGGCTTCGCCGCCGTCTGCTTCCAACCCCTCTACAACGCGGGCGTCTTCGCCTCCTGGAGCGGCCCCGCCTACGCCCTGCTGCTGCTCACCCTGCTCGCCCTCACCTGTCTGTGCGGCGCCGTGCTGGCCGCCGCGCTGGCCCACTGCCGCACCGGCTGGCCGTTCGGCCCGCTGCTGCGGGAGGAGCTGCGCGGGCTGCTCGGCATCGGCTCCGCCGTCGTCGCGACCGGCGCGGTGATGGCGCTCGCGGTCGCCGTCGTCGGCCTGTGGGCGCTGCCCGTGTTCTGCCTGCCCCTGCTGCTCGTCCAGCTGTCCCTGCACCGTTACGCCGCCGTCCGCGCCACCTACCGGCAGACCATCGCCTCCCTGGCCCGCGCCACCGAGATCGCCGGCTGCACCCCCGCCGGGCACGCCCGGCGCGTCGCCGCGCTCAGCGTCGCCGTCGGCCGGGACCTCGGGCTGACCCGCCCGGAGCTGACCGTCCTGGAGTACGCGGCGCTGATGCACGACATCGGACAGCTCAGCCTGGTCGACCCGGTCCCGGCCGGGGCCACCGCCGGCCTGCCCGCCGCGGAGCAGCGGCGCATCGCCCTGCTCGGCGGGGCCGTCGTCCGGCAGACCGGCGTCGACCCGGCCGTCGCCGTCGTCGTGGAGCGGCAGGCCGAGAGCTGCCCCGGGCAGCCGGTCGCCGCCCGGATCGTCCGGGCCGTCAACGCCTACGAGGAGAAGAGCCGGGAGGCCGGCCCCGAGGGCCCGCTGCGGGCGCTGGAGGAGCTGCGGCTCGGCACCGCCGGCGACTACGCTCCCGAGGTCGTGGAGTCGCTCGGCCGGGTACTGGCCCAGGCCCAGGGCGCGCGGGGGCGGATGCCGGTGAGACGAACGGGACTGTCTGACCCGGCGCCCGGCTGGGTAACCCATGGGTAATGAGCGCCTTTCCCGCCGTACGTGGTTGGATGCGAGGGAGAGGGTGTCCGGGGGCACAAGCCAGCCCACTGTGCGGAAATGGAACTGGCAGGCGGGAATCGTGAGGATCTTCGGCAAGGGACGGCACCGGCCCTCCGCCTCCTGGCGGCAGGCCACGGACCGCGCGTTCACACTCATCGGCGACGGCCGGTACGAGGACGCGGGCGAGCTGCTGACACGCGCCGCCGACCTGGAACCCTGGCTGTCGGAGTCCTGGTTCAACCTCGCCCTGCTGCACAAGTTCCGGCACGACTGGGAGCAGGCCCGCGCGGCCGGACTGCGCGCGGTCGCCCTGCTCGACCGGGAGACCGGGGCACCGGACTGGTGGAACGTCGGCATCGCCGCGACCGCCCTCCAGGACTGGCCGCTGGCCCGCCGCGCCTGGCAGGCGTACGGACTGAAGGTGCCCGGGGGTGCCGCGGCCGCCGCGGAGCCGCTCGGCATGGAGCTGGGCAGCGCGGCCGTACGGCTCTCTCCCGAGGGCGAGGCCGAGGTCGTCTGGGGCCGCCGGCTGGACCCGGCCCGGCTGGAGGTCCTCTCCATCCCGCTTCCCTCGTCCGGGCGACGCTGGGGCGAGGTCGTGCTGCACGACGGCGTCCCGCACGGCGAGCGCACCACGTCCACCGGGCACTCCTTCCCGGTCTTCGACGAGATCGAGCTGTGGGCGCCGTCCCCCGTCCCGACCTGGGTGGTCCTGCTGGAGGCGGCCACGGAGGCCGACCGGGACGCGCTGGAGCAACTGGCCGCCGACGCGGGGTTCGCCGCGGAGGACTGGTCGTCGTCGGTGCGGCTGCTGTGCCGGATGTGCTCGGAGTCACGGATGCCGTCCGACGAGGGCGAGGGCGTGCACCTCGACCCGCACGACCACAGCGAGCCGGGGCACCCCGGGCCGCTGGGCCACCGGACGGACGGGCAACTGTGGGTGCCGGAGCGGGAGTGCGGTGTCGCGGCTCCGGCCTCGCTGGTCCGGGGGCTGCTGGACGGGTGGGTCGCGGACAGTCCCGACTCCCGGGACTGGCGGGATCTGGAAGAGGTTTGCTGAGCCGCCGGTGAGCGGTCACCTTTAGGCTGTACTCGCAGAATTTTCCAGGCTTGCAGGAAGGCGTACGTCGGTCATGGCGCAGCAGGACACCGATCAGCAGCACGCGGGCGTGCTCCCCGTCGACGACGAGGGCTATGTCGTCGACACGGAGGACTGCGAGGAGCGCGAGACCGCCTGGCGCGAGCGCGGCACCTCGCGGCCGATCACGGTCGTCGGCAACCCGGTGCTGCACAAGGAGTGCAAGGACGTCACCGAGTTCGGCGCGGAGCTGGAGCAGCTGGTCGCCGACATGTTCGCCAGCCAGCGGACCGCCGAGGGCGTGGGCCTGGCCGCCAACCAGATCGGTGTCGACCTGAAGGTCTTCGTCTACGACTGCCCGGACGACGAGGGCGTCCGGCACGTCGGCGTGGTCTGCAACCCGAAGCTGGTCGAGCTGCCCGCCGACCAGCGCCGGCTGGACGACAGCAACGAGGGCTGCCTGTCCGTGCCCACGGCCTACGCCCCGCTCCCGCGTCCGGACTACGCCGAGGTGACCGGCCAGGACGAGAAGGGCAACCCGATCAAGGTCCGGGGCACCGGTTACTTCGCGCGGTGTTTGCAGCACGAGACCGACCACCTCTACGGCTACCTCTACATCGACCGGCTGTCGAAGCGGGACCGCAAGGACGCGCTGCGGCAGATGGCCGAGAACGAGCCTCGCTACCCCGTGGTCGCCAACGGCTGACCAGCACGCGTCACCCTGGGGCGCCCGGCCGGGATCCTTCCCGGCCGGGCGCCCTCGTGCTGTCGCGGTCCGTTCGTTCGCGCGCCGGGCAACCGGTCGTGTGTACGTCTGGTCATCCCTAATCAGTCACCTGAGGGGGGCATCTCGGCATGTTGGGTAGTCAGTGCGGCAAATCCGTTCCCACGGCGGTCAGTTGTGGTGCTGAATGGAAGAGCGGGGATACGAAACGGCGCACGCCCGGCGCAGCGGGAGGGGCGTGTGCTCCTGGCGGCTGAGAGGGGTTTGTTCGTGCAAGCTTTCCCATACAGCACCACGGCGGCATCGACGGCGGTCGTAGTCCCACCCACACTGGCACTCCCGGTGATCGAGTCCGCCTTTCCGCGGCGACTGCATCCGTATTGGCCGAAGCTCCAGGAGAAGACACGGCTCTGGCTGCTGGAAAAACGGCTGATGCCGGCGGACAAGGTGGAGGAATATGCCGATGGCCTGTGCTACACGGATCTCATGGCGGGCTACTACACGGGAGCCCGGGACGAGGTCCTCCAGGCCATAGCCGACTACAGCGCATGGTTCTTCGTGTGGGACGACCGCCACGACCGGGACATCGTGCACGGCCGGTCGGACGCCTGGCGGCGGCTGCGGCACCGGCTGCACGCGGCCCTCGACGCGCCCGGGCGCCACCTGCACCACCCCGACCCGCTGGTCGCCGGCTTCGCGGAGTGCGTGCTGCGGCTGTACGGCTTCCTGACCCGGAGCTGGAACCGGCGGTTCGCCCGGCACTTCCACGCGGTGATCGAGGCGTACGACCGGGAATTCCGCAACCGCACCGAGGGATATGTGCCCGGTGTCGAGGAGTACCTCGCCCTGCGCCGCCTCACCTTCGCGCACTGGATATGGACGGATCTGCTGGAACCCAGTGCCGGATGTGAACTCCCGGACGCGGTCAGGAAGAATCCCGCTTACCGCCGGGCGGCGCTGCTCAGCCAGGAATTCGCCGCCTGGTACAACGACCTCTGTTCGCTGCCGAAGGAAATAGCGGGCGACGAGGTGCACAATCTCGGCATCAGTCTGATCAGCCACGCGGGAATGACCCTGGAAGAGGCGGTGGAAGAAGTCAGGCGGCGCGTCGAGAAATGCGCCACGGACTTCCTCGACGCCGAACAGGAGACCTTGCGGCTGGCCCGGGAGATGGACGACGGAACGGCCCGCGGCGGCGAACTGAGCACCGCCGTCCGGGTCTGCGTCGGCAATATGCGCGACTGGTTCAGCTCCGTCTACTGGTTCCACCACGAGTCCGGCCGGTACCGGGTCGACACCTGGGACGACCGGTCCACACCCCCGTACGTCACGAACGAAGCGGCAGGTGAGAAATGACCGTCGAGTCGGTACGGCCCGAGACCCCCGAGCCCCCCGCGACGCCCGGGGCCCCCGCGCCCTCGGGGACGGCCGCGCTGCGTGAGCCGCCCCTGGCCGGCGGCGCCTTACCCCTCCTCGGACACGGCCTGAGACTGGTCCGCGACCCGCTCGCCTTCATGTCCGGGCTGCGCGAGCACGGCGACATCGTGCGCCTGCGGCTCGGCCCCAAGACGGTCTACGCCGTCACCACGCCGGCACTCACCGGAGCACTGGCCCTGAGCCCCGACTTCCATATCGACGGACCGCTGTGGGAGTCGCTGGAGGGCCTGCTCGGCAAGGAGGGCGTGGCCACCGCCAACGGCCCCCGGCACCGCCGGCAGCGGCGCACCATCCAGCCCGCGTTCCGGCTCGACGCCATACCCGGCTACGGCCCGGTCATGGAGGAGGAGGCGCACGCGCTGACCGGCCGCTGGAAACCCGGCGAGACCGTCGACTGCACCTCCGAGTCCTTCCGGGTCGCCGTCCGCATCGCCGCCCGCTGTCTGCTGCGTGGTGACTACATGGACGAGCGCGCGGAACGGCTCAGCACCGACCTCGCCATCGTCTTCCGCGGTATGTACCGCAGGATGGTGGTCCCGCTCGGCCCGCTCTACCGGCTGCCGTTTCCGGCCAACCGGGAATTCAACCGGGCGCTGGCCGATCTGCATCTGCTGGTGGACGAGATCGTCGCCGAGCGGAGGGCGTCCGGTCAAAAGCCGGACGATTTGCTGACGGCATTGCTGGAGGCGAAGGACGACAATGGGGACCCCATCGGGGAACAGGAGATCCACGACCAGGTCGTCGCGATACTCACCCCCGGCAGCGAAACAGTCGCGTCCACGATCATGTGGCTGCTCCAGGTCCTCGCCGAACATCCGGAACACGCCGCGAAGGTACGGACCGAGGTCGAATCCGTGACCGGTGGCCGGCCGGTCGGATGGGAACACGTCCGCGCGCTCAGGCACACCAACAATGTCGTCGTCGAAGCCATGCGGCTGCGGCCCGCCGTATGGATTCTGACCCGTCGCGCGGTGACCGACACCGCGCTCGGCGGTTACCGCGTCCCGGCCGGGGCGGACATCGTCTACAGCCCGTACGCGATCCAGCGCGACGGCCGCTCCTACGCCCGCCACCTCGACTTCGACCCCGACCGCTGGCTCCCCGAGCGCGCCGGGGACGTACCGAAGTACGCCATGAGCCCGTTCAGCGTGGGCAACCGCAAGTGCCCCAGCGACCACTTCTCCATGACCCAGCTGAGCCTGATCACCGCGGCGGTCTCGGCGAAGTACCGCTTCGAGCGGGCCGGCGGGTCCGACGACACCACCCGGGTGGGCATCACGCTCCGCCCGCAGAACCTGCTGCTGCGCCCGCTGCCCTGGTAGGTCACCCGGTAGCGGCGGGTGCTCGGGCGGTGCCGCGCGGAGGCGCGGCCCGCCCGAGCCGGGCCCCGTCGGTCAGAAGTCCTCGTCCAGGTCGACCGTGCCCTCCACGGCGACCTGGTAGGCGGAGGGCCGGCGCTCGAAGAAGTTGGTCAGTTCCTGGACGCCCTGGAGTTCCATGAAGGAGAAGGGGTTCTCGGAGCCGTAGACGGGCGCGAAGCCCAGGCGGGTGAGGCGCTGGTCGGCGACGCACTCCAGGTACTGCCGCATGGACTCGGTGTTCATGCCGGGCAGGCCGTCGCCGCACAGGTCGCGGGCGAACTGGAGCTCGGCGTCGACGGCCTCCTTGAGCATGTCGGTGACCTGCTGCCGGAGCTGGTCGTCGAAGAGGTCCGGCTCTTCCTTGCGGACGGTGTCGACGACGTCGAAGGCGAAGCTCATGTGCATGGTCTCGTCACGGAAGACCCAGTTGGTGCCGGTGGCGAGGCCGTGCAGCAGACCGCGGCTGCGGAACCAATAGACGTAGGCGAAGGCGCCGTAGAAGAACAGGCCCTCGATGCAGGCGGCGAAGCAGATCAGGTTGAGCAGGAAGCGCCGGCGGTCCGCCCTGCTCTCCAGCCGGTCGATCTTCTCGACCTCGTCGATCCACCGGAAGCAGAACGCGGCCTTCTCGCGGATGGAGGGGATGTTCTCCACCGCGGCGAAGGCGGCGGCGCGGTCCTCGGGGTCGGGCAGGTAGGTGTCCAGCAGGGTCAGGTAGAACTGGACGTGGACGGCCTCCTCGAACAGCTGCCGGGACAGGTACAGGCGGGCTTCGGGGGAGTTGATGTGCTTGTACAGCGTCAGCACCAGGTTGTTCGCCACGATGGAGTCGCCGGTGGCGAAGAACGCGACGAGGCGCCCGATGAGGTGCTGCTCCTCCGGCGTCATCCTGGCGAGGTCGGCGACGTCGGAGTGGAGGTCGACCTCCTCGACGGTCCAGGTGTTCTTGATGGCGTCCCGGTAGCGCTCGTAGAAGTCCGGGTAGCGCATGGGGCGGAGAGTCAGCTCGAAGCCCGGGTCGAGCAGGTTGGTGTTACGGCTGGACATTACTGGCAGGCCTCGCAGGACTCGGGGTTTTCCAGGGAGCAGGCGACCGCTTCGGGGTCCGGGGTGGCCTGCACGGGGATGGTGGGCTGCGCCTGGGCGGCGCGGGCGATGCGCGTCGCGGGACGGGAGCGCAGGTAGTAGGTGGTCTTCAGACCCGACTTCCAGGCGTACGCGTACATCGAGGAGAGCTTGCCGATGGTCGGCGTCTCCAGGAACAGGTTCAGCGACTGCGCCTGGTCCAGGAACGGGGTGCGGGCGGCGGCCATGTCGATCAGGCCGCGCTGGGGGATCTCCCAGGCCGTGCGGTAGAGGTCGCGCACCTCGTCGGGGATCCAGCGGAAGTCCTGGACGGAGCCGTTGGCCTCGCGCAGCGCCTCGCGGGTGCGGGCGTCCCAGACGCCGAGCTCCTTCAGGTCCTTGACGAGGTAGGAGTTGACCTGGAGGAACTCGCCGGACAGGGTCTCCCGCTTGAACAGGTTGGACACCTGCGGCTCGATGCACTCGTACACACCCGCGATCGAGGCGATGGTGGCCGTCGGCGCGATCGCGAGGAGCAGCGAGTTGCGCATGCCCGTCCGTGCGATGCGCTCGCGCAGGGCGTCCCAGCGCTCGGGCCAGACGAGGGTGGTGTCGTAGTGGTCGGGGTGGAGGACGCCGCGGGCGGCGCGGGTGTGCTGCCAGGCGGGCAGCGGACCGTTGCGCTCGGCGAGGTCGGCGGAGGCCTCGTAGGCGGCGAGCATGATCCGCTCGGCGATCCGGGTGGAGAGCGCCTTGGCCCCGTCGGAGTCGAAGGGCAGGCGCAGCTTGAAGAAGACGTCCTGCAAGCCCATCGCGCCCAGGCCGACCGGGCGCCACCTGGCGTTGGAGCGGCCCGCCTGCTCGGTGGGGTAGAAGTTGATGTCCACGACGCGGTCGAGGAAGGTGACGGCCGTGCGGACGGTCTGGTCCAGCCGCTCCCAGTCGATGTCCCCGGCCGCGGTGTCGACGAAGGCGCCCAGGTTGACGGAGCCGAGGTTGCAGACGGCCGTCTCGCCGTCGTCGGTGACCTCCAGGATCTCGGTGCAGAGGTTGGAGGAGTGGATGACGTTGCCGGGCTCGGCGGTCTGGTTGGCGGTGCGGTTGGCGGCGTCCTTGAAGGTCATCCAGCCGTTGCCGGTCTGTGCCAGGGTGCGCATCATGCGGCCGTACAGCTCGCGCGCGGGCAGGGTCTTGCGGGCCAGGCCGGCGGCCTCGGCCGCACGGTAGGCGGCGTCGAACTCCTCGCCCCACAGGTCGACCAGTCCGGGGACGTCGGCGGGGGAGAACAGCGACCACTGGGCGTCGGCGTTGACCCGGCGCATGAACTCGTCGGGGATCCAGTGCGCCAGGTTGAGGTTGTGGGTGCGGCGGGCGTCCTCGCCGGTGTTGTCCCGCAGCTCGAGGAACTCCTCGATGTCCGAGTGCCAGGTCTCCAGGTAGACCGCGGCGGCGCCCTTGCGCCGGCCGCCCTGGTTCACCGCGGCGACGGAGGCGTCCAGGGTCTTCAGGAACGGCACGATCCCGTTGGAGTGCCCGTTCGTCCCCCGGATCAGCGAACCGCGCGAACGGACGCGGGAGTACGACAGGCCGATGCCGCCGGCGTGCTTGGAGAGCCGGGCCACCTGGTGGTAGCGGTCGTAGATGGAGTCCAGCTCGTCCAGCGGGGAGTCGAGCAGGTAGCAGGACGACATCTGGGGGTGCCGGGTGCCGGAGTTGAACAGGGTGGGGGAGGACGGCAGGTAGTCCAGCCGGCTCATCAGCCCGTACAGCGCCGCCACCTCGTCCACGGAGCGGACGGTGTCGTCCTCGGCGAGCCCGCTCGCCACGCGGAGCATGAAGTACTGGGGCGTCTCGATGACCTTGCGGGTGATCGGGTGGCGCAGCAGGTAGCGGCTGTGCAGGGTGCGCAGGCCGAAGTAGCCGAAGCGGTCGTCCGCCGCCCGGTCCACGAGGGCGTCGAGCCGCTCGGCGTGCAGCCGCACGAACTCGGCGGTCCGGTCCGCGACCAGCCCCTCGCGGTGTCCGACCGCGACAGAGCCGGTGAAGGAGGTCACGCCCTGCGAGGCGGCCTCGTCCCGGATCGTGAGGGTGAGCAGCCGGGCGGCCAGCTTCGAGTAGGCGGGGTCCTCGGCGATCAGGCCGGCGGCGGCCTCCGTGGCCAGCTCGCGCAGCTCCGCCCCGTCGGCCCGCGCCGACCTGCCGCGCAGCGCGGCGGCGGCGACCCGTCCCGGGTCGGCATCGGGCAGGTCGGCGGTCAGCTCGGTCAGGGTCCGCAGCAACGCGGCACCGGGACCGTCGGTCTCCAGGTCGCTGACTGAAGCCGGGTCGGCTGGCGCGATGGTCACGTGGGAGTCTCCCTCGCTCGGCACGGGGCCAGGTGGAGGGCAGGAGGCGGTCACGAGCGCGCACGGCGCCGCGTCCACCGGCCCACTCCACGAGGCCCGGACGTCGGAACGCACCCGGACCGGAGGGCCGGGTGGGCTGCCGGCAGGTCCTCGGACTGGACCGGCGCGCGGACGCGCGCCGGTACACCGTTGCGGGACAGTTCCGGATTCGCACCGGATTCCCCTGCGGCGACAGCGAGGACGAGCATACATCTAGTGCCGGGCTCTCTGATCACCCCCAGATGTTGTGTCGTCGCGGCTTCGCAGGGTCAGCGCGTCGGCGGCCGGCGGGACGCCGGACCGGGACGGGGAGGCACGGCACGAGCCGCCGCGGTACGACGACGGGCCGCCGGATACGCGTCCGGCGGCCCGTCGGACCGGGGGCGGCCGCCGGGTGGTGGCGGCCGGTTTGATGGTGTGCCGCTAGTGACCGGCGCCCGCGGTCGCCGGCGGCAGCTCCACCTGGACGCCGGGGTCACCGGCGTCCGCCGTGTAGTCCTGCGGCCGGGTCTCGTCGATGCCCTCGGGGGCCTTCACGGCCTTCAGGACGACCGTCAGGACCACGGTGACCAGGACGTTCAGGATGAACGCCGTCAGGCCGATGTAGCCGATCTCGCCGATGCCCGGGATCTCCTTCGCCGAGCCGCCGAAGTGCTTCTGCGTCGGCGAGGCGACGCCGTACGCGGCGGCCGTGCCGTAGACCATGCCGACCGCCCAGCCGGCCAGCAGCGCCCAGCGGTGGAACCAGCGCGTGAACAGGCCGCCGACCAGGGCCGGGAAGGTCTGGAGGATCCAGATGCCGCCCAGCAGCTGGAAGTTGATGGCGACGGTCTTGTCCATGGTGAGGACGAAGACCAGGGCGCCGACCTTCACCAGCAGCGACACGAGCTTGGAGACGCGGGTCTCCTGCTCCGCCGTGGCGTCCGGCTTGATGAAGTCCTTGTAGATGTTGCGGGTGAAGAGGTTGGCCGCCGCGATGGACATGATCGCCGCCGGGACCAGCGCGCCGATGCCGATCGCGGCGAACGCCACGCCCGCGAACCAGTCCGGGAACATGTCCTCGAACAGCTGCGGGATGGCCAGCTGCCCGTTGGTGACCTTCACCCCGGCCGCGATCGCCATGAAGCCCAGCAGCGCCAGCAGACCCAGCATGAGGGAGTACAGCGGCAGGATCGTGGTGTTGCGGCGGATCACCTCACGGCTCTTGGACGAGAGCGTCGCGGTGATCGAGTGGGGGTACATGAACAGCGCGAGCGCCGAGCCGAGCGCCAGCGTCGCGTACGTCCACTGGCCCGCCTCCGGTGGGGCGATCGCGCCGCGCGGCTTGCCGGTGGCCGGGTTGACCTGGCTGAACGCCTGGCCCGCCTTGGCGAAGATGTCGTCGAACCCGCCCAGCTTGATCGGGATGTAGATGATGGCCACCGCGATGACGATGTAGATCAGCGCGTCCTTGACGAACGCGATCAGCGCCGGGGCGCGCAGACCGGACGAGTAGGTGTAGGCCGCCAGCACGCCGAAGGCGATGAGCAACGGCAGGTCCTTCACGAACCAGTTGGTGTCCTCGCCGCCACCGACGCCCATCACGTCCAGCACCGCCTGGATGCCGACGAGCTGGAGCGCGATGTACGGCATCGTCGCCAGGATGCCGGTCACGGCCACCGCCAGCGACAGGCCCTTCGAGCCGAACCGGCCGCGCACGAAGTCGGAGGTGGTGACGTACCCGTGGCGGTGCGAGACCGACCAGAGGCGGGGCAGGAAGGTGAAGATCAGCGGGTACACCAGGATCGTGTACGGCACCGCGAAGAAGCCGGACGCGCCCGCCGCGTAGATCGCCGCGGGTACGGCGACGAAGGTGTACGCCGTGTACAGGTCGCCGCCGAGCAGGAACCAGGTGATCCAGGTGCCGAACGAACGGCCGCCCAGGCCCCATTCGTCCAGGGAGTGCTCGTTCTCGGCCCTGCGCCAGCGCGCGGCCAGGAAGCCGATGACCGTGACGGCCAGGAAGAAGAAGATGAAGACGCCGAGTGCGACGCCGTTGACTCCGTCCTTCACTTCGCCGCACCCCCGTTCACATGGCCGCGGGCACGCTGGTCACGCTTCCACAGCTGGTGTGCGAGCACGGTGAGCGCGGTGGAGATCAGCACCCAGAGCATCTGGTACCAGTAGAAGAACGGGATTCCGATGAACGTGGGATCGGCCTTGGCGTACGAGCCGACCCACAGCATCGCCACGAAGGGCGCGACGAGGCACACGGCAATGATCACGCGCACCGGTGTCACCACCGGTGGTCTCACTTCAGGTGTTTCGGACATGCCGTGGCTCCGTCCCTCGTTGATCACGCTGTAATGCGCAGGCAATCTAGGTGACGGTGTCGGGACAGCGGAAGCCCTCGTCCGTATATCGGTCCGCGGAATTCGGCGGACGAGCAGGGCGGGTGTTCAGTCCAGCGGCCGTTTCAGCCGGGCCACGAACTTGTACCGGTCCCCGCGGTAGACCGACCGCACCCACTCCACCGGCTTGCCCTCGCGGTCCAGCGAGTGACGGGAGAGCATCAGCATCGGCAGACCCACGTCGGTGCCGAGCAGACCCGCCTCGCGCGGGGTGGCCAGGGAGGTCTCGATGGTCTCCTCGGCCTCGGCGAGGTGGACGTCGTAGACCTCGGCGAGCGCGGTGTACAGGGAGGTGTACTTCACCAGTGAGCGCCTGAGGGCGGGGAAGCGCTTGGCCGAGAGATGGGTGGTCTCGATCGCCATCGGTTCGCCGTTGGCCATGCGCAGCCGCTCGATGCGCAGCACCCGCCCGCCGGCGGTGATGTCGAGCAGCCCGGCGAGCCGGTCGTCGGCGGTGATGTACCCGATGTCCAGCAGCTGCGAGGTCGGCTCCAGACCCTGTGCCCGCATGTCCTCGGTGTAGGAGGTGAGCTGGAGGGCCTGGGAGACCTTGGGCTTGGCCACGAAGGTGCCCTTGCCCTGGATGCGTTCGAGCCGGCCCTCCACGACCAGCTCCTGGAGCGCCTGGCGCACCGTGGTGCGGGAGGTGTCGAACTCGGCGGCCAGCGTGCGCTCGGGCGGTACCGGCGTGCCGGGCACCTGCGTCTCCGTCATGTCGAGCAGGTGCTTCTTCAAGCGGTAGTACTTCGGCACGCGCGCGGTACGGGTGGTGCCGGCCTCGTTCTCCGCACTGCTGACGTCGGTGCTCATGCTCTGCCTTCCCGGCTCCGAATGCCGAAAGCGACCGACATCCCATCGGCCACGGCTCACATCGTGGCACGGGTTGTCGTGTCAGGACTCCACCCGCACGCTCCGTGATCCCCTCTATATACCGTCGCACCCGCTGCTGGTCTAGTCCATCGCCCGGGACATCCCGGGTTTCCCGACGCGGCCCCACCGGGCCGATGCCCGCCGCCCCACCGGGCCGGTGCCTACCGCCCGCCGGGCCGACATCGACCGCCCCGCCGGGCCGGTCCTGCCGCCAGGTCGGTGCCTCCCGGCGGGTTGGCGCCTCGTGCCGGGTCGGCTTCCCGCCAGGCCGGTGCCCCCCGCCAGGTCGTCGGCGCCGTCTCGGTCCGCGGCCCGGGACCGTCTCGGTCCGCGGCCTGGGGACCGGCTCGGTCCCCGGAGCCGCAGGAGCCGCTCCCGTTCCCCGCGGCGCCTCCCGGCTAGATGCCCTGCCACTCCGGCTTGTTGGCGTAGGTGTGGCGGAAGTAGTCGGCCAGCTTCAGCTTGGACGCGGCGGACTCGTCCACCACCACCGTGGCGTGCGGGTGGAGCTGGAGCGCGGAGGCCGGGCAGACGGCCGCCACCGGACCCTCGACGGTCGCGGCGACCGCGTCCGCCTTGCCCTCGCCGGTCGCCAGCAGCACCAGGTGCCGTGCCTCCAGGATCGTCCCGATGCCCTGGGTGATGACGTGGTGCGGGACCTGCTCGATGTCACCGTCGAAGAAGCGCGCGTTGTCGACCCGGGTCTGCTCGGTCAGCGTCTTGATCCGGGTGCGCGAGGCGAGCGAGGAGCAGGGCTCGTTGAACCCGATGTGCCCGTCGGTCCCGATGCCGAGGAGTTGCAGGTCCACCCCGCCGGCCCCGGCGAGCGCGCGGTCGTACGCCTCGCAGGCCGCCTGGACGTCCTCAGCCGTGCCGTCCGGCCCCATGAACGCGTCCATCCCTATGCCCAGCGGCTCCAGCACCTCGCGGCGCAGCACCGAGCGGTAGGACTCGGGGTGGTCCGCGGGCAGCCCCACGTACTCGTCGAGCTGCGCTATCCGTGCCCGGGAGGCGTCCACGGCGCCGGCCCGCACCTTGGCGGCCAGTGCCTGGTAGATGGGCAGCGGGGTGGAGCCGGTGGCCACGCCGAGCAGGGCGTCGGGCTTGCGTCGCAGCAGCTGGGCCATGGCCTCGGCGATCAGCTCGCCGCCCGCCGCGGCGTCCGGAACGATGACAACTTCCACGCTGGGCCTGCCGTTCTGAAGTGGGCTCGTGCGTCTCTATGTGGTTTAGACCAATCTAACAGAGTCGGCGTTCACGGGCGGGGGGAGAAGCGGGGAAAGCCGGCGCAAATCTCAGGTGAGGGAACCTCCCGTCGCGTCCAGCCAGTGACCGGTTATCCAGCGGCCGTCCTCCGACACCAGGAACGCCACCGTGTCGGCGATGTCCGCCGGTGTCCCCACCCGTCCCAGTGCCGAGTACGCGGCGGCACCTTGCCTCGCCTCCTCGCTCGCGCGCAGCCATGAGGCGTTGACGTCGGTGTCCACGATGCCGGGCGCCACGGAGTTCACCGTGATCCCGCGGGGGCCGAGCACCTTGGACAGGTCCCGGGTGAGGACGTCCAGCGCCGCCTTGGTCATGGAGTAGGCGAGGAGGTGGGGCATCGCCGCGGAACGGGCCAGGCCGGACGAGATGTTCACCACCCGCCCGCCGTCCCGCAGCCGCTCGCCGCCGAGCCGGGTGAGGAAGAACGGCGCCTTCACGTTCACCGCGAAGAGCCGGTCGTACTCCTCCTCCTCGATCTCCTCGAACGGGCGTGAGGTGCCGATGCCCGCGTTGTTCACGAGGATGTCCAGCCCGTCCGCGTGCCGGTCGAACTCCTCCCACAGCCGCTCGGCGTCCCCGGGTGCTCCGAGCCGCACCCCGATCGGGAACGCCGAGCCGCCGGCCGTCTCGATCGCGGTCACCGTCTCCTTCGCGGCCGCCTCATTGCTGCCGTAGTGCACCGCCACCCGTGCCCCGTCGCGCGCGAGCCGCTCGGCGATGCCCCGCCCGATGCCCCGGCTCGCCCCCGTGACCAGCGCCGTCCTGCCCGTGAGCACGCCCATGACTGCCCCCTCCGGATTTCCCTAGCGGTCGTTACAGAAAAACCGTACACGACTCCGCCGCCAATTTTCTAGGGGGCGCTATAAAATGGTGCCCATGGTGACGGGTCAGGACACACAGGCGAAGGGCGGCACGGGCCGGACGCGCGGACGACCGCGCTCCTTCGACCGGGCGACGGCGTTGGAGAAGGCGCTGATGGCCTTCTGGGAGAACGGGTACGAGGCCACCTCGGTCTCCGACCTCACCCGGGTCATGGGCATCGGCGCCCCCAGTCTGTACGCGGCCTTCGGCGACAAGCAGACCCTGTTCGACGAGGTCGTCCGGGTCTACGCCGGCACGCACGGCGCCTTCGGCGACCGCGCCCTCGCCGAGGAGCCCACCGCCCGCGCTGCCATCGCGCGGATGCTCCGCGAGGCCGCCGCCGAGTACACCGACCCGGCGCACCCGCACGGCTGCCTGATCGTCCACGCGGCGACCAACTGCACCAACCCCGAGGTCGAGGCGGTGCTACGGGACCGGCGCAACGCCAACATCGCCGCCCTGGAGACCCGTATCCGCACCGATGTCGCGGCCGGGCTGCTTCCCGCCGGCACCGACGCCGCCGTCCTCGCCCGGCACGCCGGCGCGGTGATCCAGGGGATGTCCCAGCAGGCCCGCGACGGCGCACGCCGGGAGGAACTGGAAGCGCTCGCGGAAATTGCCATGGCCGTCTGGCCCCACGACTGAGCCGGGCGGGCTAGGCTGCGTGGCATCGCGTGCCGGCGCGGCCCGCGGCGCGGTCGCTTCAGCGCCATGGACACGCCGTCGTGGTCTAGTCCACAATCGACAGAACAAGCCTCCGTCTTCCCCGCACAGGAAGGCGGATCGAGGATCCGGCGCTCTCTGCCCTGACTGCCCCGGCTCCTCGGCCTTCGGCCGACCGGGACCGCACACCCCACGGCCGTTGATGCTCCGGGCTGCGGTGCCGGCAGGGTTGAGGGTCCCTTCCAGGCGCCGCGGCCCGCGGGTGTTTTTCCGGCCATCCCAAGGCCCCGGGTACGCTCGCAGACGTGCCCTCCATGAACGAACTCGTACGCCAGCACACCGCCCTCGACGACTCCGACCTCGAGTGGCTCCACCTGCTGGTCTCGGAGTGGCAGCTGCTCTCCGACCTCTCCTTCGCCGACCTGGTGCTGTGGGTTCCCACCCGGGACGGCACCCGGTACGTCTCGGTCGCCCAGATGCGCCCCAACACCGGCCCCACCTCCTATCAGGACGACATGGTCGGCCACCTGGTGCCGCGCGGCCGGCGGCCCATGCTGGACGCGGCGCTGGACGAGGGCCGGATCGTGCGCGAGGGCGATCCGGAGTGGCGCGAAGAGGTTCCCGTACGGGTCGAGTCCATCCCCGTACGGCGGGAGGGCCGCGTCCTCGGTGTGATCGCCCGGAACACCAACCTGCTCACCGTCCGCACCCCGAGCCGCCTGGAGCTGACCTACCTCCAGAGCGCCTCCGACCTCGCGCAGATGATCGCGGCCGGCTCCTTCCCGTTCCCCGGTCAGCAGGTCGACATGGACGCCTCCCCGCGGGTCGGCGACGGTCTGATCCGGCTGGACGCGGACGGCACCGTCCAGTACGCCTCGCCGAACGCCCTGTCCGCCTACCACCGGCTCGGCCTCGCGGCCGACCTGGTCGGCCACCACCTCGGGCACACCACCGCCGAACTCGCCCCGACCCGGGGCCCGGTGGACGAGGCCCTGGCCAAGGTGGCCAGCGGCTGGGCGCCGCGCGAGTTCGAGATCGAGGCGAACGACGGCGTCATCCAGTTCCGGGCCATCCCCCTCAAACCCAAGGGGACGCGCATCGGTTCGCTGGTGCTGCTCCGGGACGTCACCGAACTGCGTCGCCGCGAACGCGAATTGATCACCAAGGACGCCACCATCCGGGAGATCCACCACCGGGTGAAGAACAACCTCCAGACGGTCGCCGCCCTGCTCAGGCTCCAGGCCCGGCGCATCGAGTCCGAGCGCGGCCGGGAGGCGCTGGAGGAGGCCGTCCGCCGGGTCGGCTCGATCGCCATCGTGCATGAGACGCTGTCTCAGAACCTGGACGAGCGAGTGGAGTTCGACGACATCGCCGACCGCGTGCTGGCCATGGTCGCCGAGATCTCGCCGGGCAAGGTGACCGGCCGGCGCACCGGACGGTTCGGGATACTCGACGCCGAGGTCGCCACGCCGCTGTCCATGGTCCTCACCGAGGTCCTCCAGAACGCCCTGGAGCACGGCTTCCGCGAGGGTGACACCGGCACGGTCGAGGTCTCCGCGGTGCGCGGGGGCACCACCAAGGAGGCCCGGCTGCTGGTCACCGTCCAGGACGACGGCGTCGGCCTGCCCGAGGGCTTCGACCCGCACCGCTCGGGCAACCTCGGCCTCCAGATCGTACGGACGCTGGTGGAGGGCGAATTGGGTGGCTCGTTCGACATGGTGCCGGCGTCGGAGCGGGGGACCCGGGTGATCCTCGACATCCCGGTGCGGACGCAGAAGTGAGCTGACAGGTCCGTGGCGCCGGGTCGTGCGGCGCGGCGCGGAGCGGGCACAGCAAAAAGCCCCGGACCGTGGTCGGTCCGAGGCTGATGCTCGTTGCTGCTCTGCTTGTATCGCTAAGCGCATCGGGGGAACTGCGCGCTGCGGCTCGGGGGCGGGAGATGCGTACGTGCTGTGCGCGCCGCCAAGCTCAGGCTGTCAGCAGGGGTGGGTATGTCAGGCGGAGGCCTGACGAGCCCGGTTGCGGGCGGCGCGGCGCTTCATGGCACGGCGCTCATCCTCGCTGAGACCACCCCAGACGCCGGAGTCCTGACCGGACTCAAGCGCCCACTGCAGACACTGCTCGATCACCGGGCAGCGACGGCAGACGGCCTTGGCTTCCTCGATCTGCAGCAGCGCAGGACCGGTGTTGCCGATGGGGAAGAAGAGCTCGGGGTCTTCCTCGCGGCAAACGGCGTTGTGACGCCAGTCCATGGCTGCTACCTCTCCTTGGTATTACGTGCAAGTTGCTTGTGAATGTGAACGCTTTCACGAATCCCTCAACAAGTGAAGGGCCGACCGCCGAGTCTTCCTCGGCGTGGTCCTTGGTTTTGAAGAGGGGTTCCGGTGATCAGTGGAGGCCGGTCTTGCGGGCCGTCCCGATCGCCACGTAGAGACTCGCAAACCTCAGCGGCGGATACAACCCCTTCCGGAAAGTTTTTTTTGATTCCTCGGTGTCGACTGGGTCACAGCCGTACTTCCATGGGGTGGATCCTGGCCTAAACGTTCGAGTGAAAGGACTTTAGCCCGTTCCGCTCACACAATCACACGCAGTGCGCGGCGTACGCCTGTGAACGTCACGCTGGTACGCAGCCCCAGATGGTCTCCGTCCATCTGAAGAGGCAGAGGCGCCTTCGAATGCAAGGTGAACTGGTCCAGGTCGTGCAGGGAGACCGCGTGCCTGCCCTGGGGGCCGCGCTCGGGGGACGAAGTGAGCAACTGGGTGCCATACCGGGCAACCGCGGCCGTGGACAGACGGCTGAGACCCAGCACGTCGATGCCGGTATCGAACGAGGCTTTAGGTGACGTGTACATCGGTCGATTACCGAGATACGTCCATGGCGACGTGTTCGAGACTATGGCGACGACAAGATCCTCGATCGGATCAGCGCCGGGCCGCTCCAAGGAGATCGTGCCGTGCCGGCGGTTCGGCTCGCCCAGGAACTGCCGGACGACCTGACGGACGTAGAGCGCGTGCGTCGACTTCTTGCCGCGCTCGCGCTGCTGCTCGACCCGGCCCACCACGCCCGCGTCGAAACCGAGCCCGGCGTTGAAGGTGAACCAGCGGGCCGGCACCGCCTCGTCCTCGGTGCCCGGCGGGCCCGACGTCAGTCCGAGGCCGACGATCCGCTCGGTGCCCTCGCGCAGCGCGTCCAGCAGCGCGCCGGTGGCCTCGACTGGATCGTTGGGCAGCCCGAGGGCCCGGGCGAAGACGTTCGTGGAGCCACCGGGGACGACCGCAAGACCGGGGAGCCGGTCCGGGTCCGGACCGGCGTGCAGCAGGCCGTTGACGACCTCGTTGACCGTGCCGTCGCCGCCGAGCGCCACCACCAGGTCGATGTCGTCGCTCTCCGCCGCCTGCCGGCCGAGGTCGCGCGCATGGCCGCGGTACTCGGTGGTGACCGCCTCCAGCTTCATCTCGCTCGCCAGGGCGTGGATCAGGACGTCACGCCTGCGTGCGCTTGTGGTGGTTGCCGCCGGGTTGACCACGAGAAGTGCACGCATGCATGGCAGCGTACCTACTGGGGGGTACCCGGCCCAGACCGAGGTAGGGATCCGGTAAGAGGCGGAGGCGTGAGTATGGACACGTACGCGCGGGGACTCGCGCCGCGTCCGCCCGCCGGGGAACGCCCCGTCCCGCGTGGACGGAGGGCGGCCGTGCCCCGCCCGCGCGGAACGCAGAGCGTCCGCGCCGCTCCGCGCGGGCGGGGGACGTCCGCGCCCGCGCGCGGCCGTGCCCGGCGGCATCGCGCTCACGCCGGAGGCGGCGCGCTCAGGCCGGCGGCGGCGCACGGGGGACGCGGCCCCGCGCCCTCCCGAGGCGCTCGCCCCGCTACCCTTCCGGTGTGAGCAGTGAGCAGAACCCCGTCCAGGACACCACCGGACCCCGGCCCCGTCGGCTGACCTACGCCGCCGTGCTGGCCGCGCTGGAGGGTGTCGCCCTGGTGGTCGGCGGCCTGTGGGTGTTCGTCCTCGGACTCACCGGCGACCCGGACGGCCGGCAGCAGGCCGTGACCCTCGGGATCACGCTGGCCGTCCTCGCCCTGCTGCCGCTGCTCGCCGCGCGCGGGCTGATGCTGCGGCGCGGCTGGAGCCGGGGCCCCGGGGTGATCACCCAGCTCATGGCGCTTCCGGTGGCCTACAACCTGCTCCGGTCCGACGGCGTGGCCATCCCCGTCGGCATCGTCATCGCGGTGGTCGCCGGGTCGGCGCTGGTATTCCTCGTCAACGGCGAGACGACCCGGGCCCTCGGGATCAAGGGGCCGGGCCGGGCCGAGTAGCCCGGCGCGGGACACGGCTCACCGAGCCGGCGCTCACTCCTCCACGAGGAGCTTCTCCCGCAGCTGGGCCAGGGTGCGGGCCAGCAGCCGGGAGACGTGCATCTGCGAGATGCCGACCTCCTGCGCGATCTGCGACTGGGTCATGTTGCCGAAGAAGCGCAGCAGCAGGATCCGCTTCTCCCGCGGCGGCAGGTCCTCCAGCAGCGGCTTGAGGGACTCGCGGTACTCCACGCCCTCCAGCGCCTCGTCCTCGGCGCCCAGGGTGTCGGCGACCGCCGGCGACTCGTCGTCCGTGTCGGGGACGTCCAGCGACAGCGTGGAGTACGCGTTCGCGGACTCCAGGCCCTCCAGGACCTCCTCCTCGGAGATGGCCAGCTTCTCGGCCAGCTCGTGCACGGTCGGGGACCGGCCGTGCAGCTGGGACAGCTCGGCCGTCGCCGTCGTCAGCGCGAGCCGCAGCTCCTGGAGCCGGCGCGGCACCCGCACCGCCCAGCCCTTGTCCCGGAAGTGCCGCTTGATCTCGCCGACGACGGTCGGGGTGGCGTACGTGGAGAACTCCACGCCGCGCTCGGGGTCGAACCGGTCGACGGACTTGATCAGGCCGATCGTGGCGACCTGGGTGAGGTCGTCCAGCGGCTCGCCGCGGTTGCGGAACCGGCGCGCGAGGTGCTCCACGAGCGGCAGGTGCATACGGACGAGCTGGTTGCGCAGCTCCGCGTACTCCGGGCTGCCCGCGCTCAGCGCGCGCAGCTCGACGAACATCGCCCGGGCCCCGCTGCGGTCCTGGGCGTCGTGCTGCACCCCCCGCACGGCCTCCGGGTCCAGCGCGCCGTCCTCGGCGTACCGCTCGTGCTCGCTCATCGTCCCGCCCGTAGCCCTTCCCCGAGCCCTCGCCCCCGTGCGGACGGCGGATCCGGCGCCGTCGCGCGTCTCCGGTGGCGTGCCCTGTCCGGCGTCGTCACCGTCGACCCGCGCGGAGTCGTCCTCCGGGTGCGGTCTGGCCTGCTCGGGGATGCCGTCGATGCCGTCCGCCATGCGCCGGGAGCCGTCCCGGGGACCTGCCCCGGTGGTCTCGACGCCTGCCCCGGTCCCGGCCGTGCCCGACCGGGGGGACCCGCCCGGCCAGGGAGGGTTCCCGTCCCCGGTCGGCAGCTCCCGTGTGCCGCGCTCTTCGTCCCGCACCGGCCCGTCCCCGTTCCTCACGCCGGCCCGGGGCCGGCGCCGCGCTGTTTGTAGAGGCTGATCGACACCGTCTTGTCCTCGTCCACGGCGGACGAGACCTTGCCCGCGAGGGCCGACAGCACGGTCCAGGCGAAGGTGTCCCGTGACGGCGCATGGCCGTCCGTCGTCGGCGCCGACACGGTGACTTCCAGCGAGTCGTCGACGAGGCGGAAGACACAACTGAGCACCGAGCCGGGCACCGCCTGCTGGAGCAGGATCGCGCAGGCCTCGTCCACGGCGATGCGCAGGTCCTCGATCTCGTCCAGGGTGAAGTCCAAGCGGGCCGCAAGACCGGCCGTGGCCGTCCGCAGCACCGACAGGTAGGCACCCGCAGCCGGCAGCCTGACTTCCACGAAGTCCTGGTTCGCCGTGGGCTCGCCTGCGATCTGGGACACCCTCACCTCCATGGTGGTACAAGCTTTAGGGGGCCGAGGGTCGCCCCCCGGGGTAACGCGTACGTGGTTCAAGCGGTGACGCTATCGCGCTCCGAACGTTCCTGTCCCGGGACCCCAACCCCCTGGCGTCACTCACAGTAAAGCTGTGGATACGCTCCGTGTCTAGGGGGTTTGCGGGCCCAAATGGGAAGAGCGCGCGCCGGGTTGACGTACCCAGACGTCAGACGCCCGAATCGTCGTGCGGCAGCCGCCGCAAGCAGTGTCACACGAGAACGCCCTAAGGCAAGACTCCCCGCTCAGACGAGCACGTGATCGACGAAGCACCACCGCCAGTCCTCGCCCGGTTCGAAGGTCCGCATCACGGGGTGACCGGACCGCGCGTGGTGCTCCGTCGCGTGCCGTCCCGGCGAGGAGTCGCAGCAGCCGACATGGCCGCAGGTGAGGCACAGCCGCAGCTGGACAGGGTGCGTGCCGTCCCGCAGGCACTCCGGACAGGTCTTGTCCAGTGGCTCCGGTTCGGGGTGCGGCAGCGCGTCGGCGTGCGTGCACTGTTTCATGATTGCCAGGTTACGACGGGTGTGCGGGTGGCCGCGCGAATGACGAGGGTGGGCGAAGACCATGGATGTGATGCCGCTGCTGTTGCTGGTGGCGGGCAGTGCGGCGGTGGCCGCGGCGGCGCGGCGTACCCCGGCGCCGGCGCCGCTGCTGCTGGTCGCCGTCGGCCTGGCGGTCTCCTACATCCCCGGCGTGCCGTCGTACACCCTCGACCCGCACATCGTCCTGCCGCTGCTGCTGCCACCGCTGCTGTACACCTCGGCGAGCGACAGCTCCTACCTCGACCTGCGGGCGCAGCTGCGGCCGGTCGCGCTGCTCTCGGTGGGCTACGTGCTCTTCGCGACCCTCGCCGTCGGCTGGGCCGCCTACCTGATCGTGCCCGGGCTGCCGCTGACCGCCGCGCTGGTGCTGGGCGCGGTGGTGGCACCGCCGGACGCGGTGGCCGCCACGGCGGTCGCGCGCCGGGTCGGCCTGCCCGCCCGGATCACCACCGTCCTCCAGGGCGAGTCGCTGCTGAACGACGCCACGGCGATCACCGCCTACAAGGTGGCGCTCGGCGCCGCCGTCGGCGAGGGGGCCACCTGGGGAGGCGGGATCGGCGAGTTCGCGCTCGCCGCGGTCGGCGGTGTCGGCATCGGTCTCGTCCTGATGGCGCCCCTGCACTGGCTGCGCACGCACCTGACCGAGCCCCTCCTGCAGAACACGCTCTCGCTGCTGATCCCGTTCGTCGCCTACGGGGTCGCCGAGCAGGCACACGCCTCCGGGGTGCTCGCCGTCGTGGTCGTCGCCCTCTATCTGGGCCACCGCGCGTGGGAGGTCGACTTCGCCACCCGGCTCCAGGAGGAGGCGGTGTGGAAGATGGTCGCCTTCGTCCTGGAGTCCGCCGTGTTCGCCCTGATCGGCCTCCAGCTGCCGATCGTCCTCAAGCGGCTCGGCGAGTACGAGGGCACCGCCGCCGTCTGGTACGCGGTCGCCGTCTTCCTGGTCGTCGTGGTGGCCCGGTTCGTCTGGGTATACCCGGCCACCTTCCTGCCCCGGCTGCTGTCGGCGCGCATCAGGGAGCGCGAGAAGAACCCCACCTGGCGGGGCGCCATGGTCACCTCCTGGGCCGGCATGCGCGGGGTCGTCTCCCTGGCCATCGCCTTCTCCATCCCGTCGACGATGGCCGACGGCCCCCGCAACCTGATCCTCTTCCTGACCTTCACCACCGTCATCGCCACGCTCGTCGTCCAGGGCGTCACGCTGCCCCCTCTGATCCGGCTGCTGAGGTTCCCCGGCCGTGACCGGCAGGCCGAGACGCTCGCCGAGGCCAACGCCCAGGCGCAGGCCTCGCGGGCCGCCGAGGCCCGGCTCCACGAACTCCTCGCCGACGAGCGCAACGCCCTGCCGCCGCCGCTCGTGGACCGGCTGCGCAACGTCCTGGAACGCCGCCGCAACGCCGTCTGGGAGCGGCTGGGCCAGGTCAACCCGGTCACCGGCGAGTCCGTGGACGACACCTACCGCCGGCTGTCCCGCGAGATGATCAGTGCCGAACGGGAGGTGTTCGTCAGGCTCCGCGACCTGCGCTACATCGACGACGAGATGCTGCGCGCCCTGCTCAGACGCCTGGACCTGGAGGAGGCGGCGGCCTACCGGGAGGCCGGCTAGCGTTCCGGGGCGGCTGCCGGGGCCGAGGGGTCGGCTGCCGGGGCTGCCGGGGGTTCCGGGAACGGCCGTCCGGTGACGACGGCCGCGATCGTGGACCCGCGCGCGAAGGCGCCCTCCTCCGCGAGGGTGACGAGTCCGTACAGCAACTTGGCGACATAGAGCCGCTCCACCGGCAGTCCGTGCCGCTCTTCGAAGTCCTGTGCGAAGGCGTCCAGTTCGGGTGTCGTCCGGGCGTAACCGCCGCAGTGGAAGCGGTCGTCCAGGGACCAGGTGCCGCTGCGGGCGCCGAAGGCGCGTTCCTGGAGGGCCTGTATGTCGGCGCCCAGGAAGCCGCCCTTCAGCACCGGTATGCCGAGCGCGCGCTGGCCGGCCGCCAGCCCGGCGGCGAGACCGGCGAGCGTGCCGCCGGTGCCGCAGGCGACCGCGACCACGTCCGCGCGTCCGTGCAGCTCCGCGCCGAGGTCACGGCAGCCCCGCACGGCCTCGGCGTTGCTGCCGCCCTCGGGGACGACGTACGCGTCCTCGGCGCCGGCCGCGCGCAGGATCCGGGCCAGCGTCTCCGGCTCGGCCTTGCGGCGGTAGGCCGATCTGTCGACGAAGCGCAGCCGCATGCCGTCGGCCGCGCACCGGGCCAGGGACGGGTTGAGTGGGCGGTCGGCCAGCTCCTGGCCGCGGACCACACCGGTGGTCGGCAGACCCAGCAGACGGCCCGCGGCGGCGGTGGCCCGCAGATGATTGGAGTAGGCGCCGCCGAACGTGACCAGGGGCCGGCCGCCGGCCGCCGCGATGTTCGGCACCAGCTTGCGCCACTTGTTGCCGATCAGCTCCGGGTGGATCAGGTCGTCCCGCTTGAGCAGCAGCCGCAGCCCGCGGCGCCCGAACCGGAGGTCCCGCACCTCGTGGAGGGGCGAGGGCAGGCGGGGGGCGAGCGGATCGGTGCCGGTGCTGGTCACGGCTCCATTGTCGCCCGGCACGCGACGGAGCCCTCCGCCCCGGCTGCGGTGCGACCGCCCCGCCCGCCTACGGACGGTGGGACCGCCCCGGCTGCGGTGGGACCGGCCCGGTGGCGGGGAGAGACCGGTCCGGGCGCGGTTCGGGGCGTCAGGCGGCCAGCCGCGTGCGCACCCGGTTCCTGAGCGACGTCATCGTGAAGCCCCGAGGGTCCACCTTCCCCGGCTGCCACTCCAGGTGGCCGATGACCGACCGCTCCGACCAGCCGTGATGACGGCACAGCGCCGTTGCGGCCCGCTCGATCGCCTCCAGCTGCTCCCGCGGCCAGGGGTCCTCCCCGTCGCCGAGGTTCTCGCACTCGAAGCCGTAGAAGTGCCGGTTGCCGTCGGTGTTCGCCTCGTTGTCCGGCGGCAGCCCCCGCTCCGCGATCACCGCGCGCAGCACCTCGTCGTCGCCGAGCCCGGCGTGGTTGGCGCGGCCGTAGCCGACCAGGTGGACCGTGCCGTCCTTGGTGATCACACCGTGGCACAGCGGTCCCGGCAGGCCCGGGTGGCCGTCGCGGCACAGCTCCACCGTGGGAGCGCTGCCCCGGGTCACCGTGTGGTGGATCATCACGCCGTGCACCGGGCCCCAGGGGCCCTTGTGGTTGCGGTTGTGCTGCTGCCAGTCACCGACCTCGACGACCGTGACGCCCTCCGCCCGGAGCGCGTCCAGGAACGCGCCCGCCGACATGGGTGGGGCCATGCCCGACTCCTTCGTGCCGTACCCGTCCGGCCGCCGGTCGCGGCCGTGTGTCCTGCCTGCTTCTACCGAAACCGGACGTCTGCGAACACATCGTTCGCATGCTGTGCGAGTCGATCCGGACAGGTGCCACGGGCCGGTGTCACAGGCCGGTGTCACAGGCCGTGCCGCAGGCCGGGAGGGCCCGGATGGGATCCCTCTGTGTGCCCGGTAATCGGATGATCCATTCCCGCTCTTTCGGGTAATGGCGCGGACACGTTCCGTGCTGGGAGGCTCGTGATCGAGACCGGTGCGATGCGGCACCGGTCGGCACCGGGCACACATCGGGAGGGCATTTCTCTATGTCGGTAGGCGAAGAGGTCCGCACGGATCAGGGCAAGCCGCAGCAGTCCCTCGGGACGGCGGCAGCGCGGAACCTGGCCACCACCACCAAGTCCGTTCCGCAGATGCAGGAGATCAGCTCCCGCTGGCTGCTGCGCACTCTTCCCTGGGTCGACCTCCAGGGCGGCACGTACCGGGTGAACCGGCGGCTGACGTACGCCGTCGGCGACGGTCGCATCACCTTCGTGAAGACCGGGGACCAGGTGGAGGTCGTCCCGGCGGAACTGGGCGAGTTGCCGGCCCTGCGGTCGTACGAGGACGAGGAGGTGCTGACGGAGCTGGCCCGGCGCTGCCGCCAGCGCGACTTCGCACCCGGTGAGGTGATCGCCGACTTCGGCAACCGGACCAACGAGGTCTACCTGCTCGCCCACGGCCGGGTGGAGAAGGTCGGCACGGGTCCCTACGGCGACGACGCCGTCCTCGGGGTACTCGCCGACGGCGCCTACTTCGGTGACCAGGCGCTGCTCGATTCGGAGGCGATCTGGGAGTACACCGTCCGCGCGGACACCGCGACCACGGTGCTGGTCCTCGACCGCCAGGACTTCGAGCAGATCAGCGAGCGCTCCGACTCGCTGCGCGCACACCTGAGGCAGCTGCGCGCGATCCCCGAGCAGCGGACCAACAAGTACGGCGAGAAGGCGGTCGAGCTGGCGGCCGGCCACTCCGGCGAGCCCGACATCCCGCACACCTTCGTGGACTACGAGCCGCGGCCCCGCGAGTACGAACTGAGCATCGCGCAGACCGTGCTGCGCATCCACTCGCGCGTGGCCGACCTCTACAACCAGCCGATGAACCAGACCGAGCAGCAGCTGCGGCTCACGGTCGAGGCGCTGAAGGAGCGCCAGGAGCACGAGCTGATCAACAACCCGGAGTTCGGCCTGCTCAGCAACTGTGAGTACGACCAGCGGATCCAGCCGCACGACGGGGTGCCGAGCCCGGACGACCTGGACGAGCTGCTCAGCCGCCGCCGGGGCACCAAGCTGCTCCTGGCCCACCCGCGCGCGATCGCGGCGATCGGCCGCGAGCTGAACAAGCGGGGACTGGTCCCGGAGACCATCGACATCGCCGGCAACCGCATCCCGACCTGGCGCGGAGTGCCCATCTACCCGTGCAACAAGATCCCGATCACCGAGGCGCGTACGACGTCCGTCATCGCCATGCGTACCGGCGAGTCCGAGCAGGGCGTCATCGGCCTGCGGCAGTCCGGCATCCCGGACGAGATCGAGCCGAGCCTGTCCGTGCGGTTCATGGGCATCAACGAACAGGCCATCATCAAGTACCTGGTGACGGCGTACTACTCGGCCGCCGTCCTGGTGCCCGACGCGCTCGGTGTGCTGGAGAACGTCGAGATCGGCCGGTGGCGGTGACGTCTCCGCACGTCGTGACCGTGTCCCCGGCCGTCGGGGAGGGTAGGCCCTCGGGGTACGTGTCCGGTCGGGCCGGTGATGCCGGTCCGGGCGGACCTGGCGAGGGGGAGGCATGGCCGAGTTCATGACGGAGACCGACGAGCGCTCTTCCGTTGCGCCGCTTTCCGGCACGGCGGGGGCGCGGGAGACGAACGGCGACGCCACCGCCGGTCCGCTCGACGGGCAGGAGGCGGTGGCACTGCTGGAGCGCACCCGGGCCCTTGTCGACCCGGAGCTGCGCGCGGCCGTGGAGTCGCTGCCCGGCTCCATGCGCCGGATCGGGCTGTACCACTTCGGCTGGCAGCACGCCGACGGCACACCGGCGGCGGGCAACGCGGGCAAGGCGATCCGGCCGGCACTCGTGCTGGCGGCGGCCGCGGCCCTCGGCGGTCCGGCGGCCCGGGCGGCGGCGGTCCGGGCCGCGGCGGCGGTCGAACTGGTCCACAACTTCACGCTGTTGCACGACGACGTGATGGACCGGGACACCACCCGCCGGCACCGGCCGACGGCCTGGACCGTGTTCGGGGACACCGACGCGATCCTCGCCGGAGACGCCCTCCAGGCGCTGGCCCTGCGGCTGCTCGCCGAGGATCCGCACCCGGCTTCGGTCCCGGCCGCGGCGCGGCTCGCGGCCTGCGTCGTGGAGCTGTGCGAGGGCCAGCACGCGGACACCGACCTGGAGCAGCGCGCACCGGACGCGGTGACGCTGGACGAGGTGCTCGCCATGGCCGAGGCCAAGACCGGGGCGCTGCTGGGCTGCGCCTGCGCGCTCGGCGGGCTGTACGCGGGGGCCGGCGCGGAGGAGGTGGCCGCGCTGGACGGCTTCGGCCGGCAGGCCGGGCTCGCCTTCCAGCTGATCGACGACGTCATCGGCATATGGGGGGACCCGCGGCGCACCGGGAAGCCGGCCGGCGCGGATCTCGCGGCCCGCAAGAAGTCCCTGCCGGTGGTGGCGGCGCTCACCTCCGGCGCGCCGGCGGCGTCCGAACTCGCCGCGCTGTACGGCAGGCCGTACCTCCAGCAGGAGGCGGAGGCCGGGGAGATCGCGCGTACGGCGCTGGCGGTGGAGCGGGCCGGCGGCCGGGACTGGGCGCAGGCCGAGGCCGCCGACCGGATGGCCCGGGCCATGCAGGAACTGGCCCGCGCGGTCCCCGACCCGGAGGCGGCGGGCGGGCTGCTGGCCCTCGCCGAGTTCGTCACCCGGCGCTCCAGCTGACGGCCGCCGCTCCGGCGGCCGGGAAGAACCCGGAGTCCCCGGCTCCGTGCGGCTCCTGACCCCGCACGGCCGTCGGGGGCTCCGGTCAGGCGGCCCCGCGCACCCCCACAGTGCGCGGGGCCGCCGCTCGTCATCAAGACCCACCCGATCGTCTACGGCAAGGGCATGCCCGTGTTCGGCACCGGCCTGGACATCAAGGGGTTCGCCCTGGGCTCCGTGCGCGCCTTCGGCAACGGCGTGCTGGTGCGCACCTACGACAGGAAGCGCCGAGGACGCCGCCGCTCTACCCTGAGGACATGGGCAGCGAGCAACCCGTCTGTCCCGTCTGCGGACAGAGCGTCGAAACGGTCGTCAAGCGGCACAAGACACTGGGCGCCTGGGTGCCGGTCTGGGGAGCCGGCCCGTGCCGCAACCCCGACTGCGCGGCCGGCGCGGAATCCGCCCGGTCCACCGCCCCGGGGCGGTCTGCCGCCCCGCGCCGGTCCGCCCCCCGTCGGTCCACCGGCCCCGGTCCGGACGCAGCTCCCGGACGGTCCACCCGCCGCGAGGCGTCCGCCGGTCCCGACGCGTCCGCCGGTCCCGATCCGTCCGCGGGGGCTCCCCTCCGGCCGGGGGACGACGGACGGGAGTACCCGCCGTAGCCCGGGAGCGAGGAGCGGGGTCCTGCGTGGCCCCGAGCGGCCGGGCACGCCGTAGCGTGGGCGCATGCCGAAACTGCCGTACATCCTGCACATCACCGAGCGTTCCCGGTGGGAGGCGGCGCGCGCCCGCGGCGCCTACGAGCTGTCCACCCGGGGCCGCACCCTCCAGGAGGAGGGCTTCATCCACTTCTCCACCCGGGAGCAGCTCCCGCGCGTCGCCGCCTTCCTCTACGGCGGCTACGACGGCCCGGACGAGCTGGTCGTCCTGGTCGTGGACCCGGCCCGGGTCGGGGCGCCGGTGCGGTACGAGTCCGTAGAGCCGGGCGGCGAGGAGTACCCGCACGTGTACGGGCCCCTGCCGGTCGAGGCCGTGGTGGACGTGGAGCCCTGGGGCTGAACGCGGGGGCTGCCCGGAGGGCGGTGTGCGGGGCGGGAGTTCAGCCGGCCGGTCGTTCGATGAAGCGGAGCTGGTTGCCCGCCGGGTCGCGGAAGGCGCAGTCCCGCACGCCGTACGGCTGGTCCGTCGGCTCCTGGAGGACGTCGGCGCCGGACTCCCGTACCCGCTCGAACAGCACGTCGCAGTCGGCGGTGGTGAAGATGACCCCGCGCAACAGGCCCTTGGCGAGGAGTTCGTTGAGCGCCTGCTTGTCCGCGGGGGAGGCGTCCGGGCTCGCGTCCGGCGGCTCCAGGACGATCTCCACGTCCGGCTGGAGCGGGGAGCCCAGGGTCACCCAGCGCATCCCCTCGAACCCCACGTCGTTGCGGATCTCCATGCCGAGCACATCGCGGTAGAAGGCGATGGCCTTGTCGTGGTCGTCCACCGCGATGAAGCACTGCGCGAGTTTCACGTCCATGGACCCAACCCTAGATCCGGCGGCCGTGCCATGCCTCAGTACGGGCGGCGGCGCGGGCGGGTCAGTCTGCGGGCCACACAGGACGGGATCACCGTGCTCTCCTCGTGGTCGCGGGCGCGGTAGGCGCTCGGTGTCTCGCCGACCAGCTCGGTGAACCGGGAGCTGAAGGAGCCGAGCGAGGTGCAGCCGACCGCGAGGCACACCTCGGTGACGGTGAGGTCGCCCCGCCGCAGCAGCGCCTTCGCCCGCTCGATCCGGCGCGTCATCAGATAGCTGTACGGGGTCTCGCCGAACGCCTTGCGGAAGCTGCGCTGGAAGTGGCCGACGGACATCAGGGCGTCCCGGGCCAGCACGGTCATGTCGAGCGGCTCGGCGTACTCCCGGTCCATGCGGTCACGCACCCGCCGCAGCCGTCTCAGGTCCTCCAGGGCGGTCACCCGCCCAGCTTCGCACAGGAGCACACAACAGGTCCCCCCCGAGTGCGACGGGGCGTTCTCCTCCAGTTGTCCGGGCATTGAACTGCCCTTGCCTGCCTGGGGGGATGGACCACATCACGTTCCTCGTGGCGGTCGTCATCGCTCCTCGCACGCCCTCTTCGGCGGGCTCGTCGGTGCCGTCCGGGCCGGCGCGGGCTCCCAGGGCGTGCACTTCGGCAAGGTCGTCGAGAAGGAGGTCACCGTCCGCACCAAGCCCCCGGCGAACGTCCGCACGGCCGCCTGAACCCCAGGGAGCATTCCATGCATGTCGACTGGTCCGCCCTCGGCCGCGTCGCCGCGGTCAGCCTCGGTGTCACGGTCGCCGTGGTCGTCGTCTTCGCCCTCGGTGTACTGGGCCTGTCCCGCGCCGGGACCGCCGGCGGCGGTGCCTCCGCCGCGGGCCGCGCCCAGGCGGGGCTGTGCTTCCTCGCGTGCGCGGCGGTGGTGGCGTACGGGATCCATCTGATCGTGCCGCCGTTCCACTAGGCGTTCCGGGAAAAAACCGCACCCGGCCCGTTCGCCACCGTGCTCGGTGGTTAACGGACCGGGTGCGGCCGGGAGGCCGGGGTCAGGCCTGCTTGGTCTCCCAGAAGATCTTGGCGATCTGCTCGATGTGGTCGAGGGCCTTCTGGCCCGTCGCCGGGTCGGTGGACGCCTTGGCGGCCGAGAGGGCCTTCAGGGTGTCGTTGACCAGCTGGTGCAGCTCCGGGTACTTCTCGAAGTGCGGGGGCTTGAAGTAGTCGCTCCACAGCACGGAGACGTGGTGCTTCGCGAGTTCCGCGCGCTGCTCCTTGATGATGGTGGCGCGCGCCTGGAAGTGGGGGTCGGCGTTGCCGGCCATCTTTTCCTGGACGGCCTTCACCGACTCCGCCTCGATGCGGGCCTGGGCCGGGTCGTACACGCCGCAGGGCAGGTCGCAGTGGGCGCTGACCTGGACCTTGGGGGCAAACAGGCGGGAAAGCATGGAGCATTCCTTCCTCGTGATCGTCTTCTCAGGTGCGACATTACTCCCTGAGGAACGCGATTTCTCGGCTGCCCCCTAGGGCTTAGGACAAAAGTCCAGGGTGAGACTGAGACTGGTGGAGGAACGGACCGGGGAGGTGCCGGGGATGCCGGAACTGTCGCAGGAGACCGAGCGGGGGAGGGCCGCGGCGCCCTTCGGGCTGGCCGAGGTGACGGGCCCGTCCATGGTGCCCACGCTGCACCACGGGGATCAGCTGCTTGTGCGGTACGGGGGCACGGTCAGGCCCGGTGACGTGGTGGTCCTGCGCCATCCCTTCCAGCAGGACCTGCTGGTGGTCAAGCGGGCCGTGGAGCGGCGCGACGGCGGCTGGTGGGTGCTCGGGGACAACCCGTACGCGGGCGGGGACAGCACGGACTACGGGGTGGTGCCCGAGGAGCTGATCCTCGGTACGGCGTGGTTCCGCTTCCGGCCGGTCGGGGCCGGTCAGCGCTCGCCGCTCGCGCTGCTGCGCTGGGCGCTCTCGGCGGCCCGGCCGCTGCTGCCCGACCGGTCGGCCTCCAGGCGCTTGCGGGCCCGGTAGGCGGCCACGTTGGCGCGGGTGGCGCAGCGGTCCGAGCAGTACCGCCGGGAGCGGTTGGTGGAGGTGTCCAGGTAGGCGTTGCGGCAGGGGGGCGCCTGGCACAGGCCGAGACGGTCGACGCCGTACTCGGTGAGGTGGAAGGCCAGGCCCATCGCCGCGATGGCCGCGTAGCCGGCGGTGGCGTTGGAGGGGTGGTCGGCCAGGTGCATGTGCCACAGGGGCCGGCCGTCCTCGTCGCGGATGTCGTGCCCGGAGATCTGCGGGCTGACCGGGAACTCCAGCAGCAGTGAGTTGAGCAGGTCCACGGCGAGGGTCTCGTCGCCGGTGTCGGCGGCCTCGAACACCGCGCGCAGCCGCGCCCGGACCGAGCGGAAGCGGGTGACGTCGGCGTCGGTGGCACGCCGGGCGGCCGACGCGTTGACGCCGAAGAGGCCGCGGACGGCCTCGACCGTGGTCAGGGTGTCCTTGCCCCGGGCCGGCTCCTCGCTGTTGACGAGACGGACGGCGTAATCCGAGTAATAGGCCAGTTCCACTTGTTGTCCTTACGCGGGCGTCTTAGGGTCGTGTCTGCGGTCGGTAACAGCCGGTCGTGTATCCAGGGTATTACGCGGACCGAAGGGGGTCGGTGTTCCATGACCACGCGTGCCGGAACCGACTGGGCGGCCTGGCAGGAGAGCTGGGACCGGCAGCAGGAGTGGTACATGCCGGACCGCGAGGAACGCTTCCGGATCATGCTCGACATGGTCGAGGCACTCGTCGGCACGGCGCCGCGCGTGCTCGACCTCGCCTGCGGCACCGGCAGCATCACCGCCCGGCTGCTCCGGCGGTTCCCGGAGGCCACCAGCACCGGCGTCGACCTCGACCCGGCGCTGCTCGCCATCGCGCAGGGCACCTTCGAGGGCGACGACCGCGTCTCCTTCGTGACCGCCGACCTCAAGGACCCCGACTGGCCGGCCCGGCTGCCGTACGACTCCTACGACGCCGTGCTGACCGCCACGGCCCTGCACTGGCTGCACAGCGAACCTCTCGCGGCCCTCTACGGTCAGATCGCGGAACTGGTCCGCGACGGCGGTGTGTTCATGAACGCGGACCACATGATCGACGAGTCCACGCCCCGGATCAACGCGGCCGAGCGCGCCCTGCGCCACGCCCGTATGGATCAGGCCAAGCGGGACGGCGCCGTGGACTGGGCGCAGTGGTGGCAGCTCGCCGCCGCCGACCCGGTCCTCGCCGAGTCGACCGCCCGCCGCTTCGAGATCTACGGCGAGCACGCGGACGGGGACGTGCCCGGGCCGGCGTGGCACGCGCGCACGCTGCTGACCCGGGGCTTCGGCGAGGCACGGCCGGTGTGGTGCTCGCCGTCGGACACGCTGCTGCTGGCGCTGAAGTGAGCCGGACATGAGCGGAAGGGGCGGTACGGCGAACCCGTACCGCCCCTTCGGCCGTGCGCGCGGTGTCAGAGGACCTTGGACAGGAACGACTGCGTCCGCTCGTGCCGCGGGTTCGTCAGGACGTCCCTCGGGTGACCGGATTCGACCACCACACCGTCGTCCATGAAGACCAGGCTGTCGCCCACCTCGCGGGCGAAGCCCATCTCGTGGGTGACGACGACCATCGTCATGCCGGACTCGGCCAGATCGCGCATGACGTCCAGGACGTCACCGACCAGCTCCGGGTCGAGGGCCGAGGTCGGCTCGTCGAACAGCATCAGCTTTGGGTCCATCGCCAGGGCCCGGGCGATCGCCACCCGCTGCTGCTGGCCGCCGGAGAGCTGCGAGGGGTAGTGCCCGGCCCGGTCGGCCAGGCCCACGCGCTCCAGCAGCTGCACGGCGCGTTCCTTGGCCTGTGCCCGGTTGACGCCCCTGACCTGAACCGGCGCCTCCATGACGTTCTCCAGCGCCGTCATGTGCGGGAACAGGTTGAAGCGCTGGAAGACCATGCCGATGTCACGGCGCTTCATGGCGACTTCGCGGTCGCGCAGCTCGTACAGCTTGTCGCCCTGCTGGCGGTAGCCGACCAGCTCGCCGTCGACGTACAGCCGCCCGGCGTTGATCTTCTCCAGGTGGTTGATGCAGCGCAGGAAGGTCGACTTGCCGGAGCCGGAGGGGCCGATGAGGCAGAACACCTCGCCCGGCCGCACCTCCAGGTCGATGCCCTTCAGCACCTCGACATGGCCGAAGGACTTGTGCACGTCCTGCGCCCTGACCATCGGGACCATCCCGTGCTCCGGGGCGTCCTGCGTCTTGCTCGGCTTGCCGGTCATGCGCTCACCGCTCCCTTCGGGCGGCCCAGGGACAGCATGTTCGCCTTGACCTTCTGCCACGGTGTCGCCGGCAGCTGGCGGCTGGAACCACGGGCGTAGTAGCGCTCGATGTAGTACTGGCCCACGCTCAGCACCGACGTCATGATCAGGTACCAGGCCGCGGCGAGGAAGTACATCTCCACCGGGGCACCGGAGTTCTGGCCGATGTCCTGGGCGTAGCGGAACAGCTCGGGATACTGGACGGCCGCCACGAGGGAGGTCGTCTTCAGCATGTTGATCACTTCGTTGCCCGTCGGCGGCACGATGACGCGCATCGCCTGCGGGATGATCACCCGGCGCAGCGTCTTGCCGTGGCTCATGCCGAGCGCGTGCGCCGCCTCGGTCTGGCCCTCGTCCACCGCCAGCAGGCCGGCGCGGCAGATCTCCGCCATGTACGCCGCCTCGTTCAGACCCAGGCCGAGCAGCGCCGTCAGCAGCGGCGTCATGAAGTTCGACCAGTAGTCCTTGTAGAGCGGCATCAGGTTGATGTACTCGAAGACCAGGCCCAGGTTGAACCAGAGGAACAGCTGGACCAGGACCGGGGTGCCGCGGAAGAACCAGATGTAGAACCAGGCGATCGACGAGGTCACCGGGTTCTTCGACAGCCGCATCACCGCGAGGACGATGCCGCCGACGATGCCGATCAGCATCGACAGGACCGTCAGCAGGAGGGTCTTGCCGACACCGGTCAGGATCCGGTCGTCGAAGAAGTAGTCCGGCACCGCGTGCCAGTTGATCTTGCCCTGGCCGAACGCGTAGACGATCGCCACGAGGACGGCGATCGCGATGACGGCGGTGACGTACCGTCCGTAGTGCCGGACCGGGATGGCCTTGATGGCCTCGGCGCGGGTCGCCGGCGTCTTCGCCGGCCCCGCCGTCTTGTCGATGTCTGTCACGGGTACTGCCTCTCGGTGGCCGCTTGCCGGTCGCGGGTCACTTGCCGCCGTTGATGACGGACTGCTTGACGGCGCCGTTCTGCGCGCCCCACTTCTCGAGGATCTTCTCGTACTCGCCGTTCTTGATGATCGCGTCCATCGCGGCCTGGAGGGCGTCCCGCAGCTGCGTGTCCTCCTTGGCGACCGCGATGCCGTACGGGGCCGCCTCGACCTGGTCGCCGACGATCTCGAAGTCCTTGCCGCCGCCGGAGGTCTTCACCGCGTACGCCGCCACCGGGAAGTCGGAGGAGGCCGCGTCCACACCGCCCGAGCGGAGCCGGGTCTGGGACTGCTGGTCGTCGTCGAAGGGCTCGATGGTGAGCTTCTTGCCCGCCGGACACTTCTTGGCCTCCTGCTTGGCCAGGTCCTCCGAGGTGGTGCCGCGCTCCACGGCTATCTTCTTGCCGCACAGGTCCGACCACTTCGTGATGCCCCCGGTGTCGCCCTTGCGGGTGTAGATCGAGACACCGGCGGTCAGGTAGTCGACGAAGTCGACGCCCTCGCCGACCTTCTTGCCCGTGTCGGGGTCGACGCCCTCCTGACGGTTCTTGTTGTCCGTCATCGCCGACATCGCCATGTCGTAGCGGCCCGAGCGCAGACCGGTGAGCAGGCCGTCGAACGTGCCGTTGTCGAACTCGAAGGTCACTCCCAGCTGCTTGCCCATGGCCGCGGCGAGGTCCGGGTCCAGGCCGACGGCCTTCCCGGAGGAGTCCTTGAACTCCACCGGCGCGTACGCGATGTCCGAGCCGACCCTGATCTTGCCCTTGCTCCGGATCTCCTGGGGCAGCTTGCCGGCGAGCGGGGCACCGCCGGCGGACGCGCCTCCGGAGCTGTTGTCCTTGTCCTTGGTCTGGTCACCGCAGCCGGTGAGCAGCAGGGCGCCTGCGACCGCGATCGCACCGAGCGCGGCCGGACGGGAGCGCGCGGCGGTGGTACGACGGGTGGAGCTTGCGGTCATCGTGGTTCCTCCGGCGGAAGGGAAGAGTTGCCGATGGGTCGACGGAAACACACACCTTCGCGTGTCGCGACCTCGTGGGTTTACCGCATCTTGCCATTCGGACTGCGCTGATCAGGGGAGTCGCTATGTCAAAATCGGATAACGGGTGACCCCCGAACCGCGTCAGGTCGGTACATCCACGGTCCATAGCCACCGAACCATCTGCGGGAATCCACCACTCCGGCCGGAAAATCTTCGGCGTGTCTCACGATGCGGTCAGGCGGGGCAGGGCCTTTTCCGGCCAATTCCGTCCGTCGGCCGTGCCCCGTCTTCGAGTCGCCCTCCGGTTCCGCGGTGTGACCTTGGACCTAATGGACTCGTCGTGGGCACCGTCCGTCCGGTAAGAAGGTTCTTTACACCCCTCATCCGGGGCTCAGGGCGCGTGTGCGGCGCGCCCGTCGTGTACGGCCTCGCGCGTATCAGCGATCGGGCCGTACGCGGTGCCCGCCCACCCCTCACCAGGAGTGGTCGACCCTCAAACCATGCATACCTAAGGGGTAAGACAAAGTGGCAGCGGAGATCGTCAATCCTCGCAGCGACGACGCAACGGACCGGGACGGCGGGGCCGAGCCCCTCGATTCCTTCGATCCGGCGTTCGCGCTGCACCGCGGCGGCAAGATGGCAGTGCAAGCCACCGTGCCGGTCCGTGACAAGGACGACCTTTCCCTCGCGTACACGCCCGGCGTCGCGCGCGTGTGCACCGCGATCGCGGAGCAGCCGGAGCTGGTCAACGACTACACGTGGAAGTCCAACGTGGTCGCCGTCGTGACCGACGGTACGGCCGTGCTCGGGCTCGGGGACATCGGTCCCCAGGCCTCCCTCCCCGTGATGGAGGGCAAGGCGATCCTGTTCAAGCAGTTCGGCGGCGTCGACGCGGTGCCGATCGCGCTCGACTGCACCGACGTGGACGGCATCGTCGAGACCGTCGTCCGGCTCGCTCCCTCGTTCGGCGGAGTGAACCTGGAGGACATCTCGGCGCCCCGGTGCTTCGAGATCGAGCGCCGGCTCCAGGAGCGTCTGGACATCCCGGTCTTCCATGACGACCAGCACGGCACGGCCGTCGTGACGCTCGCTGCGCTGCGCAACGCGGCCCGGCTGAGCGGGCGCGAGATCGGGCAGCTCCGGGCCGTCATCTCGGGCGCCGGCGCGGCCGGTGTCGCCATCGCCAGGATGCTGGTCAACGCCGGCATCGGGGACGTGGCGGTGGCGGACCGCAAGGGCGTCGTGTCGGCGGACCGGGAGGACCTCACCCCGGTCAAGCGGGAGCTGGCCGGGTTCACCAACAAGGCCGGCCTCACCGGCTCGCTGGAGGACGCCCTGGCCGGCGCCGACGTCTTCATCGGCGTCTCCGGCGGTACCGTCCCGGAGGAGGCCGTGGCCTCCATGGCCGAAGGTGCCTTCGTGTTCGCGATGGCCAACCCGAACCCCGAGGTGCACCCGGACGTCGCGCACAAGTACGCGGCGGTCGTCGCCACCGGGCGCTCGGACTTCCCGAACCAGATCAACAACGTGCTCGCCTTCCCCGGGATCTTCGCGGGCGCCTTCCAGGTGCGGGCCACCCGGATCACGGAGGGGATGAAGATCGCCGCCGCCGAGGCGCTGGCCGCGGTGGTCGGCGACGACCTCGCCGCCGACTACGTGATCCCCTCGCCGTTCGACGAGCGGGTCGCGCCGGCGGTGACGGCCGCGGTGGCCGCCGCCGCCCGCGCCGAGGGCGTCGCCCGTCACTGACCTCGAACGGAGACGGCCCCACCCGGACGGGCGGGGCCGTTTTCCTTGCCGTCCGACCGTCCGACCGTCCGACCGTCCGACCGTCCGGCCATCTGACCATCCGACCGGTCGGCGCCGAGCGTGGCACGGGGTGCCGCCGCCGGGCCGCGCCGCGGGAACGCCGGTGCGCAAGAGGGCGTGTGTCACAGGGCGCCGTGGTTCCGTCCACCGCGCCACACCCCTATCGTCGGCTGCATGTTCGCTGTCTACGCCGCCCGAATCGACCGCGACCAGCCGCTCACCGGCCTCGAGTTGGGGGAGCGTCCGGCTCCCGAGGCCCGTCCCGGCTGGAGCACGATCAATGTGCGGGCCGCTTCCCTCAACCACCACGATCTCTGGTCCCTGCAAGGCGTCGGCCTTCCGGAGGGCCGGCTGCCGATGATCCTCGGCTGCGACGCCGCGGGCGTCGACGCGGACGGCAACGAGGTCGTCCTGCACTCCGTCATCGGCCAGAGCGGCCATGGAGTCGGCCCCGACGAGCCGCGCTCCATCCTCACCGAGCGCTACCAGGGCACCTTCGCCGAACAGGTGGCCGTCCCCACCTGGAACGTCCTGCCCAAGCCGAAGGAACTGTCCTTCGCGGAGGCCGCCTGCCTGCCGACGGCCTGGCTGACGGCGTACCGGATGCTCTTCACCAACGCCGGGGTACGGCCCGGTGACTCGGTCCTCGTACAGGGCGCGGGCGGCGGTGTCGCCACGGCCGCGATCGTGCTGGGCAAGGCGGCCGGGCTCCGTGTCTTCGCCACCAGCCGGGACGAGGCCAAGCGGAAGCGGGCCCTGGAACTGGGTGCCGTGGAGGCGGTCGAGACGGGCGCCCGGCTGCCGCAGCGGGTGGATGCCGTCATCGAGACCGTCGGCGCCGCCACCTGGTCGCACTCGGTGAAGTCGCTGCGGCCCGGCGGCACGCTCGTCATCTCCGGTGCCACCAGCGGGGACCGGCCCTCGCACGCCGAGCTGACCCGGATCTTCTTCCTCGAACTGAAGGTGGTCGGCTCCACCATGGGCACCAAGGACGAGCTGGAGGACCTGCTCTCCTTCTGCGCCGCGACCGGCGTACGGCCCGTGATCGACGAGGAACTGCCCCTGGACCGGGCCCGCGAGGGCTTCGAACGGCTCGCGTCAGGGGAGCAGTTCGGGAAGATCGTGCTCACCCACTCCTGACGTCCGCCGGTCACCGGGACGACAGGGCCCGGGCGGGCCCGGACGCCGGGCCCGCCTTCGCGCGCCGTGCCTGTCAGCCGGGGCGGAGCACGGCCGCGATGCGGGCCGCCGCCGTGGACAGGTGGTGGCGGGCCTCGCGCAGCTGCCCAGCGTCGACCCCGTGGTCACGGGCCGTGTCGCGGATGTCGTCGCGGAAGCGGTCCAGCAGGCGGTCCAGGTCGCGTGCCGGGTCCCCGGTGAAGTCCTCGTGCGCCCAGGAGGGCTCGTACTCGGCGGGGAAGTCCTCCGTCGCGGCGGTGTAGTGCGGCTCGGCGGTGGGCGCCGGCCCGGCCGTCTCCTGGGCGGTGCGCCCGAACCCCCGGTCCCTGCCGAACTCCTTGCCGAACTCGCCGAATTCCTTGGCCAGTTCGGACAGGCCCTCGCGGACGCCGGTCGGCCAGTCGCCGCGCGTGAAGTGGTCCTGGACCCGGTCCTGGACGCGGCGTGCGATGCGCTGCACCTCCTCCTGCGCCTGGGCCCGCGCCCGCGACTGCGCCTCCTGCGCCTGGTGACGGGCCCGCTGGGCCTCCTCCCGGGCCCGGCGGCTCTCGTCCTTGGCGCGCCGCGCCTGCTCCTTCCACTCCTGCCTGACCCGCCGCATCTCCTCCTTGGCGGCCTTCCACGCCTCCTTGTCGCCCGGCTCGCCGTACTCCCCGTAGGGGGATTCGGCGTCGGGCGCCTCCCGGCGGGCCTCGGAGGCGGCGGCGCGCATCTCCCGGCGCAGATCGCCGGCCGCGCCGCGCACGTCGGCCCGTATCTCGGCGGCCAGCTCCGCGACCGACTCGCGGATCTCCAGCTCCAGGTCGGCCAGCTCACCGCTGCGGTCGGCGAGTTCGGCGCGGCCGGCGTCCGTGATGGCGTACACCTTGCGCCCGCCCTCCGTGGTGTGCCGGACCAGGCCCTCCGCCTCCAGCTTGGCCAGCCGGGGGTAGACCGTGCCCGCCGAGGGGGCGTAGAGGCCCTGGAAGCGTTCCTCCAGGAGCCTGATCACCTCGTAGCCGTGGCGCGGGGCCTCGTCGAGCAGCTTGAGCAGGTACAGGCGGAGGCGGCCGTGGGCGAAGACGGGAGGCATGTCAGAGCACCTTCTTGTCGGTCGTGCCGTCGGCCGGGGCGCCGGTGGCGCCGGCGTCCTGGCCGGAGACGGAATTGTCCCCCGGTGCTGCCGGGCGGTGGCCGGCCGGGTGGGCGGCGGCGGTGCTGTCCGGAGCGAGGTCGTCCACTGTGGTGCCGTGCACTGCGGTGCCGTTCGCGGTGTCAATATCGGTGTCGGTGCGCGTGCCGGTGTCGGGGGTTCCGGGGGCCCGCGGGGGTTCGGTGTGCCGAGGGGTGTGCTCCTCGTCGTCCCGGGGCGGGCGGCGCAGCAGGGCGATCGAGCCGGAGACCGTCGTGGCCCGCAGTCTGCCCGTGCCCGCGCCGAGACGGCCGGTGATCTTGTGCGTGCCCCACTGGCCGCGCACCCGCAGCCCCTCGAAGGCGTTGGAGATCGTGCCGCTCGCGGTGTTCGCCTCCACCTCGGCGTCCGCCGGGTGCGGCAGGCGGATGGCTATCTCGCCGGAGACGCTGGTGAGGCCGATGTCCGTGGGACCGTCCGGGTCCAGGTCGACGATCATGGAGCCGCTGACGGTGTCGGCGCGCACGGAGGGGCCGGACCCCTCGACCACGGTCAGGTCTCCCGACACCGAGTGGAACCTCAGGTCCCCGGTGACCGCCTGGGCCTCCAGGTTCCCCGAGACGGTGTCCGCGCGGACCGGGCCCGAGCCGCCGACCAGGGTGGTGTCACCGGTCACGCCCCTGATCACCGCGGGGCCGCGGAGGCCGGAGACGACCGTGCCCGCCCCGACCACGCCCACCTCCACGCGCGTGTCGGCGGGGACCGCGAGGGAGACGACGGCGCTGCGGCGCCGGCCCTTGGCGTCGAGCCACTTCAGGAAGCCCTTCCAGGTCAGATCCTCGTACGCCACGGTGAGCGTGCCGCCGTCGAGGGTGACGACCAGGGGCGGGCCGTGCAGTTCCGAGACCTCCAGGCGGGCGGAGGGCTCGTCCGTGCCGACGATATTCACCGTGCCGTTGACCATACGGACCTGGAGGTCGTGCACGGGGGTGTCGAAGGTCAGCTTCCGGGGCTCGGCGACGGACCACTCTGACCACTCGGACATGGGACCTCCTCGGCACGACCGGTCGCGACACGTCATATCGCGTTCTCGTTATTCACGATATATCGCGGTCGTGGGAAGTCAAGGCACTCGTTCGGGGGACGGCCGTCCGAGGGCGGGGCTGGGCGGTCCCGCTGTCGGGACCGGCGCATACGCTGGTGGGGAGAATCGCAGGCTGGATGTTCGTGCAGGAGACGTGGGCCCTATGTATTTCACCGACCGCGGTATCGAGGAGCTGGAGAAGCGGCGTGGCGAGGAGGAGGTCACCTTCGAGTGGCTCGCCGAGCAGTTGCGCACGTTCGTGGATCTGAATCCAGACTTCGAGGTGCCCGTGGAACGGCTGGCCACCTGGCTCGCGCGGCTCGACGACGAGGACGACGAGTAGCGCGCACGGGCTCCCGCCACGCGCCCGCGCCGGGCTCCGCGCCCGCGCCGGGCTCCGCGCCCGCGCCGGGCTCCGCGCCCTACGCCGGGCTCTGCGCCCGCGGCTCTGCGCCCGTGCCGGGCTCCGCGCCCTACGCCGGGCTCTGCGCCCGCGCCCGGCGCCCACCGGCTCCCGCCGTACATCGCACTCGCGCCGGCCCCCCGTCCGGCGCCCACCGGCTCCGCCGCGCACCGCGGTCGCGCACGGCCCCGGTCGGCGCGGAGTGGCACGGCGTCCGGCCCGCATCGGGCAGGCGTAGCAGAAGGGCAGGCCCGGCCCGCCCCGGGCAGACGTAGCGGTCGGGCGCGGTGCTCGGCCCGCCCCGGGCAGATGAAGCGGTGGGGCGCGGCGCTCGGCCCGCAGGGCAGACGGAGCGGGGTGGCACGGCGCTCGGCCTGCGCCGGGCAGACGGAGCGGAGTGGCACGGTGCTCGGCCTGCGCCGGGCAGGCGTAGCGGAAGGGTGCGGTGTCCGGCCCGCAGGGCAGACGGAGCGGAGTGGCGCGGTGCTCGGCCCGCACCGGGCAGGCGAAAGGGCCCGGCACCGAGTGGCTACTCGGTGCCGGGCCCCGGGTGTCGGCCGGACGGCCGGAGGCTTACGCCTCGAACACCTCACGCACCAGCTGCTCCTGCTCGGCCTGGTGGCGCTTGGCGGAGCCCACCGCCGGGGACGAGGAGTGCGGGCGCGAGATGCGCCGCAGCCGCTCGCCGGCCGGGATGTCCGCGCCGACCGCCAGGTCCAGGTGGTCGATCAGGTTGAGCGCGATGAACGGCCAGGCACCCTGGTTCGCCGGCTCCTCCTGCACCCACAGGTACTTCTCGGCGTTCGGGTACTTGTTGACCTCCGCCTGGAGCTCGTCACCCGGCAGCGGGTAGAGCCGCTCGATGCGGATGATCGCGGTGTCCGTGGCGCCGCGCTTCTGCCGCTCGGCCTCCAGGTCGTAGTAGACCTTGCCGGAGCAGAAGACGACCCTGCGGACGGCGGCCGCGTCGACCGTGCTGTCGCCGATGACCGGACGGAACTCGCCCGTGGTGAACTCCTCCGCCTTCGAGGCCGCGGCCTTCAGGCGCAGCATCGACTTCGGGGTGAAGACGACCAGCGGCTTGTGGTGCGGGTTGTGCACCTGCCACCGCAGGAGGTGGAAGTAGTTCGACGGGGACGTGGGCATCGCGACCGTCATGTTGTTCTGCGCGCACAGCTGGAGGAACCGCTCCGGGCGCGCGGACGAGTGGTCCGGGCCCTGGCCCTCGTAGCCGTGCGGCAGCAGCAGGACGACGCCGGAGGTCTGGTTCCACTTCTGCTCCGCCGAGGAGATGAACTCGTCGACGACCGTCTGCGCCCCGTTGACGAAGTCGCCGAACTGGGCCTCCCACATGACGAGCGCGTCCGGCCGGGCCAGCGAGTAGCCGTACTCGAAGCCCATCGCCGCGTACTCGGACAACAGGGAGTTGTAGACGTTCAGCCGCGCCTGGTCCTCGGAGAGGTACTGGAGCGGGGTGTACTCCTCGCCGGTCTCCCGGTCGATGAGCACCGCGTGCCGCTGGCCGAAGGTGCCGCGCTGGGAGTCCTGGCCCGAGAGGCGGACCGGGGTGCCGTCCAGCAGCAGCGAGCCGATGGCGAGGGTCTCGCCCATGCCCCAGTCGATCGTGCCGTCCTCGACCATCGCCGCGCGGCGCTGGAGCTGCGGCTGGAGCCGCGGGTGGACGGTGATGTTGTCGGGGATGTTGACCTGGGACTCGGCGATCCGCTTGACGACCTCGGAGGAGATCGCGGTCGGGACCGCGACCGGGAAGCCGTCCTGCGGAGCCTGGGCGGCACCGGCGGCCGGCTGCGAGGTGGCCTCGCGGACCTCGGTGAAGACCTTCTCCAGCTGGCCCTGGTAGTCCTGGAGGGCCTGCTCGGCCTCTTCCAGGGTGATGTCGCCGCGACCGATCAGGGACTCGGTGTAGAGCTTGCGCACCGAGCGCTTCTTGTCGATCAGGTCGTACATCAGCGGCTGGGTGAAGGCCGGGTTGTCCGACTCGTTGTGACCGCGGCGGCGGTAGCAGATGAGGTCGATCACCACGTCCTTGTTGAACGCCTGGCGGAACTCGAAGGCGAGCCGCGCCACGCGCACGACGGCCTCCGGGTCGTCGCCGTTCACGTGGAAGATCGGGGCCTCGATCATGCGGGCCACGTCCGTCGCGTACATGGACGAACGCGAGGACTCGGGGGCCGCGGTGAAGCCGACCTGGTTGTTGATGACGATGTGGACCGTGCCGCCGGTGCGGTAGCCGCGCAGCTGCGACATGTTCAGGGTCTCGGCCACCACGCCCTGGCCCGCGAAGGCCGCGTCGCCGTGGATCGCCACCGGCAGGACCGTGAAGTCCGTGCCGCCCTTGTTGATGATGTCCTGCTTGGCGCGGGCGACGCCCTCCAGGACCGGGTCGACCGCCTCCAGGTGGGAGGGGTTGGCGACCAGCGAGACCTTGATCTGCTCGCCGTCCAGGCCGGTGAAGGTGCCCTCGGCGCCCAGGTGGTACTTCACGTCGCCGGAGCCGTGCATCGACTTCGGGTCGAGGTTGCCCTCGAACTCGCGGAAGATCTGCGCGTACGACTTGCCGACGATGTTGGCGAGGACGTTCAGGCGGCCGCGGTGGGCCATGCCGATGACGACCTCGTCCAGGCGGGACTCGGCCGCGGAGTCGATCACCGCGTCGAGCAGCGGGATGACGGACTCGCCGCCCTCCAGCGAGAAGCGCTTCTGGCCGACGTACTTGGTCTGGAGGAAGGTCTCGAAGGCCTCCGCCGCGTTCAGCCGGCGCAGGATGCGCAGCTGCTCCTCGCGCTCCGGCTTGGAGTGCGGGCGCTCCACGCGGTCCTGGATCCACTTGCGCTGCTTGGGGTCCTGGATGTGCATGAACTCGATGCCGGTGGTGCGGCAGTACGAGTCGCGCAGCACGCCGAGGATGTCGCGCAGCTTCATCATCGACTTGCCGGCGAAGCCGCCGACGGCGAACTCGCGCTCCAGGTCCCACAGGGTGAGGCCGTGCTCGACGATGTCCAGGTCGGGGTGCTTGCGCTGGCGGTACTCCAGCGGGTCGGTGTCGGCCATGACGTGGCCGCGGACCCGGTAGGAGTGGATCAGCTCGAAGACGCGGGCGGCCTTGGTGACGTCGTCGTCGTGGCTGGCGTCGATGTCCCTGAGCCAGCGGACCGGCTCGTAGGGGATGCGCAGCGCCTCGAAGATGTCGTCGTAGAAGCCGTTCTCGCCGAGCAGCAGGTTCGCGACCTGGCGCAGGAACTCACCGGAGGCGGCGCCCTGGATCACCCGGTGGTCGTAGGTCGACGTGAGCGTCATGACCTTCGAGATGCCGAGCTTGTTCAGGGTGTCCTGGCTGGTGCCCTGGAACTCCGCCGGGTAGTCCATGGCGCCGACGCCCATGATCACGGACTGGCCGGGCATCAGGCGGGGCACGGAGTGGACGGTGCCGAGGCCACCGGGGTTGGTCAGGGAGACCGTGACGCCGGTGAAGTCGTCCATCGTCAGCTTGCCGTCGCGGGCGCGGCGGACGATGTCCTCGTAGGCCTGCCAGAACTCGAAGAAGTTCAGCGTCTCGGCCTTCTTGATGGCGGCCACGACGAGCTGGCGGTCACCGTTCGGCTTGACCAGGTCGATGGCCAGGCCGAGGTTGACGTGCGGCGGCTTGACCAGGGTCGGCTTGCCGTCCTTCTCGCCGAACGCGTAGTTCATCGACGGCATGGCCTTGATGGCCTGCACCATCGCGAAGCCGATCAGGTGCGTGAAGGAGATCTTCCCGCCCCGGGCGCGCTTCAGGTGGTTGTTGATGACGATGCGGTTGTCGAACAGCAGCTTCACCGGGACCGCGCGGACCGAGGTGGCGGTCGGCAGCTCCAGCGAGGCGTTCATGTTCTTGGCGACGGCCGCGGACGGGCCGCGCAGCGTCACGTACTCGGGGCCCTCGGGCGCCTCGGCGGCGGGAGCGGCCTTCGCCTTCGGCTGAGCGGGCGCCTGTGCGGGCTGCGCCGGCTTGGCCGGGGCGGGGGCGGCCTTCGCCGCGGGGGCCGGCGCCGGGGCCGGTGCCACGGCGGGCTTCGGGGCCGCGGGGGCCGGGGC
>NZ_JOCB01000028.1 GCF_000718775.1 Streptomyces sp. NRRL S-31
CCGGGCGGGTGCCCGCGCCGCCGGGGAGCGACAGCGGCCGACCGCCGGGGACGCGCCGGGCGGGGCGGGGACGGCAACGACGAGGGGTGTACGGGCGGCCCCCGGGACGACCGGCGTGCGGGATGCGGCGGAGGTGACCGGAGCGGTCGGTGTCCGGGGTGCGCCGGGGGTTGCCGGTGCCCCGGGTGCGGGGGAGGCGCCGGGGACGGCCGGTGTCCGGGGCGAGGTGGAGGCGCCGGGGACCGCCGGTGTCCGGGGTGCGGCGGAGGTGACGCAGGCGGTCGGCGCCGCCGGCCGTACCGGTACCGTGCCGGGGACCGGGCGGGGCGGGGATCCCGGCCGGGCGGCGGCGCCCGGCGGCGGTGACGTCCGGCAGGACGGCCGGGGGCTGGCCCGGGCCGCCGTCCGGCTCGACGCGGCGGCCGTCGAGGAGCGGCTGGAGACCGCCGTCACCCGCTACGGCGTCGTGACCGCCTGGCAGGAGGTGATGGTGCCGACCCTGCACGCCGTGGGCCGCAGATGGGCCTCGACGGGGGACCGGTACGTCGTCGTCGAACACCTGCTGGCCTGGCACGTCTCGACCACCCTGCGCCGCCACACCCGGCGGCCCGCGACGACGCCCACGGCCGCCGGGGCGGGACCCGTGCTGCTCGCCTGCGTCCCCGGTGAGCAGCACACCCTCCCGCTGGAGGCGCTCAACGCCGCACTGAGCCACCTCGGCGTCCCGACCCGCATGTTCGGCGCCGCGGTGCCGGCGGACGCGCTCCTGACGGCGGTACGGCGGCTGGGCCCGGCCGCCGTGGTGCTGTGGGCGCAGGCCCGCTCCACCGCGAACCTGCCGCTGGCCGAGCACGTCGCCGCCTCCGAGTGGGGCGTCAAGGGCGCCCGTACCCAGCCGCTGACGATGCTCGGCGGCCCCGGCTGGGCCGGCCGGCCCAGCCGGGGCATGCTCCGCCCCACCACCCTGTCCGAGGCCCTCGGCACACTGGCCGCCGGCTATGGGGCCGTACCGCCCGCCGCCCCGCTCAGTCGCGGCCGCGGGCCCGCCTGAACCGGGCCAGCCCGTCGGCGAGGCCGACGACCGGGTCCGGGTACGCGCCGGTCCGCGCCCGGTCCGCCTCCGTGAGCTTCCACGGCTCGTGCACCGCCCCGCCCGGGACGTCCGCCAGCTCGGGCACCCAGCGCCGGACGTACACGCCGTCGGGATCGTGCCGCCTGGCCTGGGTGACCGGGTTCAGGACCCGGTTCGGCCGGGTGTCCGTGCCGGTGCCCGCGACCCACTGCCAGTTCAGCTGGTTGTTGGCCAGGTCCCCGTCGACCAGCAGCTCCAGGAAGTGCCGGGCCCCCACGCGCCAGTCGACGTACAGCGTCTTCGCCAGGAAGCTCGCGGTGAGCAGCCGGGCCCGGTTGTGCATCCACCCCTCGTGGCGCAGCTGGCGCATCCCCGCGTCGACCACCGGATAGCCGGTACGTCCCTCCCGCCACGCCTCGATGTCGTCCCGGGCCGTCCGCTCGGACCGCCAGCGGTCGTGCCGGGTGCGGTAGTCGGCACCGGCCGCGCCGGGCCGGGCCGCGAGCACCTGGCGGTGGAAGTCCCGCCAGGCGATCTGCCGTACGAACGCCTCCGCCCCCGGACCACCCGCCCGGCGCGCACGCCGGACCAGTTCGACGGGGGACAGCGTGCCGAAGTGCAGGTGCGGGGAGAGCCGGGAGGTCGCGTCCCCGGCCAGGTCGTCGTGCCGGTCCGCGTAGCCGGCCGCACCGGAGCGCAGCCAGGCGGCGAGCCGCTTCCGGCCGGCCGTCTCGCCGCCTTCGGCCAGCCCCGGCGAGACGCCCGCCGGCGCGGCCCGGGACGGCAGTTCCTCCGATCCGACGCCGGGCGGCACGCCGATCGCGCGCGGCGCGCGGAGCACGTCCCGCGGCGGCTGCCCCGACCACTGCCGGAAGTACGGCGTGAACACCGCGAAGTGGTCCGAGGAGGCGGGGGTCACCGTGCCGGGCGCCACCGCGGTGGTCACGTTCTCGTGGACGTGCAGCCGCCGCCCGCCGGCCTCCAGGGCGCGCCGCAGCCGCCGCTCCCGCAGCCGGGCGTAGCCGCTCGCGTCGGCCGCCATGTGCACCTCGTCGGCATCCGCCTCCGCGGCCACCGCGCACACCTCCTCGACGACGTCGCCGGAGCGCACCACCAGCCGCCCGCCCCGCGCGCGCAGCCCGGCGTCCAGGTCCCGCAGGCAGTCGGCGAGGAACGCCAGCCGGTTGGGCGCCGCGAAGCCGTCCGTCCCGCGGTCGCGCACGAAGAGCGGGACGACCTGGCGGCCGCCGTCCAGCGCCGCCCGCAGCGGCGGGTGGTCGTGCAGACGCAGATCGGCGGTGAACAGGACGACCGAGACGTACATGGCGCGGCTCCGGGACGAGGACGGGGACACCGGACAGTTCCGGTCCGGCGGGCCCGGCGGATGCGGGGTCAGCGGGCGGAGGCCGAGCCCCGCCGGGCCGCCGCCCTGGCGATGTTGCGGGCCATCCCGCCGAAGACCACGGCGTGGAAGGGGGAGACCCCCCACCAGTAGGCGTGGCCCAGCAGCCCGTGCGGGTGGAACAGGGCCCGCTGGCGGTACCGGCTGCGGCCGGGCCCGTCCGGTTCCGCGCACATCTCCAGCCAGGCCAGCCCGGGCAGCCGCATCTCCGCCCGCAGCCGCAGCAGGTGGCCGCGCTCGATCTCCTCCACCCGCCAGAAGTCCAGCGAGTCGCCCGCCCGCAGCCGCTCGGCGTCCCGCCGGCCCCGGCGCAGGCCGACCCCGCCGATGAGCCGGTCCAGCCAGCCGCGCAGGCTCCAGGCGAGCGGGAAGGAGTACCAGCCGTGCTCCCCGCCGACGCCCTCGATCACCCGCCACAGCTCGTGCGCCGGGGCGTCCACCGACGTCTCGCGGTGGTCGGTGTAGAGGCTGCCGCCGGCCCAGTCGGGGTCGGTGGGCAGCGGGTCGCTGGGCGCGCCGGGCACCGCGGCGGACGACCAGCGGGTGATCACCCGCGCCTCGCGCACCCGGCGCAGGGCCAGCCGTACCGCCTGGTCGAAGCCGAGCGGATGCCCCGGCGGATCGGGCACGTACCGGGTGATGTCGTGCTCGTGGCAGACCACCTCGTGGCGCAGCGACTCGGTCAGCGGCCGTGCGATGGAGGCCGGGACAGGCGTGACCAGCCCCACCCAGTGGCTGGACAGGCCGGGGGTGAGGACCGGCACGGGCAGGATGAGCCGGCGGGGGAGCCCCGCGATCCGCGCGTACCGGATCATCATGTCCCGGTACGTCAGGACGTCCGGGCCGCCGATGTCGAAGGTCCGGTTCACGTCGTCCGGCAGGCCCGCGGCACCGACCAGCAGCCGCAGCACGTCCCGTACGGCGATGGGCTGGATGCGGGTGTGCACCCAGCTGGGCGTGACCATCACCGGCAGGCGCTCGGTGAGGTAGCGCAGCATCTCGAAGGAGGCCGAACCCGAGCCGATGATCACGGCGGCGCGCAGCACGGCGGTCGGCACCCCCGAGGCCAGCAGGATGCGGCCGACCTCGGCCCGGGACCTCAGGTGCGGGGAGAGCCGCTCGTCGGGCACCCCGGCGGGGACCAGACCGCCGAGGTACACGATGCGCCGGACGCCCGCCGCCTTCGCCGCCTCCCCGAAGACGCGGGCGGCGCGGCGGTCGGTCTCCTCGAAGTCCTCGCCGCTGCCGAGCGCGTGCACCAGGTAGTACGCCACGTCGACGTCCCGCATCGCCTCCGCGACCGAGCCGGCGTCCGTGACGTCGCCCCGGACCACCTCCGCGTCCCGCGCCCAGGGGTGGTCACGCAGCTTGGCGGGGGTGCGGGCCAGGCAGCGCACCCGGTGCCCGGCGGCCAGCAGCTCGGGCACCAGCCGGCCGCCGATGTAGCCCGTGGCACCGGTCACCAGGCAGCGCAGCCCGTCCGTCGCGTCGTCGTTCATCGCCCGCAGGCCCTTCGTGTCGATGGCCCCCCAGACACGACTTCCCACCCGGAGGAGCCCGTGGATGCGTCCCTCACCGGAACGGCGGCACCCCGGGACTCGGTGACATGTCCTCGCCGATGCGGGGCAAGCGGATCAGTACATGACGTACATTCCGACCGGGTCGGTGTCGCAGGAGGTGGCCGCCGTCATGAGTGCGAAGGTGTTGGAGCGTTTTCCCGCAGGGTCCCCGCGTGGATCGTGGCCGGCGGAGGAGTACGCGGCGGCCCGGCGGGCCGAGGGGGAGCCGGCCACCGTGGTGATGGACCTGAAGTCGGACGCGTTCCTCGTGGTGGTCGAGGGGCCGGAGGACGCCCACCGCGCCTGAAACCGGCGGTCACGCCGGCTCCCGCGCCCGGCGCGCGAACACGGCGCGCAGGTCCCGCACCGCCCGCGGCGCCGGGTCCGCGCGCCGGCGCTGGAGCGTCGGCACCACCCGGGCGGTGTCGTCGGCGAGCGGCCGGATGGTGATCGCACCGGACCGCCCGGCGGGTCCCCGGACACGGAAGTCCGGCCGCCGGCGCGGTGGTTCGGTGCCCTCCATGTCCGCCGGCGTGTCGTCGCCCGCCAGGTGGGGGACGGGGCCGAGGTCGAAACCGCCCTCCGTCAGCCCGCGCCGGATGTCCGGCTGCCGCGCGCCCACCGCCTCCACCCGGATGACCGGACGCGTCGCCCGGGACTCCCGCACCACGGCGATCCGCGGCGGCACGATCGCCGCGTCCACCGTGCCGACCCGCGCCGTACGGCTGATGCGGTGCCGCTCGCCGGCCGCCGTCCGCGGTCGGCCCACCCCTCCAGGAGACCGGCGATGTCCGGCAGCGGCTCCCGCTCCGCGGCGCTCATCGACGCGCCCGAGCGCCTGCGCACCAGTAGGTCCACGCCCGGTTCCCGCTCCGGAGCGCGGACGGTCTCGCTCAACGCGGGCCGGGACGGCCGTACTTCGTGGGCCGCCCGGCGCGGCGAACCGAGCCGGGTCATGGCCGCTGTGCATTCCGGTTGTTCGGTCCGCACCGCCGCGGAATGCGCCGCAAACGCCGTGACGTTCAAGGGTTTTCCTGTCACGCCTCGGTGAATTCCAATGGTCCGGGATACGAGACCGGTCGGGTTTTCCTTGACGGCCGTCACCGGCTGCTGCCACGATCGACGGCATGACTATGCGACTGGACCTCACGCGGCGACGCCATGTCGACCTCGCGCGCGTCTCCAGCGCCTCCTGTTGCCCCGCGGCCTGAAACCGCCGCGTTGCGTCCCCTTTCCGGGCTTCCCCGGCGCGCCTGATTGCCCCTGTTTTCCCGTCCGGGATTCCGCGTGCCCGAAAGCCGTCGTGCATTTCGCGCAGCAGGAGTTCCGCATGCCCGCAGCACCCGTGAAATGCGCCTACCGGGTTCCCGGCGGCCCGGAACCCGGCGCCCGGCGGACGGCGGACGGCGGCCGGCCGACCGGGTCTTGGGCGGGGACTCGTCCCACGGCGAGTGCTTCACCTCGAGTGCTTCACCTACGGCGGGTACCTCTCCCACGGTGGGGACTTCGACGGGGCCGCCGATCCGATCGCGGGTGCCCGCGCCGTCACGGAGGCCGACGCCGAGGCGGTCGAGTGCTTCGGCCGGCACGTGCCGTCCCTCGTCCGTGAGCCGGAGGGCACCCGTCGGCCGGAGGGCACCCGTCAGCGAGAGGGCGCCCGTCGGCCGGAGGGCGTCCGCCCGGACCCCGCGCCGGAAGCCGTTCCCGCCCACGCCTGACCACCGGGCCGCCGCCCGCTCCCGACCGTCCTCCCCGGGCACCCGTCCCGCACGTGTGCCCGGCGCACCTCAGAAACGAGACATCCATGGCCACCGTCCTGTCCGTCTCCGGCAGCCCCTCCGCCTCCTCGCGCACCGGCCGTCTGCTGCGCCACCTGGACCAGCGGCTCACCGCCCAGGGCCACCAGGTGGTCCCGCTCGACGTCCGCACCATCCCGGCCGAGGCCCTGCTCGGCGCGGACTTCCGGCACCCCGCCATCGTCGAGGCCACCGAGCTGTTCGCCCGCGCGGACGGCGTCCTGATCGGCACTCCCATCTACAAGGCGTCGTACTCCGGTGTCCTCAAGGCGCTGCTGGACCTGCTGCCGCAGTACGCCCTCACCGGCAAGACCGTGCTGCCGCTCGCCACCGGCGGCTCCACCGCCCATGTCCTCGCCATCGACTACGCCCTGCGCCCGGTGCTGAACTCCATGGGCGCCGCGCACATAGTCCAGGGCTGGTTCACCCTCGACAAGGACATCACCGTGCGGGAGGACGGCTCCGTCACCGTCGCATCCGCCACCGCGGAGGCGCTGGGACACGTGGTGGACCAGTTCGCCGCCGCCCTGGACCGCACGCCGCTGCTGGCGGCGGCGAGCTGACGGTCCCGGCCTCCTGAACCCGCCCCGGCACGGCCTGCTCTAACGGACACACACGAATCGGAGACCCCCGTGTCCCTCACCTTCCACTGGTTCCTGCCCACCAATGGTGACAGCCGCCATGTCGTCGGCGGCGGTCATGGCAGCCCGGCTACCGCCTCCGGTCGCGACCGGCCTCCGACGGTCGCGTATCTGAGCCAGATCGCCCGGGCCGCCGAGGACCTGGGTTTCGTCGGCGCGCTCACCCCGACCGGTGCCTGGTGCGAGGACGCGTGGCTGACCACCGCCATGGTCAGCCAGCACACCGAACGGCTGAAGTTCCTGGTCGCGTTCCGGCCCGGCTTCGTCTCGCCCACGCTCGCCGCGCAGATGGCGTCCACCTTCCAGCGGCAGACCGGCGGCCGGCTGCTGCTGAACGTCGTCACCGGCGGCGAGAGCCACGAGCAGCGCGCCTACGGCGACTTCCTCGACAAGGACGCCCGGTACCGGCGCACCGGTGAGTTCCTGCACATCGTGCGGGAGTTGTGGGAGGGCAAGGGCGTCGACCTGCACGGGGAGCACCTGCGGGTCGAGGAGGCGAAGCTCGGCAGGGTGCCCGAGCCGGTGCCCGAGGTGTACTTCGGCGGCTCCTCGCCGGTCGCGGGCGGGGTCGCGGCCCGGTACGCCGATGTGTACCTCACCTGGGGCGAGCCGCCCGCCCAGGTCGCGGAGAAGATCGCCTGGGTCAGCGATCTGGCCGCCGGGCACGGCCGTATCCCCCGCTTCGGGATCCGGCTGCACGTCATCACCCGGGACACCGCGGCGCTGGCCTGGGCGGAGGCGGACCGGCTGCTCGACGGCTTCGACCCGGAGACCGTACGGGCCGTGCAGGAGGGCCTCGGCCGCAGCGAGTCGGAGGGCCAGCGGCGGATGCTCGCGCTGCACGGCGGCTCCCGGGACCGGCTGGAGATCCACCCCAATCTGTGGGCCGGCATCGGGCTGGTGCGCGGCGGCGCCGGGACGGCGCTGGTCGGCAGCCACGAGGAGGTCGCCGACCGGATCGCGGAGTACCACGCCCTCGGCATCGACGAGTTCGTGCTCTCCGGCTATCCACACCTGGAGGAGGCCTACTGGTTCGGTGAGAACGTCCTGCCCCGGCTCGCCGCGCGGGGACTGTGGACCCACCCGGGCGCGACGGCCGCTTCCGCGGCCCCGGTGCCGTTCGCGGGCTGAACGCACGCGCGGACCGGTCGCCGGGGGCGCGTGCCGGTGCGACGACCCGGGTGTCGGTCGTCCGTTCCGGGGCGGCCGTTCCAGGGCGGGACAACCGGGCGCGGGCCGGGGCCGGGCGCGGGCCCGTCCGCCGCTCAGCCGTGACGCCTCTCCGCGCCGGCCGGCCCGCAGCCCAGTGCCCGCAGCTGCGCGCCGCGCGACTCGGCCGTCTGGCCCTGTACCAGCAGGAACAGCCCCTCCCGGGCGAGGCGCTGCGCGCGGCTCGTCACGGCCATCGCACGCCCGCCCCCGGCCACGACCGCCGCCGTGGTGGCCGTACGCAGCAGCTCGTACGCCTCGGCGCGCACCGCCAGCCGCTCCGCCACCCACGCGCTCGGCAGTACCGGCCGTTCCCCGCTCCCGCCCCCGGTGTCCGGCGTCGGCCGGTCCGCCAGGTCGTAGGCCGTGCGGCGGACGTCCGCCAGGCGGGAGCGGAGCGGGGCGGCGGTGGTGTCGTCCAGCAACGAGAGGGCGGCCTCCGCCACGCCGAAGACCGCCGGACCGGTGTGCAGCGTCCTGACCCGGTCGCCGGCCGCCCACCGCTCGTACGGCGTGCGCAGCGCCACCGCCTCCGCCGGCAGCCACAGCCCGTCCAGCTCCAGCGACACCGTGCGCGCGGCGGTGAGGGCCGCCAGCCGCATCGGTGCCGAGGCCCGCAGCCCCGGCTGCTCGCGGGCCTCGGCGAAGGCGAACAGGGCCTCACCGGAGTCGGTGACCCCGGCCAGCAGCAGCACGTCGTTCAGACCCCAGCCGGTGTACCAGGGGACGGTCCCGTCGAACCGCCAGCCGTCACCCTCCGGGCGGACCCGCACCGGGCGGCGCGGATACGACCGCAGGTGCGCGTACGCCACCCCGGACAGCAGCTCACCACGGGACAGCGGGCCCAGCAGCCGTTCCCGCACCGGGCCGTCGGCGCGCGCCAGGGTCTGTACCGGCGTGTGGTGCTGGGTCTGCACGAACCAGGTCGCGCAGCACGCCCCGGCCAGGATCTCCGCGGTCTCCCGCAGCACGGCGGGCGGCGCCTGTGCCCCGCCGTGGTCCGCCGGCGCGGCCGCCCCGAGCAGTCCCGACCGCTTCACCGCCTCGATGTGGCTCGCGGGCACCCAGTCCTGGTCGACCCGTTCGGCCTCCGGGAGGAGCAGGTCGGTGGCGAGCCGGCGGGCGCGGACGACGAGCGGATGCGGATGCGGGGTGAGCGTCATGGGGGAGATTCTTCCGGAGACCTTCTCCGCGCTCGCGGCGCGCGGCGCCGGTCCGCGGCGGTCACCTTCGTGAGGAGGTGACGAGGTGACCAAGAGCCCGCCCCGGGTGCGACGCCTTGGAGGACGTCATGACGCACTACCTGCTGAGCGTGGTCCAGCCGGCCGGCGCGACGCCGCCCGCCGCGATCATGCGCGGTGTCGAGGCGTTCGACGGCGAGCTGCGCGCCGCGGGCGCCTTCGTCTTCGCGGGCGGTCTGCACGGCCCGGAGACCGCCACCGTGTTCCGCCCCCGAGGCGGTGACGTCCTCGTCAACGACGGCCCCTACGCGCAGGGCGAGGAGTACCTCGGCGGGCTGTGCCTCATCCGGGCCGCCGACCGGGACGAGGCCCTGGCGTGGGGACGCAAGGCGGCGCTGGCGACCACCCTGCCCATCGAGGTCCGGCCCTTCGTGGACCAGCACTGACACCGGCACGGCGGCGACGGCTGGGCCCGGCCCCGGTGACCGGGCGGTGCGGTATCTCCGGACGGCTGACGGCTGACGGCTGACGGCTGACGGCTGACGGCTGACGGCTGACGGCTGACGGCTGACGGCTGACGGCTGACGGCTGAGAGCGGACAGCGGACAGCGGTGAACGCGGTGAGTGGCGGCGGACGGGGGCGGCGGTGGCGGGTCGTCGTCGGCGGACGTGACGATCCTCACCCGGGGGCGGTGCCGGGATGAACTTCAGAACATGAAAGGTTGGCGTATGCATCCGTCCGTCCGAGTGCGGGCCGCTCCGGCCCGCGCACCCCAGCGAGGCACCGTGAACCACTCTCTGCCCGAGCGGCCCGCCGACGTCGTGGCCCGGCTGCGCGCCACCTTCCGCACCGGCCGTACGAAGTCCGTCGACTGGCGCACCGACCAGCTGCGCCGGCTGCGCGCCCTGCTCACGGAACGCGGCGCCGACCTCGCCGCCGCCCTCCACGCCGACCTGGGCAAGAGCGTGGCCGAGGCGCGACGCACCGAGATCGACTTCACCGTCCGCGAGATCGACCACACCCTGGAGCACCTGGCGGACTGGCTGCGCCCCGAGCCCGCGCCCGTCCCGGCGCACCTGGGTGCCGACGCCACCGCCTGGACGCAGTACGACCCGCTGGGCGTCGTCCTGGTGATCGCCCCCTGGAACTACCCGGCGCAGCTGCTGCTCGCCCCCGTGGTCGGCGCGCTGGCCTCCGGCAACGCGGTCGTCGCCAAGCCGAGCGAGCTGGCCCCGGCCACCTCGGCGGCGCTGGCCCGGCTCCTGCCGGCCTACCTGGACACCGACGCGGTCGCCGTCGTGGAGGGCGGCGTGCCGGAGACCACGGCCCTGCTGGCCGAGCGCTTCGACCACATCTTCTACACCGGCAACGGCACCGTCGGCCGCATCGTGATGCGGGCCGCCGCCGAGCACCTCACCCCGGTCACCCTCGAACTGGGCGGCAAGTCACCGGTGTTCGTGGACCGCGGCACCGATCTGGACGCGGTCGCGGACCGGCTCGCGCGCGGCAAGTTCCTCAACGCCGGCCAGACCTGCGTCGCCCCCGACTACGTCCTGACCGACCCGGAGACCGCACCGGCCCTGGAGGCCGCGCTGGTCCGGGCGGTCGAGAACCTGTTCGGCGCCGACCCGGCGCGCTCCCCGGAGTACGGCCGGATCGTCAACGAACGGCACTTCGACCGGCTCTCCGGCCTGCTCGGCTCCGGCCGGGTCGCCGTCGGCGGCGTCGGCGACCGCGCGACGAAGTACCTCGCGCCGACCGTCCTCGCGGACGTCGACCCCGCGTCGCCGGTCATGCGGGAGGAGATCTTCGGGCCGATCCTGCCCCTCGTCACCGTGTCCGGCCTGGACGAGGCGATCGGCTTCATCAACGACCGCGACAAGCCGCTCGCCCTGTACGTGTTCAGCGAATCGGACCGGACCCGTGAGCGCCTCGCCGCCGAGACCTCCTCGGGCGGCCTCGGCCACGGTCTGCCCCTCGCCCATCTCACCGTCTCCGACCTGCCGTTCGGCGGGGTGGGGGAGAGCGGAATGGGCAGTTACCACGGCCGCTACTCCCTCGAGACGTTCAGCCACCGCAAGGCCGTCCTGGTGAAGCCGCTCGGCTGAGTCCCGGGGGAGTCCCGCGGGCGGACCGGTCTCCGGAGCCGGCCTTCGGGCAGGCCCCGGGGTCCGGCCGTACCCGCGCGGCCGGGCCCGACTTCGGCGCGGCGCCCGGCTCCGGTGTGGTGCCCGACTGCCGTGCGGCGTCGGTGAGTTCGCCGCCGCGGCGGATGAGCGATTGACTGGTCTAAACCCTTGACTGGTACATACCAAAGCGATTGAGTGTGGCCAACCCCCCACCACGGCCGCCTCCGCCACCGGCGGACGCGGCCGTGCTCCGCAGAGGAGTTGATCGTGTTGAGGCACCGCATCGCCGCACGCTTCGCCGCATTCCTGGCCTCGCTCGCGATAGGTGGCTCCGCCCTGGTGCTCCAGACGGCACCCACGGCGTCCGCCGCCGGTTTCGTGGTGAGCGAGTCGCAGTTCAACCAGATGTTCCCGAGCCGGAATTCGTTCTACACCTACAGCGGTCTGACCGCCGCCCTCGGCGCCTACCCCGCCTTCGCGAACAGCGGCAGCGACACCGTGCGGAAGCAGGAGGCCGCCGCCTTCCTCGCCAACGTCAGCCACGAGACGGGCGGCCTGGTGTACGTCGTCGAGCAGAACACCGCCAACTACCCGCATTACTGCGACTGGAGCCAGTCGTACGGCTGTCCGGCGGGCCAGGCGGCGTACTACGGGCGCGGTCCCATCCAGCTGTCCTGGAACTTCAACTACAAGGCCGCCGGCGACGCGCTCGGCATCGACCTGCTGCACAACCCCAACCTGGTCCAGAACAACGCGTCCGTCGCCTGGAAGACGGGCCTGTGGTACTGGAACACCCAGTCCGGCCCCGGCACGATGACCCCGCACAACGCCATGGTGAACGGCGCCGGCTTCGGCCAGACCATCCGCAGCATCAACGGCTCCCTGGAGTGCGACGGCAAGAACCCCGCGCAGGTGCAGAGCCGGGTCTCCGCCTACCAGCGCTTCACCCAGATCCTCGGGGTCGCACCGGGGGCCAACCTGTACTGCTGACACCGCCGACGGCGGCCGGGTGCCGTGTGCGAGACTCCGCCGATGACCAAGGAAACGATCACCGCGGACGCCGCCGGCACCTGGGACCTCGGTGACCTGTCCGTCCGCCGCATCGGCCTCGGCGCGATGCGGCTGACGGGCAGCGCCGCCTTCCACCACGGCACCCCGAGCCCACGGGAGAGGTCGCTCACCGTGCTGCGCCGGGCCGTCGCACTCGGTGTCGACCACATCGACACGGCGGCCTTCTACTTCTCGTCGCTCCGTTCCGCCAACGAACTCATCAACACCGCGCTCGCTCCGTACCCCGAGGACCTGGTCATCGCCACCAAGGTCGGCCCCTACCGCGACCCCGACGGCGGGTGGGCCACCGCCGCCCGGCCCGACCAGCTGCGCGGGCACGTCGAGGAGAACCTGCGCCAGCTCGGGCGGGACCACCTCGACCTGGTCTACCTGCGCCGCATGCGCCAGGACTCCCTCGCCGAACACTTCGGCGCGCTCGCCGAGCTGCGCGAGGCGGGACTGGTCCGGCACCTCGGGATCTCCGCGGTCGAACCCCGGCACCTCGCCGAGGCGCTGGAGATCGCGCCGGTGGCCGCCGTCCAGAACCGGTACGCCGTGGACCGCCCCGACCCCGCCGGTGACGAGCTGCTGCGGCTGTGCGGCGCGCACGGCATCGCCTTCGTCCCCTTCTACGCCGTCGCCGGAGAGAGCGGCGAGTACGGCGCGACCGCCGCCCACGACGAGGCGGTGCTCTCCGTCGCCCGGGCCCACGGGGCGAGCCCCGCGCAGGTCCGCATCGCCTGGACGCTGCACCAGGGCCCGCACGTCCTCGCCATTCCCGGCACCGGCGACCCTGTCCACCTGGCCGAGAACGTCGCCGCCGGGGCGCTGCGGCTCACGGAGGAGGAACGGACGCTGCTCGACACGGCCCGCGGCCGGGCGGGCTGACCGCGGCACGGTCCACGCGCCGCGCCCCCCGGCCCCGGACGCGGGACAGTCACGTCGTACGGTGCGGGTACGCGGCCGGGCGCCGCACCGGCACGACTACGATGGTGTAGACGGCCGCCCGGGCCGCGGCGGACGAAGACGACCGAGACGACCAAGACGACGAAGACGGGGTGAGGAACGTCCCATGACCGACGAACGCCGCCCGGCCGGCGAACTCGAAGCCGGCGTCCTGGCCGCGCTCTGGGCCGCCGGCACACCACAGACCCCCGGCCAGGTCCAGCTGAGCCTCGGAACCGGCCTCGCGCGCACGACGGTGACGACGATCCTCACCCGCCTCCACGACAAGGGAGTGGTCGAACGGCAGCGCCAGGGCCGGGGCTACGCCTACGCCCCCGTGCGGGACGCGCAGGACGCCCACGGTCTCACCGCCCGCCGGATGCACAGCGAACTGGACCGGGACAGCGACCGCGAGACGGTCCTCGCCCGGTTCGTGGCCCAGCTCAGTCCGGACGACGAACGCGTCCTGCGGGACCTGCTCGCATCCGACGACCGATGACCGCGCTGCTCCTGCTCCCCCTGCTGCTGCCGTGCGTCCTGCCGCCCCTGGCCCGGCGTGCCCTGGACCGGCTGCCCCCCGTCGCCGCGCTGTGGTCGGTCACCGGCTGCGCGGTGCTCCTCGCCGGCTGCTCGACCGTGACGCTCGGCGTCTTCGCGCTGCTCGGGCTGCTGAAGCTGCCGCTCTTCGCCGCGCTCGGCGAACTCGTCCACCCGCTGCGCACCGCCTCCGACGCCGTCGTCGTCCCGGCCGCCCTCGCCTCCGCCGGAGCGCTCGCCCGGGGCGGCTGGACCCTCGTCCGCTCGGTCCTGGACCAGGCCCGCGCCTTCCGGGCGGCCCGCGCCGAGGCCGGTCGCGCTCCCGCCGCCGGTGACCTGCGGGTGGTGGACTCGCCCCGCCCCGACGCCTACGCCCTGCCCGGCCGCCCGCACCGGGTCGTCGTCACCACGGCGATGCTGCGCAGCCTGGACGGACCCGAGCGGGAGGCGCTGCTCGCCCATGAGCGGGCGCACAACGCGGGTGGCCACCACTACGCCCTCGCCGCCGCCGAACTCGCGGCGCACTGCCACCCCGCGCTGCGCCGGGTGCGCGCCACCATCCGGCTCGCGGCCGAGCGCGCCGCCGACGAGGCCGCCGCCGCCTCGGTCGGCGACCGGCGGCTGACCGCCCGGGCCATCGCCCGCGCGGCCCTGGCCGGGCAGGCCGCCCGGTCCGTGCGGCCGGGCTTCGCCCCCGGCGCGGCCACGGGCCCCGTCCCGCAGCGCGTCCAGGCCCTGCTGGCCGCCCCGCGGGCCGCCCGGGCCCATCGGGTGATCGCCCTGCTCCTCGCGGCCTGCGCGGCCCTCTCGTGCACGGCCTCGCTCACCGCGGCGGCCGACGTCCACCACCGCGTGGAGGTCGCGCAGGGCGACGAGACCCCCTGAGGGGTCGTCTCACGACGGCACCACGACACCGCCGACGGGGCCCGCCCCGGAGGCCCGCCCCGCCTCCCTCCCTTCGGGGCGGACCGGCGCCCGCCTCACAGCCCCGGGCCGGCACACCTCCCGCCGCGCCTCCCGCCATGCCCTCCCGGACACGAAGGCGGGCCCCGGGTGACGCGCGTAGAAGGGAGACTGGCGTCCCGTTAGTTTTACGTATAACCTCACCGGCTAACCACCCCCACCGGAAGGTCGCCATGCGCTACGTCGCCCTGGTCACCCTCGTCGTGCACGACTACGACGAGGCGATCCGCTTCTACACCGAGGCTCTCGGGTTCCGTCTCGTCGAGGACGCCCCGCGCCCCGACGGCTCGCGCTGGGTCGTCGTCGAGCCCGGTGGGGACGGCCACGGCACCGGCCTGCTCCTGGCCCGCGCCAAGGACGAGGAGCAGCGCGCCCGGGCCGGCGACCAGACCGGCGGGCGCGTCGGCTTCTTCCTGCACACCGACGACTTCGCCCGCGACCACGCCCGGATGACCGCCGCCGGCGTGACCTTCCTGGAGGAGCCGCGCCACGAGCCGTACGGCACCGTCGCCGTCTTCCAGGACCTCTACGGCAACCGCTGGGACCTGCTCCAGCCCGCCGGCCGCTGAAACCCACCGCACCATCCGCCGAGGAAACGACACGCCCATGACCGCGTCCAGCATCGACATCGACACCCTCCGCCGGCTCCCCAAGGCCGTCCTGCACGACCACCTCGACGGCGGCCTGCGCCCCGCCACCGTCGTGGAACTCGCCGCCGAGGTCGGCCACACCCTGCCGACCACCGACCCCGACGAGCTGGCCGCCTGGTACTACGAGGCCGCGAACTCCGGCGACCTGGTCCGCTACATCGCCACCTTCGAGCACACCCTCGCCGTGATGCAGACCCGTGCGGGCCTGCTGCGCGCCGCCGAGGAGTACGTCCTCGACCTGGCCGCCGACGGCGTCGTCTACGCCGAGGTCCGCTACGCCCCCGAGCTGAACACCAGCGGCGGCCTGGCGATGCGCGAGGTCGTGGAGACGGTCCAGGAAGGCCTCGCCGCCGGCATGGCCAAGGCGGCGGCGGCCGGCACCCCGGTCCGGGTCGGCACCCTGCTGTGCGGCATGCGCATGTTCGACCGGGTGCGCGAGGCCGCCGACCTGGCCGTCGCCTACCGCGACGCCGGTGTCGTCGGCTTCGACATCGCCGGCGCCGAGGACGGCTTCCCGCCCGCCGACCACCTCGCCGCCTTCGAGCACCTGCGCCGCGAGAGCGTGCCCTTCACCATCCACGCGGGCGAGGCGTACGGCCTGCCCAGCATCCACCAGGCGATCCAGGTCTGCGGCGCCCAGCGCATCGGCCACGGGGTGCGCATCACCGAGGACATCGTGGACGGCAAGCTCGGCCGCCTCGCCTCCTGGGTGCGCGACCGCCGCGTCGCCCTGGAGATGTGCCCGACCTCCAACCTCCAGACCGGAGCGGCCACCTCGATCGCCGAACACCCGATCACCGCGCTGAAGGACCTGGGCTTCCGGGTCACCCTCAACACGGACAACCGTCTGGTCTCCGGTACGACGATGACCCGGGAGATGTCCCTGCTGGTGGAGCAGGCGGGCTGGACGGTCGAGGACCTGCGCACGGTCACGGTGAACGCCCTCAAGAGCGCCTTCATCCCGTTCGACGAGCGCAACGCCCTCATCGAGGACGTCGTCCTGCCGGGCTACGCGGCCGCGCTCTGAACCAGCCCCCTGAGGTAGGCGGCCTGTCCGACGTGCTGGAGATCGTCGGACAGGACGCTCACCAGGCGCACCCCCAGCGTCACCGGGGGGTCCCAGCGCTCGTCCACGACGCGCTCCAGGTCCTTGGCGGCGAGGGTGCGCAGCGCGCCCAGGGTCCGCTCGTGGACGGCGTCGTAGTACCCGGTCAGCTGGTCGGCCGACTCGACGCGCACCTTGGCGACCTTGGCGGGGCTGTGCCCGTAGCCGGTGTCGTGCCGGGGCAGATCCAGGCCGAAGCGCTTCTGCCAGCCCTGGGCGAGCCACACCTGGTCGAGGCCGAAGGCGTCGGCGACGTGGTCGTCCTGCACCCGGGTGAGGTGCCAGACCAGCCAGGCGATGGAATTGGCGCCGGGGGACGGGCGGTGGTGCAGTTCGTCCGGGCCCAGACCGTCCAGGGCGGCGTGGACCTCTTCCCGGACGCGGCTGTGGCCGTCGATGAGGATGTCCTTCGCATGCATACCGTCCACCATCGCAAACCGCCGCCGCTCACGCGCCCGGAACCCGGCTCCCGGTCTCCAGGAGCGCGACGAGCGCCCGGGCGGCCGGGCTCGTGGCCCGCTCCGGCGGCAGCAGGGCCGCCGTCTCGTACGCCGCCTCGCCCGCGCCCTTCAGCGGCAGCGCCGTGAGCGAGGGCCGCTTGTGCCGGAAGTGCCGGGGCACGACCGCGATGCCCAGGTTCTCGTCGACCAGTTCCAGCAGACTGTGGACGTCGTTGACCTCCAGCGCGACCGTGCGCCGGACCCCGGCCGCGGTGAACGCGGCGTCGGTGGTGCGGCGCGGACCCCAGTCGGGGTGGAAGTCGACGAACACCTCACCGGCCAGGTCGGCCGGGCCGAGCACCGCCGGGGCCGAGGCGAGAGGGTGGCTGGGATGGCACAGCACGGTCATCGGCTCGCTGGTCAGCGCCACCGAGCGGAGCTGGTCGGTGTCGGCCTGGGTGCGGTAGGCGAACGCCAGGTCGAGCCGTCCGGCCGACACCTCCTCCGCCAGCGCGCCCGAGCCGGCCTGCCGCAGCCGGATCTCCACGTCCGGGTGCCGGCCCCGGAAGGCCGCCAGCAGCCGGGCCACGTGCACCCCGGCGATGCACTGCTCGGTACCGAGGGCGAGCGTGCCGCGCAGCACGCCCTGCACCGCCGCCACGGCCTCGTGCGCCGCCCGTACCTGCGCCAGGATCCGCTCGGCCTCCGCCAGCAGCGCCCGCCCCGCCTCCGTCAGGGTCACCCGCCGGGTGGTCCGCACGAACAGCGGCGCCCGCAACTCCCGCTCCAGTGCCCGGATCGACGCCGACAGCCCCGACTGGGACACCAGCAGGCGCTCGGCGGCCCGGGTGAAATGCTGGTCCTCGGCGACCGCGACGAAGTGCTGGAGATGGCGCAGTTCCATGATTGAGAAGCCTATCCGCTGAATTCCATCGGATTCTCCTGTTGGACCGCTGTCCGCCGCCCGGGGAAGAGTGGAACCGGAAGATCCCGTGTCCACCCCGGATGGAGTCGCGTTGTACACCGCACACCCCGACCGCTATGCCGACATGCCCTACCGGCGCACCGGACGCAGCGGCCTGAAGCTCCCTGCCCTGTCGCTCGGCCTGTGGCACAACTTCGGTCCGGACCGGCCCGTCGAGACGCAGCGGGCCATCCTCCGCCGCGCCTTCGACCTCGGTGTGACCCACTTCGACCTGGCCAACAACTACGGCCCGCCGCCCGGCGCCGCCGAGTCCGCGTTCGGCGAGGCACTGAAGGCGGACTTCGCCCGGTACCGCGACGAACTGGTCATCTCCACCAAGGCCGGGTACCTGATGTGGCCCGGCCCGTACGGCGAGTGGGGCTCGCGCAAGTACCTGCTGTCCTCCCTCGACCAGAGCCTGACGCGGATGGGCCTGGACCACGTCGACATCTTCTACTCGCACCGTTTCGACCCGGACACTCCGCTGGAGGAGACGATGGGCGCCCTGCACACGGCGGTGCAGCAGGGCAAGGCGCTCTACGTCGGCGTCTCCAACTACTCCGCCGAGCAGACCCGCGAGGCCGCCCGCATCCTCGCCGGCCTCGGCACGCCGCTCCTCATCCACCAGCCGCGCTACTCGATGCTCGACCGGCGCCCCGAGGACGAGGGCCTGCTCGACGCCCTGGACGAGCTCCAGACCGGTTCCATCGCCTACTCCCCGCTGGAGCAGGGACTGCTCACCGGCCGGTACCTCGACGGCATCCCCGAGGACTCGCGGGCCGCGAGCGACAGCCCGTTCCTGAACTCGGACGCGCTCACCGAGGACCTCGTCGCCCGGCTGCGCGCCCTGGACGAGATCGCCAAGTCCCGCGGGCAGACCCTGGCCCAGCTGGCGCTGGCCTGGGTGCTGCGCGGCGGCCGGGTGACGTCCGCGCTGGTCGGCGCGAGCAGCGCGCGCCAGATCGAGGACAGCGTGGCGGCCGTCCGTAACCTGGACTTCGACGCCGACGAACTGGCGCGGATCGACGCGATCGTCAAGGGCTGAGCCGGGCCCCCGCCCGCCGGGGGCAGACCGTCCTCCGACGGACGGACGTGACGGAGGGCCGGACCCGCCCGCCGCCCAGCCGGGCGGCGGGCGGTCCTCACGCCTGCGCGGGCACCCGGTCGAGGAACCCGAGCACGGAGCGGATGCGGCCGTCCGCGTCCAACGTGATCACGTCGGAGCCGGCGACCGGGGCGGATCCGTCGGCCTCGCTCACCAGTTCCCAGGAGAAGCGTGCCGTGTCGTGGTGGCCGTCCACCGAGCCGAGGGGCCGGAAGACGAAACCGGGGAACTGCTCGTGCGCGGCGGCGATCAGGGCCGCGATCCCCTCGTGCCCGCTGACGTCGGCGAGGGGGTCGGTGTAGCCGCCCTCCTCCGACCAGGCGGCGGCCACCGCCTGCGCCAGCCGCTCCGGTCCGGTCGCGTTCCAGGCGGCGAAGTAACGGGCGGCGGCGGTCTCGTAACGATCGGTGTGCGCGGTCATGGCGGTCGGCCTCCATCGGGGGTCGTCACTGGTCAGGGGCCGGATCCGTGCTGCGGTGATCCGGTACGGCCACCCTGCCCGTCGCGGAGCGGGCCGTCGATTACCCCCGGGGTCATGGCGACACCACCGGATTCCGGCCAGAACCTGCGCGGAACATGCCAAGAGACTGGCCGGAAAGTCATGGTGACAGTGGTTCAGCAGTGAACATACTCGACTGTGCGGACTTCACTTCCAGCGAGGTTCCGATCACGCCCCGCACATGAGCCGCACGGAAGGCGAGGCCGGCCGGCCGGCGAACGACGCGACGGGGGAGTGCGTCATGCACGACGAGTTCCTGTGCCATGTCACCGCGTACGGCACCTGCGGCGGACAGCGCATCGGAGTGCCTCTCGGCACCTACCGGGCGCCCACCCTGGCGCTGGCCCTGTGGTGGCTGCGCGACCGGGCGAGCTGGATCGCCGAGCGCCTCGACCCGCAGCCCGAGGCCGTCCACTTCCCGTCGAGCTCGCTCGTCCCGGTCGCGCCCACCGTGCCCGACGTGCCGGCCGTGCTGCGCGCCTGGTGCGGCGACCCGGACCGGCAGGAACTGGTCGCCGACGAGCTGGCCGCCGGCAGGCTGGTGCGGATCGCGACCGGTGACGACACCACCGAGTACGAACTGCTCGCGGAGTCCGTGGACGCCCTGCGCATGCAGCGGACCATACCGGCGCTCGTCATACCCGTCGCCTGACCGCCGAGGCCGGCCGCCCCCGGGACGGGACGGGGGCGCGGGCCCCGGACGGAGGCGTCCGTCGGACGGGAGCGCGGGACGGGAGCGCCGGACGGGGGCGACGCCCTCCCCGGCCGCCGCCCGCGACGGCGCACCGGCGCGGGCCGGGTACCGTGACCCTGGCCACTGTGCGCGGTCGGCGAACGGATCGGGGGACTGGCGGGCCGGGCCCGGGGTACGAGGACTGGTGCAAGAGCGACCGGCCGGACCGCGCTTTTCCGAGAGAGACAGCATGATCGAGCACCTGGGCGGGGCAGTGATACCGACTGGTTTCGACGTACCCGTGGAGCCGCTGCGACGCGCGGCGCATTACACCGGCGAACCCGGATGCATCGCCGAGGCGCGTGCCTTCGCGGCCCGGTTCCTCCAGCAGCTGCGGACCGAGTGGTGCGCCGCCGTCGACGGTCGCGCCGACGGCGAACTCCTGCTGATGGTGAGCGAACTCGTCACCAACGCCGACCGGCACAGCAGCGGCCCCTACATCCTGGAGCTGGAGGGCACCACCACCGCCGTCGCGGTGTCCGTGTACGACAGCAGCACGGCACTGCCCCGCCGTTTCCCGAAGGACCCGCAGCGCGTCGGACGCCACGGACTGGAGATCGTGCACGCGCTGGCCGCGGAGGTCACGGTCGAACGCGTCCCCGTGGGCAAACGGGTACGGGCCGTGTTCCGGCTGAACCGCTGATCCGCCGTCTAGTCGACTATCGAGCACCGGCTCCGCCATCGAGGGCCGCTGATGGCCGCCGGGGCTTTCTCCCGTCCAGGGCGCCTCGGCGGCGAGCCGGTGCGGTGTCCGCCGTCAGGCGCAGCCCAGTTCGCCGAGCATCCCCTGGCGCAACCGGGTGATGATCCGCTTGATCAGCCGGGAGACGTGCATCTGGGAGCACCCCAGCCGCTCCCCGATCTCCGCCTGGGTGGCCTCCTCCACGAAGCGCAGGTGGATGATCTGCCGGTCCCGGTCGCTCAGCTCGGCCATCAGCGGGGCGAGCGCGTGGAGGTCCTCGACGAGCCGCAGCCCCTCCTCCTCCACACCGAGGAAGTCGGCGAGCACCGACTCGCCGTCCTCCGGGCCGTCACCGGTCAGCGCGGCGTCCAGGGAGGCGGAGTTGTAGCCGTTGGAGGCGAGCTGCGCCTCGACCACCTCGCCCTCGGAGATGTTCATCAGTGTGGCCAGTTCGGCCACCGTCGGGTCCCGGTCCAGCCTGCTGGACAGTTCCTCGCGCGCCTTGGCCAGCTCGACCCGCAGTTCCTGGAGGCGGCGCGGCACGTGCACGGCCCAGGTGGTGTCCCGGAAGAACCGCTTGATCTCACCCACGATGTACGGCAGGGCGAACGACGTGAACTCCACCTCGCGGGAGAGCTCGAACCGGTCGATGGCCTTGATCAGTCCGATCATGCCGGTCTGGACGACGTCCTCCATGTCGTCGCCGCGGCCCCGGAACCGTCCGGCCGCGAACCGCACCAGCGACATGTTCATCTCGATGAGGGTGTTGCGCGCGTACTGGTACTCGTGCGTGCCCTCCTCCAGCTCGGCCAGCCGGCGGAAGAACTGACGCGACAGGGCCCGTGCGTCCCGCGGGGCCACGGACGCCGGGTCCGCGATACCCGGCAGAGACCCCGCGCCCGTCCTGCCCTGCTCGGTCTGCTCGACGACCTCTGCTTGCGACCGGATCCCGGCGGCGGTTCTCATTACCTCTCCCACGAAAGTCACGGTTCGACGTGTGCCCAGGCGGCGCCCGTGCAGGCGCCGTGCCCTGCGGGTACCCACCCGAGTCCGGGTCATGCCTCCCGCCGAGCCGTTCACCGCGCGAGTACCCCCGGTGACGCGGCGCATGCGTCCGGCGCGCCGCGCCCGGCCGGCCGCAGACGGCCCCCCGGGGCCGGATTACCCTCAGGGCGCAACGCCGTGCCCTTGCGTGTCCTTGCCTCACGGCGCCCCGCTCCTAGGCTGTGGGAAATGACCGACCCGGTGAGTGACCAAGCCCGAGTGATCCCCCTGCGCCCGGCGTCCGCCCGCCCGGACGCGCCCGCCCCGGGGCCCCGCGCCCGGGAGCCGCTGTGGCGGGACCTGATCGGCGAGGTGCTGCGCCGCGAGCGGCGGGCACAGGGGCGCACGCTCAAGGACGTGGCCGAGACCGCCAGGATCTCGTTGCCCTACCTCTCGGAGATCGAGCGCGGACGCAAGGAGGCGTCCTCCGAGGTGCTGGCCGCCGCGGCGCACGCGCTCGGCCTGGGCCTCGGGGACCTGCTCTCGCGGGCGCACGGCGAACTGGCCCGGCGCGCGGCCGAGCGGCGCCGGGCCACCGCCGTCCCGCACCGGTCGTACCGAGGGCTCAGTCTGGCCGCCGCCTGAACCGGTCGCCGTACCCCGCTCGTACCGCGGGCACCGCCCCCGCTGCCTCGGGCGCCCGGCCCCCTGCCCACCGTCCGGAAGAACCGGCGGCCGAAGCGATGAGTTTCGCGGCGGGGCACGGTCCACCCCCATGACCGTGCCCCACACCCCGCTCCACGCCCCGGGAGGCGCCCATGACCACCGACGGACTCATCACCTGCCTCTGGTTCGACGGCCGTGCGGAGGAGGCCGCGCACCACTATGTCTCCGTCTTCAAGGACGCGAGCATCGGGCGGACCGTCCGGTGGCCCGAGTCCGGGCCCGGCCCGGCGGGCTCGGTGCTCACCGTCGAGTTCACCGCCAACGGCCAGCGGTTCGTCGCGCTCAACGGCGGCCCCGAGTTCACCTTCAACGAGGCGGTCTCCTTCCAGATCCTCTGCGCCGACCAGCAGGAGATCGACCACTACTGGGCCGGGCTCACCGAGAACGGCGGCGAGGGCGGCCCGTGCGGCTGGCTCAAGGACCGGTTCGGCGTCTCCTGGCAGGTCGTCTACGCGCCGCTGCTCGACATGATCGCCGACCCCGACCCGGAGCGGGCCGCGCGCGCCACCCGGGCCATGATGGCCATGGGGAAGCTGGACGCCACGGCGCTGGAGAAGGCGTACGCGGGGGAGTAGCGGTGCGGCGGTTCCCGTGAGGTGTCCCGGACGGCGGCGGACGGCGGCGGGCGGCGGCGGGCGGCTACGGGGGGGGCAGACGGCGGGTGCCGGCCCACGAACGGATCCGCTGCCCGACCGCACCGCCGCCCGTCCGGACCGCGCGCCCGTCCGGATCGCCGTCCGGCCCGGCGCGCGGTCCGCAGGCCGGATGACTAGCGTGAAAAACGGGGCACACCACCTCAGGAGGGTCGCCAGCATGGCCGTGCAACCCGAAGGAACGCCCTGTTGGGCCGATGCGATGTTCAGCGACGTCGACGGAGCCAAGCGGTTCTACGGCGACGTCCTCGGCTGGACCTTCGGCGAGTCGTCGTCGGAGTACGGCAACTACACACAGGCCTACGCGGACGGCAAGGCGGTCGCGGCGGTCGTCCCGCCCATGCCCGGCCAGGAGGGCCAGTCGCAGTGGTGCCTCTACCTCGCCTCGCCGGACGCCGCGGCCACCGCGGAGAAGATCCGCGACAACGGCGGCGAGGTGCTGCTGGAGCCGATGCGGGTCGGCGACTTCGGCACGATGTGCCTGGCCCGGGAGCCCAGCGGCGCCGTCTTCGGCGTGTGGCAGGCGGGCACCCACGAGGGCTTCGAGGCGACGGCCACGCCCGGCGTCTACTGCTGGGCCGAGGTCTTCACCAGGGAGCCGGAACAGGCGGACCCCTTCTTCTGCGCCGTCTTCCCGTACCGGATGAAGGAGATCGCGGACGAGGCGGTGGACTTCCGTATGTTCGGCATCGGTGAGGACACCGTCCTCGGCCGGATGCGGATGACCGACGACTTCCCTCCCGAGGTGCCCTCGTACATCAACGTCTACTTCACCGTCGAGGACTGCGACGCGGCCGTGGACCGGGCCGTCAAGCTCGGCGGGATCCTCCGCTTCGGGCCGATGAGCAGCCCCTTCGGCCGGTTCGCGGCACTCGCCGACCCGCAGGGCGCGAATCTCTCGGTGATCGACATCACGACCACCGAGGGCGAGATGCCGCAGGTCACGGACGTCTGAGCGGTGCCGGAACGGCCCTCTCCACGACCATGGCATGATCGGGCGCATGGGTGAACGTGTGGTGGCCGCGTGCGACGGGGCTTCGAAGGGAAACCCCGGGCCGGCCGGATGGGCATGGGTGGTCTCGGACGACGACGAGCGGACCCCGGCCCGCTGGGAGGCGGGCCCGCTCGGCCGGGCCACCAACAACGTCGCCGAGCTGACGGCCCTGGAACGGCTGCTCACGGCCGTCGACCCGGAGGTGCCGCTGGAGATCCGGATGGACTCCCAGTACGCGATGAAGGCCGTCACCACCTGGCTGCCCGGCTGGAAGCGCAACGGCTGGAAGACCTCGGCCGGCAAGCCCGTCGCCAACCAGGACCTGGTGGTCCGCATCGACGAACTCCTCGGCGGCCGGTCCGTCGAGTTCCGCTACGTGCCCGCCCACCAGGTCGACGGCGACCCGCTGAACGACTTCGCCGACCGCGCGGCCAGCCAGGCGGCCTCCGTCCAGGAAGCGGCCGGCAGCCGACTCGGCTCACCGGAGCCCCCGCCGTCCCCCGACACCCCGGCGGCGGCCGGGGCGCCGCGCCGGAAGGCGCCCCGCCGCACCGGCGGCGGCGCTTCCTCCCGCACCATCAAGGCGAAGTTCCCCGGCCGCTGCCCGTGCGGCCGGTCCTACGCGGCCGGCGAGAAGATCGCCAAGAACGCGCAGGGCTGGGGCCACCCGGAGTGCCGTACCACCGACGCCTGAGTCAGGCGTCGCCTCGTCCCGTCCGGTCGCGGTCCGTCCGGGTGGCCCGGCTCACCGCGCCCGGCCGACGCGGTCTGACGGACCGCCACCCCTGCTACCCTCCGATGCCGATCGACCACGTCGGGTGACTGTCAGGGGTGTGCGGGTGAAGGTCGTCTGTGTCGGGGGCGGGCCCGCGGGCCTCTGCCTCGCCGTCCTGCTCAAGCGGCAGGACCCCGCCCACGACGTCACCGTCCACGAACGCGACCCGGAGGGCTCCACCTACGGCTGGGGCGTGACCTACTGGCGCGGCCTCCTCGACCGGCTCCGGGAGCACGACCCGGAGACGGCCCGGGAGGTCGAGGCCCACTCCGTGCGCTGGTACGAGGGCGTCGCGCATGTGGGCGGAGCGACCACCCGGCACCGCGGCGACGAGGGCTTCGGGATCGGCCGGCATCGGCTGCTCGCCCTGCTCGCCGGCCGGGCCCGCGCCCTCGGTGTCCGCCTGGAGTACGGGAGCACGCTGACGGAGCCGCCCGCCGGCGCGGACCTCGTCGTCGCGGCCGACGGCGCGCACAGCGCCCTGCGCGCCCGCCACGCCGACCACTTCGGCACCCTGACCACCCCGGGCCGCAACCACTACGTCTGGCTCGGCACCACCAAGGTCTTCGACGCCTTCACCTTCGCCTTCACCGAGACCGGCCATGGCTGGATCTGGGCCTACGGCTACGGGTACAGCGGCGAGCGCAGCACCGTCGTGGTCGAGTGTGCCCAGGAGACCTTCACCGGGCTCGGCCTGGACCGGACGGACGCGCACGACGCCCTCGCCCCCCTGGAGGAACTCTTCGCCGGCGTCCTCGACGGCCACCCCCTCATCGCCCGTCCCGGCGCCTCCTGGCAGCGCTTCCGCACCCTCACCAACCGCAGCTGGCACCACGGCAACCTGGTCCTGCTCGGCGACGCCGCCCACACCACCCACTACTCCATCGGCGCCGGCACCACGCTCGCCCTGGAGGACGCCATGTGCCTCGCCGACGCCCTGCGCGACCACCGCACCCTGCCCGGCGCCCTCGCCGCCTACGAGCACCGGCGCCGCGGCGAGCTGCTGTCCGCGCAGAGCGCCGCCCGCTACAGCGCCCGGTGGTACGAGGACCTGCCCCGCTACATCCACCTGCCCCCGCACCGGATGTTCGCCCTGCTCGGCCAGCGCCACTCACCGCTGCTGCCGTACGTACCGCCGCAGCTGTACTACGGCCTGGACAAGGCGGCCGGACAGCTGGAGCCGCTGCGCAGGCTCAAGCGCTGGCTCGGCCCGCGCGCCGCCCGCGCCCTGCACGCCCGCACCATGGGTGCCCCCGCCCTGCACGCCCGCACCATGGGTGCCCCCGCCATGGGTGCCCCCGCCATGGGTGCCGGCGCCATGGACGCCCACACCATGGGCGTCCGCGCCATGGACACCGACGCCACGGATGCCCGCGCCACCGACGGCCGGCGCTGACCCGGCCCGGCCGCACACCCCCCACCAGCTCCGCACCGAAGGAGTCCGCCATGGCCGTACCCGTCGAGTTCGACCACACCTCCACCGGCTACAGCCTCGAGCGCGCCTACTGGCTGGCCCGCGCGGCCGAACTGGCCTACAAGGACGAGGCCGCCATCGGCGAACAGGCCGCCCAGTGGGGCTTCGAGGAGGTCCGGCACCACCGGACCCGCTTCACCCCGCCCTTCCCGCTCCAGGACACCCAGGCCTACACCCTGGCGAGCGACCGCGTGATCGTCACCGCGTTCCGCGGCACCGAACCCGCCCAGATCAAGGACTGGCTGTCCGACGCCACCACCCCGCCCCGGCCCGGCCCCGGCGGCAACGGCTACGTCCACCGCGGCTTCGCCGAGGCACTGGAGTCCGTCTACCCGGCCGTCCAGGACACGCTCGCCGAACTGCGCACTGACGGCCAGGCCGTCTACCTCACGGGGCACAGCCTCGGCGGGGCGCTCGCCATGCTGGCCGGCGCCCGCCTCTATCTGGAGGAGCCGTACCTGGCCGCGGACGGCGTGTACACCTACGGCCAGCCCCGCACCTGCGACCGGCTGCTCGCGGAGGCGTTCCACAAGGGCTTCGGCGGCCGGATGTACCGCTTCGTCAACAACAACGACATCGTCCCGCAGCTCCCGCCGGAGCCCGCCTACACCCACGTCCGGGCACTGCGCTACTTCGACTCGAGGGGCAGGCTGCACGAGTCCATGCCGGTCCTGTCGGCACTGGGCGACCGGGCCAGGGGCCTGACCGCGGACCCCTTCGCGCCCGCCTCCGACGGCATCCGCGACCACTTCATGCACCACTACCTCGCCGCCCTGGAGCAGAACCTGGCCTGAACCGGCACCCGTACGGGTCACCGGCGTTGGTGAACAGCCATTCACCCGATAAGGTGAATTACTATTCACCTCGTACCCGAGCCGCCCGCAGGAGCGCCGATGGACCAGCCGGCCCCCATATCCCCGCCGGGACCGCGTGACCGGCTCACCATCCCGGTGCTGGCCTCGGGCGGCATCCTCATGGCGGTCATGCAGACCGTCGTCGTCCCCCTGCTGCCCGACCTGCCCCGGCTCACCGGCGCCTCGGCCGCCGCCGTCTCCTGGACCGTCACCGCCACCCTGCTCTCCGGCGCGGTCCTCACCCCCGTGCTCGGCCGGGCCGGCGACATGTACGGCAAGCGCCGGGTGCTCATCGCCGCGCTCGCCCTGATGACCGTCGGCTCGGTCATGTGCGCGCTCTCCTCGGACATCGGCGTGCTCATCACCGCCCGCGCGCTCCAGGGCGCCGCCGCCTCCGTCGTCCCGCTCTCCATCAGCATCCTGCGCGACGAACTCCCGCCCGAGCGCCGGGGCTCGGCGGTGGCGCTGATGAGTTCCACCGTCGGCATCGGTGCCGCACTCGGTCTGCCGCTCGCCGCGCTGGTCGTCCAGTACGCCGACTGGCACACCATGTTCTGGCTCACCAGCGCCCTCGGCGCCCTGGGCACCGCGGCGACCTGGTGGGCGGTGAAGGAGTCGCCGGTGCGCGAGTCCGGACGGTTCGACGTCCTCGGCGCGCTCGGCCTCGCCGCCGCACTGGTCTGCCTGCTCCTCGGCGTCTCCCAGGGCGGCGTCTGGGGCTGGGGCAGCGCACGGGTCCTCGGGCTGTTCGCCGCCGCCGGCACCGTCCTCGCCCTGTGGTGGTGGCAGCAACTGCGCACCCCGCGACCGCTGGTCGACCTCCGGCTGGTCACCCGGCCGCGGGTGGGCCTGTCCCATGTGGCGGCGCTGCTCACCGGCTTCGCCTTCTACGCCAACTCCCTGGTCACCGCCCAACTGGTACAGGCGCCGAAGGCCACCGGGTACGGCCTCGGCCTGTCCATCGTCGCCACCGGCCTCTGCCTGCTGCCCGGCGGCGTCACCATGCTGCTGTTCTCCCCGCTGTCGGCCCGCATCTCCGCCTCGCGCGGCCCGCGGATCACGCTCGCGCTGGGCGCCGCCGTCATCGCCTGCGGGTACGCGCTGCGCATCGCCGACAGCCGCGACCTGTGGATGATCATCCTGGGCGCCACCGTGGTCGCCACCGGCACCACCCTCGCCTACTCCGCGCTGCCGACCCTGGTCCTGCGCGCCGTACCGGCTGCCCAGACCGCGTCCGCCAACGGCGTCAACGTCCTCATGCGCACCATCGGCCAGGCCGTCTCCAGCGCGGCCGTCGCCGCCGTCCTCGTCCACCACAGCAGCCCCCTCGGCGGTGTCCCCGTGCCCACCCTGCACGGCTACCAGCTGGCCTTCGCCATGGCGGGCGTCATCGCCCTCGCCGCCTGCGCGGCGGCCCTGACCATCCCCGGCGACGACTCCTCCCGCCCCACCCGGCGCGCCCGGGGCGCCACCCGCGGCGCCCGCGACGAGGCGCTGGAGGGAGCATGAGGACCATGACCACGCCACCCGGTCAGGCGCCCGCCCCCGCACGCCGGGACGCCGAAGCCACCAAGACCGCCATCCTGAAGGCCGCCCGCTTCCTGCTGGCCCGGCACGCGCACGCCGACATCACCCTGAAGGCCGTCGCCGAGCGCGCCGGTGTCAGCCCGCCGCTGATCCTGAAGTACTTCGGGAACAAGGAGGCCCTGTTCGCCCGGGTGATGTCCTTCGACACCGACGCCGACGACCTGCTGGACGCTCCGCTGGACGGCCTCGGCCGGCACATGGTCCGGCACGTCCTGGCCAGCCAGCGCGAGCGGGGCGCCGATCCGCTGCTGCGCATCGCCTTTGCCCCGCTGCACGGCGACCACGGCGACGTGCTGCGCGCCAACTTCCGCGCCCAGGTCACCGAACGCCTCGCCGCCCGGCTCACCGGTCCGGACGCGGGCCTGCGCGCCGAACTCGCCGTCGCCGCCGTCGTCGGTCTCGGCGTGATGTACGGCATCGCCCGCGGCCCGCACGTGCGCGAAGCCGACGCCGACGCCGTCGCCGACCGCTACGGTCCCGCCGTCCAGGCGCAGCTGACCCCCCGCGGCCCCGGCACGTCCTGAGACGCCCCCGCCGGCCGTCGCCGCCGCCCCGCGGACCGCGAGACCAGCACATCAGCCGGGCCGCGGCGGAACTCCGGGTCGCCCAGCCGTCGGTGAGCCGCACCGTCATCCGGCCGGAGGCCGGACTCGGCACGCCGCTCGAGCGCCGGGGCCGCCGGATACGGCTCGACGCGCACGGCACCGCCTTCCCGGCGGAAACCGGAGGAACTGCTGCCGGGCCACCCCGCCGTCGCCCAGTGCGCGGTCTTCGGCAGCCGGGACGGCGAGTCCGTGGAACACACGCACGCCGCCGTGGTGCCGGCCGCCGGGCAGCGGCCCACGCTCGACGGGATCCGGGACTCCGTCACCACCCGCGAGGGACGCCCCTACGCGCCGGACGCGCTGCGCCCGGTGCCGGCCATCCCGCTGACGGCGGCGGGCAGACCGGACAAGCGGCTGCCGCGGTCCCGGCTGTCCGACTGAGCCGCGCCCCCGGACCGCAACGGCCCGGGGCGGCGCGGCGGGGTCCGGCGCCGGATGACAGACTGGCGCCATGGACGAACGCGTATTCGGCAGGTCGGGTCAGTGGGCATCGGTCGTCGGGCTCGGCACGTGGCAGCTCGGTGCCGACTGGGGCGAGGTGGACGCCAAGGAGGCGCTGGCCGTGCTGGAGACGGCGGCCGAGGCCGGGGTCACCTTCTTCGACACGGCCGACGTGTACGGCGACGGGCGCAGCGAGGACACCATCGCCTCCTTCCTGCGCGGCCGTCCCGACCTGCACGTCCTGGTGGCCACCAAGATGGGCCGCCGGGTCGAACAGATCCCGGAGAACTACGTACTGGACAACTTTCGCGAGTGGAACGACCGCTCGCGCCGCAACCTCGGCGTCGACCGCGTCGACCTGGTGCAGCTGCACTGCCCGCCCAGCGCGGTCTACTCCTCGGACGAGGTCTTCGACGCCCTGGACACCCTGGTCGAGGAGGAGCGCGTCGCCGCGTACGGCGTGAGCGTGGAGACCTGCGCACAGGCGCTCGCCGCGATCGCCCGGCCCAACGTGGCGAGCGTGCAGATCATCCTCAACCCGTTCCGCATGAAGCCCCTGCACGAGGTGCTGCCCGCCGCCCGGGAGGCCGGCGTCGGCATCATCGCGCGCGTGCCGCTCGCCTCCGGGCTGCTCTCCGGCAAGTACACGAAGGACACCGTGTTCGCGGCCGACGACCACCGCACCTTCAACCGGCACGGCGAGGCCTTCGACCAGGGCGAGACCTTCTCCGGCGTCGACTACGCCACCGGCATCGAGGCCGCCGCCGAGTTCGCCGCGCTCGCCCCCGAGGGGTACACCCCGGCCCAGCTCGCGCTGCGCTGGATCGTCGAGCAGGACGGCGTGACCACCGTCATCCCCGGTGCGCGCAACCCCGGGCAGGCCCGGGCCAACGCCACCGCCGTCAAGCTGCCGCCGCTGCCCGAGGAGACCTTCACCGCGATCCGCGAGCTGTACGACCGTCGGATCAAGGATCAGGTCGAGCACCGCTGGTAGGCGCGCCGGACGGCGCGGAACGCTCGACCGTTTGAACGAACGGCCGGGCGGTTACACGCACCGCATGACGGAGGCAGGGCGGCGCACAGGACGTGACGAGACCGAGGAGGAGCGGGCCGACCGGATGTGGGTCGAGCTCATCCAGGAGGTCCGGGTGGCCCAGACAGGGGTACAGATCCTGTTCGGCTTCCTGCTGACCGTCGTCTTCCAGCCGAAGTACGGCCGGCTGCCCACCGCCGACCAGGTGATCTACATCGTGACCGTCGTCATGGGCGCCTGCGCCACGGGCGCCCTGATCGGCCCGGTCTCCCTGCACCGCCTGGTCTCCGGCCGCCGGGTCAAGCCGCAGGCGGTCCGGCTGGCCGCCCGGATGACGCTGGTCGGCCTGGCCCTGCTGCTGGCCACGATGGCCTCGTCCCTGCTGCTGATCCTCCGCGTCGCCACGCACGACAGCTATGTGCCCTACCTGGTGGCGGCGGTCGTCACCTGGTACGTCGTGGGCTGGTACGTCCTGCCGCTGTGGGCCCGCCACAGGTACACGTCCGGGCCGAAGGACTGATCCCTACCGGAGGCCGCGGGACGGGGCCGCATCGTCCGCCAGGGCGCGGAGCTGACGGTCGTGCACCCGGCTGAGCAGCAGCAGGGAGAGCACGGCGCCGATCAGCGCGCAGAACATGTCCCACTGGGTGTCCCACACGTCGCCCTGGGCGGCGAGGAACGCGTCGGCGCCGTGTCCGCCGATCTCGGCCGCCAGCCACTCCAGCAGCTCGAAGCAGGCGCTGAAGGCCAGGCAGGCGCAGACGGTGAGCGGCGCCAGCCAGCGGCTGCCGCGCAACGGCGAGGTGCGGCTGAGCAGTTCACGGACCAGCACGGCCGGGACGAAGCCCTGCATCAGATGCCCGAAACGGTCGTACGGATTGCGCTCCAGGCCGAGGCCGTCGCGCACCCAGTCGCCCACCGGGACCTGCGCGTACGTGTAGTGCCCGCCGACCGCGAGGACCAGCGCGTGCGCGGCCAGCAGCCCGCACAGCAGCCCCGTCAGCGGGAAGCGCCGCCACGCCAGCACCGCCAGGGGCAGGCCGGCCAGCGCCCACACGGTCTCCAGGAACCAGGTGGTGCGGTCCCGGGCCCCGACCGCCGACACGGCCAGCCCCACGGCGACCACGCCGGCGAAGAGGGCGGGCGGCACACGGCGCGGCGCCGGGAGCGGGGCGGGGTGTGCTGCGGTCACGGCGGGGCTCCTTGCCTCGGGGCGTCGTAGGGCCCCATCGTGGCGCCGGCCCCCGGGCACCGGCATGAGTACGGCTACTCAGCCCGCCGAGAGGATCTCCGCCAGCAACTCGTCCACCGCGACGTGCTCCTGACCCTGTGGCACCACCTGGTAGGTCTCCCGCAGGAACGCCGTCACCGCGGGCGCCCAGGCGAACACCACCGCCCGGTGCCGGGTGCCGTCCGGCCGGGTGTCGCCGAGGAACTCCATGCGCAGCTCGTGCCACGGACCGGTGGCCTCCGGCCGCATCCGTACGTCACCGATGCCGACCGGCCCGGCCAGGGCGGCGGAGAGCATCTCGCGGTCCAGCCGCCAGCTGGCCAGCACATGACCGTCGTGGGCGAAGACGGCGGTCACGGCGAACGGGTCGTCGGCGTCGTAACCCAGGTGGGCCAGGACCGGACAGCGTCCGGTGCCGGGCGCGAGGAGCTGCACCACCAGGGTCTTGTGCAGATGCGAGTTCACGCGGGGGCCTCCGGCAACAATCGGCGTAGGGACCTCTAGTACCCCCACAGCGCCGGGGATGCTCACCCGTGGGGCTGATTCGCGCGGGCCGCCGCGGCCGGGCTCAGCCGAACGCCTCCCTCAGCGCCGGCAGCAGGGTCTTCTCCGACCAGCTCAGGAACTCCCGCTGCGCGTCCCCGCCGATCTGCACCAGGGCCACCTCCCCGAACCCGGCCTCGGCGTAGGGCCGTACGGCCTCCACGAAGGCGTCGGGGTCGTCCCCGCACGGGATGGAGGCGGCGACGTCGTCCTCCGTCACGAACTGGGTCGCGGCCTCGAAGGAGTCGGGGTGCGGCAGTTCGGCGTTCACCTTCCAGCCCAGGCCGAACCAGCGGAACTGGGAGTGGGCGCGCTTGACGGCCGTGGCCCGGTCGGGGTCGTAGCAGACCGGCAGCTGTCCCACCCGGGGCTTGCCGCTGCCGCCGTGCCGGTCGAAGGACTCCAGCAGGCCCGCTTTCGGCTCGGTCGCGATCACCAGGTCGGCGAGGTGTCCGGCGAGCTTGCACGACTGCTCGCCGGAGACGGCGATGCCGATCGGCGGTGCCTGCTCCGGCAGGTCCCACAGCCGGGCCGACTCCACGTCGTAGTGCTGCCCGTGGTGGGTGACATGGCCGCCCTCGAACAGCGCCCGGATGATCTCCACGGCCTCTTCCAGCATCTCGTGACGGACGTCGACCGGGGGCCAGCCGCCGCCCACGACGTGCTCGTTCAGGTTCTCGCCGGCGCCGAGCCCGAGCCGGAACCTGCCCTCCGACAGCAGCTGCACGGTGGCCGCCTTCTGCGCCACGATCGCCGGGTGGTAGCGCAGGATGGGGCAGGTGACGTAGGTCATCAGCGGGATCCGCGAGGTGGCCTGGGCGGCGGCGCCCAGCACACTCCACGCGTACGAGGCGTGCCCCTGCGCGCGCAGCCACGGGAAGTAGTGGTCGGAGATCACCGAGAAGTCGAAACCCGCCTCCTCGGCTCCCACCGCGTGGTTCACCAGGTCCCGGGGGCCGGCCTGCTCCGTCATCATCGTGTATCCGATTTGCACCATAAGGAGGGAGTCCCCGGCTCGCCGGGAGGGAAACGGCCGACGGAGGTCGGTCTTCCGGTGCCCGAAGGGTGCGCGGTTACGCCCGCGGTGCCGCCCGGCGCCGGTGGGCGGTGGCCCGGCGGCCTCGCCGGACCCGGCTCGGCGTGGTCCGGCCGGAGGACCACCGGACCGGGGACGCCGCGCCCGCCGTGGGGCACGAGGGAGCACGCCGGGGAGTACGGCGAGCCCGGGTACGGTGCCGCAGCGGCCTGAGGCGGCCCGGTGGGCGCCGGTGCCCCGCGCGGGGGCGGGCAGCCGGGCAGCGCCTCCGGTGCGCCGCCCGGCGAGGACGGCCGGGACGGTGACCGGGGTGGGGGAGTCCTTGCCGGACAGCGCGCCGACCGCCTCAGCCGCCCTCCCCGCCGCGCCGGCCGCCAACGCGGGCACCGCGGCGGCCGGGTCCGGGTCGGGGTCGGGGTGCGGGTTCGGGTTCGGGTTCGGGTCGGGTTCCGGGTCCAGATTCGGGCCGGGGTCCGGCTCCGGGTCGGGGTTCGGGTTCGGGGTTCGGCTGCCAGTGGCCGGTTCGCATCGGTGTCCCCGCTCGGTGGCCGGGTCGGCACCCGTCCGGCGCCTCGCGGACGGATGCTTCGGTCCGGTCGCCGGCCTGTGGACGGCGGCCGGACTCGGATGGTCCGGAGACGCGGCAAGGTGCCGTCCCGGGAGCCGGTAGCCCCGGCGACCGGGCCGGGTGCGCGGACGTGTGCCTCGGCCGTGGTCGCCTCGCGCCGGACCCCTGCCCGGACTGCCCCGAGTACGGCCGCCGCACCCTGGTGCAGTGTCCGGCGAACCGTCGCGTTCAGGGCCCTTCCCGCCCGGTGTCCGCACGCGTCCGTGCGCACCCGGTGCCGGTCCGCCCGCCCCGGCTCACCCCAGCCCGAACCGGTCGGCCCAGCCGATGAGTTCCCGGGGTGTGGTGTTGCCGCCGCACACCACGAGCCCGATCCGGGCGCCGTCCCCGACCCGCGCGGCCACCTGCCGGGCCGCCGGCAGCAGACAGCCCGCGGCCGGCTCGGCCCACACCTTGGCGTGCTCGGCGAGGTCCAGACAGCCCTGCACCGCCTCCCGGTCCGGCACCACCAGGACGTCCTCGACCAGCGCGGACACCAGGTCGTACGTCAGCTGTGACACCGACGGCGGGCTCAACGTGGTGACCAGCGAGGACAAGGGCACCGGGACCGGACCGCCCGCCTTGAGCGCCTCGGACATCGTCTCCGCGCCCTCGGTCTCCACGCCCCACACGCGCACCCCCGGACGCCGGGCGCGCAGGGCCGCCGCGACGCCGGCGATCAGACCGCCGCCGCCCACGCTGACGACGACGTCCGTCAACGCGCCCGCGTCCTCGGCGAGTTCCAGCCCGACGGTGCCCTGTCCGGCGACCACCAACGGATCGTCGAACGGGTGGACCAGGGTCAGGCCCTCGTCCCGCAGCCGCGTCACCAGCTCGAAGCGCTGTCCATGCCGTCGGTCAGCCGCACCGACGCCCCGGCGTCCCCGGCGAGCGCGATGGAGCGGGCGGGCGCCGTGCGCGGCATGACCACGGTGGCCTTCACGTCGAGGGCCCCCGCCATCACCGCCACCGCGATCCCGTGGTTGCCGCCGCTGACCGCGACCACGCCCGCCGCCCGCTCCGCCTCGCTCAGCGACAGCAGCTTCGCCGTCGCCCCGCGTGCCTTGAACGAACCGGTGCGCTGGAGCAGTTCGAGCTTGGTGGTGACCGGGACGCCGAGCAGCGCGCCGAGGCCGGGGCTCGGCACCGTCGGCGTCCGTACGACGTGCGGGGCGATCCGCCCGGCGGCGGCTTCGATGTCCGAGATGTCGATCACGGTGCCTCATCCTTCCGGCACGGATCGGGAACCGTGCCGGAACGCACCTTGACCCGCCGGGCGGGCGGCGGTCAACGCCGTTCTGGATCTCGGAGCGGGGCTACAGCGAGCGGCCCACCAGGAACTCCAGCAGCAGATCCAGCTCGCCGGCGGCCCCCGGGGCCAGGGACGCGGCGCCGAACAGGTCCCGCGCGGCGGCCGTCCGGGCCCGGGCCTCGGCCAGCGCCGCCGTCCGGCCGCCCGCCGCCTCGACCAGCGCGGCGGCCTCCCGCGCGTGCTCGGCGCTCCCGAGCAGCGCCGGCAGCCGGCGGGCCGCCGGGGAGGCCAGCGCGGCCAGCACCGGGAAGGTCTTCTTCCCCTCCCGCAGGTCACCGCCCACCGGTTTGCCGGTGACGGCCGGATCGCCCCAGATGCCGAGCACATCGTCGACCAGCTGGAAGGCGACCCCGAGGTGCCGCCCGGCCCGGTCCAGCGCCGCCACCGTGTCCCGGGGCGCGCCGCCGAGGGCCGCGCCCAGCGCCAGGGCGCAGCCCAGCAGCGCGCCGGTCTTGCCCTCCGCCATCGCCCGGTACTCCCGCGCCGTCACCCGCTGCGGACCGGTCCAGGGCCGGGCGGCGAACAGCAGGTCGTCGGCCTGCCCGCGCACCAGGTCGGCGAGGGCCGCGGAGAGCTGCCGGACCGCGCCGGGACCCTCGGGCGCGGCGGCCACGGCGTCCACGGCCAGCGCGAACAGGGCGTCCCCGGCGAGGACGGCCGGGCCGGTGCCGTACGCCTGCCACACGGCGGGGCGGCGGCGCCGGGTCGCGTCGCCGTCCATGATGTCGTCGTGCAACAGCGAGAAGGCGTGCACCAGCTCCACCGCGACCGCGGCCGGGACACCCCGCCGCCCGTCGGCGCCCGCCGCCTCGGCGCCGAGGACGGCCAGCGCCTGCCGCACGCCCTTGCCGCCCGGCGCGGTGGCGGGTGCCCCGCCGACCTCGCACCAGCCGAAGGAGTACGCGGCCATCTCGGCCACCCAGGGGTGCAGCCGCTCCACCGCCTCGCGCAGCCGGGGCCGTACCAGCTCCCGGCAGCGGGCGAGGACGGGCGGCGCGGACCCGCGCACCGGCGAGGTGAGCGCCGTCACCGTACGGCCTCCGCTTCCGGGCAGAACTCCCGCTGGGCCCGGGCGACCATCTCCCGGGCGTGCCGCAGTCCGCCGCGCTCCAGCGTCCGGGCCAGATCGGCGAGTTCGGCGGCGGTCTCGGCGCGGTCGCGGCCGAGGCGGGCGAGACACTTGGCGAGGCCCAGCCGGGACAGCGCCTCGCCGCGCGGCTCGCTCATCGTGCGGAACTCGGACAGCGCCAGCTCGTACCGGTCGCGGGCCTCGGCGTACCGGCCCGCGCGGTACAGGACGTTGCCCTGCATCTTGTGGTTGTAGGCGAGCGCGCTGGAGAGGTTCATCTCCCGGCAGGTCGCCTCCGCCTCGGCGAGCAGTTCCAGGGCCCGCTCGGTGGCGCCGTCGCGCACCGAGAGGACGTCCGCGAGGCCGCGCAGCGCCCAGGCGTGGCCGCGCCGGTCGTCGGCCCGGCCGGCTATCTCCGCCGCCTCTTCGAACAGGGCGTACGCCCGGTCGTACGCGCCGGTGTTGCGGTGCATCTGGGCGATGCCCTCCAGGGCCCACACGGTGTGCCGGGCCTCGCCCCGCTCGCGGGCCTCGGCCAGCAGGCGTTCGTGCAGCCGTCCGACGGCCGCGTAGTCGCCCTGGATCCGCCCGGTCTCCGCGAGGCCGGCCAGCGAGTAGCCGCGCACGACGACGTCCCCGCCGCGCTCGCCGAGTTCGGCCGCGAGTCCGAGCAGCCGCCAGGCCAGCGGGAACGCCCCGCGCTGCCGGGCCAGCGTGCCTCCGCTCCACAGCGCCCACGCCATCGCGGCGGTGTCGCCGGCCTCCCGGGCGGCGCGGTAACTCGCCTTCCAGGCCCGGTCGGCCTCCTGGACATGGCCGAGCCGCCGGTGTGCCTCGGCGACGGCGAGCCCGCAGCGCGCCGCCTCGTCGGGGCGTCCCGCCCGCTCGGCCTCGCGCAGCCGCTCGGTGCCCTCGGCCAGCACGTCCACCAGCGAGGAGTTCACGGAGAGGGTGGTCAGGGTGCCCTGGTACTCCGGGGCGAAAGCCTTGCCGTACATGCGTACCCTTCTATACACGGAGTGTATACATGTCGTGTATAGCGTCTCGAGAAGATGCCCCGGCCGAAGCGGCCGGGGCCCGGTCTGTCGTCGATCAAGACGTCGGTACGGCGCCGGGGGTTGCCCGCGGGTACGGATCAGATGTGAGGCTTCAGTGCTGCTGGGCCTTCTGGGGCGTCAGCTCGCTCGGCCGCACCACGACGAACCCCTCGCCCTGGAGCATCAGTTGCACCGCCTCGCCGGAACCGCCGCGCAGCATCGAGCCGATGGACTGCGACCGGTGCAGCGAGGTCTGGAGGTGTGCGGTCCAGCCCACCACCGCGTCCGTGTCGACGTACACCGGCGCCTGCGCGGACACCGGGATGACCAGCGGGTTGCCCTCGCAGACCAGACCGAGCCGGCCCTGCCCGCTGAACACGCTGTTGAACAGGCCGCCGCCGGCGATGCCCGACCCCTTCACGGTCTTGATCTCGTACGACAGCGAGGCGTCGAAACACAGGACGTTGCGGCCGTTGACCGTGAACTGGTCGCCGTGCTCGACCTCGACGATGAAGCAGTTCTGCGCCTCGTGCGCGAACCATGCCTCGCCCTGCCCGCGCACCGCCATCAGGGGCAGCCCCTCGCCGGTGACCGCGCGCTTGAGCATGCCGCCGACGCCCTGGCCCTTGCGCTCGAACCGCAGGTCGCCGCGGTAGGCGACCATCGCGCCCTGCCGGGCGTACATCTCGCCGTTCACCGCGTACTTGACGCACTTGGCGTTCTCGACGGACATTCCCGGCTCGACGGCCGGCCGCACCACGTGCTGACTGGAAAAGAGATCACCCTTCATACGGGGCATGGTGTCCCGGACGACGGCATTCCGCCAAGATCACGGAAGGTACCGGTTCGGCCACCGGGCGACCGCGCCCCGGGGACGTCGGGCGCCCCCTGCTCCCCGTCCGCCCCCGTCCCCTTTCGCGTCTCCGCTCACGCCCCCTTCCCGCCTACGCTCCCGTCGCCTCTCGCGTCCTTGCCCCCGTCGCCTTCCCCGCGCGCGCCCCCGACTTCGCCCCCGACTTCGCTGCGGTCTTCGGCTTCCCGCAGAACGCCGACTCCAGGGCGCCCGCCAGGGTGTTCAGCACCTTCGCGTTGTTCGAGGTGTTCACCATGGCGGTGAGGCTCCGCCCGCCGTCCTTCGTCGCGAACGCGTACGTGTAGTAGCCCTGCACCGCCCCCGTGTGCCCGTACACCGACGTCCCGCACGACAGGACGCGCCGCCGCAGCCCGAGCCCGTACGCCGTCGTGCCGGTCACCTTGGTGAACCGCTCCATCTCCGCGAGCCGCGCGGCGGACATCAGCTTCCCCTTGAGCAGCGCGCCGTAGAAGACGTCGAGGTCGCGCGCGCTGGAGATGACCGCCCCCGCGCTCTGGGCCCACGAGACCGTCTGCGCGGTCGCGTCGACCAGGGGCGCGCCCGCCCTGTCGGGGGTCAGGTAGCCGCGGGCGTGCCGGCCCGGGATCGCGGTGTCCGGGTGCACGTAGAACGTGTCGCGCAGCTTCAGCGGCTCGATGACGCGCCGCTGGTACGCGGTCCGCACCGGCTTCCCGGTGAGCTTCTCGATGAGCAGCCCGGCGACGACGAAGTTGGTGTTGGAGTACGCGTAGGCGGCGCCGGGCGCGTTGGTGCGGGGCTTCCTCAGCGAGAGGGCGACCAACTGCCGGTAGGTGAAGACCTTCTTCCGGACCGCCTCGAAGCCGGCGACACTGTCGGCGAACAGGTCGTCGGTGTAGTCGTACAGGCCGCTGCGGTGACTCAGCACATGACGGACCGTGATCCGGTCGTCCGGCAGCAGGCCCGGCAGGTAGCGGTTGACCGGCGCGTCGAGCGCGAGCCGGTGCTCGTCGACGAGCTGGAGCAGCACGACGGCCGAGAAGGTCTTGGTGACGCTGCCGATCCGGAACCGGTCGTCCGCGGAGACGGCCCGCCCGGTGCCGCGGTCGGCCACACCGCGGGTGACCCGGTAGGTCCGGCCGTGGTCGTCGATCCGGGCCAGGGCACCGGGCGCGCCCTGCCTCACCGCCGACCGCAGCACCGCGGCGAGGCCCGCCGTGTCGGGTGCCGGGAGCGCCGCCGCCGGTGCGTGCGGCTCGCCGGCCACCGCCCGCGCCGGGACCGCGAGGAGTGACAGCGCCACCGCTCCGAGTACCGCTGTCCGCCCCACCGTTGCTGAGACCATCCCGTATCCACTCCCGTCGCCCGGACTTCTGATGCGATATCGGTCACATTCCGCCCTGGGAACCTAGGGGATGCAGGCGGCGTCTCCCCAGCCGACACACAGTCGGTCATCCCGTGATCACCCTGTGGCTTTCGTACGTAAAGGATTGCCATAGAAGTTCGCGAAATGGATCATTCCGGCTTTACGTGTCCATGACTGATCCGTAAAGGTTACCCCTCGGGGCGAGAACAGCCCCCATGGCGCCCAAGGGCGACATGTCTCAAGGCGGTTCGCACTCCTGCCGCCTTCGAACGAAGGAATCCTGATCAGATTGCGTAGACCGCACATACGTACCGTGGCGGTTGCCGTCGCGGTGGCGACGGCTGCCACGGGCCTGGCCGGTACGGCTCTCGCGGCTCCCTCCCAGGGGACGGGGCGGTCCGCCGCGACCGCCGCCCCGGACTCCTCGGTGGTGGTGGGGGCGGCGCGCGCCGCGGCCTTCGCCCACGCCTCGGCGACCGGCGTCTCCCAGGGCGACGAACTGCACGCCCGGGACGTCATGATCGACCCCGAGGGCGCCCGGCACGTCCGCTTCGTCCGCACCCACGACGGCCTCCCGGTGCTCGGTGGCGACCTCGTCGTCCACCTCGGCCGCACACTCGGCTACACGGGCGTGACCCGCGCGGCCGACCACACGGTCAAGCCCGCCGCCAAGGCCAGGCTGACCGCCGGCCAGGCCGCCGCCAAGGCCGCCAAGGCCGCCAAGGGCGAGGCGGCCGGCGCCCGGCTCGTGGTGGACGCCCGGGGCGGCGCCTCGGCCCTCGCCTACCAGGTCACCGTCACCGACAAGGACACCTCCCGCACGGTCGTCGTCGACGCGGTCACCGGCAAGGTGCGCAGCAACACGCCGAACCGTGACGAGTTCCTGTCCCCGAAGCTGATCGAGGCCCTGCGCGAGCGCGGCGAGACCATCGACCCGGCCACCGGCTCCGCCTCCGCCGCGTCCGGTCTGGTCGGCTCGGCCGCCTCCGGCGCCACGACCTACCCGTCGGCCGCCAAGGGCACCGGCAAGACCCTCTTCGTGGGCACCGTCGGTCTGACCACCACGCAGACCTCGAGCGGCCACTACCAGCTCAAGGACCCGAACCGGTACGGCACCGAGACGCGGGACGCCAAGGGCTCGTACACGGAGAAGTTCAGCGCCGGCACGAAGTTCACCAACACGACCAACGTGTGGGGCAACGGCGCGACCAGCAGCCGGGTCAGCGCCGCCGCCGACGCCCAGTACGGCATCACGAAGACGCTCGACTTCTACAAGAGCACCTTCCAGCGCAAGGGCATCGCGAACAACAGCAAGCCCGCGCAGGCGATGGTGCACTGGGGCAAGAAGGTCGCCAACGCCTTCTGGGACCCCACCTGCAACTGCATGCTGTACGGCGACGGCGACGGCCAGATGTTCAAGAAGCCGCTCGTGGTCCTCGACGTCACCGGTCACGAGCTGACCCACGGCGTGGTGGAGGCGACCGCCGACCTCCAGCCGACCATCGTCGACTCCGACGGCAACCAGTACGGCGAGCCGGGCTCGCTGAACGAGTCCCTCGCGGACATCTTCGGCTCGAACGTCGAGTTCTACGCCAAGAACGCGAAGGACACCCCGGACTACCTCGTCGGGGAGAAGCTGGGCCTCGCGCAGAAGTTCCTGCGCCGCCTGGACCACCCCTCGCTGGACAAGCTCGAGGGCACCATCGACTACTGGTCCGCGGACACCTACTACACCGAGGTGCACGCAGGCTCCGGAGTCTCCTCGCACGCCTACTACCTCCTCGCCGAGGGCAGCGGCAAGAAGACGATCGGCACCGTCACCTACAACTCGCCGACCTACCACAACGTCACGGTCAAGGGCATCGGCCGCACCAAGGCCACCGCCATCTACTACCGTGCGCTCACCCGCTACATGGTCTCCAGCACCGACTTCCACCAGGCGCGCACCGCGACGCTGAAGGCGGCCAAGGACCTGTACGGCGCGACCAGCACCGAGTACAAGACGGTCGACGCGTCGTGGGCCGCGGTCAACGTGACCGCCGCCAACACGCCGCGCGCCCGCCACTGACGAAACGCCGGCACACGGCGGTACCACCGGATGCCCCGCCCCGTGCGGGGCATCCGCGTGTCCGGGACCGCGCGCGGACGTGGGGCCGGCCGCCTCCGTAACAGCCGCCGCTTTTTTTATTGACAGCGGAAAATAAGACCCCTAGGTTCCCGGCCATGCGTCCGACCCCGCACGCCGAGACGTTCCCGGCGCACACGCCGGCCGCCGCCCAGGTGTTCACGGCGGTGCTCTCCCACGGCCCGCTGACCCGTCTGGAGGCGGGCCGCCGGGCGGGGCTGTCCCCGGCCGCCGTGACCAAGGCCGTACGCCCCCTGCTGGCCGCCGGCTACCTGGCGGAGGACGCCGGATCGGGGCAGGGCGGCGGTGAGGACGCCCGCCCCGCCCTCGGCCGGCCCGCCGGGCTGATCCGGGTCAACGGCGAACGCGCCCTGTTCGCCGGGGTGAAGGTGACCGGCGACGAGGTGATCGCCGTGCTGACCGACCTGTGCTGCCGGGTCCGGCTGGCCCGCCGCGCCCCCCTGCCGGACCGGGCCGCCGGGCCCGCACTGGCCGCCATCGCCGCCCTGGTCCGCCAACTCCTGGCCCACGCCGCCGAGTCGGACGCCCCGGTGGCCGGCCTCGGCATCGCCGTCTCGGGGGACGTCGACCGCGCCGAGGGGGTGGTGCGCTACTCGCCCTTCCTCGACTGGCGGGACGTGCCGCTGGCCCGGCTCGCCGCGGCCGCCTGCGGGCTGCCGGTCACCGTCGACAACGACGTACGCGCGCTCACCGTGGCCGAGCAGTGGTTCGGTGCGGGCGCCGGGCTGCGCGACTTCGCCGTGGTGACCGTCGGCGCCGGCATCGGGTGCGGACTGGTGGTGCACGGCCGGGTGGTCGCCGGAGCCCACGGCGTGGCGGGGGAGATCGGGCACCTCGTCGCCGACCCCGCCGGACCCCGGTGCCACTGCGGCAACCGCGGCTGTCTGGAGGCCGTCGCCGGGGAGGCCGCGATCGTCGCCCGCGTCCGCGCGGTCACCGGACGCCCGGTCGCCGACGGCCCGGAGGCGGCGGCCCTGGCCCACCAGGGGGTGCCGGGCGTCCGCGAGGTCTACGCCCGGGCGGGGGCCGCCATCGGCCGGGGCATCGCCGCAGTCGCCAATCTGTTCGGCCCCGAACGCGTGATCATCTCCGGCGAGGGACTGGACGCCCACGACCTCTTCGCGGCGCACATCCGGGAGGCGTTCGGCACGGCCGCCTTCGGCTCCGCCGCCCGGTGCGACGTGCGGACCCGCCCGCTGCCCTTCGAGGAATGGGCGCGCGGCGCAGCCGCCGTCGCCATCCAGACCTTCATCACCCCCGACCCCAGCAGCGGAAAGGGCTGATCCGGCCCGACCCGAACCCACCCAGGAGGTACGGCCCATGAGGTCACCCTCGTACCCCGTCCTGCCCGCGCGCGGACTCGCGGCCGCCGTCGCGCTGACCCTCACCGCCGGGCTCGGCACCGGCATCGCCACGGCCGCCCCGGCCACCGCGCGCACCGGCTCCGCGCACACGGCCACCGCGGGCACCGGCACCGCGCCGGATCTCGCCGCCAAGCCCTTCATGGGCTGGTCCAGTTGGAGCATGCAGTCGTCCAAGTACCCCGGCCTCAACCCGGACGGCGACTACAGCTACCTGACCGAGGCGAACGTCCTCAAGCAGGCCGACGCCCTGGCGAAGAAGCTGAAGCCGTACGGCTACACGTACGTCAACATCGACTCCGGCTGGTGGCGGGACCAGGACTGGAAGCCCGCCTTCGACGCCCACGCACGCCAGCGGGCCGACCCGGACCGCTTCCCGCACGGCATGAAGGCGGTCGCCGACCACATCCACGGCCTCGGCCTGAAAGCCGGCATCTACCTGCCCGTCGGCCTGGAGAAGGAGGCGTACGGCGACGGCAAGGTACCGGTCGACGACGCCGACGGCTGCACCACCGCCGACATCGTCCACGGCGACCTGCGCACCACCAACGGCTGGGACAGCGCCTACAAACTCGACTTCGGCAAACCCTGCGCGCAGAAGTACATAGACTCCCAGGCCCGGTTGCTCGCCTCCTGGGGGTACGACTTCCTCAAACTCGACGGCGTGGGCCCCGGCTCGTTCAAGAGCGGCGACAACTACGACAACGTCGCCGACGTGGCCGCCTGGCAGCGGGCGATCGCCGCCACCGGCCGCCCCATGCACCTGGAGCTGTCCTGGTCCCTCGACATCGGCCACGCCGCCGACTGGAAGAAGCACTCCCAGGGCTGGCGCGTCGACACCGACGTCGAGTGCTACTGCAACACCCTCGTCAGCTGGGAGAACTCCGTCGACGACCGTTTCACCGACACCCCCGGCTGGACCCGGCACGCCGGTCCCGGCGGCTGGAACGACCTGGACTCCCTCGACGTCGGCAACGGCGCCATGGACGGCCTGACCAAGGCCGAACGGCAGACCTACGCCACCCTGTGGGCCATCGCCAAGTCCCCGCTCTACACCGGCGACGACCTCACCCGGCTGGACGACTACGGCGTGAAGCTCCTCACCAACCGCGAGGTCATCGCCGTCGACCAGGGCGACGGCCCGCCCGCCCGGCCGGTCACCCCCTCCGACCCCCAGCAGGTGTGGGCCGCGAAGAACCCCGACGGCACCACCACGGTCGCCCTGTTCAACCTCGCCGACTCGCCGTCCGCCGTCACCGCCGACTTCTCCGCCCTCGGCTTCACCGGCCGAGCCTCCGTACGCGACCTGTGGAACCACGAGAACCTCGGCACCTACCGGAACGGCATCACCGAGGCGCTGCCCGCCCACGGCTCCCGGCTGTTCACCGTCACCCCGCACGGCGGCGCCGTCGCCACCACCGGATACGAGGCCGAGGCCGCCGCCAACACGCTGGGCGGCCGGGCCTCCGTGGCCGACTGCGCCGCCTGCTCCGGCGGCAAGAAGGTCGGCGACCTCTACACCGGCGGCACGCTCCGCTTCAACGACATCGTCGTGGACCGGCCCGGCACCTACCTGGTCAAGGTGGCCTACATCAGCGGTGACGCCCGCCCGGTGAACGTCTCCGCCGGCTCCGGCGCCGCCACCCGCCACACCTTCCCCTCCACCGGTGACTGGGGAACCGTCGAGACGGTCAGCGTCCCCGTCACCCTCAAGGCCGGCCGCAACACCCTCACCTTCGACAGCGGTCCGGACTACGCCCCGGACATCGACCGCGTCGACGTGCCCTCGTCCCCCCGCCAGTGATCGGAACCGCCATGCAGCGCCCGCCCAGCAGACGCGGCTTCCTCGCCCTCGCCGCCGCCACCGGAGCCCTCGCCGCGACTCCCGCCTTCACCGCCACCGCCGCCCCCCGGCGGCCCGCCGAGGCACCCGCCGCCGACGCCCGCCACCAGCTGTGGTGGCGGGCCCCCGCCGACGAGCACTCGCTCATCCGGCAGGGCCTGCCGGTCGGCAACGGACGCCTCGGCGCCCTCGCCGGCAACGACCCCGGCCGCGAACTCCTCCTCGTCACCGACGCCACGCTGTGGACCGGCGGCCGCAACGACACCCTGGACGCCGACGGCCAGTTCCCCTACGGCCGAGACGACTTCGGCTCCCTCACCCTGCTCGCCCGGCTCACCGTCGACCTGCCCGACCACGACCTGTCCGCCGTCACCGGCTACCGCCGCACCCTCGACCTCGCCCAGGGCGTGGTCACCACCTCCTACGTCCGCTCCGGCGTCACCTACCGGCGGCAGCTCTTCGCCAGCCGGCCCGACGACGTCATCGTGCTGCACTTCAGCCAGAGCGGCGGCGGCCGTTACACCGGCACCGTCACCCTCGCCGGCACCCACGGCGAGCACGGGACGGCCGACTCCTTCGCCGGGTCCTTCGCGGGCGGCCTGCGCTACGGCGCCGCGATCGCCGCGCACGGCAGCGGCGGCACCGTCCGGACGGCCGGCGCGGGCCTTGAGTTCACCGGCTGCCGGGAACTGACCGTGGTGCTCAGCGGCGGCACCGACTACGCCCCGAACCCCGCCACCCACTACCGCGACCCCGCCCTCGACCCCCGGGAGCTGGCCCGCACCAAGGTCCGCGCCGCCGCCCGCACCTCCGCCGGCGCCCTGCTGCGCACCCACATCGCCGACCACCGCGCCCTGTTCGACCGGTTCGGCCTCTCCCTCGGCACCTCCTCCGCCGAGCAGCGTGCCCTGGACACCTGGGAGCGCATCCAGGCCCGCGCCCGCGACAACGAGCCCGACCCCGAACTGGAGGCCGCCTACGTCCAGTTCGGCCGGTACCTGATGATCGCCGGTTCCCGGGGCAGCCTGCCGCTCGGCCTCCAGGGGCCCTGGCTGGACGGCAACGACCCGGACTGGATGGCCGACTACCACACCGACATCAACCTCCAGATGAACTACTGGATGGCCGACCGGACCGGCCTGTCACCCTGCTTCGACGCGCTCACCGACTACTGCGTCGCCCAGCTCCCCTCCTGGACCGACCTCACCGCACGGCTCTTCGACGACCCCCGCAACCGCTACCGCAACTCCAGCGGCGAGAACGCCGGCTGGACCGTCGCCATCTCCACCAACCCGTACGGCGGAGGCGGCTGGTGGTGGCACCCGGCGGGCAACGCCTGGCTGTGCAACTCCCTGTTCGAGCACTACGAGTACACCCGCTCCCGCGCCCACCTGGAGCGGATCTACCCCCTGCTCAAGGGCGCCTGCGAGTTCTGGGAGGCCCGGCTGCTCACCCACACCCTGCCCGACAGCGGCCGCGAGGTGCTCATCGCCGACAGCGACTGGTCACCGGAGCACGGCCCGCTCGACGCCAAGGGCATCACCTACGCGCAGGAACTCGTCCACGCCCTCTTCGGCAACTACCGCACCGCCGCCGCCGAACTGGGCCGGGACACCGCCTACGCGCGCACCGTCGGCGCCCTGCGCGACCGCCTCCACCTCCCGGCCGTCAGCCCCACGACGGGCTGGCTGGAGGAGTGGATGTCCCCCGACAACCTCGGCGAGACCACCCACCGGCACCTCTCCCCGCTCGTCGGCCTGTTCCCCGGCGACCGCATACGGCCGGACGGCACCACCCCCGCCGAGATCGTCGCCGGAGCCACCGCCCTGCTCACCGCGCGCGGCATGAACAGCTTCGGCTGGGCCAACGCCTGGCGCGCCCTGTGCTGGGCGCGTCTGAAGAACCCCGAGAAGGCGTACCGGCTCATCGTGAACAACCTGCGCCCGTCGACCGGCGGCGGCAACGGCACCGCCCCCAACCTCTTCGACATCTACGAGGTGGAACCCGGCCGGGGCATCTTCCAGATCGACGCCAACTTCGGCACCCCCACCGCCGTCACCGAGATGCTGCTCTACTCCCGCCCCGGACACCTGGAACTGCTGCCCGCCCTCCCCGCCGCCTGGTCCGCCGCCGGTTCGCTGACCGGGGCCGGGGCCCGCGGCGGCTTCCTCGTCGACCTGCACTGGCGGGACGGCACACCCACCGAGGTGCGCATCCGCAGCACCGGCGGGACCATGGCCTCCGTGGGACACGCAGGCAGGTTCCGAACGGTCCGGGTGCGACCCGGCGAGGCCGTCACGCTCCGGGACTTCGGCCGGTGACCGGCCGGTCCCGGCGCCGGTGCCGCCTCGCCGCCGCCCTGCTCACGGCCCTCGCCTGCCTGCCCGTGTCCGCCGCCCGGGCCGCCACCCCGCCCGCGCCGGCCCCCCGGGCCTCCGGCGTCGTCACCTGGGCGGCCAGTGCCGACCGCATGGGGGAGGGCACCGCCGGCCAGGGCTACCGGCTCGTCGTCCGCACCAGCGTCGGCGGCGACGACCTGCGCGTCCGCTTCAGCAACGCCTTCGGCGACCGCCCCCTGACCCTCGACGGCGTCCACGCCGGCCTGCGCGCCCAGGGCGCCGCCCTGCGGCCGGGCAGCAACCGGCCGCTCACCTTCGGCGGCTCCCGCGCGGTCACCGTCCCGGCCGGGGCCGCCGTCTGGAGCGATCCGCTGCCCGGCCGCGTCCCGGCCGGCGCCGACCTGGTCGTCAGCCTGCGCACCCCCGACGCGGCCGGCCCCGCCACCGGTCACTGGATGGCGATGCAGACCTCGTACACCGGGCCGGGGGACCACACCGCCGAGGAGAGCGGCGCCGGCTGGACGGGGACGACCGGCTCCTGGTGGTACCTCGACTCCGTCTCCGTACGGCCCTCCCGCGCGGCCGACGGCGCCGTGGCCGCGCTCGGCGACTCCCTCACCGACGGCTGGCAGTCCACCACCGACCTGAACCGCCGCTGGCCCGACTACCTCGCCCGGCGCCTGCGCACGGTCGGCGCGGCCGTCCAGGGCGTGGCCAACGAGGGCATCTCCGGCAACATGGTGCTCGCGGACGGCCCCGGACAGGCCGCGCTGCACCGGCTCGACCGGGACGTCCTCAGCCAGCCCGGGGTGCGCACCGTCTTCCTCTTCGAAGGCGTCAACGACCTCAAGGCGCACACCGGGGTCACCGCGGCCGATCTCGTCGCCGGCTACCGGGAGATCGCCCGGCGGGCGCACGCGGCGGGCAAGTGCGTGGTCGCCGCCACCGTCGGCCCGTTCAAGGGCTGGCCGGAGTGGGACCCGCCCGCCGAGGCCGTACGCCAGGAGGTGAACGCCTACCTGCGCGGCAGCGGGGAGTTCGACGCCGTCACCGACTTCGACCGCGTCCTGCGCAGCCCCTACGACCCCGAGCGCATGCTGCCCTTCTTCGACGGCGGGGACCATGTGCACCCCAACGACAAGGGCATGCAGGCGCTGGCCGACGCCGTCGACCTGAACCGGCTCGACTGCGCCCGGTGAAACGGAACCGGCCGGGCCCGGGGGCGCGGAGCCACCCGGGCCCGGCCGGCGCCCGGCTTGACGGGGATGCGGGACACGTCGTCCTGGCGCGCGGCACCGACGACACCGCCGGGGCGGCCTGCCCGCGTCAGCCCAGCAGCCGCGGCCAGTCCTTCGGCACCCGGCCGGCCGGGCCCGGGACCGGCTGGTCGGCGGGGTGGTAGGTCGGCGGGGCCAGTTCGGGACCGGATTCGTACAACTCCTCCGTGGTGTAGTCCCAGAACCAGTCCTCGCCCGGCTCGAAGCTGCGGATCAGCGGGTGCCCGGTCGCCCGGTAGTGGGCGGTGGCGTGCTTCGAGAGGGAGTCGTCGCAGCAGCCGATGTGCCCGCAACTCGCGCAGCGGCGCAGATGGAACCACCAGCCGCCCGTCTGTTCGCACTCCAGGCAGCCCGTGCCGCTGGGCGGGACGGTGGGGTCGATTCCGTGGGCCTCGGTCATACCGGCTCCTCGTCGGGGGTTTGGGCGGTCAGGGGGAGCAGCACCTGGAAGCGCGTGTCGCCGGGGACGGACTCGACGCGCAGGGTGCCGTGGTGCTTGTTGACGACGATCCGCCAGGAGATGTCCAGGCCGAGCCCGGTGCCCTCGCCGACCGGCTTGGTGGTGAAGAACGGATCGAAGATCCGGTCCTTGATCTCCGGCGGGACGCCGGGCCCGGTGTCCCGGAACTCCACCAGCAGCCGCTCGTGGTCGAGTCCCGTCCGCACGGTCAGCGTGCCCTGCCCGCCCGCGCCGTTCATGGCGGAGACGGCGTTGTCGATCAGATTGGTCCACACCTGGTTCAGCTCCGCCGGGTAGGCGGGGACCGGCGGGAGCGTGCGGTCGTACTCCTTGACGATCCCGATGCCCGGCCCGATCTTCCCCGACAGCATCACCAGCGTGCTGTCGAGGAGTTCGTGCACGTCCACCACCCGGTACGGCGCCCGGTCCAGCTGCGAGTACTGCTTGGCCGCGTCGACCAGGTGCGAGATGCGGGTGGCGGAGTCCTCGACCTCGTTCATCAGCAGCTCGGTCTCGACGGTGTAGCTGAGCCAGCCCACCGCGTTCGGCAGGATCTCCTCGTCCACCGCCGCCGCGACCTGCTCCAGCCAGTCCACGTCCAGCCCGGCCTGCACGAAGACGGGCGCCGCCTGCCAGCCCTGCTCGATGCCGTGGTCCTCCAGCCAGTCGGCGAGCGTGTCCTCCCGGTCGGACGCCTCCAGCGGGCTGAGCGCCGGGGCCTTGCCCACCCGCTCCGCGGTGCGCTCCTGGATCTCGACCAGGCTCGCCAGGCACTCGCGGGAGAACGGCCCCTCGGCGATCAGGCCGAGCTTGCGCCGCATCTTCGCCACGCGCTCCCGCAGGGACGCGGTGGCCCGCACCGCGGCCGCCGCGGGGTTGTTCAGCTCGTGCGTGAGCCCCGCCGACAACGAGCCCAGCGCCAGCAGCCGTTCCCGCTGCCCGACCATCGCCTGGGTGTTCTTCGTGCCGAAGAACAGGCCCTCCAGCAGGTGCACGGCCATCGGGAACCAGTCGCGCACGACCTCCGCGAAGACGTCCGCGGGCAGCACGAAGAACCGCGTCGGCTCCGTGACCCGCATGGAGTTGTTGTAGACCTGCCGCACCCGGTCGCCGAGGTAGGCCTGCATCGCGCCCCCGTACACCCCGCGTTGCGCGGTCCGGGTGACCTCCACGTCGTCGCCGCCGACCCGGCGGGACAGCACCACCGCGCCCTCGATCATCACGAAGAGGCAGGTGGCGGCGTCGCCCTCGGTGTACACCGGGCCGGGCTGGAACAGCTCCACCCGGCCCGCCGCGCACAGCCGGCCCAGCTGCTCGGGGCTCAGCTTCTCGAAGAGGAACAGCGAGCCGACCTCCCGCGGGCTGCACGGCATCAGCTGCCCGCTCACGACTGCTCCAGGTAGCGGTGGACGAGCATCACGGCCATGGCTCCCTCTCCGACGGCGGACGCGACCCGCTTGGCGGACTCGGCGCGCGCGTCGCCCGCGACGAACACACCGGGAATGCTGGTCTCCAGGTGGTACGGCGGCCGGTCCAGCTCCCAGCCGGCGGGCGGCCGTCCGTCGGCGGTCAGGTCGGGTCCGGCCAGGATGAAGCCGCGCCGGTCGCGCAGCACCGTATCGCCCAGCCAGTCGGTCAGCGGGGCGGCGCCGATGAACACGAACATCCACTCGGCGTCGACCCGTTCGCGCTCACCGGTCTCCACCTGACGCAGGGTCAGCTGCTCCAGGCGCTCGGTGCCGTGCGCCTCGTCGACCACCGTGTGGCAGCGCACCGAGATGTTCGGGGCGTCGTTGATCTGCTGGATCAGGTAGTACGACATGGACGCCGTCAGGTCCGGGCCGCGCACCAGCAGCGTCACCGACTTGGCGAACCGGGACAGGTACATCGCCGCCTGGCCCGCCGAGTTGGCGCCGCCGACGATGTACACGTCGTGCCCCTGGCAGGACGCGGCCTCGGTCAGCGCCGAGCCGTAGAACACCCCGCAGCCGGTCAGGTCGGTGCAGCCCGCCGCGTCCAGCTGCCGGTACTGCACGCCGGTCGCCAGGATCACGCTGTGCGCGGCGATCGCCGAGCCGTCCGCGAACCGCACCACCCGCGCGGCGCCGTTCACCTCCAGCCCCGTCACCTCACGGGTGGTGAGGATCTCGGCGCCGAACTTGGCCGCCTGCCGCCGCGCCCGGCCGGTGAGCTGGGCGCCGGAGACGCCGTCCGGGAAGCCCAGGTAGTTCTCGATGCGGGAGCTCTGCCCGGCCTGCCCGCCGGTCGCCTCCCGCTCCACCAGCACCGTCCGCAGCCCCTCGGAGGCGCCGTACACGGCCGAGCCCAGGCCGGCCGGGCCGCCGCCGATCACGACGAGGTCGTAGAAGTCGGCCGCCGGCGTCGTCGCGAGCCCGACCCGCGCAGCCAGCTCGGACGCCTCGGGCTCGACCAGGGCCGTGCCGTCTGGGGTGATCACCAGCGGCAGCCGCTGCCCGTCCTGCCCGGCGGCGGCCAGCAGCCGCTGCCCCTCCGGCTCCTCCACCGAGTACCAGCGGTACGGCACCTGGTTGCGGGCGAGGAACTCCCGCACCTCCGAGGACCGCGCCGACCAGCGGTGCCCGACGACCTTGGTGCTGGGCACCGGCTTGTAGGCGCTGTGCCGCCAGGCGTCCAGCAGGTCGTCGAGGACCGGGTAGAGCTTCTCCTCCGGCGGGTCCCAGGGCTTGAGCAGGTAGTGGTCGAGGTCGACCACGTTGATCGCGTCGATCGCCGCGTTGGTGTCCGCGTACGCGGTCAGCAGCACCCGCCGCGCGCCCGGGTACACGTCCAGGGCCTGTTCCAGGAACTCGATGCCGTTCATCTGCGGCATGCGGTAGTCGGCCAGGATCACCGCCACCAGGTCGCCGCGCAGCTTCAGCTCGCGCAGCGCCTCGAGCGCCGACTCGCCGGACTCCGCGCGCACGATCCGGTACGACTCGCCGTAGCGCCGCCTGAGGTCGCGGGCGACGGCACGGGAGACCCCCGGATCGTCGTCCACGGTCAGGATGACGGTCCGCGCTGCGTCGGCGGCCTGTGCCATACGACTCCCCACCCGATTGCCTGATCCCCGGCCCGGTGCCCTGGCGGGACGCCGTGCCGGTTTCCGGCCATCCTATGGTCGGTACCTCGGGTCCCGCTTGCCCGACGGGGACCGCCGCTTGCCTCACAGCGCCCATCGCGCGCCGCCCGCGGGGCCGGCTGGTGCGCCGGGGCGCGGCCCGGAGATCATCGTGTGCGCCGGTGCCCGACGGCGGACACCGGCGGCACGCGACCGCGAACGACGAGGAGGCCCACGGATGACACGCCCGATCACGGCAGGGGTGGACGGTACGGAGGAGAGCCTGGCCGCGCTGGACTGGGCGGCCCGGGAGGCCGTGCGGCGGGAGCTGCCGCTGCGGGTGGTGCACGCCTGGCGGTACGCCGAGGCGCTCGCCGCCGCCGACCGGGACACCCAGCGGGGGTGGGTGTCGGAGGGCGTGGCGGAGGCGGTGCGCACGGTCACCGAGCGGCACCCCGGGCTGGCGGTGACCACCGACGTGGTGGAGGCCGGCGCCGGGCACGCGCTGGCGGAGGCGGCGGCCGGGGCGGAGATGCTGGTCCTCGGCTCGCGCGGGCACGGGCCCGTGGTCGGGTTCCTGCTGGGCTCGGTCGGCCAGCAGGTGATCGCGGAGGCGACCCGGCCCGTCGTCCTGGTCCGGGCCGGCGCCGAGCCCACGGCGGAGGTGGCAGGCCGGGACGTCGTCGTCGGCCAGCAGGGCGGCCCCGAGGACAGCGCGGCGGCGCTGCGGTTCGCGTTCGAGACGGCCGCCGCGCGCGGCGCGGCCGTCCGGGCGGTGCGGGCGTGGACCCTGCCGCCGGTCTTCGCCTACAGCCCCGGTTCGCTCAGGCTGCTCGACGAGGCGGGCGGTCTGGAGCCGTACGAGAAGCAGGCGCTGGCCGAGGCGCTCCAGCCGTGGCGCGAGCGGTTCCCGGAGGTGCCCGTGGCCGAGCACGTGGAGATGGGCAGCGCGGGCCAGGTGCTGCTGTCGCTGTCCGGCCGGGCCCAGCTGATGGTCGTCGGGCGCCGGGCGCGCCGCACCGCCGTGGGCGCCCGGATCGGTTCGGTCGCGCACGGGGTGCTGCACCACGCCGACTGCCCGGTGGCCGTGGTCCCGCACGAGTGAGCTACTCCGGTTCGGCCGGCTCCAGGCTGGCCCGCGCCCGGGGCAGGACGTTCTCGGTGTAGTCCTTGACGGCGGTGTCCAGACCTATGTCGTGCTGCGCGTGCTCGGACAGGTACCAGCGGTGTTCGAGCAGCTGGTGGTAGATCTCGGCCGGGTCCATCGAGCCGCGCAGCTCCGGCGGCACCGCCCGCACGGTCGGCCGGAACACGTCCCGCACCCAGCGGTGCGCCAGCACCTCGGGGCGGGCGGCCAGGGGATCGCCGGGCGCGTAGTCGTCCTGGGTGGCCATCCAGCTCTCCAGGTCGTTCAGCAGCCGCCGCGCCTGGTTCTCCTCGGTGTCCAGACCGGTCAGCCGGAGCAGCTGCCGCTGGTGGTGGCCGGCGTCCACGACCTTCGGCACGAAGGTGACCGTGTCGCCGTTGGAGGAGTGCTCGATCTGCATCTCGGCGACGTCGAAACCGAGGTCGTTCAGGCGCCTGATGCGGCGCTCGATGTAGTGGTACTTGCCCGCCGGGTACACCGAGGTGCGGGTCAGCTCCTGCCACAGCCCCTGGTAGCGGGTGCAGATCTCATGGCCGAACTCCACCGGGTCGACGGCCGGGTGCAGCGCGCCGGACGCCTCCAGGTCCAGCAGCTCGCCGCTGATGTTGACGCGGGCCAGGTCCAGGTCGTACTCCCGCTGCCCGGGGCTGAGCCGCGGGTGCAGGTCGCCCGTCTCGGCGTCGACCAGATAGGCCGCGTAGGCGCCCGCGTCCCGCCGGAAGAGGGTGTTGGACAGCGAGCAGTCGCCCCAGGCGAACCCCGCCAGATGGAGCCGGACCAGCAGCACGGCCAGGGCGTCCATCAGCCGGTGCATGGTCGCCGGGCGCATGGTGGTCTCGAACATCGACCGGTACGGCAGCGAGCCGCGCAGGTGCCGGGTGATCAGCACCGGCTCCAGCGGGGCGCCCGCGTGGTCGACGCGGCCGGTGACCACGGCGAGCGGGTCGACGGCGGGGATGCCGAGCCGGTCCAGGTCGCGCAGCAGCTCGTACTCGCGCAGCGCGGGTCGTTCGGCCAGCTCCTTGACGGCGATCACCTCGTCGCCGGCGTGGGCGTAGCGCACCACGTGCCGGGAGATGCCGCGGGGGAGCGGCACGAGGTACTCCTCGGGCCACTCCTCCAGCGGGGTGTCCCACGGCAGGGCGAGCAGGAGCGCGGGGTGCTCCGGATTCGTGGCACTGATCTGCAAGGCCATGGGACGCACCCTAAGGCCCCGGACGCCGCTCCCGGCAGCCCGGTCACGGATTCCGGGGCCCGGCCCGCGTTCCCGGGGCCCCGCCGAGCGCGCACCGGCCCGGCCCGGGTTCCGGGAGCCCGGCCGGTGACGGTGGACGGCGCCCGCACCCGTGCTACGAAACGCGTTCCCGGGCCAGCTCGGCCGCCGCGCGCACCGGACCGCGGTGCACCGGCCCATGGCCGGGGAGCAGTGTGTCGCCCTCCAGCGCCCCGATCAGCTCCAGCGAGGCCAGGGTCCGCGCGCGCTCGTGGTGGAAGAAGTCCGGCAGCAGCTGGGGGCCCTTGACCCGGGACGTGGCGTGCCCGCTGACCAGGGCGTCCCCGGAGATGACGATCCCGGCGGCGGGCAGGTGGAAGACCGCGTGCCCGTCGGTGTGGCCGGGGGTGTGCACCGGCACGGGACGGCCGGGCAGGTCGAGCGGACCGTCGGCGACCGGGAACGGCTCGGGTTCCGTGACCGGGTTGTGGTCGGTGCCGCCGGCCTTGATCACGTGCACCGCCCAGGGCAGGACACCCGGCCGCCAGGCGTTGCGCACGACGTCCTTGATGGTGGCCTGCTGGAGGAAGTCCCGCCGGGCGTGCGGTACTTCGGCGGGGTGCAGGTAGACCGGCGTGCCGTAGGCGGCGCGCAGGAACTCGGCCGAGCCGAGGTGGTCGTTGTGCGCGTGGGTGATCAGCACGGCGGCGACCGCCTCCGGTGAACCGCCCACCCGGGCCAGTGAGTCCAGCACTCCCTGGCGGTCCCCCGGGTAGCCGGTGTCCACCAGGGTGACGGCGTCCCCCTCCTTGAGGATGACCCAGTTGACGTTGTTGCCGTGCACCAGGTAGGCGCCGTCGGCGACTTGGTGTACCTCTGCTCGCATGATCTCTCCGAGCCCTGCGCGACCGTTCGTGGGAGGACAGCCAATCAGACGCGCCGCCGCTTCCCGCAACGGGTGCGGCCGGCCGGTCAGCGCACGCCGTGCGGCCGGAACTGGACGCTGATGCGCGGGCCCGCGGCCCGGGTGCTCTTGGGGACGCAGTGCTCCCAGGTGCGCTGGCAGGAGCCGCCCATCACGATGAGGTCGCCGTGGCCGAGCGGCCGCCGCACCGTCGTGCCGCCCCGGCCGGCCGGGCGCAGCAGCAGGTCGCGCGGCTCGCCGACGGAGAGGATCGCGACCATCGTGTCCTCCCGGGAGCCCCGGCCGGTGCGGTCCCCGTGCCAGGCCACGCTGTCCCGGCCGTCGCGGTAGAAGCAGAGCCCGGCGGTGGTGAACGGCTCGCCCAGCTCTCCGGCGTAGTGCCGGGACAGGGCGTCGCGGGCCTCGGCCAGGACCGGGTGGGGGAGCGGGTCCCCGGCGCCGTAGAAGGCCAGCAGACGGGGTACGGCGACCACGTGGTCGTACATCTTCCGGCGCTCCGCCCGCCACGGCACGTTCCCGGCCAGTGTCTCGAACAGCGCGTCGGCTCCGCTCAGCCAGCCCGGCAGCACGTCGATCCAGGCGCCGGCGTCCAGCTCGGTCCGGCGCAGCCCGTCGAGCGGGCCGAGCCGCAGCTCGTCGGTCTGGTCGAACAGGGAGCCCTGGAGGTGCGTGGACATGCGTCCAGCGTACTCCTGAATCGAAAATACGTTCCATTCGATCACCGGGGGCCGGGTCGGGGAGCGCCCGCGCCGCGAGGCTTCCGATACGCGGATGTATTCGATACGTTCCTGTATCGAGCGGAAGGGGCGGTGGTGCCGTGGAGCCGGAGCAGGGGCGAGAGCAAGACCCGCCCCGCCGCGTCACGAGGCGCCGGGGCCGTACCCGTGCCCGGCTGCTCGACGCGGCGTTCGCCGTGTTCGCGGCCAAGGGCTTCGGGCGGGTCACCATCGAGGAGGTGTGCGAGGCGGCCGGCTTCACCCGGGGCGCCTTCTACTCGAACTTCGCCACCCTGGACGAGCTGTTCTTCGCCCTGTACCGGGAGCGCGCCGACCTCATCGCGGCCCAGGTGGCCGACGCGCTCGCCCAGGACGGGCCCGGCCTCGACGTGCCCGCCGCCGTGGACCGGGTCACCGAGGTGCTGCTGCTCGATGTGGACTGGCTGCTGGTGAAGACCGACTTCCTGGTGCGCGCCGCCCGCGAACCGGCCGTCGCCCGGGCCCTCCTCGACCACCGGGCCCGGCTCCGGGAGGCCATCGCCGACCGGCTCTCCCGGGCCCGCGGACAAACCGCGCCGCCCGCCGTCCTGGGCGGAGCGGACGGCGCCGCCCGCGCCGTGGTCGCCGCGTACGACGGGGTCACCACCCAGCTGCTGCTCGACCGGGACGTCGAGGCCGCCCGGGCCTGGCTCGGGCGACTGCTCACCGCGCTGCTCACGGACGGCGGCCACGTCCCCGCATGACGCGGACGCCTCCCCGCACCACCCCGCCAACGGGCCTCACGAGCACCTTGAGGGAAGGACACACACGCCATGGACGCGGACGTCATCGTCGTCGGAGCGGGCCTCGCCGGCCTCGTCGCCGCGCACGAACTCACCAGCCGGGGCCGCCGGGTGGCCCTGGTCGAGCAGGAGAACGCCGCCAACCTCGGCGGCCAGGCGTACTGGTCCTTCGGCGGGCTCTTCCTCGTCGACTCGCCCGAGCAGCGCCGCCTCGGCATCAAGGACTCCTTCGGCCTCGCCTGGAACGACTGGCAGGGCAGCGCCCGGTTCGACCGGCTCGCCGACGAGGACTCCTGGGCGGTGCGCTGGGCCCGCGCCTACGTCGAGTTCGCGGCCGGCGAGAAGCGGTCCTGGCTCCGGGGACACGGCATCGAACTGCTGCCCACCGTCGGCTGGGCCGAGCGCGGCGACCTGCGGGCGGACGGACACGGCAACTCCGTGCCCCGCTTCCACATCGCCTGGGGCACCGGCACCGGCGTGGTCGAGCCCTTCGTCCGGTACGCCCGGCAGGCCGCCCGGGACGGACTGCTCACCTTCCACCACCGCCACCGGGTCGACGAACTGGTCGTCGAGGGCGGCACGGCCCGCGGCGTGCGCGGCACGGTCCTCGCCCCCGACGACTCCCCGCGCGGCGCCCCCTCCGGACGCGACCGCGCCGGCGAGTTCGAACTCACCGCCCAGGCCGTCGTCGTGACCACCGGCGGCATCGGCGCCAACCACGACATCGTCCGCCGCCACTGGCCCGAACGGCTCGGCACGCCCCCCGCCGAGATGGTCACCGGCGTCCCGGCCTACGTCGACGGCCGCATGCTCGACATCAGCGCCGAGGCCGGCGTACGGCTCGTCAACCGCGACCGCATGTGGCACTACACCGAGGGCCTCCAGAACTGGGACCCCGTCTGGCCCGGCCACGGCATCCGCATCCTGCCCGGCCCGTCCTCCGTCTGGCTCGACGCCCTCGGCCGCCGTCTCCCCGACCCCTGCCTGCCGGGCTACGACACCCTGAGCACCCTCAGGTACCTGCGCACTACCGAGGACCTCGCCGGCCACGACCACTCCTGGTTCGTCCTCACCCGGAAGATCATCGAGAAGGAGTTCGCGCTCTCCGGCTCCGAGCAGAACCCCGACATCACCGCCAAGGACCGCAGGGCCGTCCTGCGCGACCGGCTGCTCGGCAAGGGCGCCCCCGCACCCGTGCGGGCCTTCCTCGACAAGGGCGCGGACTTCGTCACCGCGGACAGCCTGGAGCGCCTGGTGGAGAAGATGAACGGGCTGACCGGCCGGCCGCTGCTGGACGCGGCCGAGGTGCGCCGCCAGATCGAGGCCCGGGACCTCCAGATCGCCAACCCCTACAGCAAGGACGCCCAGGTCCAGGGCATCCGCAACGCCCGCCGCTACATCGGGGACCGGCTCGGCCGGGTCGCCGCTCCGCACCGCCTCCTCGACCCGGCCGCGGGCCCCCTCATCGGCGTCCGGCTGCGCGTGCTGACCCGCAAGACCCTCGGCGGCATCCAGACCGACCTGGACTCCCGTGCCCTCGGCACCGACGGCACACCGGTCGAGGGACTGTACGCGGCGGGCGGTGGCCGGGTTCGGCGGCGGCGGCGTCCACGGGTACAACGCCCTGGAGGGCACCTTCCTCGGCGGCTGCCTCTTCTCCGGCCGGGCCGCGGGCCGCGCGGCGGCCCGGCAGACCGCCTGACCTCAGCCCCCCAGCAGCTCCGCGAGCACGGACGCGTGGCTCTGCTCCGGCCGCTTCGACGCCGTCAGCAGCGTCACCCGCCCCTCGCGGACCGCCTTGTGGAGGCCTTCGAACAGCGCGGCGGCCTCCGGGGCGTCCAGCTCCGCCTCGTACCGGCGGCGGAACTCCTCGTACGAGCCACCGCCGTGGTACCACGTGCGCAGCTCGGCCGACGGCGTCAGCCCCTTCGGCCACTCGTCGATGTGCGCCGCGTCCTTGGCGAGCCCGCGCGGCCACAGCCGGTCGACCAGCACGCGCAGACCGTCGTCGGGCTCGGGCGGTTCGTAGATCCGGCGTACGCGCACGCTCACGGACGGAGCCCCTTCCGGGTCGGGGACGGTCCTGCGAGAGTACTGCGCCCCGCCCCGCTCCCCGGGCGGCGACGCGGCCGGCGCCCTCGCCCGCACCTCCCGACCGCCTCACCTACGACTGCGCGCACCCGCCGCACGACGGGGGCCCCGGCGTGCGTCCCTGGGTCCTGCGGGGGCAGGGGGACGGTCCGGGGCCCCGGGAACCGCGGTGGGGGACCGTGCGCCAGGGGTCCGCCGGGCCCCTGGCGGGTGCCGTCAGCCCGACCGTGGCCGGGAGCGCGCCCGGCGGCGCAGTGCCCGGCGCTCCAGTTCCGTCGTACCGCCCCAGACGCCGATGCTCTGGTCGGTGTCGAGCGCCCAGTCCAGACACTGTTCGCGGACCGGGCAGCGCCCGCACACCGCCTTGGCCTGCTCGGTCTGCACCTGCGCCGGCCCGGTGGTCCCGATCGGGAAGAACAGGTCGGGGTCCTCCTGGCGGCACGCGGCATGGTCGCGCCAGTTGTCCATGGAAAGTCTCCTGGATCGGTCGAAGTCGTCCGTGCCCTGTCGCACGCGTTCGGCTTGCGTTCTCCGGGATCGGGTGACCGGTCGGAGCGACGTGAAACGGGACAACCGCCGGACGACCGCCCGGAGACCGCGGAACGGGTGCGGGGGAATCGGTTCGGCGCGCACCGATGTTGCTGCGATAGTCAGCTTGACGAAGCGAAAAGATGTATCGAGCAACCAGGACATCCGTGGACACGAGCGCGAGCAGCAGCACCGAGACCGGTACCGACGCGCCGGCGGCCGGGGCCCCGACCCGGCGCGGCTGGCGCCGCTGGGCGATGGACACCCGCCCGCTGCGCATCCCCGCCTACCGGCGACTGTGGTCGTCGACCATCGTCACCGCCGTCGGCAGCCAGCTGACCGCCGTCGCCGTACCCAAGCAGATCTACGACATCACCCACTCCTCGGCCTGGGTCGGCTACGCGAGCCTGGCCGGACTGGTGCCCATGGTCGCCTTCGCACTGTGGGGCGGGGCGGTCGCCGACACCGTGGACCGGCGCAAGCTGCTGCTGGTCACCAACACCGGCATCGCGGTGACCTCGCTGCTGTTCTGGGCGCAGGCCGTCACCGGTCTGGACTCGGTCGCCGTCCTCATGGTCCTGCTCGCGCTGCAACAGGCGTTCTTCGGCCTCAACTCACCCGCCCGCACCGCCTCCATCGCCCGGCTGGTGCCGGCGGAACAGCTGCCCGCCGCCAACGCGCTGGGCTCGACGGTGATGCAGACGGGCCTGGTGGCCGGCCCGCTGCTGGCCGGCGCGCTCATCCCGGTCATCGGGCTGCCCGAGCTGTATCTGGTGGACGCGCTGGCGCTGTGCGTGACCGTGTGGGCCGTCTACCGGCTGCCCGCGCTGGCACCGCTCGCCCAGGGAGTCGCCCGCCGGGCCGGGGTGCGCGAGATTGCCGCCGGGTTCCGCTACATATCGCGGCACAAGGTGCTGCTGCTCTCCTTCCTCGCCGACATCATCGCCATGGTCTTCGGTATGCCCCGCGCCCTGTTCCCGCAGCTGGCGGCGGAGACGTACGGCTCCTGGGGCGCCGGCTTCGCGCTCGGTGTGCTGTTCGCCGGCATTCCGGTGGGCGCGGTGCTCGGCGGCCTGTTCTCCGGTGTGTTCTCGAGGGCCCGCCGGCACGGCTGGATGGTCATCGGCGCGGTCGTCGCCTGGGGTGTCGCCATCGCCGGGTTCGGGCTGAGCGGCAACCTCTGGGTCGCCGTGGCCTTCCTCGCCGCGGCCGGGGTCGCCGACATGGTCTCGATGGTGTTCCGCGGCGCCATCCTGCTGTCGGCCGCCACCGACGAGATGCGCGGCCGGATGCAGGGCGTGTTCACGGTGGTCGTCGCGGGCGGCCCGCGCCTGGCCGACGTCCTGCACGGCACCGCGGGCGCGGCGTTCGGTCCGCGCGCCGCCGTCGCGGGCGGCGGCGCGCTGGTGGTCGTGCTGATGCTGGTCCTGGCCGGCGCCGTCCCGGCCCTGCGCCGGTACCGGATCTGACCGCCGGGGCCCGTCCGCCGCGCTTCGCGGGGGCGGGGCCCGCCCGGCGACGCGCGGCGGACGGGCGTTGCCTCGACCGGCGCTACAGCGGGCCCCGCCCCCGGCGCATCGTGTACTGGTCCATCAGCTTCCCGCGGGTCGTCTCCAGCCGGTGGGCGAGGATCTCGGCCACCGTCCGCACCAGCGAGAGCCCGAGCAGCGGATCCTCCACGCACAGCGCGAGCACCGAGGGTCCGTCGAACTCGTAGGCCCGTACATTGCTGAAGGCCACCGCGCCGAAGTCCCACCGGTACGGCGGGAACAGCCAGGACCAGCCGAGCAGGTCGCCCGCGCCGAGCGTGGCCACGGTCACCCGGCGGCGCGGGGTGACCTCCTGGTCCAGGTGGACGGCGCCCGAACGGATCACCCAGAACCGGTCGGCCGTGCCGCCCGCCTCGAAGACGCGGGTGTCCTCCGGGAAGGAGACCTCCTTGGCCACCTCCATCAGCCGCTCGCGCTGCGCCTGGGGGAGGGCGGTGAGCAGTTTGATCGCTTTGGTCATGGCGCGGGGCTCCTCGCCGGCGGAGGTCGCGGGGCGGGGGCTGTGCCGCGTCCCGCATCAGGCTGTCAAGCCCATTTCAGCCGCTGCCGCCGTGCGGGGCACCTCGAAGCAGGCGCCCGGCCGTCCGCGTGTCGCCGTGCGGGCAGAGAAAAGCCCTGGCTGGACGGGGGAAGCCAGCCAGGGCCGTCTGTGGTGACGCGGGGAGCCGGGACGGACCGTCCGGCACGCTCCTGCCTCACGTATGGGTGAACGGTAAACCATTTGTCGGACCCACCGGTAGCGCAAAGCGGGTCAAGTGACTTGTTTCACTCCTGTCGCCCGTTCCGGACCCCGGCCCGGACTCACGATCTCCTCCAGCACCCGCAGCACCGCCTCGAAGGCCCGCGCCCGGTCCGCCGCCTCCCGAGCGCCCTCCGGATCGGTAGCCGTCAGGCTCCGGGCCCGCTCCCGCCAGGCCCGCTCCTCCTCGGCCGCGTGCTCCCGGCCCCGCCGGATCCGCCGCAGCAACTCGTCCGCGTCCACGACATCGGTCATGGTGTGCGGGTACCCGCCCGAACGCCGGTGATGACACCGGCACCGAGGGTGTTTGACAGCGGCCCGCGGGGTCAGCCGGAAAGGGAGAGAGCACCGCAACTCGGGCACCTTCCAGGGAGGAACGGATGCGCGACAAGCCCCGGACCAGCTCCTTGGCCACACCTGCGAAACCCCGCCGCCCGGTGCCGGGCCGGCCCGCCGAGGCCCGCGAGACGGTCGAGCGCGCGATGACCGAAGGGTGCCGCGCCCGCGCCCTGGCGTGCCCGGCCGAGACCGTGGAGGACGTCCTGCTGGTCACCTCGGAACTCACCACCAACGCCCTGCTGCACGGCGGCGGCATCACCGGCTTCGACGTCGACGTCGACTCCGGCGGCGTACGGGTCTCGGTCAGCGACCGCAGCGACGAGCTGCCCGTGGTCGCCCCGGCCGCCGACGAGCAGGGCCGTACCCGGCCCGGCGGGCGCGGCTGGCCGATCGTGTGCCGGCTGGCGCGGGACGTCAGGGTGGCGGAACTGCCCCGCGGCGGCAAGTGCATCACGGCCGTCGTACCGCTGCGCTGAGGCGATCGCCGGAAGTTCCGTTCACCGGTGTTTGCCCGTTTGGGCGGGGGGCAGGCGGAATTCCGTGCTTCGGACCGGAGGCGCTCGCCCAGCGGGGAACAGTTCGGCTGCCTGGGCCCCCTCCTGGTGGGCTCGGTCACTCACCCGCGGCGAACCCTGACATCACCGTTCGGGCAGGACCCGGAACCGCTGTTCCGGCTGTGCCCTGAAACCCACGTTCAGGAGCGATTCCGCATGCTGACCGACATGTCGACAAACCGTCCCGACGCCCCCGTCACCACCAGCGGTGGCGCGGCGCCCGGCCGGCGGAACCACGACGACGCCCCCGACACCGCGGCGCTGTTCGCCCGGCTGGCGGAACTGGACGACGGCCCCGAACGCGACGCCGCCCGCGACGAACTCGTCACCGCGTGGCTGCCCATGGCCCACCGGATCGCCGGCCGGTTCCGCGACCGCGGCGAGTCCGTGGAGGACCTGCGCCAGGTGGCCGCGCTGGGGCTGGTGAAGGCCATCGACCGCTTCGACCCGTCCCGCGGCGCCTTCGAGAGCTACGCCGTGCCGACGATCACCGGTGAGGTCAAGCGGCACTTCCGCGACCGGATGTGGGCCCTGCGGGTGCCGCGCCGGGTGCAGGAGCTGCGCAACCGGGTCCGGGTGGCCCGGCGCGAACTCACCCAGAACCCCGGCAGCCCCGAGCCCGCCGTCGCGGACATCGCCGCCCACACCGGGCTCACCGAGGACGAGGTGTCCGCCGGGATGGAGGCGCTGGAGAGCTTCAGCACCCTCTCGCTGGACGCCGAGATGTCCGCCGGTGACGACGGCTACAGCCTCGCCGACACCCTCGGTGCGGCGGACGGCTCCTTCGACGTCGTGATCGACCGCGAGGCCGCCAAGGAGGGGCTGCGCCGGCTGCCGGAGCGCGAGCGGGCCATCCTCTACATGCGCTTCTTCGAGGACATGACGCAGAGCCGCATCGCCGACCGGCTCGGCATCTCCCAGATGCACGTCTCCCGGCTGATCAGCCGCAGCTGCGCCCGGGTCCGTGACGAGGCGCTCGGCGGCCGCCGCCCGGGCTCCGCCGGGCGGCGGTGAACCGGCGCGGGAGCACCCCGGCCGAAGGCTGGGGGAGTGCCGTACCGGGGGTCGCGGACCCGCGCCGGCCCGGACGGGACCCGGGCGTCGCGGACCCGGGCCGATCCGGACGGAAACCCGCCGGCCCTCACCTGCCCGGCCGTGCCGGCCCGCCGGTGACGCCCAGCGGACGCGCCAGACCGGACACCGCCTCGTCCAGCCGTTGCAGATGGCGCAGCACCCGGTCGGTCACGCGGCCGTAGCGCGGGGTGCGCAGGGTGCCCGGCTCCAGCATCGACGCGATGCTCGGACCGCTCTCGATCTCCACGGCGGCCCGCGGGTCGCCCACATGCGTCGCGATCGCCTCGATGTTGTGCACGATCCGCCCGCACGCCCCGCGCAGCCGCGGGTCCGCCGCGATCGCCGGGTGGGTCGGCAGCAGCTCGGCGGTGGCCGCGAGGGACCGCCCGTGGTACGCGCAGGTCTCCAGCAGCGCCACCACGTACCGGGCCGTGTTCCGGCGCGAGCGCATCGGCGTGATCGGGTGGGTCAGCGGCTGGGTGGCCGCCCGCAGATCGGCCAGCGCCTGGTCCAGCTCACGCGCCTGCTCCACCAGATCGCCGCCGGCCCCGCCGCTCAGCTGGTCCACGGCGCCCCGGGTGACGTCCGCCAGCCGGTCCAGGACCGCCACCAGCAGGTCGTTGGTCCGGCGGTCGGTGTGGACGGGCAGCACCACCGCCGCGGCGAACACCCCGCAGGCCGCGCCGAGGGCCGTCTCCGCCACCCGCAGCATCAGCACCGACATGCTGTACGTGTTCAGCAGCGTGTACAGCAGGCCCAGCATCGCCGTGACGAAGAACGACATCAGCGTGTACGACAGCGGCGCGGTGTAGAACATCGCGAAGATGAACACCAGCACCAGCGCGAACGCCGTCCAGGTGTGGTGTCCCACCAGCCCGGCGAGCACGATGCCGGCCACCACGCCGAGGACCGTGCCCACCAGCCGCCGGTAGCCCTTCACCAGGATCTCCCCGGTGGAGGCGGTGTTAATGAACACGATCCAGCAGGTCAGCACCGCCCAGTACCAGCGCTGGCTGGACAGCAGCTCACCGCCGACGATGGCCAGCGAGGAACCGACGGCCACCTGGACGGCGGCCCGGGTGGTCGGCCGCTTCAGACCGGTCGGCTCGGCCGCCTCAGGTTCGTTCTCCTCGCTGATCTCGATCGCGGTGTCCTCCGCGTCCAGCTCCTCGCGCGAACGGGCGGTCGCGGGCGTGTCGTCGGACTCGTCCTGCGGCCCGTCCAGCGCGAGGCGCAGACCGAGCGCGGCCCGGGCGGCCTCGCCGAGCCCCCGGAAGACGTCCTGCACCGCCGGGGAGCCCTCGGGCAGGTTCTCCTCCTCGCGATAGCCCAGCAGCCGGTTGCGCACCTGGGCCAGCGCGGTTCCCCGTGCCTCCCCGGCCGGCCGCAGCATCAGCACCCGCAGCGCCTCCAGGTCCCGGCGCAGCGCCGCCGTCGCCTGGTCCCGCACCGGCAGCTCGCCCCCGGAGGGCACCGGGGCGCCCGGCAGGTGCAGGGTGAGCGTGTCGGTCCGCTCGGCGCTGCGCGCGGTGAGCAGCAGCAGCCCGAGCCGCTCGGCGGCGATCTCGGCGTCCGCGACCCGGCGCTGGAGCAGCCGGGCCACCGCCGGGTCCGAGGTGCCGTCCTCCAGCCGGCCCTGGATCAGCAGCGCCGTCTCGTGCAGCCGCGCGGTGCGGGTGCGCAGCTCCTCCAGCACCTTCTCCACCTCGTCGGGCCCGGCGTCCAGCAACTCGGCCTGTACGGCGAGCAACTGGGCGAGCCGGGCCCGGAAGGCCCGCCGCAGCCGGTCCAGGGTCCCCGCCGCGGTCTGCGGCAGGAGCACGAACCGGGCGACGGCGCTGCTCGCGAACGCCACGCAGATGACGCCGTACAACGGGAGCAGCCCGGACGTCGTCGCGCGGACGAACAGGGAGAGGAAGTAGACCTGGAACCCGATCAGCCCCAGCGCCGTGCCCCGGTCGCCGAACCGGCGGCCGTAGACGGCGCTGAAGATCAGGGCGACGAAGAACAGGTCGCCGACGATCACCCGTTGGTTGAGCAGCGCGCCCAGCGACACCGAGGCCAGCGCCACCGGCAGGCCGACCGCGAGGGTGACGGCCTGCGGGCGCGGCTGCTTCTCCCGTACGGCGAAGGTGGCGACCATCGCCGCCATGGCCCCGGCGACCAGCTGGGGCACCGGGACGCGCAGCGCGGCGAGGACGGCCAGGGCGAGGGCGATCGCGGTGACCGTGCGCAGTCCCGCGGTGAGCCGGAGCAGCCCGGGATCCGACGCCGCCAGCCGGTCCCACATCCGTACCCGTACCGACCGTCGTGCTGCCCTCACGCCGCGCGCTCTCCCGTGTCAGATTTCGATCTCCGACCCAGCATCGCACGCGGGCGGGTCCTACCTGTCCTCGGCCAGGGTCGCGGCCACCAGGGCGTTCGCGTGCCCGTGCCCGAGACCGTGCGCGGCCTTGAGCCAGCCGACCAGCTCCATGTGCTTCGTCAGGGCCGAGGAGCGGATCAGTTCCTGCCACTCGCCGACCGGGCGGCCGTACTTCCTCTCGATCGAGGGGAAGTAGCTCGCCGGGCCCTTCACGGTCTTCTCGCTCATGGTGGTGCGTGCCTTCCGTGTGACGTTCGCCGATCACCGGTGCAGACGGCCGGACCGGTGCGGAATGATCGGCGGTCGCCCGGTGATCCACGTCACATCAGGGCTGGTCGGTCGTCGCGCCCTCCACCCGGGCCCGTACCTGCTCCGGCGTCAGATAGGCGTCGGTGAACTCGAAGTCCTTCAGCCGGGCGGGCTTGCGGGCCTGGAAACCGGTGCGGACGAAGTCGTCACCCGCGATCGCGTTCAGCAGCCAGTTGGTCATCACCCGGGCCTTGGCGACGTTGGTGCGCAGCGCCGACCAGTGGTAGCCGCGGGCCACCGCCTGCGCGGCCACCCCGCGCAGCTCGACACCGAGCGGTTTGGAGACCGCGTCCTTGCCGCCGAGGTCGACGACGAGCCCGAGGTCCTTGTGCACGTACGGCTGCATCCGCTGGCCGCGCAGTGTCGCGATGACGTTGTCGGCGACCGACCTGCCCTGCCGCATGGCGTGCTGCGCGGTGGGCGGGCAGACGGCGCCCTCCTGTCCCTTGGCCAGGTCCGGCACGGCCGCGGAGTCGCCGAGCGCGAACACCCCGTCGTGCCCCGGCAGGCACATCTCGGCGGTCACCGCCAGTCGGCCCTTGACCGTCTCCGCGCCGAGCGTGGCGATCAGCGGGCTGGCGACCACTCCGGCCGTCCAGATCAGGGTGTGCGTGGGCACCACCCGGCCGTCGGTGAAGGTGACCTCCTCCAGGCCGGCCTTGTCGATCGACACGCCCAGCGAGACGTCGATGCCGCGCCGCCGCAGGATCTCCTGCGCGCTGCGGCCGAGTTTCTCCCCCAGCTCCGGCATGAGCCGGGGCGCGATGTCGATCAGGTGCCACTTGATCAGGCCGGGGTCGAGGCGCGGGTAGCGCCGCACGGCGGCGTGCGTCAGCCGCTGGAGGCAGGCCGCGGTCTCGGTGCCCGCGTATCCGCCGCCGACCACCACGAACTGGAGCCGCGCGGCCCGCTCGGCCGGGTCGTCACTGGCGTCGGCCAGGTCCAGCTGCGAGATGACGTGGTCGCGGACGTAGGCGGCCTCGGCGAGCGTCTTCATCCCGAAGGCGTGCTCCGTCAGGCCGGGGATGTCGAAGGTGCGGGTCACGCTGCCCGGCGCCAGCACGATGTAGTCGTACCGCTCGTTGACGATCTTGTCGGTGATGGTGCGGATGACGCACACCTTGGACTTCAGGTCCACCCCGATCGCTCCGCCGGGGATGATCCGGGTGCGGTACTTCCGGCTGCGGCGCAGCGACAGCGCGATCGACTGCGGCGTCAGCACGCCGGAGGCGACCTGGGGCAGCAGGGGAAGGTAGAGCTGGTAGGCGAACGGCGTCACCAGCGTGACGTCGGCCTCGTCAGGGGCGAGTTTCCGCTCCAGGCGGCGGACGCACTCCACTCCGGCGAAGCCTGCGCCGACCACCAGGATCCTGGGTCGTGTCACGGTGTCCATCCCTTCCTGCGGGTCCGGGCGGTCCGGCTCGCCGCCGTTCGCATGCCCGGACCGCCGCGCGCCACATCCGATCCCACCGTGCCGCCGGCCGTTCCGCCGGCCGGCCGGGGCAGGCAGACGAACGCGTGGGGATCAACTGCCCCACTCCCGGACGGAGTAACCGGCCTGAGCACACCTACACGTCGGACCCGGGGAACCAGAACACGGCGGACACGGCGGACACGCCGTCGGCACACGCCGGGGCGGGCCGGGCGGCCGTCACCAGGGCAGGAAGGCGTGGATGTCCTTGCCGTCGTCGTGCACGACGACGCTGACCTGGGAGCACAGCGTGTGCACCAGGTGCCAGCCGATGCCGCCGCCCCCCGTGCGCGGGTGGAAGGGGCGCGGCTCCGGTTTGGTCGTGTTCGTGTCCCGCATCGTCACGTGCACGCCGTCGAAGGTGCGGCGCAGCCGCAGGTCGAACGGGCCCGGCGCGTACTGGATCGCGTTCGCGGCCAGCTCCGTCACGACCAGCAGGATGTCGTCCCAGTACTCCTGCGCGCCCGGTGGCGCCTCCCGGGCCAGCGCGCACAGGAACTCCTCCGCCGCGAGCCGCGCGCCCGTGACGTTGCGCAGCTCCCCGGCGAAGGAGAACGTGCGCTCGTGCTTCTCCTCCGAGGGCGGTGTGTCGTCCCAACGCGGCTCCGTCGCCATCTCGCATTCCCCGGTCCGGATCGCACGGGGCCGGTCCGACCCCGCCGACCAGGACGGTCGTCGTTGCTGATCTCTTGCTGCGCTGCGGGTTCCCCCAGCCGCGCGGACTATCCGTCCGTGCTCGGGGACCGGCGGCACGGGACGTGTCTCCTCAGCGGAAGACGTCGTCCGTCTCGTCCCACTCGGCCGGCTCCCGCACCACCGGCCGGGACCGGAACCGCCCCTGGTACATCGCCTCGATCTCGGCCGCGTAGTGCCGCACGACGGCGTCCCGGCGCGGTTTCAGGGAAGGCGTGAGCAGCCCGTCGTCCACCGCGAACGGTTCCTTCAGGACACGGTAGACCCTGATCGACTCGGCGCGGGACACCGCGCTGTTGGCCGAGGCCACGGCCCGCCCGACCTCCTCCCGCAGCGCGTTCTCCTCCCGGGTCTCCCGGCCCGGCCCCTCGCCCGGCAGCGCCAGGCCGCCCCGCCAGTGCGCCAGGAACTCCGGGTGCAGGGTGATCAGGGCGCCGACACAGGGCCGGTCGTCCCCGACCACCACCGCCTGGTGGACCAGCGGGTGCATGCGCAGCCGCCGCTCCAGCAGGGCGGGCGGCACGCTCGTGCCCCCGCTGGTGACGATGACGTCCTTCTTGCGGCCGGTGATCGTCAGATAGCCCTCCGGGTCCAGCCGCCCGATGTCGCCGGTGGCCAGCCGGCCGCCGCGCAGCACGGCCCGGGTCGCCCGCTCGTCGCCGACGTAGCCCTGGAACACCGACGGCCCGCGGACCAGGATCTCCCCGTCGTCGGCCACCTCGATCCCGGTGCCCGGCAGCGGCAGGCCCACGGTCCCGGACTTCTCCCTGCCGAGCGGCTGCATGGTGATCCCGCCGCCCGCCTCGGTGAGCCCGTACCCGTCGTGCACGAAGACCCCGATGCCGTCGAAGAACAGGCACAGCTCGCGGTCGAGCGACGACCCCCCGGAGGAGCCCCGCACCACCCGGCCGCCGAGGGCGGCCCGCAGCCCGCGGTACACCGTCCGCTCGTACAGGGCGTGTTGCAGCCTCAGGTCCAGCCCGGGGCCCGGTCCGGTGCCCAGCCGCCGGCGCTCCTCCGCCGCGGCGAACTCCCGCGCGGTCCGCGCCGCCCGCTCGAACAGGGTGCCCCGGCCGCTCTGCTGGGCGGTGCGCAGGAACGTCTTGTACAGCCTCTCGAACACCGACGGCACGCCGAACAGGTACGTCGGCCGGAACGAGCGCAGGGACGGCGCCAGCGCCGCCTCGGTCAGCTCCGGCTCGTGCGCCATCAGCACCCCGCCGCGGACACACATGAGCATGATCATCATGCCGTACACATGGGAGAACGGGAGGAAGGCCAGGACGGACGGCTGCTCGCCCGGGGGCGCCGCGGTGTGCGCCCACCCGGCCAGCAGCGTGTCGCAGGGGTAGGCCAGGCCGCGGTGGCTGAGCGCGCAGCCCAGCGGACGCCCCGAGGTCCCCGAGGTGTAGACGACGGCCGCCGTGGCGTCGGGCAGCACGATCCGGCGCAGCGACTCCACCGTGGTGTACGGAACCGGCGCGCCCCGCGCCATGAGGTCGGCGAAGGCGCCCTCGTCCAGCTGCCAGACGTGCCGCAGCCGGGGCAGCCGGGCGCACACGGTGCCCACCGTCATGACGCCCTGCTCGTCCTCCACCACCACGGCCACACAGCCGGCGTCCCGCAGGATCCACTCGACCTGCTCCCGTGAGGAGGCCGGGTGGACCGGCACCACCTCGGCGCCCACCGCCCACAGCGCGTGGGCCAGCACCGTCCACTCGTAGCGGGTCCGGGCCATCAGGGCCACCCGGTGGCCGGGCGAGATCCCGGCGGCGATCAGGCCTTTGGCCAGAGCGACCACCTCGTCCCGCACCCCGGCCGCCGTCACCTCCTCCCAGCCGGCCTCGGCGGGACCGGCGCGGCGGGCCAGCACGGGCAGCGCCGGGCTCCGGTCCGCCACCGCGAAGACGCTGTCGGCGAGGCCGCCGGTGAGCGGCGGCGGGGCGACCGCCGGAGCGAGGGCGACGTTCCGCATGCGCGGCTCCTGGGGTACACGGGGTCACTCCGCCGGACGGCTCGGTGCCGGCGGTGCTCGAATGTAGCCCAGGCGGGCACGTGCGGTGAGGGGATCGGTGAAGTCGTGATCGGCTGATGATCCGGGCGTGTCCTGGGGACTCGGCGGACATGAGCCATGTGAATCCCGATCCGGAACCCGAGCGCACGACCGGACTGGAGCCAGGTGGGGGAGTTCCGCCCGGCGAGACACCGCCCGCCGAGAGCAGCATGCCCGAGGCCGGGCCCCGCGAGCCGCACGTCCAGCACAGGGGCTGGGCCAAGGCACCGCTGACCTTGATCCTTCTGCTGGTCGCCCTGGTGGCGGCGTTCTTCCTGGTGTACGCCCTGATCCTGCTCCTCTAGCCCGTCGGCAGGCCGGTCACCCTTGGGTGCGCCGTACGCACTCGGCGACGACGTCGCGCAGGCTGCCGGTGCGCTCCAGCAGCCCGCGCTGCTCACGCGCGCCGTTCCCGGTCCGCAGCAGCTCCTCGACGGACCGGGCGGCGCGGTCCGCGTCGCCGCTGTCGGCGAGCGCGTCCCGGGTGTGCTCCAGCAGCGACTCCAGCACCCGCGGGGCGGGGCGGGGCCGCAGGGTGACCGGGTCGAGGAGGTCGCCCTCCAGACCGAACCGGGCGGCCTGCCAGTCGCCCAGCCTGAGCAGGCTCACACCGGGATCGTCCGCGGGCCGGCCCGCCCGCCAGTCGCGCGCGGCCGTCTCCACCAGGGCGCGCACGAGCGTCGCGATCAGTACGGCGTTCTCCGCGCCCAGGCACACGTCCGCCACCCGGACCTCCACCGTCGGGTACCGGGCGGACAGCCGGGCGTCGAAGTAGACCATGCCGTCGTCCAGGATGACGCCCGTGTCCACCATCGCGGACACCCGCCGGTGGTACCGCTCGGCGGACCCGAACGGCTCGGTCGGCCCGGCCGACGGCCAGCGGTTCCACACCCGGCTGCGGTAGCTGGCGTAGCCGGTGTCCCGGCCCTGCCAGAACGGCGAGTTGGCGCTGACCGCCCGCAGCACCGGGAGCCAGGGACGGATCCGGTCCAGGACCGCGATGCCCTCCTCGTCGGACTCCACCGACACATGCACGTGGCACCCGCACACCAGCTGGTCCCAGGTGGGCACGCCGTACCGCTCGGCCAGCCACCGGTAGCGCTCGTTGACGCTGAGCTCGGGGCTGACCGGCAGCGGGGAGGTGGCCAGCGCGGCCACCCCGCAGCCTATCTGCCCGGCGTGCCGGGCCGCCTCCTTGCGGCAGCGGACGATCTCGTCCCCGAGGGCCGCCATGTCCGACTGCGGATGCGTGGCGAACTCCAGCATCTGCCCGAACAGCTCCTTCTCGAAGACGTCCTGTCCGGGATCGTCCTGGGCGGCGCGGGCCAGGACCGCCGCCGCCAGTGCCTTCGGATCGCCGCTGTCCGGATCGACCAGGAGGAGTTCCTCCTCCACTCCGACGGTGCGCACGTGGTGCCGCCCTTCTCTTCCCGTGCCACAAGGGGCAGTCGCGGATCTGTACGACCCCGACTGCCCCTCGGACGGCCGCCGACACCTGCGGCCCTCAGCGCTCCGGCGCCAGCCAGACCGTCGCGAGCGGCGGCAGGGTCAGCTCCAGGAACCCGTCCGCGGGCTTCACCGGCGCCCCGGTGCCGACCCCGCCGCCGCCGTAGCGGACGTCGTCCGTGTTCAGCACCTCCCGCCAGGCCGCGAACCCCTCGGGCACCCACAGCCGGTAGCCGTCCCGGACGACGGGGGAGAAGTTCGACACCGCCAGCAGCGGGCCGCCGTCGGCGGCGAACCGCAGGAACGCCAGGACGTTGTCGTCCGCCGCGTCGCACAGCACCCACCGGAAACCGCCCGGGTCGGTGTCCCGCTGCCACAGCGCGGGCGTCGCCCGGTACACCGTGTTCAGCTCGCGGACCAGGCACTGCACGCCCCGGTGGTCGCCGGCGGAGTGGTAGTCGTCGCCGAGCAGCCACCACTCCGGGCCGTGCGCCTCCGACCACTCCGCCCCCTGGGCGAACTCCTGTCCCATGAACAGCAGCTGCTTGCCCGGGTGGGCCCACATGAAGCCCAGGTAGGCGCGGTGGTTGGCGCGTCGCTGCCACCAGTCGCCGGGCATCTTCGACACCAGCGCCTGCTTGCCGTGCACCACCTCGTCGTGCGAGATCGGCAGGACGTAGTTCTCGCTGTAGGCGTACACCATCGAGAAGGTCATCTCGTCGTGGTGGTACTTGCGGTGCACCGGCTCCTTCTGGATGTACTGGAGCGAGTCGTGCATCCAGCCCATGTTCCACTTCAGACCGAAGCCGAGCCCGCCGCTGTCCGTCGGCCGCGTCACCCCGTCCCACGCGGTGGACTCCTCGGCGATCATCACCACGCCCGGGCAGCGCCGGTAGACGGTGGCGTTCATCTCCTGGAGGAAGGCGACCGCGTCCAGGTCCTCCCGGCCGCCGAAGACGTTCGGCTCCCACTGCCCGGAGTCCCGCGAGTAGTCCAGGTAGAGCATGGAGGCCACCGCGTCCACCCGCAGCCCGTCGATGTGGAACTCCTCGCACCAGTAGACGGCGTTGGCGACGAGGAAGTTGCGCACCTCCGTACGGCCGTAGTCGAACTCGTACGTCCCCCAGTCCGGGTGCTCGGCCCGCGTCGGGTTCCCGGGTTCGTACAGCGGGTCCCCGTCGAACCGGGCCAGCGCCCAGTCGTCCTTCGGGAAGTGGGCCGGCACCCAGTCCATGATCACGCCGATGCCGGCCCGGTGACAGGCGTCCACGAAGCAGCGGAAGTCGTCCGGGGAGCCGAGCCGGGGGGTCGGCGCGTAGTACGAGGTGACCTGGTACCCCCACGAGCCGCTGAAGGGATGCCCGGCCACCGGCATCAGCTCCACGTGCGTGAAGCCCATCTCCTTGACGTACGCCGGGAGTTGTTCGGCCAGCTCGCGGTAGGTCGCGCCCGGCCGCCAGGACGGCAGGTGCACCTCGTACACCGAGAACGGCGCCTGGTGCACGGGGGTGGCGCCGCGCTCCGCCATCCACCGGGCGTCGCCCCACTCGTGGTGCGCGGCCGTCACCACCGAGGCGGTGTCCGGCGGCACCTCCGTGCCCCGGGCCATCGGGTCGGCCTTCAGGAACCGGTGCCCGTACCGGGAGGTGATCTCGAACTTGTACCGGGTGCCCTCGCCGATCCCGGGCAGGAACAGCTCCCACACCCCGGACGCGCCGAGCGAGCGCATCGGGTACTGCGTGCCGTCCCAGTACGTGAAGTCCCCGGCCACCCGGACCCCCTGGGCGTTCGGCGCCCACACCGTGAACCGGGTGCCGGCCACGCCCTGGTGGACCATCGGCTCGGCGCCGAGCGCCCGCCACAGCTGCTCGTGCCGGCCCTCCCGGATCAGGTGCAGGTCCAGCTCGCCGAGGGCGGGCAGGAACCGGTACGGGTCGTGCACCTCCCGCTCGCCGTCGTCGTACGCCACCAGCAGGGTGTACGACGGGACCTCCGGGCCGGGCAGGAGGCCGGCGAACAGACCGTCGCCCTCGGAGCGCAGCGGGGTGCGCGTCCCGCCGGCCAGGACGGTCACCGCGCGGGCGTTCGGGCGCAGCGCCCGGACCAGCGTGCCGCCCGGCACCGGGTGGGCGCCCAGCAGGGCGTGCGGATCGTGGTGCGCCCCGGCCAGCAGCCGGCCGCGGTCGGCCGCGTCCAGCGGGGTGGCCGCGGGCGGCAGGGGGCCCGCCGCCTCGGGACGCGTGGTGTCGCGCAGTGCCATGGGTCAGCCTCCCCAGACCGCGAGCCGTTTGATCGCCGCCATCGGAACCGGAAGCCAGTCCGGCCGGTGTCTCGCCTCGTACAGCACCTCGTAGACCGCCCTGTCCGTCTCGTGCGCGCGCAGCAGCGCGTGCTTCTTGCGTGGGTCCCAGCCCGCGCGGGCCGCGTAGCCCGCGCAGAACGCCTCCCGGCAGCGGCGTGCCCACTCGGGTCGCCAGGGGCGGCGCTGCCGGGCCGCGTAGTCGAAGGAGCGCAGCATCCCGGCGACGTCCCGCACCGGGGACTGCGGGGCCCGCCGCTCCGCGAGCGGCCGGGACGGTTCGCCCTCGAAGTCGATGACGAACCAGTCGCGGCCGGCCCGCAGCACCTGTCCGAGGTGCAGGTCGCCGTGGACGCGCTGGACGGGGGGCCCGGTGTCGCAGGTGGCGAGCGCCGCGAACGCGGCCCGCAGACCGGGCACGAAGGGCACCAGCGCGGGTACGGCGTGCGCGGCGGCGTCCAGCCGCGCGCGCATCGCCTCGGCCGTACGGCCGTTCTCGCCCGGTCCGGCCGACGGGAAGGCCTCCGCCAGCGCCAGGTGCACCTCCGCCATGGCCCGGCCCAGCGCGCGGGCCTCGGCGGTGAAGTCGTCGCCCGCGGCGAGCGCGCCGAGCGCCAGCGACCAGCCGTCGGTGGCGTCCGGCAGGAACGGCTGGAGCACCCCGAGGGTGGCCTGGCGCGGGGCGCTCGTGGTGAACCAGGCCACCGGTGCGGGCACCCGCGCGCAGCCCTGCGCGGCCAGTGCGGCCGGCACCTCCAGGTCCGGGTTGACACCCGGCTGGATCCGCCGGAACAGCTTCAGGATGTAGGCGTCGCCGTACACGATCGAGGAGTTGGACTGCTCGGCGTCCAGCAGCCGGGGCGGCAGCCCGCCGGGCACCAGGGCGGCCGGGTCCGCCCCGAACCGGAGCGGTCCCGCCGTGCCGGGCCGCCGCAGCCGCTCCAGCAGCAGATGGGCCGAGCGCGGGTCGTGCAGCGCGTCGTACACCGCGAGTCCGGCCAGCGGGCCCTCGACGGCCCGCCCGATGAAGGCCCGCTCCAGCCGTGGGGCGAGGTGCGGGCGCAGGCCCAGCAGCAACTGGTAGCAGTCCCCGGGCGGGGGAGTGCCGCCCGGGGTGGGCACCGGCGCGTGCGAGGCGTGCACCAGCAGGTGCAGACACCCCGGGAACAGCTCGGTCACGGACAGCACCGACAGATCGGTGACGGGCCGGTCCTTGCCCGCGAACCAGCGTTGCCTCGGCAGCCATTCCCGCAACAGGCCGCCGAGCGAGGCCAGCGGCCCGTCGGCTCCGGTCGCGGTGCGCGGTCGGGGAGTGATGGTCTTCGGCATGGTGACGCGTCCTTTCCTCGGCGCCGGACGGGTCAGCGGCGGCGGCCGATGCGGGATGCGACTCGGGTGAGCCGGAACCAGTAGAAACCGTGGCCTTGCAGGGTCAGCAGGTAGGGCAGTTCGCCGATGGCGGGGAACCGCACCCCGCCGATCAGCTCGACGGGGTGCCGTCCGTCGTAGGCCCGCAGGTCCAGTTCGGTGGGCTGGGCGAAGCGGGAGAAGTTGTGCACGCACAGCACGAGGTCGTCCTCGTACTCGCGCAGAAACGCCAGGACCGCGGGGTTGGAGGAGGTCAGTTCGGTGAACGAGCCGAGTCCGAAGGCGGGGTTCTGCTTGCGGATCTCGATCATGCGGCGGGTCCAGTGCAGCAGCGAGGAGGGCGAGGACATCGACGCCTCGACGTTGGTGACC
>NZ_JOCB01000029.1 GCF_000718775.1 Streptomyces sp. NRRL S-31
CCAGGGCGGCGCGCATCCAGGTCACGGACACCCTGCACACCGCCCTGCACCTCGCCTGAGGGCACGGCCGGCCGCACCCTGCACCGCCGGACCGGGTGGGCTGTCGAGCGAGGTCCCCGCCGTCACCCTAAGGTTGATCAAGTAGCCGATTTCACAAGGGCCTTCACACCCGGGACCGGGACCCCGACGAGGTCGCGACCGGCCGGGACGGGAGAACGGAGCACGGTATGAACGACACCGACGACGAGCTGTGGGGGCGTTTCGCCACAGAGGTGGCACGAAGTGTTCCCGCGTACGGGCGCTTCCTCGCCGATCGGGGTATCGACGCGTCGTCGTTGGACCCTTCCGCCCTTCCGTCGCTGCCGGCCATGGACAAGCCCGGATACATTTCCGCGTATCCGCTGCCCGAACGGTGCCGGGACGGTGATCCGCACACCATACAGATGATCTCCACGTCGTCCGGCTCCTCCGGCGTTCCCACCGTCTGGCCCCGGCGTGTCGACGACGGCGAACGTGCGGCCGCCCCCTTCCGTCGTGTCTTCACCGACGCCTTCGGTGCCGACCGCAAGCACACTCTGGCGGTCGTCTGCTTCCCCCTGGGATCGTGGGTCGGTGGCCTCTACACGCTCGACTGCCTCCAGCACTTGGCCCGCACCGGTCTGAAGCTGACGCTGGCGGCGCCCGGGAACAACATCGCCGCCATCCTCCAGACCGTGCGAGCCCTCGCCCCACTCGCCGACCAGACGGTCCTGCTGGGATACCCGCCGTTCCTCAAGGACGTCATCGACGCCGGACGGACCGACGGCGTGCCGTGGGAGCGATACGGGATGCACCTCGTGTTCGCCGGAGAGGTCTTCAGCGAGACCTGGCGCGACGAGGTGTGCCGACGCGCGGGAATCACCAGTCCGGAAACGGCCACCGCGGGCCTGTACGGCACGGCCGACGCCGGGGTCCTCGCGCACGAGACCCCGGCGAGTATCCGGCTGCGCCGCTCCGTGGCCTCCACACCCGGGGCCGCCGAGGCCGTGTTCGGCTCCCGGCGACTTCCGTCCCTCATGCGGTACGACTCGGGTATCCGGCGCTTCGACACCGCCGACGGCGAGCTCTTCCTCACGACGGACGGGGTCGTGCCCCTGGTGCGCTACACGCTCGGCGACACCGGAGGGGCCGCCGCGTACTCCGCGTTGCTGCGCCGGTGCGCGGAGGCGGGCGTGCCCGCGACCGCACCGGAGCCGGACATGTCCGAGCGCTACGTCTGGCTGTTCGGCCGACCGCTGTTCGCCCTGTCCATGTACGGGGCCAACATCTACCCGGAGACCATCGCCGCGGGACTGGAGCGCGACGACGCCTACGCCGACCTCACCGGAAAGTTCGTGATGGAGATCGTGGAGGGGGAACAGCCGCGGCTGCGCGTCATCGCGGAGGTCCTCCCCGGCCGCCCGGTCAGCGACGTCCGTACGGACACCACGTCACTGTCGCTCCTCACCGCCCTGCGCGAGCAGAACGGCGAGTACGCCAACTATGTGCCCGAACACCTGCAACCACCGCTGTTCGAACTGCGGCCCCACGCGGACACCGCGTACTTCCCCACCGGGGTGAAGCACCGTTACACACGGGTGTGAGCCGGCGGCACACCCGAGGCCAGAACACGTGGTCGGCGCCGCCGAGTGTCCGCGATCGATCGCGGCGGTGGCGGCCGCCGGGTGTGCGGTGGGACCGGAGTCCGTCCCACCGCACACCCGCGCCTGCGGCGACGACGGCTACGGCGTCGTGCTCTTGTTGAAGCCCTTGTCCAGGTAGGGGTACTGGTCCACGACGAAACCGTCGTGGACCAGGCGAGCGATGCCGCCCTGGTCCCGCCAGACCTCCTTGGCGGAGCCGAAGGAGAAGCTGCCGGACTCCGGGTGGTTCTCGTTGGTGTAGACGCGGTAGCGCTGGCCGGGCTGGATGACCGTCCCCGGCGGGAAGGTGTAGGCGTGCCCGGTGGGCTTGGCCTCGACCTTCCAGTCCGTCAGGTCCTGCGGCCCACCGCCCTTGTTGAAGATCTCGACGTACTCGTCGGGCTGACCCGTGCCGTTGCCCACGTAGCGCAGGTCGGAGATGATCACGTCCGGTTCCTCGAGCGTGAACATGCAGACGACCTCGGCGAAGTTGATCCCGCCCTCGGGGCTGCGGAACTGCCGGACGATCTGGCCGCCGCGCTTGAACCCGCTCAGCACCGCCTTGTACTGCTTGCCGTCGATCGTGACCGACTGGGGGTGGATGAACTCCTGGAGGTCGACCAGGTCGTCGTCCGCGGGACTGCTGCCGGTGGTGTTGGGCGTCTCGTTGTGGTGGAAGGAGAAGTCCAGGCCCGTCCTGCTGCCGTCCTCGAACATGACGTCGATGGTGAGCTTGACGTCGAACTGGCTCGGCTGGACGTTGGTGGGGAGATTGCGGTGGACGAAGGTACCGACGACGAACTCGGTGCCGTCGAGCTGGACGTCCGCGGCCGCGCCACGGAACTGGTACCCGCTCTGCGAACCGCTGCTGCCCCACCGGACATCCGCGGTGCCGAGCCCGTCGACCGGTGAGATGGCCGGGGTGGTGGAGGGGAAGACGCCGGAGGTGACGACGGTGGTCATGGTGTCTGGCTCCTGCTCTCTCTAGGGTCTTTCGTTTGGATCAGGCCGGATCAGGGAGCGGGGTCCGGTGCCGTGCATCGCAAGGCGGAGGAGGGCGCCATGGCGGAGCCATGGCAACCGACGACAACGCGGCGAGGCGCGGTGCCGGGCCCCGCGAGCCCGGCCTGATCCAAACGAGAGGCCCTAGTCCTCGTCCTCGATGACCTCGGCCTTGAGCTTGGCCGGGGGCGCGGTGCCGATCTGGGCGAGACCGTCGGTACGGCGGCCGGGCGAGGCACCGTCGACGGCTTCGAGACCGCAGGTGTAGACGATGCAGTCCTTGTCCTGGTCGGTGGTGTTCAGGTGCACGTGGAAGCGGAACGTCAGCGTGCGCCCGTCGTCGCTGACCTTGGCCTGGACGGGGGGCAGACCGCCGCCCGTGGTCTGGTCCATGCGCTTGTACTGGGCGCCGACCACACCGTTCCAGCGGAACCCGGTGGGGGCGGTGAACACGTGGTCCCGCTCGCCGGCGTCCACGGTCTCGTTCCAGTTCGGCGTGCGCACACAGACGTTGATGGTGGTGCCGAGCCCGCCGGGGGCGTCCTCGACACCGCCCTCCTGCCACACCACGAGGGCGAGTTTCTCGGCTTCGGCCCGGGCCTGTTCGTAGCCCCAGTCGTAGCCGTTCGCGTAGTGGTCCTTCTCGCCCCGTGCGCCGTCGCGCGGGGGGTCGGCGTACGGACGGCCGGCGAGCGCGTCGGCACGCCCCTGCTCCTCTCCCCGTTTGTAGGCTTCCTTCTTGGGCGTCACTTCAGTGGCCATCTCCGCGTCCTCCTGGAGCTGTGGTCGAAGGGTTGCGTGTCGCGTGGAACAGGGGCGCCCTCGAAATGCGCCGGGCCGTCGTCCGCGTCCATGGTTAGCCCGGGATCACGAGCACTATGCCGCCTTTCCCCCTTTTGCGATGCCGGATCGATTCTGCGTCGCTTGTTCGAGTGGAGCTGAGGCGCACGGGGGGCGCGTGGGAGTGCGGCGCATCGGGCTCACACCCGCTCAACTCACCGGCGCTCGTGGGGGTCCGTCTCCGGCGGCTCCTCCCTCGTGCGGGTGGCGCGTCCGGTGTGCTGCACCCGTGGGCCGTGACCGGACCGGTATGCAGGGGGCGACGGTTCGGAAAGGAGACTGGCATGCGGGTGACGACGCCGTGGAAGGTGCGTGACGCCGTGCGGGCGCCACTGCGACACCCCCGGGCGGTGACGGCATGACGGCGCACACCACGGCCCCGGCGGGGCAGCCGGTCGCCTTGGACGGACCCGAGCCGCTGGTCACCATGGCGGGGGACGGCACCGCCGGCTTCCGCGGGGACGGGCTGCCGGCGGCGACGGCGCGGCTCGCCTTCCCGGCGGACGTGGCCGTGGGACCGGCCGGTGTCCTCATCGCCGACCACGCCAACCACCGGGTCCGCCGCATCGACCCCACGGGCGTCATCACCACCGTCGCGGGGGACGGACTGCGCGGCTTCGGCGGCGACGGAGCGGAGGCGGTACGGGCCCGGCTGGGCTTCCCGTCGGCCCTCGCGGTCGGCGCGGACGGCGGTGTGTTCGTCGCCGACGAGCTGAACCACCGGGTCCGCCGCATCGACCCCACGGGCGTCATCACCACCGTCGCGGGGGACGGCACGCGCGGCGACGACGGTGATACCGGTGACGGCGGACCGGCCGCCCGCGCACGGCTGGACGCTCCCTGCGCGCTGGCCATGGACGGCTCCGGACGCCTGTACGTCGGCGAGGCGGGCACCCGCCGGGTGCGCGGGATCGGCACGGACGGTGTCATCAGCACGGTCGTCGCCGCGTCCGGACGGCCTGCGGGCGCGGGCGCGGCCGACGCCGGTGACGCGTTCCTGCCCGCCGGCTTGGCGGTCGACGGGGCGGGCCGGCTCCACATCGCCGACCCGGTGGGCCGTCGGGTGCTGCTGCTGGACGAGGACGGCACGCTCCGGGTGCTGGCCGGTCCGCCGGGCGGCGGCGACGGCGCCGTGGCGGTCGACTGGAGCGCACCGTGCGCGGTGGCGGTCGACGCCCAGGGAGCGGTCTATGTCGCCGACATGAACGGACACCGCGTGTGGCGGCTGACCGGGCGAACGGCGGACGTCGTGGCCGGGGCGGAACCCACGGCCGACGAGGCGGTGCGGCCCACCGCCGGCTCCGCCCTCGCGTACCCGCGCGGTCTGGCCGTGGACCCGGCCGGCCGGCTGCTCGTGGCGGACAACTTCCACCACCGCGTCGCGGCCCTCCCCCTCACCGTCGCGCCCCCCGTCGAAGCCGACGAGGAGGACACGGGCGGAACCCCTCGACCCGACACCGGAGCCGACAGCGCGCCGGACACAGGCGAAACCCCGCAGCCCGACACCGGAGCCGACAGCGCGCCGGACACGGGCGGAACCCCTCGACCCGACACCGGCACTGACGGCACGCAGGGTGCGCCGGAGGCCGTCGTGGCGCGGCTGCTGGTGCGGCAGGAGGTCGGGGTGGAGATTCCGCGCGGCGGCGGCGAGTTGCTCCACGTACGGGTCTCGTCCACCGACGCCTGGGCGCCCGGACGCGTGGAGCACCGCTTCACCGCGCCGACCGGTCTCGTCTTCGACGGCCGGGCGACGTGCGCGTACTACCGCGTGGACGGTTCCGTGGTCGCCGCACCGGAGCCGGCGGCGGCGGTGCGGGAGGGCGGCAGGCTGCTGTCCGTCACCGATGAACCCCGGTTGAACACGCCCGGGAACCCGGCGGCGGCCCTCGTCTACACCCTCGGCGTCCGGGCCCGGGCGGACGCCGAGCCGGGCCGGTACTCCGACGGCCGGGCGGTGATCGCGGGCCAGCCGGAGGTCCGGCTGAAGGCGAGCGTCCTGGGGGACGACGAGGACTGAGCCCGCGCTGCCCGCCCCTCCGCGCCGCCCTGCCGCGCCGCCCGGCCGCGCCGCCCGGCCGCCTTGTCCGCCATAAGGGGCTGTTCGCGATTCCAAACCTCGAATGCGGAGGTGAACGTTTCTTTGCTCCCAGCTCACCCGGGCGGTGTGTGCGGATTGCTACGTCGTGCGAACAATGAGTTAGCTTTCGAAACGTGACTACGGCCACCCTGCCCAGACTCGGGCCGCCGGGGCCCTTCCCGCACGCCCCGCTCACCCACCCGCTCGACCGCAAGTGGCTGCACTACGCGTTCCTGTCGCGGTGCGGCCGGCAAGCGCTGATCGCCAACCTGTCCGTGCTGGGTTCCTCCGCGGGAGAGGTCTTCGCGGACCCGGGCGCTCCGGTCACCGGGCGGCGCAGCGGCACCGGCACGGCGGCCGAGGGGCAGCACATGGCGATCCTCCTCGTCTACGACGAGGAACTGGGTTGGAGCGCGACGCAGTTCAACGCCGACCAGCCGGAAGTGCCGTGGTCGGCGTTCCGGTTGCCGCATCCGCACGGCGCGGCCGGCGCGTTCCGGGTGGCCGCCCGTTCGGCGGCGCCGGCGGTCGACGTGCGGCTCACCCGCACCAGCAGGCCGTGCACCTCGCAGTGCGCCCCCTTCGGCGACGACGAGCACCTGCGATGGCAGTCGGAACCGGGCGTCCTGGGCACGGGCACCCTGCGGCACGCCGACGGCACGGTCACGACGACGGACCTGCTGGGCTACCACGAACGGGTGCGCGGCCGGTGGTCCTGGCCCACGCTCGGCGGCTGGGTGTTCGGTTTCGTCAACGACCCTTCCGGCCCGGCCGACGCCGCCCCGCCCTCGGCGGTCGTCTTCACCCTCCTCCAGCCCACTCGTCCGGCGGACGCGGCCAACGGTTCGGTCATGCTGTGGCGCGACGGACGCATGGTGCGGCACTTCCCGCGCCGCAACCTGCGGGTCGCGGTCAGCGGCAGCCTGGACCGTGACCGGGTGGTGATGGTCCCGCCGCTGGCGGACGTGCTGGGCACCCCGCCGACGGCCGCGGTGCCCGGCCGGCTGCTGATCACGGCCCGCCTCGGCGACGACCGTCTCGTCCTCGACTTCCGCTCCCGCACGTCGGGCCGGATCGCCAACCCCTCCGAGACGAGCCTGCATCCGTTCAGCGTGCACGAGACCCTCGGCCCGTGTACGGTCCACGGCCGGGTCGGCGGGCGTGACATCGGCTTCCGCACCCAGGGCATCGTGGAGTTCGCGGGTGGCGCCCATGACTGAGACCGCGCCCGCGCTCACGGGTGCCCGGCTGCTGGACGAGACCGTCACCGCGCTGTCCGACCGGGCGCCGGCCATCCTCGCCGCCGCCGCCGACCAACTGCGCGACATCCGGCTCGGCCTGCACTTCAACGACGGCAGCCACGCCACCCTCACCGCGCTGCACAGCCGTATCGTCGTGGAGCGGGACCGCTGCCCGGAGCCGGACGTCGAGGTCGTCTTCGACGACCGGGCCATGAACCTGCTGTTCGACCTCCAGCGCCCGCCCGTCGGCCAGGTCCTGCCCGAGAGCCTCGACGTCCGCGGCTCCCGGGACGACGCCCTCGCCGTGTGGCGCGCCTTCACCCTGCTGTCCCAGCGCGCGGCCGGCCTGCGCAGCATGCAGGAACTCTGGGGCAGCTACCGCGAGCAGGTGCCGCAGCTGTGGGGGAGCGCGGCGCCCGCCGCCCGGGAACCGGCCGGCGAACCGGTCGACTGGACGGCGCTGGACTTCCTGGCCCGGCTCTCGCCCGAGGACGCGCCCGCGCCGCCCGCGCTGATCGGCGACACCACCGTCCGGCCCGCACGCATGCTGTGGGACGGCCGTGTCTCCACCAGCTGGTCGCTGGAGGACCCCGTCCGCGACGCGGACCTGATGGAGACCATGCGCCGGTGCCGGGCCCGCACCAACGAGGAGATCGAACGGCTGCTGCCGGACCGCGAGCCGCGCGCCGAGCTGTACGACCTGATGCGCTCCTACCCGGCCCGGCAGGGCAAGGGGCTGCGGCCCACCCTGACCATCGCGGCCTGCGCCGCCTTCGGCGGGCGCCCCGACGACGCCGTACGCGCCGCCGCCGCGCTGGAGCTGTTCCACAACGGCTTCCTCGTCCACGACGACATCGCCGACGAGTCCACCCACCGGCGCGGGCTGCCCACCATGCACGAGGAGCACGGGCTGGGCCTGGCCGTCAACGTCGGCGACGGACTGAACCTGCTCGCAGTGGACGCCGTCCTGTCCAACCTGGAGACGCTCGGCCTGGTCCGCACCCTCGGCCTCATCCACGAGGCGGTGCACATGTGCCGGGAGTCGATCGAGGGCCAGGCCATGGAGCTGGGCTGGATCCGCCACGAGACCGTGCCCGAGACCGACGACGCCTACTTCACGATGAGCACCAAGAAGACCGGCTGGTACACGTGCATGAGCCCGTGCCGCATCGGAGCCGTCTGCGCCGGCGTCACCGACCCCGCCGTACTGCGCCGGTTCGACGAGGCGTTCCGCCTGATCGGCATCGCCTTCCAGATCCAGGACGACATCCTGAACCTGGTCGGCGAGGAGGCCCTCTACGGCAAGGAGCCCCTCGGGGACCTGCTCGAGGGCAAGCGCACGGTGATGCTGATCCACCTCTTCCGCACCGCCCGCCCCTACGAGAGGCCGCGCCTCTTCGACGTCCTGCGGCAGCGCCGCACCGACAAGACCCAGCAGCACGCCGAGGAGCTCCTCGCCGCGATGCGGCGGCACGGCTCCATCGAGTACGCCACCGAACTCGCCGACCGGCTCGCCGCCGAAGGCATCGCCCGCTTCGAGGAAGACCTGCGGATCATCCCCGAGAACGAGGGCAAAGCCGTCCTGCGGCAGATCGCCCACTACGTCACCTCAAGGCCACTGTGACCACCACGACCATGCCCCCGCCCGCCGGGCCCGCCGCCGACGGCCCGTTGACCCCCACCGACCACCGGTCGTTCGCCTTCCTCGGCCAGGTCAACGGCCATCTGCGCCAGTACCTGTGCACCCTGGCCCGGCACGGCGTGGCCGTGCGCCGCGGGGAGCCCGAACGCGCCCGGGCCCTGCTCGACGCGGTCCGCCCCTGGCCCCTTTACAAGGGCGGTCAGTTCCTCTTCGACCTGATGGAGTGGGAGGACCTGATGACCGACGGCGCTCCCCCGCCCCCGCTGCCCACCGAGCGGATCGTCTCCGCGAGCCTGCTGCCCGTACGGTGGCTCGCCGACGCCACCGCCCCCGCGCCCGGCGCGGCCAAGCTGATCCCCGGCCAGCACACCGCCGCCGCGTTCGACCTCCCGCTGCGGCTGCTGGCCGGCACGGCCCGCGCCGCCTTCCAGGGCGCCGCCCAGGACCTGACGGACCTGCTCGGCAAGCCGGCCGACCACGACGGCACCGACAGCACCGGTGACGCCGACGACGCCGGCTACGACGCCACCGATCACGCCGGTGCCGGACACGACAGCACCGGATACGACGGCGCCGCGCACGCCCCCGACGACGAACCCGCCGACACCGAACCGCCGCCCCTGGAAGCCGGGTTCTACCTCTACGAGGACATCGCCCTCGGCGCCCTTGTCGTCCTCGGCCCCCTCCTGGCCGACCACGCGCCCCCCGACCCCACACCCCCCGCCTAGGGACGCCGGCCCCGGCCGCTCCCGAGCAAGGCCCCCGAGCCCGCCGCACGGCGGATCCGCCCATGCGGACACCCCCCACCCTGAAGGGACATCATGGCCACGCAGACCGAGGCTCCCGTCGAATCGGGAGCGGAGAACAAGCTGTACATCCTCCAGCAGGGCATCGTCGAGGACGCGCCCGGCGGTGTACCGGCCCACCTCAGCTTCGGCATCCTCAGCACCGTCCCGGACCCGGTCAACCCCGGTGACCTCACCTTCACCCTCAAGGCGCCCACGGGCTTCGCGTTCACCGGGTGGCTCTCCTGGGCCTACCACGACGTCAACACCCTCCAGGCCAAGGGCAATCTGAAGACCACCCAGGGCAAGCTGTCCGACCAGGGCCGCAAGCTGACCTTCACCCACAACCCGTACCTGTCCACCAACCAGGAGGCCCTGGGCTACGCGGCCCAGGTCACCGCCGTCGACGGCGCGACACCGGGCCGTTACACCGACGGTGAGCTGCGTGTGGGCGCCGCCAACCCCGTCAAGCTCAAGGGCCGCGTCCTCGACCCCAACGAGGACTGACCCCTCATCACCGCACCCGCCCGCCGGTGGCTTCCACCGCTTCGGCCCGAAGCCACCGGCGGGACACGCAGAGAGAGGCGAGAGCATGTACGAAGAGGGAAATCGTCCGGCGGGCCGCGGCACAGGCACGGACACGGACACACCAGCGCCGCGCAGGCGTCGCGGGGCGCGCGGGGTGTGCGGGCTGGGGGTGCTCGTCGCGGCGATGCTGCTGGGCACCTCGCTGCCGGGGAACGCCGCCGCGACGCCGGGACAGCCCGGTACGGCGGCACGGGCCACGGCGGCACTCGAGCCGGAGTGCATCCAGCCGGGGAACGCGCGGCTCGACCCGCGGTTCTACTGGCGCAACGTGTTCGGCGCCCGGCTGGGCGAGGGCGTGATCCACGAGTCGTCGACGCCGAACCCGTTCGGCGGACGGATCGCGCCGGGATCGACGTTCACCTTCCGCTGGCGCCCGGACACCACCCGCAACCCCCTGGGGGCGCAGTACCACGTCCACCGGGTCAATCTGGCGTCGATCATGGCGGTGGCCGACGTCGAATGGGTCACCGGTCCGGGCAGTCTCTCCGGGACGACCCTGAGCGCCCAGGAGACACCGCCGGCGAAGCTCGGGGAGACCCAGGTGAGGTTCCGGATCAGGCCGGGCACGGAAGGCCGGACGGCCACCCTGTCGTCGGCGGACCACAGCCTCACTACGAGGTGGCTGTTCACCAACATCAACAACATCTGGGAGAACACCGGGAGCATCTCCTTCACCGTCGCCAGCCGCGCCAGTCTCGGCTGCGACTCGATCCTCGGCTAGCTCCTCGGCCGGCGGGACGATCACGGGAGGATGACGGGATGGTGAGGTGACGTACCGGATGCCGGCCGGCGCGCGGTCGGCCGGCGTCCCGGCCCGTCCCGCCGCCCTGTGCGCCCGGGCCGTCTCCGGTCAGCCGGCGCGCCGCCCCTTCTCCAGCGCGTCGGCCAGATGGGACATGACCGTCCAGACGACGGCGTGCCGCAAGGGGGTGAGGTTCCCCGGTTCGATGCTCAGCGTGTCCTCCCCCAGCCGGAAGGACGGGCCGAGGATCTGCGTCTTCAGCTTCGCACCGCGCAGCCGGCGGCCCAGTCCGGGGGCCGAGACGCTGATCAGGTCGTCGAGGACGCGGATGCGGGTCACGTCCTCCCAGGGGACGTCCTCGGCCGCGTCGTCGACGTGCAGCCCGACGCCGTCGAGCAGCAGGGAGCCGTATCTGACCTCCGCTTCGGGGAGGGCGAGCCGGAGCAGGTCGTGGCGGGCACGGGCGTCGGCGATCCGGACCATGATCCCCGCCAGGGCCTCGGTCAGCGTCGGGCCCCCGCGGCGCAGCAGGGTCAGGTATCCGGCACCGGCGCCCCCTCCGCCGGGGGTGTCGGAGAGGAACGAGGAGCCGGTGAGCCGACGGGCGCCGTCCCTGCCGTCGGGCCACAGCACGGCACGGAGCCGGCTGGGCAGCGCCGCGCCGTCGACGGCTGTCCCCTCCCGCGTGAGCGTGCCCTCGCGGAAGTCCGCCCAGGCGTGCGCCCACCGCACCCGCCGCCGGCCTCGGTGGACGAGCCCGCCCTCGCGCAGCTCCAGCCAGGTCGTACAGGATCTGAACAGGCCCCACACCCCCGGTACGAAGACCAGCAGGCACACCGTGAGGAAGGCACCCCGCCAGAACGACGGGACGGCCGTCGGCGGTCCGCCGGTCAGCCACACCACGACCGGCGGTACGACGACCACTGCCGCCTTGCCCACGGTGGGGCGCTCCCGGTACGTCACCCGCACCGGGCCCAGCGAGGCCGGATCGGCCCGGACGCCTCCGGCGCTGCGCCCTCGGGGGAGACCCGCGCCGCCCGGCATCCCGGTTCGCCTCTCGTCAGCCATGCCCGTTCCCCCCGAGTCGGTCAAGTCAGTTGTGGCGTGGGGCAGTTCGCAAGTCGGCCAGAAGCGATCATAAGTCCGGCCGACGGCACGGCAGGAGGGGTTTTCCGCCAGCCCGCCGATCCCTTCGGGCGGGGCGGGGACCGCGGTCACGCCCCGGTTCCGGCGCCCGGTCAGAGTGCCGCGCCGGACGCCGGGATGCCCACGGTCCGCGTACGCCGTGCCGCCGCGTCCCGCCGCTCGCCGTCGTCGCGGGCCGGGTCTCCCTCCTGGCACCGCGGGCCCAGCAGGCCGGACAGCTCCGACCGGCGGCGGACCGACAGTTTGCGGTACACGCGGGTCAGATGCTGCTCCACCGTGCTCACCGTGATGTACAGCTGGGTGGCGATCTGCCGGTTCGACCGGCCCGCCGCGGCCAGCGAGGCCACCCGCCACTCGGCCTCCGTCAGACCGCCGTCGGCGGCCGTCGGCGGCGGCGGACCGGTCCTCGCCGGACGGCCGTCCTCCGCCCGGAACGGCTCGGCCGGGGCCGGGGGCTCGTCGAGCGGGGTCGCGAGCTGGCGCAGGCGGTGGGGCGCGCCGCACTCGGCGGCCAGGCTCAGCGCCTCGTTCCAGCGGACCCGTGCGGTACGCGTGTGGCCGTCCGCCAGGTCCACCTGGCTCAGCTGGGCGAGCACCCCGGCGAGCGAGAGCCGGCTGCCCGCCGTGCGCAGGGTCCGCTCCGCCTCCTGGAGGTGGGTCCGGCGCCGCTCGGGCTCGTCGACGACGGCGAGGACCTGGAGGGCGCGACCGTGGGCGTCGGTCTCCCGGTCGCCCTGCGTGAGTTCCGCGACGGCCATCCGCCGGGCCCGGTCCGGCTCGCCGAGGGCCAGGTGCGCCTCAGCGGCGTAGGCACGCCAGCCGAGCGGCCCGAGCGCGTTCGCGTGCTGGGTCCCGCCCCGGGGGGCACAGGCGGTGAAGTCGTTGAGCGCCGCGTGCGGACGGCCCGTGTCCAGCAGGTGGCAGCCGCGGGCGACCCGGTACAGCGGGCCGAAGGACGAGTCCCACAGTTCGTCGGGGACCGGGCGTTCCAGGTAGCGGGCCGCCTGGTCCGGATCGCCCATGAGGCTGTGCGCGGCGATCAGGACCGACAGCGGCAGGCCGACGGCGACGCCCCAGCTGTGGTCGGGCAGCAGCGTCAGGGCGTCCGCGGCGTGGGCCGCGGCGGTGCGCAGGTCCCCCAGCTGCCACCGGATGTGGGCGCTCAGACCGGTCAGGAACGCCCGTCGGGCCGGGAGTTCGTGCGCGGGCAAGAGGTCCCGCTGCTCCTCGCACAGCCGGTCGGCGAGCGTCATCTCTCCCTCCCGCATCAGTTCCAGTACGGCCGTGAGGTCCGGCTCCCGGAACCGGCGGGCCTCCGGCACCGCCGGGGCGGGCCGGCGCTCCACGGCATCGTTGTCATCGGCGTCGGGCGCGGTCACGGGCGGCGGGATCCGTCGGGGGCCGCCGGGACGGGCGGACCCGGCGCGGGGCGGGGGCGTCACCGGCGTGCCGTACCGGGCGATGGCGGTGACGTCCCGGGTGCCGCGGAAGTAGCCGCGCACCGCGGGATCGTCGAGCGACTCCGGCCACAGGCAGCCGATCAGGGCGTGGAAGCCCCGGGGTTCGTCGTGCGCGTGCGAGGGCTCACAGGACTCGACCAGCCGGGTCATCACTTCCCGTGCCTGATCGCGGAAACCGAACCAGAGGAACCAGAGGACGAGGACGCGCAGCGCCCCGCAGTCGGCCTGCCCGGCGCGCGCCGCCGCCAGCAACCGGCCCGCCTCCGGCTCCGCCGCCAGCGGGTTGACGCAGCTCAGCGTGGCGATCAGGGCGGCGAGCACCTTGCTGCGCTGCGCCGCGCCGAGGTCGGCCCGGTCGGCCAGGCGCAGACAGGCGAGCGCCCGGTCGGTCTCTCCGTCCTTGAGCAGCTGCTGCCAGGCGTGTCTCAGCACCCGCGCCTGGGACGGGTCGGGCGGCTCGTCCGCGGCGACCAGGTGCCGGGCCACGGCGAGTGCCGGCGCACCGTCCGCGAACAGCAGCGCGGCGGCCCGCCGGTGCAGGCCCGGCCCCTCGGCGCCGAGCATGCCCAGGACGGCGGCGGGTATCGCCGGGTGCCGGAAGCCGCCGTCCTCCAGCAGGCCGGCGCACTCCAGTTCGGATATGTGCTGCTCGGTCTCCTCGGTGCTGCGTTCCAGCAGTTGGGCGGCGCGTACGGGGCTGGCGTCCTCCCCCAGCACGGCGAGGGCCTGGACGGTCCTGGCGAGGCAGGGGTGGCGGACGAGAGCGGCGAGGTAGGCGGTGCGGAAGGCGTCCCCGACCGGGACGGACGTCGGGGGCGGGACGGGCGCCGGAGTCGGGGCGGACGTCGGGGCAGGGGCCGGCGTCGGGGTCGGGGTCGGGGTGCGTGTCGTGGACGAGGCGGACTTCTCGCACGAGGGGGGTGTCGTGGACGGGACGGCGCCGGCCAGGAGGAGGTCGCGGACGAGCGCGGTGGCCAGGGCGGGATTGCCGCCGCTGATCCGGTGGACCGGTGCGGCCAGCCCGGTGGCCGCCTCGGCACCGACCCCGCGCTCCAGCAGACTCTCGACCTCCTCCTGGCACAGGCCGGTGGCCTCGATCAGACGGGCGCCGGGGAGTCCGATGAACTCCAGATGGTCACGGGAGCCGTCGCAGAAGGTGCGCGGATAGACCACCGCCAGGGTGATGTCGTGGGACTGGGCGCGGCGGGCGAGGTAGAGCAGACAGGACTGCGATGCCGGGTCCAGATACTGGGCGTCGTCGACGAGGATGACGACGCCGGTGCGCCCGCCCGCCGCGACCAGCGCGGAGACGAGGTCCCGCAGGAGGGCGGCGGGAACGGGGTCGGACGGGGTGCCGGACGTCGCGCGCTCGACGAGCCGGCCCACGGCCGAGCGCAGTCGATCGGGAATCCCGGGAACGTGGATGAACTGTTCGAGGACGGAAAAGGAAATCTCGCGTTCATCGCGGAATCCGGTGGCGTGCAGGCATAAAGATCCGGAAGTGATGGCACGTCTCTTCATCTCTTCCAAAAGAAACGTTTTTCCAGTCCCCGGCCCTCCTTGCAGGACGAGGACGCCACTGCGCCGTTCGGCCTGTCGGAGGGTGCCGCCGAACGGCGCGGAACATAAATCGCAGGCTGCCATCGGCATCGCATCGTCCTGTTCCCCTGCACGGAGCCGCCCGGTTCACGCTTTCCGGGACGACGACTGACCCCCCGTCCGTTGGTGATCAAGTGTAGGTCAGGTGAGGTGAGTTACCGGATCGCGATCCGAGTTTTGTCATTTCTTGACTTGTGCGGAGTAAAGGGGAATCCGGACCGCACGGCCCCGTGCGGCAGAGAACGTACGAGGTCGGCGCGCGGGCCGCTCACGGCAAGCGCTCCTCCTGCCGGCCGTCGGCCGGGGCGCCGGTGTCCACCCGTTGCGGCCGGCCGGTCTCGGCGGACGCGTAGACCGCCGCCACCACGGCCACCGCCTGCCGTCCGGCCGCCCCGTCCACCAGCGGCGGCCGCCCCTCGCGCACCGCGTCGCAGAAGTCCAGGAGCTGGTCGCGGTGCGGCTGGTACAGCAGGCCCGCGGCGTCCCGGGTGCGGTCCCGCGCCAGCTCCGCCGCGTGCTCGGCGGACTGGTCGGCGGCGCCGTACGCCCCGTACGCGGGCGCGTCCTCACCGTCCTGGGCGAGGTGCAGATAGGCGAGTTCGTCGTCGTCGATGACGACCGAGCCGCGGTCGCCGTTCACCGCCGTCCGGGCGGTGCGGCCCGGATAGGCGGCGGTGGTGGCCAGCAGGGTGCCCAGCGCGCCGTTCGCGAAGTGCAGACTGGCCGTCGCCACGTCCTCCACCTCGATGCCGGGGTGGGCCAGCCGCGCGGTGTGGGCGGCCACCTCCACCACCGGTCCGGCCAGCCACTGCACCAGGTCCACCGCGTGGATCGCCTGGTTCATCAGCGCCCCGCCGCCATCCAGGGCCGGTGTGCCGCGCCAGCCGCCGGAGGCGTAGTACGACGGACCGCGCCACCAGGCCAGCTCGGTCATGACGGAGGTGACCCGGCCCAGCCGCCCCGACTCGATCGCCGTACGGGCCAGCCGGGCGGCGGGGTCGAAGCGGTGCTGGGACATCACGCCGAGTGTCCGCCCGGTCTCCCTGGCCACGGCGATCAGACGGTCGGCGGCCCGCGGCGACACGTCGACGGGCTTCTCCACCAGCACGTGCTTGCCGGCGCGCAGCGCCGCCTCGGCCAGTCCGGCGTGGGTGCCGCTCGGGGTGCACACCAGCACGGCGTCCACGTCCCGCCGGGCCAGCAGCCCCGCCACGTCGGTCGCCGGGCGGCCCACCGCGGCCGCCAGCGTCCCGGCCCGCACCGGGTCCCGGCCGGCCACCGCGGCCAATCGCGCCCGGCCGGCCAGTTCGTCGTCCTCGCGGGTCAGCAGCCGGGCCAGGAAGCCGCCGATCGACCCGCAGCCGATCAGTCCGAACGTCAGCAACGCAACCTCTTCCGGTCAGGGGTTCCCGTCAGGGTTCCAGTCGGGGCTCAGTCAGGGGCCGTGGAGGCCGGGTGGCCGGGTGGCCGGGTGGCCGGGGCGGGAGCGCGGTGGGACCGCGCTCCCGCTCGCCGGAGGGCTCAGGTGCGGACGGAGGGCGGCCGGGGAGCCGGGTGGGCGGCCTCGGCCAGCAGGCCGATGCGCGCCACACCGCGCAGGTCGAGGCCGGGCGGCCCGGCCGGTGACAGCAGCGCGGCGACCGACCAGCGCAGGGCGTTGTCCAGGGGTGAGTCGTGGATCAGCCACTCGCGCCGCAGCCCCGGCCCCTCCACGGCGAGCCGGTGGGTGTTGCGCGGCAGCCGGGTGCCCCGGGGCAGGGTCACCGGGTCCAGGTCCAGTCCGAAGCGCACCGGCCCGGCGAGCACTTCCACCCGGCGCTGTCTGCTCTCCCCGGCCGTGTCGGGCAGGTCGAACCAGGCGGGCTCGGCCACCTGCCCGGACGGGTCGGGGCCGACGATGGTGGAGTACAGCTCGACGTCCACGGCGTCGGCCACGGCCTGCTCGTGGGCGGCGGTGCTGGTCAGCTCGGGGTCGGTCGCCACCCGCAGGGCGCACGCCTCGGGGCTGGTGCCCATGTAGGTGTCGTACGTCGCCGCGGGCAGAGCGCCGCGCACCAGGGCCAGCATGTGCAGCCACTCGTAGCCGAAGACGCCGTAGTCGTGGTCGACGAAGCGACCCGCCGCGATGTCGGCCCGCCGGTCCTTGCCGAACCCGACGCGGACCGCCCGCAGCGCGTGCCGGGGCGCCAGTTCCCGCCGCAGCGTGCGCAGCATGGCCATCGCCTGGGAGTGCCGGTACTGGTCCATGACCACCAGCCGGGCATCGGGGTGGCGGTCCAGCAGGGAGGTCAGCTCGGGGATCTCCCATGTGCGGCACAGCGGCTTCTCCACCAGCAGCCGGGCCGCGGGATCGACGGCGAGCACGTCCGCCACCGCCGCCACGTGGGTGGCGGTCGGCGAGCACACCGACCAGACGTCGACGGGCCGGTGGGCGGCCGCCTGCTCGACCCGGTCGAAGACCGGTACCGCGCCGGTCGGGGCGCCCGGGGCGGGGTCGACCACGCTGACGTCGAACCCGAGGTCGCTCAGCAGCCGTTGGTGCAGCCGGCCGGCGGCCCCGTATCCGATGACGCAGACGTGCGTCCCGGACGTACGGGGCCTCATCGGGCCACCGGAGCGGCGGCGCCGACCGGGGCGGCGGGGCGGCGGGCGCCGGAGGCGAGGTACTCCTCGTAGTAGGCGGAGAACAGCTCCGCCTCGTCGATTGCCCGGTCCACGGGTTCCAGGTGGAGGCCGGGGCCGAGCCGGCCGGCCTCGCGGCAGAGCGTCTTGGCGGCGATCAGCGTGCCGGCCCGGTAGGCGTCGTAGCCGCGGTTGGCGATCCCCTCGTACTCGAAGAGGTTGAGCGAGCGGCCGTCGCCCAGCAGGGTGGCCGTGGTGCCCGAGGGCAGGGTGTGACGGACGCCGACCTGGGGGATCACCGTGGACCGCAGCCCGTCGAAGCCCTCGCTGAGCAGGCTGAAGTCCTTGGTGGCGAAGCCCGCGAGGTACACGCCGTCGGGCAGCAGCGGCAGCACGTCGGGGGTGAGGGCGAGTTCACCGGTGTTGCCGATGATCAGGAAGGGGGCGTGGGCGCCGAGCGCCTCGCCCGCGCTGGTGTACGTCTCGTACCCGTGCTCGGCGGCGGTGATCAGCGCCAGGATGTCCGTGTCCACCACGGCGACCCGGCAGCCCAGGGCGCGCAGCGCGTGCGCCACCCGGCCGCCCAGCGTGCCGTAGCCCAGCAGCAGCACGTGGCGGCCGATGAACTTCTCGCCGGGCAGTACGGCACGCAGCCGGCGTACGCAGGAGTCGGCTATCTCGTTGTAGCCGAGCATGCTCTTCAGCCGGGAGCGCGCCATGTTCAGCACCGGGACGGTCAGTCCGCCGGGGGCGTTCGCGATGCGCTTCAGCCCGCTGACGGTCAGCTCGAGGGCGCCGTCGATGTGTTCGTCGAGGACGCCGTCGGCCCCGTACCCCTGCGCGAGGAGGCCGCCGTCGTCGATGACCAGCACCTTGCGGCCCGCCGCGTGGGCCTGGCGGACGAAGTCGTCCACCCGCTCGTTGACGGCGAGGGCGTACGCGCGCGCCGCGGTGTCGGCCGAGCCGTTGATCACCGAGTTGTCCAGGGTGTCGCTCCGGTAGCCGCGGTGCAGGAACCAGGCGTGGACCCGGTCGCGGTGCAGGGTCCGGTCGCCCTTGTTGAGTGCGAAGATCCACTCGGGGTCCATCCCGGCCCGTTCCATGCCGAGCAGGAAACCGACGCTGTTCTCCACGTAGTGGTCGCGGAAGACCAGCGCCCAGTCCCGGAAGGCCGGCTCCTCGGTGGCGTAGCGCGCGACCAGGGGCATGCCGCCGACGATGGAGTCGATCTCCGCCTCGGTGTAGCACCGGCCGCGCAGGGTCAGCGCCTCGACGAGGCGGTCGAAGACGGCCTCGGCCCTGCCGGTGAGCGGTCCCGCGGCGGTGAGCAGCACCTGCGTACGGCCGGCCGGCGGGTCGACGGGGTCGAGGGTGTCCGGGCCCGCGTCCGCGACCGGCCGGCTGCGCAGCTGCACCGGGGTGCCGTCCAGCTCGAACACCCGGTTGCCGGGTCCCTGTTCCGTGAGTTCCGGAAGTGGCACGCCCTCTCCGCGCAGCACCGAGCGAACGGTGGCGTCCACGTCCTGGAGTGTCATACGGCCGTCGAGGATCTCGTACCGGCCTGCGCCGGGGTATGCCGCGGTGCTCTCGTCGACGACACCCAGGGATTCGCTGTCCGCAAAAGCCATCGTCTCAACCTCTTCTCGTCGTGGATCGGGTCATCGGCCAGTGGTGACCGGGACGCCGGGGAGGGGCAGCCGGTGCCTCCTCGCGCGCGGCGGGGAACTGTGCGAGAACGGGATGCATGGATGTACGGGGGTGGTGGTGCGAGGGCCCGCGGGGACGAGGACGGAGGTGGGGGAAGGCGGCTCGCCCGTGGCTGGGCCGCACCAGGGCCCTCTCGCAACACCGCGAGCCTATGAAGATCGTCCTCCGCAGCCCCAGCCCCTACAGCCCCTATGACCCCCTGTGCGTACGGCGGTTGGGGGCGTGGCTGGTGGGTATGTGCGGGGGCCGGAAGGTACGGGCGGTGGTTCGGTGGGCGTGGGCGGGGGCCCAGGGGGTACCGACGGCGTACGACGGCCCGGCATGAGGCAGTCCGGCGCGCGGGGGCGGCGGCCCAGCGGGTACCCGTGTACGAGCGGAAGTTCGGCGGGCGGCGGCCCGACGCGGAGGCGACGAGCGACGGCACGGACAGCGGACCGCGGCCCGGCGCGGGAACGACGAGGCGGGGGGCAGCCCGGCAAGCGGGGGCAGCGGGCAACGGCCGAGCGGGCACGGACGGCGGGCGGCAAGCACAAGTGGCGTAGGGCAGCCCGGCGGGCACGGGCGGCATGTGGCGGGCGGACGGCGGGCGGCGCCCGGCGGGTGCGGGCGAAGTCGGACGGCCCAGCAGGCGCAGGCGGCGGGCGCGAACGGCGGGTGCAGGCAGCCGGCGTGAGGAGACGCCCGGCGCGTGGAGGCGCCGGGCGGACGGCGGCACGATCTCCGCCCGGTTCGCCCCTTTGTCTTCCGGTCCGTTCCACCGCTCGAGGGCGCAACAGGGGTTCGTAGGGGCCGTAGGGGCTGGGGCTGCGGAGGACGATCTTCATAGGCTCGCGGTGTCGGGGACGGCCCGGGCGTGGTCCGGCCTCCCGCATCGCGGTCCCGCCCCCACTGTGACGGGGTGTCACCGCGGATCGACGGCCCGGTCCACGACGAGAAGAGGTTGAGACGATGGCGTGGAGCCCGACCCGACCCGCGCGGCCCCCTCGGCGGCGCTGAACACCCCGGCCGACGGGCGTGCCGAACACCGGTGCCGGTGCCGGGACGACCACGCCGGCCGGCTCACGGGGCCGCACCCGGCAACGGCCGGATCCGCACCGACCACCCACCGCTCCGTCCCCGCCGCCACACCGTGACCGCCGGTCACCCGGCGCCCGCGGACCGCGCCCGGGACCGGCCGGCCGTACCTCCGCGTGCCTCGGAGCGCGGCGGGCCTCCCCCGCACCCCTACGCGCACGCCCTCTTTCCCCACCCCCCTGGCGCGACCGCGGCGGGGCCGGGGGCGACCGGGTCCCCGCACCCGCGCCCCCGGGTCCCGCCCTTCGCGCGCCCCTGACCCCGCCCGGGAGTCCTCATATGACCCAGGTCTGCTTCGCCGTTCCCGACGACGAGTTCGAGCGTGACTTCCTCCAGCTGCCCCTCGACGTGGCCAACGCCTGCGCCGCCCTGCGCGCCGAGGGCATCGGCGTGTCCGTCTGGGACAACCGCCTCACCGACACCCCGCCCGAGACCGGCCCGGACCCCGACATCGTGGTCGTGGTCACCGCCATCGCCGACCGCGCCCAGTGCTACCCCCTGGTGCTGGACCCGGTCAGGGCGCTGGTGGACCGGGTCCGCCGGCAGTGGCCGCAGGCGACCGTGCTGGCCTGCGGGCCGCACGCCACCCACCTGCCCGAAGCCACCCGGAGTGAGCTGGGGGTCGACTTCGTGGCGCGCGGCGAGGTCGACTCCGCGGCCATCCAGGCGGTGCGCGACCTGGTCGCCGGCCGGCCCGGACTGCCGGTGCTGCCGCTGGTGGACAGCTATCCGCAGCTCAGCACCGAGCAGTGGCCGCTGCCCGCGTACGACCTGTTCGACCTCGGCTCCTACACCGCCGAGGTGTTCATGGACGGGCAGGTGCGCCGCGGCTCGTGCGGCATGGTGCTCGGGGTGCGCGGCTGCACCTACGGCTGCACCTTCTGCCATCTGCCGTTCGGCACCCGGATGCGCCCGCAGCCCGTCGAGCGCACCCTCGCGGAGATCGCGGCCATGCGGGAGCGCGACGTCGACTTCGTCTTCTTCCTGGACTACGTCTTCGGACTGCACCCCACCTTCTACCAGGACCTGTGCCGGGGTCTGATGGGACAGGGCGTCGGCTGGACGGGCCAGAGCCGCGCCGAGGTGGTGCTGCGCACGGACGTGGAGCAGTGGGCGGCGGCCGGCTGCAAGGGCATGTGGCTCGGCGCCGAGTCCCCGGGGATCGCCGACACACCGGTCGGCAAGCGGGTCAAGCCCGGGGTGACCGACGCGGCGGTGCGCAGGCTCCAGGACGCGGGGATCACGCCGTTCGCCTTCCTCCTCATCGGCCTGCCCGACGACCCCGCCTGCCAGAGCGGGGAGCTGCTGGAGTGGGCGGCGACCCTGCCCGGCTACTTCGGGCTCAACCAGCTCTTCCTGCGTCCCGGCACCAAGCTGTACGACCAGTTGGCGCCCCGCTACAACGACGGCAGGATGCCGCGCACCTGGGCCGAGGTGGAGGCCGTGACCCGGCGCTACCGGGAGAGCTACCCGGTGGACCTGGACGAACTCTGGGGCCGGCTGACGCGGCTGCCCAACTACCTCGGCAACGCCATGGCGGCGCTGTGACGGGTGGAACACACCGTGGTCCGCGCCGGTGTCCGTGCCGGCTTCCGCGCGGCAGCAGCGGTCATGCCGTCCTGCGCGTGATCCGCCGGACCGGCGGGTCCGGGCACCGCCCGGAGGCCGCACAGCGATGAGCACGGCACCATCGGCACCATCGGCACCGCCCCGGCCGGGCCGGCTGAGCACGGCGCTCGGACTGCCCCGGCTGAGCGGGCAGCGGCTCCTGCTGGCCGCCGTGGTGATCGACAGCGCGGGCAGCGGCCTCGCCGTGCCCTTCCTGCTGCTCTACCTGACCCGGCAGGACCACCTGACGGCGGCCACCGCCGGTACGGTGCTGACGGTGGCCGGGGCCGCCGCCCTGGCCGCGGGACCGCTGTCCGGGCCGCTGATCGACCGGTGGGGCCCGGGCCGGCTGGTCCAGGCGGCCCACGTACTGCGCGCGACGGCGTTCCTCGGCTACCTGACGGCCGGCTCGCCGCCGGCCGTACTGGCCCTGGCCACGCTCGCCGCGCTGGGGGACAACCTGTTCTGGCCCGCCAACCGGGCGTTCCTCGCCCGCCGTTGCCCGCCCGGTGAGCTGCTCCGCTGGTACGGCCTCGAACGCACCCTGCGCAACGTCGGGCTGGCGGCCGGCGGGCTCGCGGCGGGCTTCCTGGCGGGGTCCGGCCTGACCGGGCTGCGGCTGCTGATGGCGGGGAACGCGGTCAGCTACGCCCTCGCCACGGTCCTGATCGCCCTGCTGCCGACCGCCGCCGGGCGCCCCTCCCCCGACCCGGCGCCGGTGGCGCCCGGGGCCCGTCCGGCCGCGCCCCGGCCCGACGGCGCGTACGTCACCATGGTGGCGGCCAACACGCTGCTGGTGCTGGTCTGCGTGGCGCTCCCGGTGCTCGTGCCGCTCTACGTCGTCCAGCAGCTCCACCAGCCCTCCTGGGTGGTCGGCGCGGTGTTCGCGCTGAACACCATGCTGGTGACGGCGGGTCAGACGCTGGTGGTGCGGCACGTGGAACGGCGCGAGTACCTGCGCACCCTCCAGTGGGCGGCCGTGCTGTGGTCCGCGGCGGCCGTGCTGTTCGGCGCGGTGAGCGGGCTGCCGGGTACGGCGGTGCTGCCGCTGCTCGCGGCAGCGGTGCTGGTGTTCACGGCGGCGGAGCTGATGCACGCCCCGACCAGCGACGCGGTGGCCGTCCGCATGGCCCCCGCCGACCGGCCCGGCAGACACCTGGGCCTGCACCAGCTGTCCTGGGGGGTCGGCTCCGCGCTCGCCCCGTGGCTGCTGACCGGGGCGCTGACGCTGGGCCCCTGGTGGCCGTGGGCCCTGCTGGCCGTCGGCGGGCTGTCGGCCGCCGTCGCGCTGGCCGCCGTCCGCCGCGCCGTCGGCCGGGTGCTCCCGGACGGGGACGGCTCCGGCACCGGCCCCGGGAAGTGAGGGCACGTAAGGGAGGACGTACGGGATGACGAGCCGGAGAGACGAGAGGAAGACCGAGAAGATGGCCGATGCGACGGCCGGTGCGACGGCCGATGAGGTGACGTTCTGGGACTACTCCAGGTCCCAGGCGCTCAGCCGCTACAACGGTATGAGGCTCGGCGTGCGGGAGCTGGCGGAGCTGTGCGGCGTCCGCAGGGCCGCTGAGGCGGTCGACGTACAGCTCCCTTCGCCGGACGAGATGGCGGGCATCCATCCGCTGGCGCTCAAGCGGCCCCGCCGGTGGGAGGCGGCGATCGGCGCGGCGATCTACGCCGGCAGCGGTCAGGTCGCCGCGCGGCAGGAGATCATCAAGGCGAGGGAACTGCTGGACCGGCTGTCGAAGGCCGACCGGAGTGCCTTGACCGTGCCGCGCCTGCTGGCGCTGGTCCCCACCATGGTCGCCGGGTTCCGCTTCAGCCGGCGGAGCGAGACGTTCAACCCGGAGTCGAACCGCTACCTGGAGGGTGCGCGCTTCCTCTCGGTGCTGCTGACGGACCGGCCGGCCCTCGACGTGGAGATCGGTCTGTGCGCGCACCGGGCGGGGGTGAGCGACCCGGTCCTGCCCGAGCACGTCAGCCCGTCGGGGTCGAGCCGCATGGTGGCGTTCGTCGCGGCGCTGCTGGACAACTCGCTCGCGCGCAAGCGGACGGTCAACGTGTCCCAGCAGACGGCGACCGACCGGGCCGCCGCCACGGTGAACTCCATCGTCTTCACCCGGTACGCGGCCGAGGGCCGGGTGGAGCACCTGCTGCGCGTCGTCGACCAGCACGCGGACGACATACGTTCGCTGCTGGCGCGGCACGACGCCGTCTCTGCCACGGACTTCCGGTTCACCCCGCTCGACCCCTTCAGCGAGGCGGTCGAGCGGGACATGGACGAGGTGTTCGGCGCCGACTGGTCCGGTCCGCCGGCCGAGCCGCTGTGGCGCGGCGGGGGCACGCTGGACCGGGCCGTCGAGGCGGCCAAGGGGAAGATGGCACGGTTCATGCGGGACGAGCCGCTCGACATCGACCGTCTGCTCAGACTGCACAAGGACTCCGAACATCCCAGCGAGCGCGGTGTGTCGGCGCTGCGCTGGTTCGACCGGCACCAGCGGCAACCGCTTGAGGTCCGGGCCCGCTACGACGTCGCCTTCCACCACCGGCTGGCGCTGACCACCCTGCGCAAGGACGGCGTCGGCATCGGGATGGAGCGGGGGTGGGACGAGTACCAGTGGCTGGCGTGGAGCGCGGCGTACGGCTCGCCCCGGACGGCGATGCCCCTGCTCTACGCCCGGAGTTCGACCGAGCCCGCGAGCCACGTCTCCCTGCGCAGCTTCAACCTCCGGCAGTTCTGGTGAGACGGTGGGCGCACGGACCGTCCGTTCGGGCCGACTCGGCACGAACGGGTGCGGGCGGGCGACGAAAGCGGCCTGGAACAGGCGAGCGACAGAGTAGTGTCGCGCCGGATCACTTCACATGTATCCGTACTCGGACTTGGATTTCATGAACGATATCGCAGCGGAAACGCGCACCGGTTCCTTCGTCCCGGCCGGACAGCCCCGGAACCGAAGGGTGGGGCGGAGCCGCGCGGGTCTCCGGCGCAGCGTCGTACTGGCGTTGGCGGTTCCCGTCGTCTCGGCCGCGCTGGCCGCACCCTCGGCCTTCGCCGCCGGCACCGGCACCGGCACCGGCACCACGGCAGCGGCCGGCGTCGGCGCGTCCGGCCACACGTATCCGGCCGGCCCGGGCGACCAGCAGCTGGTCGCGAACCTGGACGCCCGGGTGCTCGACCAGCGGCTCGGTTCCGACGTGGGCGGCGTGGTCCTCGACGCCGACTCCGGCAGCACCGTCTGGGACCACAACGGCTCCACCGCGCTGATGCCGGCCTCCAACGTCAAGCTGGCCACGGCGACCGCCGCCCTGACCGTGCTGGGCCCCGAGCACCGGTTCACCACCGGGGTCGTCTACGGCGACGGCACCCTGACCCTCGTCGGAGGCGGCGACCGCACCCTCGGCAGCGACGGCCTGGCCGAGCTGGCGAAGACGGCGGTCGCCGGGCTGAAGGAGGCGGGCCTGAGCACGGTGAAGGTCGCCGTGGACGACAGCCTCTTCCCCGAACCGACCCTGGCCGACGGCTGGAACGAGGGCTACTACCCGGACAGCGTCGCCCCGGTCCGGGCCCTCGTCGTCGACGGCCGTGGTGTCCAGGACACCTCCATCGACGCCGGGCAGACCTTCGCCGGGCTGCTCGCCGAGAACGGCATCACCGTCGACGGCGACGTCACGCGCGGCGCGGCACGGCGCACCGATACGCCGCTCGCGCACCACAGCTCGGCACCGCTGGCGGACATCGTCAGGAAGATGCTCAAGACCAGCGACAACAACATCGCCGAGACCCTGCTGCGGACCACGGCCCTGGGAGCGGGACGGCCCGCCACCTTCGAGGGCGGCACCGAGGTCGTACGCCAGGTGCTCAGCCGGCGCTACGGCGTCTCCCTCCAGAACTTCGTGATCCACGACGGCAGCGGGCTGTCCCGCACCGACCGCATCCCGGCGGCCACCCTCGCGCAGATCCTCGAACTGCTCACCGAGCCCCGCCACGCGCGGCTCCTGGGCTCCATCCTGGACGGCCTGCCGGTCGCCGGTGAGGCGGGCAGCACCCTGGGCCCGGAGTGGGGCCGGTTCGACGACCCGAACTCCCGGTGCGCGGTGGGCAAGGTGCGGGCGAAGACCGGCACCCTCACCGGTGCCATCGCCCTGAGCGGTCTGACCCGGAGCGAGGACGGCGAGTGGCGGGTGTTCTCCTTCATCGAGAACGGCTCGACGGCCGCCCCCGGCGACATCAAGGACGCGATGGACGGCCTGGCCGCGACCGTGAACGGCTGCTGGGCATAGGGGCGTAGGGCGACCGCCCGGGGCGCCGTCCGCTCGTGAGGCCGGACGGCGCCCTCCACCCCGGGACCGGTTGAACCGCGCTCAACAGGTGTGACCGGCGTGGCAAGCTGCGTGTCACAACGGGTCCGTCCGCGGCCTTCACCGCGGTGCCGGGAGCAGCGCGCCGCGGACCGCCCGGTCCGCCTGCCCCGGCCCGCCCGGGAGGAGAACCCCCATGTCCACACCCACCCGTACGACCCACGGCCCGATGCCGAGCCACCGGGCCGTCGAGAACCTGATCGCCCGGTACGCCGAGCTGGTGGACGACGGTGATTTCGCGGGACTCGGCGCCCTGCTCGCCGACGCCACGTTCACGGGCAGCGGCGGGCCGGTGCACGGGCGGGAGGCGATCGAGCGGATGTACCGGGACACCGTGATCCTCCACGACGACGGCACACCGCGCACCCAGCACGTCACCACCAACGTCGCCATCGAGGTCGACGAGGAGGCGGGCACGGCGGTCGCGCGTTCGTACGTCACCGTGTTGCAGGCACTGCCCGGTCTGCCGCTGCGGCCCATCGCCGCCGGCCGCTACCACGACCGCTTCGATCGCCGGGACGGGGAGTGGCGGTTCACGGCGCGGCGGGTCCGCATCAACCTGGTCGGCGATGTGAGCCGGCACCTGCGCCTGGCTCCCGAGCGGCGGTAGCGCTCCGCCCGCGCCGTACCGCCCCGCCCCATTGTGCTGCGCGTGTCGCCGCGCGGGTGATCCGCCGGGGTGGCGGCCGGAGGCGGCTCGCCGGCCCGCGCACCGCCGAACTCCCCTGCACATGCCGGGAGATGACGTGCGGACGACGGGCCCACCCGCACCCCCGGGAGACGCGGATCGTCCGATGGTCGGCTTAACTAACGTGTCGGCGACCCAAAGGATCACAAGCGTTAGTAAGGTACCTCCATGAGTTCTCCAGCCTCTTCCGGCGACCGCGACAAGGTCGTCTCCAAGCTGCCGGGCCGGCTCCGGCAGGACCTGAAAGTCAGAGCCGCCCAGCACGGCATCGAGATCCAGGCCGCCGTCGAACAGGGCATCAGGGACTGGTGTGCGCTCGCCTCGGCCACCGAACCCGTCGACACCGCGGGCGCCGACTCCTTCTCCACCTTCCTGCCGCCCGGGCAGTGGGAGACCTTCCGGAAGGTGGCGGCGGACCGCAGCGTCTCCCTCATCCAGGGGCTCGCCCAGTCCGTCACGCTGTGGCTCGACTCCAACCCGGCGCCGGACGTCGCGCGGCCCAGCGTCACCCGCCGCATCATCGTCTGCAACCAGAAGGGCGGCGTGGGCAAGACCGCCATCACGGCCGGTGTCGGCGAGGCGCTCGCCGAATCCTCCAACGCGCTGCACTCCGTACGCGTGTCGAAGGCGCTCGCCAAGGCCCTGCGGGCCAGCGAATCCGAGGACGCCGTGGACGAGCCCCTGGAGGTCGAGAGCCTGCCCGGCCTGGGCATGCGTGTCCTGCTCGTGGACTTCGACCCCCAGTGCCACCTCACCAACCAGCTCGGCGCCGCTCCCCTGCCGATGAACGGTGACAGCCTCACCAACCACATGGCGGGCGATCCCAAGGGCGACCTGCGCGACCTGGTCGTGCCCATCGCCGAGGAGACCTTCGGCGACCGACTGCACCTGCTGCCCGCCTGCAACGACGCCTTCCTCCTCGACGTGCGGCTGTCTGCCGTACGGGCCCGTGAGGCCGCGCTGGAACGGGCCCTGACCCCGCTCGAGCAGGACTACGACGTCATCATCGTCGACTGCCCGCCCAGCCTCGGCCTCAGCATGGACGCCGCCGCCTACTACGGCAGGCGCCGCGACGGCGAGAAGCCCGGTCAGTCCGGCGCGCTCATCGTCGTACAGGCCGAGGACAGTTCGGCCGACGCCTACGAACTGCTCACCACGCAGATCTACGACCTGCGCGACGACCTCCAGATCGACATCGACTACCTCGGTATCGTCGTCAACCTCTACGACTCGCGCCGCGGTTACATCGCCACCTCCTCGCTCCAGGGCTGGGTCGACATAAAGGATCCGCGGGTGGTGGGGCTCATCGGCGACCTGAAGGAACAGAAGGAAGCGGTCCGCATGAAACAGCCCCTGCTGGCCTATGCCCCCAAGTCGCAGCAGGCCATCGGGATGCGCGCACTGGCCCGGGAGATCTCATGAGCAAGGCCGACCAGCTGGGCGCCGGACGCTTCGGCGGCGCCCGGCCCGTCAGCGCGCGCCGGCAGGCCGTGGCCGCCGCGACCGGTGTGCCGACCGACGGCGTGGCTCCGCCCGGCGAACTGCCCGTGGGCCGGATCAGCCCCAACCCCGACAACCCCCGCTCGCAGCTGGGCGACCTGACCGACCTCACCGGCAGCCTGAGCACCCACGGCCAGAAGCAGGCCATCACGGTCATGAACCGCGACGCCTATCTCGCGGCCAACCCGGACCGCGCGGGCGACCTGGAGCCGAACACCACCCACGTCGTGATCGACGGCAGCAGCCGACTGGCCGCCGCCCGCGAAGCCGGCCTGGCCACCATCAAGGTCATGGTGAGCGACGACCAGGGCAGCACCTCGGAGGAGCTCCTGGAGTCCGCGCTGGTCGCCAACATCCACCGGCAGGACCTGGAGGAACTCGACGAGGCCCGGGCCCTCCAGCGGCTGCTCGCCATCCACGGCAGCCAGACCGCCCTGGCCAAGCGGCTGCACCGCTCCCAGGGCTGGGTGTCGCAACGGCTGGCGCTGCTCACGCTCACGCCCGAACTCCAGGCGCTGATCGGCCGGGAGCCCATCGACCTGCTGCGCGCCGTCGGCAACAAGCCGGCCGACCAGCAGATGGCGGCGCTCGAGGCGCTCAAGGCCGAACGCGCCCGCCGGGACGCGGAGAAGGCGGCCCGCAAGGCCGCTCGCCAGCCGGAACCGACGGCGGCCGACCTCGGCACGGACCTCGGAACCGGCACCGGTCCGGTGGAGGACGACGACGCGGGCGGCACCGGTGCCGTACCGGCCACCGCGGCCGGGCCGGCACCGGTGCGTGACGAACCGCCGGCCGTACCGGCCCAGGCGCCGCCCGTCCAGGCGGACACCGACATCCCGGTCCAGGCACCACCACCGGCCCGGACGGACACCGCCGACCCGGAGCCGGACCTGATGCCGGTGCCGGAGCCGGAGCCTGAGGTGGAGGTGGAGGTGGAGGTGGAGGCGGTCAGCGGGGCCGCGTCCACGGCGTCACCCGCCGTACCACCGGCCGCGTCACCCGCCGTGCCGTCCCCGGCGCCGTCGGAACCGGTCCAGCCGATCGCCCCGCCGCGGACGGCCGCCGTGCCCTCCGACCCCGCCCCGGCGACGGCCGCGAACGGAAAACCCGCCCGGACCCTGCCCTACGACGAGCCCGGATCCCTCGCGATCCTGCTGGACCGGAAGATCGAGAGCGACGACACGTTCTTCGACCTCGTCGACTTCCTGAGCGTCAGGGCACTCCAGCGCGACCCCGCCCGGCTGGGCGCGCTCGCGCGGCGCCTCGTCGACCAGACCACCGCTCAGGTCGACTGACCCGTGCGCCACGGTCCGCCCCGCTCCCCCACCCTCCGGAGCGGGGCCCTGCCGTACGCACGTATGACGTGTGGCGAGGGGTGCTCCTGAAGCAGCAGGGTGCGGGTGACACCCGCGGTCGGATCGGGGTCCGCCGCGGCGCCGCCGGTCCGCAGCGGCGGGCGTCGGTCGATCACCGTGCTTCCCGTGAGGAGTCACACCCGTCGACACGCGTACGAGGACGAACGTCGGCCACCGTGCATATGTCATCGCACACACGTGCGGCTGTCCGGAAAGGCGGCTGCCGGAAAGGCGGCTGCCGCCGGGACGCCGGACCCAAGGGGGGAAGGTTCTTTCCCCGGCAGGAACCTGTCTCTCCCGCCCCGGCGTCATCCGGGGGACGGTGGATGTGTTCCCGGCAGGACGCGGCCCACGGGGGCCCGCCGCCCCGGGTGCGCCACCACCGCTTCGACCGTCTCCGCAGGAGTGCCCTCATGGGCCGGACCAACGTCACCTTCCACAGCGCCGGTATCGAGATCGCCGCCCACCTCCACACCCCCGACACCCCGGCGTCCGGCCCGCGTCCGGCGCTGGTCGTCGGTCACCCTGGGACGGGGGTGAAGGAGCAGACGTCCGGCACGTACGCGCGGCGGATGGCCGAGCGCGGCTTCGTCGCCCTCGCCTTCGACGCCGCCCACCAGGGCGCCTCGGGCGGTCTGCCGCGCGGTCTGGAGGACCCCGCGCAGCGCGTGGAGGACTTCAAGGCCGCCGTGTCCTACCTGACCACCCGCCCGGAGGTCGACGCGGAGCGGATCGGTCTGCTCGGCATCTGCGCCTCGGGCGGCTACTCGCTGGCCGCCGCCGGCGGCGACCACCGGGTCAGGGCCGTGGCCACCGTGAGCACCGCCGACCCCTCCCGCCAGTTCCGCCTGGGCGCCGACGGCACCCAGGACCCCGCCGTCTTCCAGTCCCTGCTGGACTCCGCCGCCCGGGCCCGGACCGCCGCCGCCCGCGGCGAGGACCCCGGCGCGATGGAGGTCTTCCCGCCCACCGCCGAGCAGGCGGCCGCGCTCGGCGGCGAACACGGCGCCGAGGGCTTCGAGTACTACCGCACCCCGCGCGGCGGGCACGAGCGGTCCGCGCGGTTCCTGGCCTGGGAGAGCGTCGACAGGCTCGCGGGCTACGACGCCTTCTTCGCCGTCCCGCTGATCGGCCCCCGCCCGCTGCTCCAGATCATCGGCGAGCGCGCCGTTACCGCCTGGATGGCCGTGGAGGCGCACCAGCGCGCCACCGGCCCCAGTGAAGTACACCGGATCGCGGGCGCCAGCCACGTCGACCTCTACGACAAGGAGGAGTACGTCGGCCCCGCCATCGACCGGCTCGCCGACTTCTTCACCACCCACCTCACCACCCGCCTCACTGCCCCGGGCCGGCCGGCGACGGCCGGGTGACCCGCCTTCCGAACAGGGCCGTCTCATCGGACGGCCTGCCGCCCCGGGCCCTCCCCGCCCCTTGCTTTAATGACCGTTCCCGAACTGGGGGTGGGAATGGACAAGGCGGAGTTCGGCCGGCTGCTGCGCGCGGCACGGCAGCGTTCGCTGCTGACGCTGGAGAGCCTGGCCGAGGCGTCCGGGGTGAGTGTGCGGGCCATCAGCAACATGGAACGCGGACAGAGCCTGCCGCGGCAGGCGACGCTGAGCGAGCTGATGGACGCCCTGGAGCTGGACGAGCAGGAGCGGCGCCGGTTCGTCGAGGCGTCGATGCGCCGTACGGAGCGCGCCCCCCGGCAACTGCCGCCGGACCTCGCCACGTTCCGCGGCCGGACGGAGGCGCTCGCGGCCGTCCACCGGATCACCTCACACGTCGCCGGGCACGGCGCACACGTCGTCATCTCCGCGATCGGCGGCATGGCGGGGGTCGGCAAGACGGCGCTCGCCGTGCACTGGGCCCACCAGGAGGCGGACCGGTTCCCCGACGGCCAGCTGTACGTGAACCTGCGCGGCTTCGAGGACTCGGGGCGTCCCCTGAGTCCCGGGGACGCCCTCGCCGGGTTCCTCGAGGCGCTCGGGGTGCCCAGTTCCTCGGTGCCGCGCGGGCTGGAGGAGCGGTCGGCGCTGTTCCGGGAGCGGACGGCGTCCCGGCGGCTGATCGTCGTACTCGACAACGCGCGCGACGAGGAGCAGGTCAGGCCGCTGCTGCCGGCGTCGACGGGGTGTCTGACCATCATCACCTCGCGCAGTCAGCTGTCCGGTCTGGCCGTGACCGAGGGCGCCACCCTGGTCGGCCTGGACGTGTGGACGCGCGAGGAGGCGCTGGCGGCGCTCGCGGCCCGGATCGGCGAGGAGCGGTGCCGGGCGGAGCCCCGGGCGGCGGCGGAACTGGTGGAGCTGTGCGGGTTCCTGCCGCTGGCGGTGGCGATCGTGGGCGCCCAGGTGAGCGCCTCACCGCAGCTTCCGCTGGGGCCGGTGGTGCGCGAACTGCGCGACTCCCGGCCGCGACTGGACGCCCTGTCCAGCGGTGACCGGCGGGTCGACGTCCGTGCCGTGTTCTCGTGGTCGTACCGGGCCCTGACCCCCGGGACCGCACGGTTCTTCCGGTTCCTGGCCCTGCACCCGGGGCCGTCGGTGTCGGCGGAGGCCGCCGCCTCGCTCGCGGGCATCGGCATGGCGGAGGCCCGGCGGCACTTGCGCGAGCTGATCTCGGCGAACCTGCTGTCGCGGGACGCGGAGGGGCGGTACGTCCTGCACGACCTGGTGCGTGCCTACGGCGCCGAACTGGTCGAGGAGGAGCGGGACGACCGGCTCGGCGCCCAGACCCGGCTGCTGGACTACCTGCGCCACAACGCCCGCCTGGCCAACCGGCTCCTGGGCCGTGCCGAGTCCGAGCCACCCGAGCCGCCCGCCGACGGGGTGGTGCGCATCACCTTCGACACCCGCGAGGGGGCGCTGGACTGGTTCCGCCAGGAGGAGTCGACCGTCGCGGCGGCGCTGCGCTCCCTGGACGACCCGCGGCTGCTGTGGTTCCGCGTGAACACCCAGGACTGGGTCAGCTACTACTCGGTCACGGGCCGCTGGACGGAGGAGATCGAGACCAAGCGCATCGGCCTGGAGGCGGCCCTGCTGCTGGACGAACCGACCGCCGTCGCGCGCAACTCCGCTTCCCTCGCCCGGGCGCTGGCGGAGACGGGCCGGACCGAGGAGGCCGACCAACAGGTCGAGTTGCTGCTCGGACTGCTGCACCGGCTGGGTCCGGTCGAGCGCGCGGCCACCGAGCGGAGCATCGGCTGGGTACGCGGCCGTCAGAAGCGGCACGCCGAGGCCCTGCACCATGCCCGCAGGGCGCTGGAGATCTACCGCGCCGAAGGGGACGACGGGGCCGCGGCCCGTGAGATGAACGCGGTCGGCTGGTACCTCGCGCTGCTCGGCCGGTACGAGGAGACGATCGCCCTGTGCGAGGAGGCGGTTCCCCTGCTGCGGCGGCACCGCAACGTCCGAATCGAGGCCGCCGCCCGGGACACCATGGGCTACGCCCGGCAGCGCCTCGGCGACCTCGACGCCGCGATGGCGGACTACCGGGAGTCGCTGCGGCTGTACGGGGAGGGCTTCGACGGCTACAACCAGGCCGAGGTGCTCGACCACCTCGCGACGGCGCAGCAGGAGCGGGGTGACCGTGCGGGCGCCCGGGAGAGCTGGCTGCGGGCGGCCGACCTGCTGAGCGCGATCAACAGTCCGCGAGCGGCACGCATGCGGGCCAACGCCCAGGCCCTGGACACTCCCCCGAACCCGGCGTAGCGGCCCCGCCGGACCCCCGCCCGCTCCCGCCCACCTCCGCCCGTGGCCCGCACACGTGCCGGGAAGCGCGCTCAGCCGCTTACGCGGGTGTCCGCCCGTCCGGCGGTCCGCCGCCCGTGTCGGCCGCCGCGTAGGGGTCGCGGATGCTGACGTCCGCACCGAACTCCAGACGGCCGAAGACCCAGTCGATCGGGTGGCACTCCCGTGCGTCGGGCAGTCGCACGACGAGGGGGACGGTCTCGGGGTGGGCGGCCGGGGCGTAGCCCCAGGCTCCGCCGATGTGCCGCGTGAGGATCTCGCCGACGTAGCAGCCGAAGGCGACGAGGGATTCCGCCATGTCCTCGCCGGTCACACCTTCGGCGCGGAAGCCGTCGACGATGTCCTCCACCAGCTCGATGCTCTCGGGACTGTAGTCCAGCTCCGCATCACTGATGTCGGCCGCGGTCGCGACGATGGCGGCGGCATGCCGAGGAGCGCTACCGGGCTCCAGCGGGGGGTTCAGGTGCACCTGCATGTCGGTCCTCGGGCTGTGGCCGTCAATGGCGTCGGGGCTTACCGCACATCACCCGGCCGGACATGTCCCCGCCCGGATCGAACCGAGCCCCGCGGACACGCGGTGCGCTGGCGGTCAACCGGCCGTGCGCTGACTGGACACCTGACCGGCAGAGTCCGGCATAGCGTGACGCGGTGCAGCCGCGGCGGAGCCACCGCCTGCCGGTCTCCGCCCCCGCCTGGAACAGGACCCCCCACATGAAGCTCGCGGCCGACTCGGCATGGGCTCCTCTCGCGGCGCGTGTCTTCCGCGCGCTGTGGATCGCGCAGCTGGTGTCCAACACCGGTAGCTGGATGCAGACGGTCGGCGCCCAGTGGCTCCTCGTCGGGCACGGAGACGCCCTGGTGACGCTCGTGCAGACGGCCTCCAGCCTCCCGGTCGTCCTGCTCGCCCTGCCTTCCGGTGTGCTGGCCGACCGCTACGACCGCCGCGGGGTGCTCCTGACCGCCCAGTTCGCCATGCTCGGCGTCTCCGCCGTGCTGACGGTGCTCGCGTTCCAGGGCTCGCTCGGCCCGGGGGTCCTCCTCGGCCTCACCTTCCTGCTGGGCTGCGGCACCGCGCTGATGGGCCCGGCCTGGCAGGCGATCCAGCCGGAACTGGTGGAGCGCGCGCAGTTGGGGCAGGCGGCGGCGCTGGGGGCCGTGAACGTGAACCTGGCCCGCGCCGTGGGGCCGGCCCTCGGCGGCGCGGTGGTCGCCGCGGCGGGCGCGGGCTGGGTCTTCGCCTTCAACGCCCTGTCCTACCTGGGCATCGCGGCGGTGCTGCTGCTGTGGCACCGGCCGGCGACGCCCCAGCCCACTGTGCAGAGCGAAGGACTCCTGGCAGCCGTGCAGGCAGGCCGCCGTTACGTCTGGCACGCCCCCGGTGTCCGCCGGGTAATGCTGCGCACGATCCTGTTCATCCCCGGCGGAGCCGCCCTGTGGTCGCTGCTCCCCCTCGTCGCGAGCCGTTCCCTGGGCCTCGGGTCGGGCGGGTACGGGCTGCTGCTCGGCGTGGTCGGCGTCGGCGCGGTGGGCGGCGCCTTCGCCCTGCCCGTGATCCGGCGCCGGCTGGGTGCCAACGGCACCCTCGCCGCCGGGGCGGCGGTCTTCGCCGCGACGCTGGTGGTGCTGGCCACGGCCCGGCTGCCCTGGATCGCGGCGGTCTCGTTGCTGCCCGCGGGTCTGGCCTGGATCGGCGTGCTGTCCGCCCTCAACGCCGCTGTCCAGCAGCGGATGCCCGGCTGGGTCCGGGGCCGCGGACTCGCCATCTACCTGGTGGTGTTCCAGGGCGGCCAGGCGCTGACCGCACCGCTGTGGGGGCTGCTGGCCGGGAAGCTGGGGCTGACCACCGCCCTTCTGATCGGCGCCGCGCTGCTGGTGGGCGGCGCGCTGAGTGTGCGCCGCTGGCCGATGTACGAGCCCGACTGGCTCGACCCGAGCCCCTCCGACCACTGGCCCGTCCCGCCCCTGGTGTTCGAACCCGGGCCGGCCGACGGCCCGGTGCTGGTCTCCGTGACGTACCGGATCGCCCCGGAGAACCGGGCCGCCTTCACCGACTGCATGCGGCAAATGGCCCGTTCCCGGCGCCGCACCGGAGCCCTGACCTGGGGTCTCTACCAGGACGGCGGTGATCCGGAGCGGTTCGTCGAGAACTACCTGGTCGCTTCCTGGGCGGAGCACATGGCCCAGCACCACAGCCGGCTCACGGCCAACGACCGCCGCTTCGAGGAGCAGACGCGCCGGCTCGTCATGGAGGGCACCGCACCGGAGGTGACCCATGCCTTCGACGCGACCGCCGGACCCGTGGTCGCCGTCGGGCAGCAGGAAGCGCACCGGACTCAGACGTAGGGGACAGGGGCGGCGGAACCGCACCCCTCAAGTTCCCCGGACGACCTCGACGGCAGTATGTCGATACGGCCCTCGATACACACTCACGAAGGAAAGAAACAATGTTCCAGCGCATTCTCGTCGCTGTCGATTCCAGCCCCGCCCGCCACTCCGTCGTACGCCTGGCCGGTGACATGGCCCGGCTGGCCGGTGCCAAGGTCAACGTCCTGCACATGGCCACTGCCACGGCGTCGCTCGCCGCGGTGGTCTCCCTGGAGGACGACACGGAGGCCAAGGCCGTCCTCGACGAGGCCGTCACCTCGCTGCGTGAGGCGGGCGTCGAGGCCGAGGGCACCGTCGCCAACGGCCTGACGACCCAGATCGCCACCACCATCTCCGCCGCCGCCGAGGGGTGGCAGGCCGACCTGCTGATCCTCAGCCCGCACCACCGCGGCTCGCTCGAGGCCCTCTTCAACCCCCGGGTCAGCGACGCCGTCGTGCACAGCAGCCGTATCGCCGTCCTCCTGGCGCCCGCGGACGACTCCGACGACCAGAGCTGAGCGTCGGTCGCGAAACAGGGGTGCGGCCCGCGTCTGCGGGCCGCACCCCTGTTCCTTCCCTCCCCCGAAGGGCGATCAGCGCACGCCGGCCCACGTGTCCCGGGCCCAGTCCTCGAACCGGGTCCAGCGAACCTCCGGGTGACCACCGTGGAGCGCGGGGATGTCGACGCGGTAGCCGGGTCCGTTGAGGAACGCCCACATCGCGTGCATGTCGGGATTGCCCACCGCCGCCAAGGGGTACGGCACGTGGCGGACCTCAAGTCCCAGCACCCTGCTCAGCGACGCGGCCATCTGCACGGGAGTGGGCGCGTCGCTGGCCAGCTCGATGCGCTGCCCGATGTAGGAAGCGGGGTTGAGCATCACTTCCGCCGCGAACGCGCCGAGATCGGCGCGGGCCAGCTGCTGCAACGGCCGGTCGGAGGGCAACGGCAGGTCGAGGAAGCCCTCGGCGATGCGCTCCAGGCCGCCCAGCGCGTTGTCGAAGAAGTAGGTCGGCCCCAGGACCGTGTACGGCACGTCACCGGAGGCCAGCTCGGCCTCGATACGCGCCTTGCTCTCGAAGTGCGGCACTCCGCTGTCCTGGTCGGCGCCGGCCACCGAGCTGAACACGAGGTGCGGGACGCGCTCCCGCGTCGCGGCGGACAGGATCGCCCGGCCCTGCGCCACCTCCGCCTCGATCCCCGCCTCGAAGGGCGTGGTGAACGCGAAGACGCTGCTCACCCCGCGCATGGCGGCGGCGAGCGAGTCGGGATCGCTCAGCGACCCCGGCACCACCTCGACGCCCTGTGCGGCCAGTTCGCGCGCTGCTCGCCGGCCCGGGTCACGGACCATCGCCCGGATGGGGACCTGGCGGTCCAGCAGGGCGTCCGTCACGGCCCCGCCCTGTCCGCCGGTTGCCGCGAGTACCAGAACCGGTGCATCGACCATCGAAAACTCCTCTTCGCCCGTCGCGTTCACAACCCACTGGTGACGGCAATGATCCGCCACGGAGGTCACACCCGCGCCACGGTTCACCCGAAGAGGCGGAGCAGGGCGCTGCGAGTCGCATGGTGTGCGCGCACTGTCATGCCGCTTCCCCCTCCGCGGTGCCGGGGACGACGGCCAGGATGGTCGCCGGGACGGTCGGTGCCGGGACGACGGGACGCAGCGGAAGCAACCGACGCCGTTGTCCCCGGCCGCGTAGGCGCTGCCGCCCAGTGCCTGGAAGCAGCCGTTCCAGCCGCTCGCGGGCAGCCAGGTCCGCACCCTGGCGTGGTCGTCGCCGCCCGGGTGGGTGAGGGCAATGGTCATCTCGCAGCAGGCGGGGACACCGGTGACCGTGCCGCCCAGGAGCCCGCTCCCGTGGACCGTGCCGCCCTCCTCGCGGACCGACGCCGCGGACTCCACCGGAAGTAGGTGAGCACACGGCCACGACGGCACAGGCGCACGCGCGGATCAGACGTACGACGGGCGTACGGGACGTGTGAACGACGAGCCCACCTATGCGGAACCGGCGACCCGCACGAGGACGCCACCGGTTCAACCGGTGACGGTGATGGCAGGGCCCTCGGAGGCTGTCAACCGATCCGGCCCCGCCCGGACTGCCGCCGCCGTTTGCTATGCTGCGCGTGACCCGAATCGTGTGATCGAGGAGTCGCAGACATGGTGGGTGACGACGACATCTCCGGGTGAGACCCGGACCTGACGGCCACCGGCCGGTGCACAGGAGCACCGCCGACGTGGTCCGTTTCGTCGTACCCCCTTTCCCCACGTCTGCCCTGGGCAGAGGTCCAAGCCCTGCCCTCAGTAACCTCGAGGTCACCTCCATGTCCGACGCCGCCGTCGTCTGCTCGCATCTCTCCTTCGCCTGGCCGGACGACACCCCGGTCTTCCACGACCTGTCCTTCACCGTGACCACCGGCCGGACGGGCCTGGTCGCGCCCAACGGTTCCGGCAAGAGCACGCTGCTCAAGCTCATCGCCGGTGAACTACGGCCCGCCACCGGCTCGTTGTCGGTCAGCGGAACACTGGGCCACCTCCCGCAGACCCTCCCCCTGACCGGGGACCTCACCGTCGCCGAAGTGCTCGGCGTCGCCGAGGTGATCCGCGCCCTGGACGCCGTCGAGTCCGGGGACGTGAGCGAGGAGCACTTCACCACCATCGGCGACGACTGGGACATCGAGGAGCGCACCCGCGCCCAGCTCGACCGCCTCGGCCTGACCGACCTCACCCTGGACCGCGCCCTGAGCACGCTCAGCGGCGGCCAGGTCGTCTCCCTCGGTCTCGCCGCCCAACTGCTCAGGCGCCCCGATGTGCTGCTGCTCGACGAACCCACCAACAACCTCGACCTGGCGGCCCGGCACCGGCTCTACGACGTACTCCAGGACTTCACCGGCTGTCTGCTGCTGGTCAGCCACGACCGCGCGCTGCTCGACCGGATGGAACGCATCGCCGAACTCGGCAGCGACGAACTGCGCCTCTTCGGAGGCAACTTCACCGAGTACGAGGAAGCCGTACGGGCCGAGCAGGAGGTCGCCGAGAAGAACGTCCGCAACGCCGAGCAGGAACTCAAGCGCGAGAAGCGGGAGATGCAGCAGGCCCGCGAACGCGCCGAGCGCCGCGCGAGCAACGCCGCCCGCAACCTCAAGAACGCCGGGCTGCCCCGTATCTTCGCCGGCAACATGAAGCGCGGAGCACAGGAGGCCGCGGGCAGATCCGGCCAGCTGCACGCCTCCCGGGTCAGCGAGGCCAAGGCACGCCTCGACGAGGCCGGACGCGCGCTGCGCGACGAGCAGCGCCTCACCCTGGAACTGCCCGACACCCAGGTGCCCGCCGGACGCAACCTCTTCCTCGGCGAGGGGATGCAGGTGCACCACGCCGGCCGGGCCGTGTTCGCCGACGGCGGCGTCGATCTCGGCGTCCGCGGCCCCGAACGCATCGCGCTGACCGGGCCCAACGGTGCCGGCAAGACCACCCTGCTGCGGCTGATCACCGGTGACGTCACCCCGGACAGCGGGGAGATCAAGCGCAACGACGGCCGGATCGCCTATCTCTCGCAGCGCCTGGACCTGCTGGACCCGGACCGCACCGTGGCGGAGAACTTCGCCGCGTTCGCCCCCGAGCGGCCCGAGGCGGAGCGGATGAACCTGCTCGCCCGCTTCCTCTTCCGGGGCGCCCGGGCACATCTGCCGGTCCGGGTGCTCTCGGGCGGCGAACGGCTGCGGGCCACCCTGGCCTGCGTACTGTGCGCCGAACCGGCTCCCCACCTGCTCCTGCTCGACGAGCCCACCAACAACCTCGACCTGATGAGCGCGGGTCAGCTGGAGAGTGCGCTCAACTCCTACCAGGGCGCCTTCATGGTGGTCAGCCACGACGAGCGGTTCCTCGCCGAGATCGGGGTGAACCGATGGCTGCGGCTGGCCGACGGAGCGCTGACGGAGACGGGGGCTCCCGCGGTGTGAGCCGCCGGCGTGTGACGTGGCCCGCGTCCGAGGCCCTGTGCCCGGCGGGCCGACCACCGATCACCCCGGACGGACACCCGTGCCCCAGACCGTGCCCCAGCCCGCCCTGCTCGCCCACGACATCGTCCGCGTCCTCGGCGGCCGCCGCGTCCTCGACGGCGTCAACCTGACCGCCTCCCCCGGCCACCGCATCGGCCTGATCGGGGAGAACGGCGTCGGCAAGTCCACCCTGCTGCGGGTGCTCGCCGGCGTGGACGAACCCGACGCGGGAAGCGTCACCCGCCCCGCCGACCTCGGTTTCCTGCACCAGGAGATGCCCTTCGACACCGACTCGACCGTCACCGCGGTGCTCGACGAGGCGCTGCGCGAGGCCCGCGAGGACCTCGCGGAACTCCAGCGGCTCGGCACCGAACTCGCCCGTGTCCCCGAGGACGACCCCGGACACCCCGGACTCCTCGACGCCTACGGCCGCCACCTCGAGCGGGCCCAGGACCGGGAGTCCTGGGACGCCGACCGCCGCGCCGCCCTCGTCCTGGACGGGCTGGGCCTCGGCGCCCTCGGCCATGGGCGCGCGCTCGGCTCGCTGTCCGGCGGGCAGCGCGGTCGGCTCGCCCTGGCGGCGCTGCTCGTCAGGCGGCCCTCCGCGCTGCTGCTCGACGAGCCGACCAACCACCTGGACGACGACGCCGCCGCCTTCCTCGAGGAGCAGCTCCGCGATCTGCCCGGAACCGTGGTGCTGGCCAGCCACGACCGGGCGTTCCTCGACGCCGTCTGCACCGACCTGGTCGACCTGGACCCGGCGGTGGACGGCCCGGTCCGCTACGGCGGCGGCTACAGCGCCTACCTGGGCGAGAAGCGCGCGGAGCGGGCACGCTGGGAGCGGCGGTACGCCGAGGAACAGCTGGAACTGGCCGAGCTGCGGCACACGGCGGGCGTGACCGCGCACCTGGTCGCGCCGGACCGGGGGCGGCGCGACAACGAGAAGATGGGCTACGGCCATCGGGCGGGCCGGGTGCAGAACCAGATCTCCCGCCGGGTGCGCAACGCCACCCGGCGGCTGGAGGAGCTGGAGCGCACCCGGGTCGCCGAACCGCCGCGCCCACTGCGGTTCGCGGCCGGGGAACTGGCCGCCCGGACGGAGGAGGGCCCGCGTGGGGAGCCGGTCCCGCGTGGGGAGCCGGTCCCGCGCGGGGAGGTGGGCCCGCAGCCGCTGGTGTCCCTGCGGGACGTGCGGGTGCCCGGCCGGCTCGCGCTGGACGCCCTGGAGGTGTCGGCGACCGACCGGCTGCTGGTGACCGGGGGCAACGGGGCGGGCAAGTCGACACTGCTCGCCGTACTCGCCGGACGGCTGCCGGCCGAGGGCGAGGTACACCGGCGACGCCCGCTGACGGTGGGGTTGCTCGCCCAGGACACCGTCTTCGACCGGCCCGAGCGCACGGTTCGCGACACCTACGCGCTGGCTCTGGGCCCGGCGCGGGCCGAGCGGGTGCCGCTGGGCTCGCTCGGTCTGCTGCACGAGGCGGACCTGGACATGGCCGTCGGCCGGCTGTCCGTCGGGCAGCGCAGGCGGCTCGCGCTGGCCCTGCTGGTGGCCCGTCCGCCCCAGTTGCTGCTGCTCGACGAGCCCACCAACCACCTGTCCCCACGGCTGTGCGACGAACTGGAGGAGGCGCTGGGCACCGGGCCGGGCGCGATCGTGCTCGCCAGCCACGACCGCTGGCTGCGGCGACGGTGGCGGGGCCGGGAGGTCCGGCTGGAGGCGGACACCGGACAGCGGGGAGACACGGCGGTGGCCCGTTCCCGCGCCTGAACGGGGCGGGCACCCCCTGGAACGGTGACGCTCCTTGCCTCCACGACAGTCACCTGTCAAAATGGTGATGTGAACCTCGACCATGTCTTCGTATGCGGACACCCCGCCCTCGACTTCGCGGCCACCCTCCGTGCGCGGCGCTCGGCCCGGTTCGAGATGTTCGCGACGCCGGAGCGGCTGAACGCCTGGTACCTGGAGTCCGGACTCGTGGACATGATCACACCCGGAGGCGAGGAGGACGTCCGGGAGGCGATCACCCTGCGCGAGGCCGTCTACCGCCTCGTGACCAACCGCCGTCTCGGCGAGGACTTCGACCGCGAGGCGCTGGCCGTGGTCAACGGCGCCGCGCGCAAGACCCCGGTGACGCCGCAGCTCACCACGGCCGGACGGCACAACGAGGCGACCCCGGGACAGGCTCTGGCGACCGTCGCGCGCCAGGCCGTCGAACTGCTCAGCGGCCCGGACGTCCCCCTGCTGAAGGAGTGCGGCAACCCGGAGTGCACGCGGGTCTACATCGACCGCTCGCGGGGCATGCGGCGCCAGTGGTGCGGCATGGAGTCCTGCGGCAACAAGATCAAGGCCGCCGCCTACCGCGCACGGAAGAAGACCGCGTCCGCCGCACACGCGCGATGACCTCCTGACACCGTCCAGGCGGCGCACGCATCGGCGTGCGCCGCCCGCGCACGTCACGGCGACTCGTCGCCACTCGTCACCGCTTCGCCAGGTGACGAGGCGGCCGGACACGTGTGACGGGTATGTCCCGCTCGTATGTCCCCTACATATGCAGTGGTGTGTGGGCGCGGCGGTGTCCGGTTGCCCGGCCGTCTCCCGCGAGAGGGCGTACGAAGAGGCATCGCGCGGCGCTCACCGGGCATCCGCTCTACCGGAAATCATGGCAAAAAGCCGCACTCCCCTGTACGCGGGCACATCCACGCCTATCGTGAGGAGTGCACGTGCCGACGAACCGTCCGGCGTCCACACTCGTCTGCGCGGGCCCTACGGCGTGGGTACCATGCGCAGCATCATTCATATCGAGGGAGTGAACGGTTGTGACCAGCCAGTCAACCGCCACGCTCCGGTCGCGGTACGTGGAACAAGCCGCATCGGACCTGGAGGAGAATCGCCGGCGACAGCAGGAGCTGGAGGACAAGCTCAGGGTGTTGAAGCAGGAGGAAGCCCTTCTGGCAGACATCCTGAACCTCGCCGAGCGGTACGAGGGCTTCGCGGACGCGTCACGTCTGCCCGAGCAGATGCAGGACGAGCCCGCCGTCACGAAGGCGAAGCCCGCCTCCGCGACCACCTCGCGGCGTGCGGCGTCGGGCAGGACCGCGCCGAAACCAAGGGCGGCGAAGGCCGGTGCGAAGGCGAAGTCGCGCCAGCCGCTGCTGGGTGACCTGTTGGCGGACCTGCTCGCGAACCACCACGAGCCGCGCCTGGCGAAGGAGCTGCGGGAGGAACTCCTGGAGAAGCACTCGGACCGCAACCCCACACCGCAGGTCGTACGGAACACCCTCGAAGCCCTGGTGGCCAAGGGGCGCATCCGGCGCCACAAGCAGCAGCGTTCCGTCATGTACACCCTTGTGGGGGCGGGTTCGGACACGGCGGACGAGGCCGGCTGACACCTGTCCGCTCGTCCCGCCGGCGTGGTTCAACCTTCGCCGGACACCGTACGTGCCCCGTACGGCGGGTTCTTCGCGCGGGGCTGGTGGGACAGCTGGGACGGGTGGGACACCTGCCCACCGTTCGACGCGACCGCCGTCGCGGAGACGCCGTCGCAGAGCCGGTGCCGTTGGTCAACGCGGCGCCGCACTCCCCGCCGTTCGCTCACATGTATGGCGACCGCCCATACGGTGACCGACATGTCTGGCCGTCACAGCAAGCTCATGGCCGCCGGACCGTATCCCCATCGAGCCGCCCCCGATCGGACGGTGTTCGGCCGTCCGAGCAAACGTGTGTGAGCGTGGAATCCGGTGGCTGGACCTATGTGGATTCCCGACGTGGCAGTCGCAGCAGCGCACGAACCCCTCCCAGGGGGCTGGTGTGGAGGGTGAGTGTCCCGCCGTGGGCGTGCGCGATGTCCTTGGCGATCGCGAGGCCGAGGCCGGTGCCGCCGTCCTGCCGGGCGCGGGCGTCGTCCAGTCGAGTGAAGCGCTCGAAGACGCGTTCGCGATCGGATGCGGGGATGCCGGGACCGTCGTCGTCCACGGAGAGTTCGACGATGTCGTCACGGGCCGCGACAGCGATCACGACGGTCGTGCGCGTGTGTCTGCGGGCGTTGTCGCTGAGGTTGGTGAGCAGCCGGGAGAGCTGCACGCGGCTGCCCTGCACGACGGCGGCGGGCCGGGCCTTCCCCTCGGGCTGGTCGGCGCACACCACCACGGTGCCGGGATGCCGCCGCGCCTCCTCGGCCACCAGGGCCATGAGGTCCACCGGGGAACGGGGAGGCGCCTCCCGCGCGTCGAGCCGGGCGAGCAGCAGCAGGTCGGAGGCGACGGCCTGGAGACGTTCGGTGTCCTGGAGGGCCTTGTACACGACGGTCGGCCAGTCCGTGCGGGAGGGGCGGGCGAGGGCGAGTTCCAGCTGGGTCCGTACGGCGGCGATGGGGCTGCGCAGCTCGTGTGAGGCGTCCGCGACGAACTGCCGGTGCCTGTTCAAGGCCCGGTACAGCCGGTCCAGCGTGGCGTTCATCGTCCGGGCCAGCCGGAAGATCTCGTCACGCGCCTGGGGTACCGGGACCCTGCGGTGCAGATCGCGCTCGGTGATCTCGGTGAACTCCTCGCGTATGGCGGCCACCGGGCGCAGAGCGCGGCCGACCAGCAGCCAGGTGAGGGCGGCCACGAACAGCACGAGCCCGGCGGCCGCGGGGACGACCTGGCGCAGCAGCAGCCGGCTGACGTTGTCGAGGGCGGTGGTCAAGGGGGTGACGTCCACGCTGTACGGCGCCTCGCCTATCGCGGTGCGGGAGGAGGCGTCGCCGTCGTTCCTCCTGATGCCTGGCGTCGTGGGTATAGAATCGACCACTCGCCCCGAGGAATCCTTGACGGTCACTCCCTCCGGCGCGGCGACCACCACCCCGTTCGCCGTCTTCTCTGACCTCGTCAGTTGGTTCTCGATGCTCACGGCGGCTTGCTCGGCGTCCGCCTCCGCGCTGGCGCGCAGGTTGTGTTGCAGGGCCAGTACCAGGGCCGACATGCACAGGGCGATCGCGAAGGCGACGGTCCCGGCGGCGGCCCATGTGGCCTTGGCGCGGACACTCATCCCGGACAGCGGGCTCATGCCGGGGGTCACCCTCCATCGCGGGCCAGCAGGTATCCCGCGCCCCGTATCGTGCGGATCGCCTGCCGGCCGTACGGCACGTCGATCTTCCGGCGCAGCGTCCTGATGTAGACCTCGACGAGATTCAGGTCCCCGTCGTAGGCGGTGTCCCACACGGTGCGCACGATCTCGGTCTTGGAGACCACCTGCCCGGCGCGGCGGGCCAGGCACTCCAGCACGGCGAACTCCTTGGCCGTCAAGGTGACGTTCTCATCGGCCCGGCTACAGGCCAGAGCCCCCGGTTCCAGCCGCAGATCGCCCAGTTCGAGCACCTCAGGCCGGTCCAGGCCGCCGCGCCGCACCAGGGCACGGACCCGCGCGATGAGGACGACGTAGGAGAACGGCTTGGTCAGGTAGTCGTCCGCGCCGACGTCGAGACCGTCGGCCTCGTCGTACTCGCCGTCCTTGGCCGTCAGCATCAGGATCGGCGTCCAGACGCCCGCCTCCCGCAGCCGCGAGCAGACTTGGTATCCGGACAGCCCGGGCAGCATCACGTCCAGCAGGATCGCCGCGTACTCGGTGCACCGGGCCAGTGCCAGTCCGCTCGGCCCGTCACCCGCCGTCTCGATGGTGAACCCCTCCTGCTCCAGGCCCTCCTTGAGGAGTTCACGGAGCCGGACATCGTCTTCCACCACCAGAATGCGCACGGGAGCAGCATGACACGCGCAAGCTGAACGTCCGCTGAAGCACGGGAGCGGGCGGGCCCGGCAACCGGTCCCCCGGTGGCTCGCCGACCGTCGACACACTGCCTGCCGTCCACGCCTTCCGGACGGTCATCCCGTGCTCTTCAGCGGGGGTTCAGCCGCTTCAGCGTGGACTCAGCATCGGTACGCCACGGTGGTCACGCCGACGGACCAAGTGGCCGTCGGTGCCAACCCCTTCGCATGAGGAGAGACTTGTGATGCGCTCCATATCCGCATCGACCGCCACGAAGCGCCGAGGCGCCGCGCTCGCCGCGGCGGTCGGCATCCTGACCCTGGGCACTGCGGCCTCCGCCTCGGCTGTCGGCCTTTCGCCCAACGCCCCGGCAAGGACCGCCACCAAGGTTTCCGTGTGCGCGGGCTGGGACACCGGGAGTGCCACGCCCGTCGGGGACGGGGCGCCCACCGACCCCTCCGAGCCCACTGACCCCTCCGTGCCCACCGACCCCTCCGTGCCCTCGGACCCCACCGACCCCTCGGTGCCCACCGACCCCTCCGTGCCCTCCAAGCCCGCCAAGGGCGTCACGGCCATCAAGGTAGGCAAGCTCGCCAGGCCGGCCGGGGCTGAGGCCGTCGGCAGCGAGCCGGTCGGAACATCGGAATGCTCCGTCTCGACCATCCCGACCGACGAGGGCTCGACGAACAGCCACACGCCTTTCGTTCCCGTGACCCCGGCCAAGAAGTAGCACGCGGCCGCGCTGCCCCCTTCACAGACCGCCGGCCCGAGGAAGGGCCGGCGGTCCCAGGCATGGGACGTCTCGGAGGAGGACCGCTGACCCGACTTCGTCCGGATATCCGGTACGACCTCGGGTACCCGCCGCGCAGTACGGCCCATGGCCGAGTCCGGTACGCGGCGACAGCAACGGGAGAACCAGATGAAGGCCCGCCAATCAGCAGCCCCGCCTGCTCCCCCGCCGACTTCCCCACCGGCGCCGGCCGGTCTACAGCCTGGCCAGGGCCCGTCCAGCCACGTCCAGGTCCCGTCCGGACTAGCCCTGTCCGGGCAATTCCTCTCCGGCCGCTACCGGTTGAGCGGGAAGATCGGATCGGGAGGCATGGCCGACGTCTACGAAGGCACCGACACGCGCCTGCGGCGGCCCGTCGCCGTCAAGGTCTTCCGGCCGGGCTCCGACCCGCGGACCGAGGAACGTCTCGCCGCGGAAGCCGTCCTCCTCGCCCGTCTGGAACACCCCGGGCTCGTCACCGTCTATGACGCCGGCCGCCACGACGACCGCACCTACCTGGTCATGCAACTGGTCAACGGCCCCACGCTGCGCGGCCTCCTGGCGGACGGAGCACTGCCCCAGCGGCGCGTCACCGGCCTGGGCAGCGCCCTCGCGGGAGCGCTCGCCCACGTCCACCGGGCCGGCATAGTGCACCGCGACGTCAAACCCTCGAACGTCCTGCTCGGGACGGCCGACGATCCCCACCTGGCCGATTTCGGCATCGCGCGTCTGACGGACGCCACCCGCCACACCGCATCCGACGTACTGACGGGCACCGCCGCCTATCTGGCGCCCGAACAGGTGGCGGGAAGGCATGTCGGACCGGCCGTGGACGTCTATGCGCTCGGCCTGGTCCTGCTGGAGTGCCTGAAGGGGGAACTGGAGTACCAGGGGACCCCGTTGGAGGCCGCGATCGCCCGCCTCCACCGGCCGCCCACGATCCCCGCCCGGCTCGACCCGGACCTGGCGGCCCTGCTGCGAGCCATGACCGCCCAGGACCCCGGAGCGCGCCCGGACGCCGAGCAGTGCGCGCAGGTCCTCTCCTCCCTGCACGCCTCCCGGAACGCCGGTCTGAGCGCGGATCACGAGCCGCAGCCACTGCCCCTGTCTCTGCCGCTCTCGGTACCTTCCACGGTCGACCGTCCGGCGGCGCCCCGCCCCACTCCCCCGGAAACGGAAGCGCTCCTACGGACGGAGCCGGCGGCCACCGCCCGGTCCGGCCCCCCGAGCAGTGCCCGGCCCAACCGCCGCCTGGTCGTGGGCACCGCTCTGGCAGCACTCTCCGTGGCTCTCGGAGCCACCTTCACCGTCGCCTCGGGTACCAGTGAAAGCACTGACGACCACGCCGACGCGCCCTCGACCACCGCGCCCTCCGGGCATCCGACCACCGGCACCACGGCTCCAGAGAACAAGCGCGCCACAGCCCCGCCCACCGTGGGGTCCCACCGTGCCCAGCCCCCGTCCAGGACATCCGACACGTCCGGTTCCGTGGTCCCAGCCCATGCCGAACCCGTCTCCCTGAGTCCGGACCCGTCCGGCCGGGCGATCCCGACGCACCGGGCACCGGTCCGGCAGGACGGGGCCGAACCCCGTACACCCACCCCGCACCACCACCGGGGCACGGACGACCACCCGCGCCACACCTCTCACGCTGCCCCGAACCCGCCCGGGAAGGCCAACAAGCCCGCACATCACCCGAAGCGGAAGAACCACGGCTGAGGCGACCCGGCCCGCCCACCGCCGTGATACGGCCCTCCAGCGAGGACTTGTTGCTGCTCACGTTCCAGGAGACACTTCTACAGCACTGTAGATATCCAAGCGGAGGGCAGACCTGATGTTCGGCTTGAGTGAGCTGGCCGTGATCCTCCTGGTCGTCGTCGTGGTCCTCGGGTTCAAGAAGCTGCCCGAGCTGACCCGGTCGGCGGGCAAGGCGTCCCGGATCTTCAAGAGCGAGGCCAAGGCTCTCAAGGACCAGGACTCATCGCCGCCGGTATCCGACACCGGCGGCCGGGTGATCCGCGGTTCGGTGGTCGGCCGGGACGAAGCCGCACCGCGCACATGAGCCCTGCGGGGACTGCGAGTTGCTCATTGGTCATCGCGTCCGTGCGATGACTCCGGTGACCGGCCCGCCCCCGAGGCGCGCCGGTCACAGATGAGCCTCGATCACAGATGAGCCGCGATGGCGGGCAGCAGGTCCTCGAAGGTACGGCCGTCGGCCGGTTCACCGATCGCCTTCAACTGCCAGCCACCGTTGCTGCGATGGAGCGCCGCCATGATCTGCGCCGTGTACGCGCCACCACCGCTGAGGGTGTAACGGGCCAGCTCCTGGCCGGAGTTCTCGTCGACCAGACGGCAGAAGGCGTTCTGTACCTCGGCGAAGCTCTGCCCGGTGAAGGAGTTGACGACGAAGACGACGCTGTCGACGTGGCCGGGAATCCGGCCGAGGTCGACCAGGATCACCTCGTCGTCACTCCCGGCGCCCGCGCCCCCGGTCAGGTTGTCACCGAGGTGACGCACTGATCCGTCCTGACTGAGCAGGTGTTGGAAGAAGACCACGTCGGCCAGTTGCCCGCCGGCGAACAGAAGGGCTGAGGCATCCAGGTCGATCTCCCGGGTGCCGGCCAGCTTGGCCAGGAATCCCTTGCGCTGCGCGGCCTGCCAGCCCAGCCCCATACGGACTGCGGTCAGCGCGGTGCCGTCGGACTTGTTCAGGCTGATCTGCTGGCCCTTGGTCAGGTTGACCGACATGGGTCCTCTCCCTTTCGGTGGCTCGGTCGCGTCTTTCGCGGACTTCTCGGACTTCTCAGGCTTCGCGGATCAGACGTTGACGCCGAAGTCGGCAGCGATGCCCGCCAGTCCGGAGGCGTAGCCCTGCCCGACCGCGCGGAACTTCCACTCGGTGCCGTTCCGGTACAGCTCGCCGAAGACCATGGCGGTCTCCGTCGAGGCGTCCTCCGACAGGTCGTAACGGGCGAGTTCGGCGCCACCGGCCTGGTTGACGACGCGGATGAAGGCGTTGCGCACCTGCCCGAAGCTCTGGCCGCGGGCCTCACCGTCATGGATCGACACGGGGAAGACGATCTTGTCGACCTCGGCGGGCACTGCCGCGAGGTTCACCTTGACGGTCTCGTCGTCGCCCTCGCCCTCACCCGTGAGGTTGTCACCGGTGTGCTCGACCGATCCGTCCGGGCTGGTGAGGTTGTTGTAGAAGACGAAGTGCTGGTCGGACACGACCTTGCCCGAGGCGTTCAGCAACAGGGCCGAAGCATCGAGGTCGAAGTCGGCACCGGTGGTGGTCCGCACGTCCCAGCCCAGCCCGACCACGACAGCACTCAGGCCCGGGGCCTCCTTGCTCAGCGACACATTGCCACCCTTGGACAGGGAAACACCCATCGTTCATACCTCCGCACTCGATCGCTTCGGGTCCATGCCTGAACCCCAGAATAAATCTACAGCACTGTAGAAATAAGTGTCGGGCGGCGCGAGGACGGAAGAGGCGGGGAGAACGGAGGACGGTGCGCCGGAGATCTGAAGGGGGTGTGCTCCCCAAACAAGAAAGGGACATATCGGTCCCGCGAGAGCCGCCCTCAGCGCGCAAGCCTCTCCCCCGCTCCGGAGCCGGTTACGGGAGAATCGTTCTGAGCGAAGAATCGAACTGTTCGAATACCGGGGCGATAGCAGGCGCTTTGGGCATCTTGTCCGCAATGCCTGATGCCTGGTCCATCGAAGTGCGACGCCGGCACCTTGGCGGGGCCTCGCTATCGGAAGAGCAGTCAAGGGCGTCCTGCGGATCGCGCCTCATTGACGTGACGTACATCTAGCGCGATCCGCGGAGCGTAGATCTCAGCGTGGATCTCTCAGCATCGATCTCAGCGTGGATCTCAGGTGGCTCGCCGGAACGGAACCACGACCCGCTCCCCCATCTGCCCCGGGGTCAGTCGGTAGTACTTGATGTGACCGATCTTCTCCGTCTGCTCGAGCCATCCCAGCTCGATGACTTGCTTGCGCGTTCTGGAGAAGACGGGCGGCGCCATGCCGACCAGCTTGGCCAGCTGGGCGGCCGTCTCCAGAACAGCGCCGGATCGATCAGTGGGGTGGAGAGCGTAGAGCATGACGACGAGGCGCTGATTGGCGGTCATCCCGGCCGTGGCCTCCAGCAATCTGAGGTTTTGCTGCCTGTCGTCGCTGGTCACTTTGCCTCCCACCGTGCTGGCGTGTTCTCGTCGAAGCCCGGGATGTCTGGTGGATTACATGATTTCACCGCTTCACGCTGCTCCAAGCCCGTGCCGTGGAAAGCGATGTAAGGGCTGATGCGGTAGAGGTTGTAATTCCCGATACGTCCACGGACAACCAAGATGCGGTGTTTGGTCAACTTTCTGTTGATCTTGCCGACGGCGTCGGTCGACATGCCCACCCTCTTGGCGATGTCGGCTCCCGTCGCCCTCAGCGGTTCCATCCCCTCCGGGGAGACTCCGATCCACCACAGCACCAGGAACTTCTGGCTGGGCGTGAAGGCCTTCGACTCCGTGATGGCCTCGACCCTGGCTTTGTCCACCTGGGTGTGCCTGCCGGAGAAGGCGTATGGCGCATAGACGACTGGCTCGCCCGTGTCGGCGTCGACCAGTCTGCGTGCTGCTCCCAACAGGCCCTCCGTGCATGGGTCATTGCCGCGCTGTTCTCTGAGGGCGGCCTTTGAGCCGCCTTCATGAACCTAACGTACATGAGCAAGAAGTCAATCAACTCCGCCTGTCGGCCGTGTCGCGTACGCGCGGAGGCACACCTCGATCCCCTTGACGCCGGCCCACCTCCACATAAGAGATGTACGTGACGTCAATCTACCGCTGCTGTAGAACAGCGGTACTCAGTTCCTCTGGACGTGGTGGCAGTCCCTGAGAACTGCTTGGCAGTCCCTGTAACAGCGGTGCCAGTCCTGAAGAACTGACTGCCACGATCGACGGAACTGGGTACCCGGTTCCTCAGATCTGCCTCTGCTGTCACAGGAACTGCCTGGCAGTTCGCACAGACTGGGTCGTTACCCCTGTTTGTGCAGGTCAGAGGCCCTTTCCAAGGAGACGCTCTCTCCCCTTACAGCTGGGCGCCGTACGGGGTTCCGTACCCCCCTCAGGCCCGTGATCGGTGCGGTGACACCCATCGCGAACTGCCCCCTCCCCCGCTGCTCCTGCACCACGGAAAGTCAGCCACTACGTACCCGCACAGGCACTGTCAGGCGCGCGTATGCCTCCATCAGCCCCCACCCGGCGCAACCACGTAATGAGGTTGAGCAAGCGACCACAACCGAGCAGCGGTTGACTACCGGGTCCCAACGGAGGGGCGCGCGCCCGAGCAGCAGAGCCCCTGCGGGTAGAGGTGCAGGAACGCTGACCTATTACGGCGTAATGGTTGGGTCGAGCCCGTGGTGGCGGCGACCTCTTCGACTCCGCCGCCAAGCTGTTCGCCCGGAGCTATTACGCCGTAATGGATCGGCCGGCAGGTGCCCAGTCGGACACGGGGTCCCGGGGCGTATGAGGTATCTGCGGTCGCGTCAGAAGCGCCGAAGCTACACGTCAGCCGAAGAGGAGGTCGACGTCCTTCTCGATGCAGAGCTGCAAGACGACCACCAACTGGCGGACATCGTCTATATGCCAAACGATCAGTTAGGGCGTGACCTGCGCTCGTCGGCTCCGAGACCTCGGAGTGTCCAGAGTCCGTACAGAGCCAGCAGCGGTTTGACGATCAGCCACTCGCCGGGACGGTAATCATCCGCACGCACGAGCCTCTCGGCAAGATCAGGGCGCTGCCGTCGCAAGTACGCCCGAGCCTTGAGGGCATGCGCCGGCTGAGAGGCGATCTTGATGCGGTCGACGTCTTCGAGCAGTGGGATCACGTTCGTGATGTTCTCCCATGTGGTCCGGCTTTGGTCTTCTAGGACGACTGTGCCGTCGAACGCGAGCACCGATGTCGCGTAGTCGGCCATCAACTGCGCCTCCGCGCTACCCTCGCCAGGCGCACCGCCGCTGAAGATCACGCGAGTGTCATGCGCTCTCTCCGCGCGGATGGAGCGGAGCCCCGCACGGACTCGCCAGCGGTTGATGAGGTTCGCGGTCGCTTGAGGGTTCCGGTACCCCAGCACGACGACCGCCTCGGTGGACCCCCCGCTGTTTCCCGCGAGAGCGTGGGACCACCGCCAGTTCAAACACTCACCCCAGACCAGGGCCGCCGCCCCAGCCAACACAAGACCTGTGATTCGTCGCATGCGGCGACTTTAGGCGTGACGTCCCGTCAGGGGCCGCTGACGCCGACCGGCAGGCTGGAAGCTATTACGGCGTAATAGGTCGGCGGGGCTACAGCGAGTTCGGCTCGAGGCGGGCACCTTGGTCTCCTTGCAGTTCCACCGCGGCGGCCAGAGCCAGATGCGCCTCCTCAGTCAGTGCGGGTGAACGGCCAGTGCGCTTCTCCAGTGCGGACAGGGCCCGCAGGAGAGCGTCGAGATAGCGATTGAGGCTCACCATCTGAAGCGGGGTCTCACAATGGGGGAGTACCGCCTCGATCTCCTCCAGCCAGTAGTCGGCGTCGTCATCGAGTTCGAAGGACTCCCGCTGCGCAAGCAACCGGCTGGCAACAGGCATCGTGAGTTCATGTCGTCGCTGGGCCTCCTCCTGGGCGCGGCGCTCAGCGGCCTGCTCCAGCGCGAGCCGGCGCTCGGCCTCAAGAACTGCCTCAGGAGTCCGACGTACCGGATGGGCTTCCGGAGTTCCGTCAGTGAGCTGAACAGCCTTCAACCGCTTCGCCTTGTTGTAAGCGGCGCTGGGTGCGCCGACAGCCAACGCCGGGGCCAGCTCGATCCACTGAACTCCGGCGCGGCGGGCATCGTCCACCGCTCGTCCTTGGTGGAGTTCGGTCTGCTCACGCAGGTACTCCCACAGCTGAACGCGCTTCAGCGTCGCGGTGCGCTGCACTTCGAGCGGTTGCTTCCGTAGGGCCTGGACGTGTTTCTCCAGGTAGAGCAGAGCACCGAACAGTTCTTCATCGGCAGGCATCCGCTCCACGTCCGGATCTTCAGCGTCCTCGTGCAGCTTGCGCAACTCACCGACGATGGCCGGAGCATCCAGGGGACCGATCCGCAGAGGGGCTTTGACCAGCGGTTTTGTTGAGCGGCCTGGGCTCCGCCCGCGTCTTGTCATGCCGCCATCCTGCCGCACCTGACCTTGTTTCACAGACTGTGAAACAACTCAGTCCTTGTTGAGAGGCGGTTGGTGGAGGAGGGACTGCGGTGGCCGACAAAGCTATTACGGCGTAATAGCCTGCGCGGGGGCATCTCGCATGGAACCCATGAGTCCGGTGGAAGGCTCACTACGACATCCTGTCCGCGGCCCGGCCTGGCTCGGCGTCGGCTCCACGACTCCCCGATGCCGGTACCAGTTCAGCCCCTGTCTTCCTTCAGTCCCTTTCCTGTGCAGGGACCAGAAGAAGGGGCCGGCGAGTACGGGCGGGCCTTGGCCCTCGCGGGAGTAAGGGACCGAAGCCCTTCGGTCCCTGATCCGGTGGCAGCCTGATGCAGGCAGGGCAAGGGCTTGGGCCGGAGGGACTGAGGGTCCGACAGGGCCCGACCACAGGGGCCGAGGGACTGCCGTTCTTTCGGTCCCTGAGCTTCCGTCCCTGGTGTTTTCGCAGGTCAGAGGTGTAAGACAGGGTCTGATAGGGACTGTAGGGACTGAAAAGCGCAATTATGACGTAGAGAAGAGATGTATTCGTACGCGCGTGCGCATACAACACAACTATCAACTACAGCTCATAATTGCGAGGTTAAGTCCCTACAGTCCCTGCCCTGGTTGGCCTCAAGTCTCTGACCTGCACTGATGCCCTCTCAGGTACCAGGGACCGTCCGATTTTCCAGCCCCTGGGCCTTGGTCCCTGGACCCTTTGGTCCCTCCGTCCGCCTCGGACCGAGGGTTGTCGGCTCTTCCAGGCGCTTCCCGTTCGGTCCCTCGCCCCGAGAGGCGGAGGTCACTGTGCCGTTCAGTCCCTTCAGCCCCTAGGGTGGGAGGAGAGCGCCCTCCTCAGGGACCCAAGGGACCCACGAAACTGATAGAACGGCACGCGGGTCGGACAGACACTCCCTTTCCAGCAGGCGGGCCTTACACTCTTTTCGCATCAGAGTCCCTTCGGTCCCTGGCGGCCAACCCACGCCAGGTGTGTGAAGTGATCGGGCAGACAGAAGTGACGAGGACGATTCCCGTGCCGCGCCAGGAAGAGAGCAGCCGCAGTGCAGCCGGAGCCGCGCCCGGAGCGCCGCGAGCTGTCGCGTTGTGGTGTGCGGCCCAGGGCTGGCCGGTCCACCCCCTGACGCCGGGGCGTAAGACCCCCGTCGGAAACTGTTCCGCCTGCTCGGGACGGAGGCATGAACCCGCCTCGTGCCCCTGTCTGCCCGCAGGACGCCCGTGCCACGGGTTCCATGCCGCCACCACGGACCCGGACCTGGTGGAGCGCTGGTGGGCCCACACGCCCACGGCGGGAGTCGGAGTGGCCTGCGGTCCAGCGGCCCTCGTGGTGATCGACATCGACGCCCACCAGGCGCCGGTCCCGGCCCGGGGGAGGCTCCTGCCCGGCATCGTCATTCCCGACCAGGTCGGGCTGGCCGGCCTGGCTTCAGGTTTCGACACCCTGGCGCTACTGGCGGCCTACCGTGGCGAGCCCTCGCCCGAGCAGGACGAGAACACCTTGCGGGTGCGGACTCCTTCGGGTGGTCTGCATGTCTGGTACCGGAACCCCGACACATCGACGGTCTACAGGTGTTCGACCGGCTCTGCCAGGCACACGGCGCTCGCCTGGCAGGTCGACGTACGTGCCGACGGTGGCTATATCGTGGCTCCGGGGACCCGTACGCCGCAGGGTGTCTACCGGGCGGAGGGGACGGCCCGCCGTCCGGCCGTTCTGCCGGAGTGGCTGCGGCGCGAACTCCGGCGCACGGGACATGTGGTGGAGCCCCAGCGTCCTGCCGTACCAGCCGTTGCCGTTCCGGTGGTGCGGGGGCAGCGGCGGGCGGCGGCCTCCGCCGAGCAGCTTCTCGATCCCCTGATAGCCCTGGTCGCCGAGTGTGCCGCCGCCCCGGAGGGGACCGGGTTCACCGAGAAGCTCAACCGAGCCGCCTACACGGCCGGTGGACTCGTCGGGGCGGGCCATCTCGACCACGCCGCCATTCGTGACCGACTTGTCCGTGTCGCCTCCTACGCCCGACCGTGGCAGCAGACCCGGAATGAAAAGATCGTGGACGACGCCCTTGCCGTAGGGTCCGTTCGCCCTCTCCACCTCAAAGGACGTCCATGAGCAGCAGCGCCGAAGGCTCACCGCGTTTCGATCCGCAGGCCGCCGCTCAGCAGATGCTCGACCTGGAGACGATGGGCCTGGTGCCCGGCCCCGCCCGGCTGCCCGCACAGGGCCCGCTGAACGCCTCCGCGCCGGCTTCGGCCCAGGGAGCCGCCTCGTCCGTCCCGTCGCTGCCCCCGTCCCTCTCGGACCGGGGAAACGCCCGGCTGTTCGTGCAGATGCACCGCGACCAGTTCCGGCACGTGGAGGGCCTGGGCTGGTTCGCCTGGGACGGCTACCGGTGGAAGCGCGGGGGAGGGGAGAAGGCAGCCCTGTGGGCCGCGGGGGAGATGGCGGAGGACATGCCCTTCAGCGACCCGCGGGGGATCTTCAGCGATCGCGAACTCGCGCACCACAAGCGGCGCACGCTGTCCACCACCGGTCTGAAGGCTCTCCTCACCCAGGCGAAGGCATCCCCGGACATGTCGGTGGACCCCGACATGCTCGACGGGGACGCGTATGCGCTGTGCACCCCGATCGGAGTGGTCGACCTGTACAGCGGGCACGTGCGCAAGCCCGACCCCACACGTGACTTCCACTCCCGTGCCACCAGCGTCGCCCCCCAGAGCATGGAGACCCCGCGCTGGCACCGGTTCCTCGCCGACACCTTCGGTGACGACGACGAGGGCCGGGAGATGATTGACTTCCTGCACCTGCTGCTCGGCTACTCGATCACCGGTGACGTCGGAGCGCAGGTACTGCCGTTCCTGCACGGTGAGGGCAAGAACGGCAAGTCCGTGCTGCTGGACATCATGATCCAGATCCTCGGCGACTACGCGGACGCGGCCCCGCCGGGCTTCCTGATGGATCGTGGTGCCTTCTCCGAGCACTCCACCGAGCTGACCGAACTGCATGGGCGCCGTCTGGTGGTGTGCAGCGAGCTGAAGCCGAACGACAAGTTCGACGAGGCACGGGTGCGGCTGCTGACGGGCGGCGACAAGATCAAGGCCCGCCGTATGCGGCAGGACTACTTCTCGTTCACCCCCACCCACCACCTGTGGCTGCTGGGCAACCACCGTCCTGAGGTCTCCACGGGCGGCTTCGCGTTCTGGCGGCGCATCCGCCTGCTGCCGTTCACCCGCACGGTCCCGGCCCACCGCAGGATCGACAACCTGGCCTTCGAACTCGTCCGCGACGAGGGACCGGGCATCCTCCAGTGGCTCATCGAGGGGGCCCAGCGCTATCTGCGCACCCGCGACCCGCTGGAGGGTCCGGACAGGGTGCGTATCGCCACGACGGCCTACGCCACCACCGAGGACCACATCGGCCGTTTCCTCGCCGAATGCTGCACACGCGGCGGGGAAGCCGGGAAGGATCTGCGAGTGGAGCAGGGGCTGCTTTACACGGAGTACAGCTCGTGGTGCAACGCGGGGGAGGGCATCCGCCCCGCGACGCCGCGGGCCTTCGCCAACCGCGTCCGCCAGGAAGTCGGCGTCGCCTCGCCCAACGACATGATTAAGTCAAATGGCCGGAAATATTATCCTGGGATCGCCCTATTGGAGCACTCGTGACGGCTTCGGTACGTCTGCTCTCCCGCACGTGGCCTACACCGTCTCCATGGTGCGCTCTACGATGGTGAGCGGGCCCCCGTACGCGTGGCCCCGCGCAGCGGCCCGCCCCCTGGCGACGAGCGGGCCGGAGCGAGACGGACAGATGCCCGGCCATGCCCCATGGCCGGGGAGCACGCCGACGAAGGAGAGGCTGCAGCCATGAGTTCGCTGTTGACCGAGAGCGACCTCATCCACGAGGCCGAGGTGGTGTGGCTGGAGAACCTCGAACGGCTCGACTACGTCCGTCAGGCGCTGGACAAGACCAGGCGGCGCAACACCAAGCCCCCGTACGCCCGCGACGGGCGCATGGTCGGGTACGCGCTGCTGGACGAGGACGCCTCTCCGGACCCCGACAGCGGGCTGTACAAGCGCCGGGTCTTCTTCCTGCTGCCCCACGACAGGGACAGCCTGCCCGACGGTCTCTACCGTGAAGGGGCCCCCGGGGAAGCCGTCGACCCGCGTACGATCGCGCCGAAGAAGCCCGGTGCGAAGACTCCCCGCTCTCAGAGCGGCTCCGTGGCCATAGCGTCCTCCACGCCCTGACGCCGGCCCTTCCGCCGGCCTCCCCGGCCCCCGGTCACCGGAACACCTTCGTGGAGCGCGACGCCCGCCAGTCGCCTGGGGTGGCGCGGCGCGTGCCGGGCGAGAGCGGGTCCGATGACGGTGGATCCTTCCCTGCGGTGGAGACTGCCCCCATACTCTCGCCCGCCCGGGACCACGGGCATAGGTCACTTGACGGTCGTAGGCCGCACCGGCTCCCCGGCCGGCCGGGATCTGTCCACCAGGCGGGCGGCCGCACCATGAGTCATTGGACGCACCGATACTTCAGGAGGCGCGGTACGCGATGGAGCTTCCGCCGCCCGACGACGGGACCTCCTGGAAAGGTGCAACACGGTAATGATCGCCGCATATCAGGGTGAAGCCGGATCAAACTCCGCGACCGCCGCCCGCGCTCTGTACCCCGAGAGCGCCGGACTGCCCTGTACGAGCTTCGAGCAGGCCCTGGACGCGGTGACCCTCGGCGCTGCGGACGTGGCCGTGATCCCGGTGGACAACTCGGCGGCCGGACGCGTCGCCGACGTGCACCACCTGCTGCCCGACTCAGGGCTGTTCATCATCGCGGAGTACTTCCTCGCCATCCGTTTCGACCTGGTGGGGGTGCCCGGCGCGACCCTGGACCAGGTGGAGTGCGTCCGTAGCCATGTCCACGCCCTGGGCCAGTGCCGCAAGGTGCTGCGGGAGGGCGGCTGGCGCACCCTCGTCAGTGACGACACGGCCGGGGCGGCGCGCGAGGTGGCCGAGCTGGGCGACCCCCGGCACGCGGCGCTCGCCCCGCCCGCCGCGGCCGCCCTGCACGGCCTCCAGGTGGTGCGCTCCGGTGTCGAGGACGACCCGGACAACACCACGCGCTTCGTCGTGCTGTCCCGGGACGCGGCCCCGGCCCCCGCCACGGGAGAGCCGACGATGACGAGTCTGTTCTTCAGCGTGCGCAACATCCCCAGCGCGCTGTACAAGACCCTCGGCGGGTTCGCCACCAGCGGTGTGAACCTCACCAAGATCGAGAGCTATCAGATGGGCGCGGGGCTCAACGCCAGCCGTTTCTACATCGAGATCGAGGGTCACCCCGACGACCGGAGTGTCGCCCTCGCCCTGCACGAGCTGAGCTTCTTCTCCTCCGAGGTGCGCGTCCTGGGCGTGTACCCCGCGCATCCGCACCGGCTGACGGCCTGACCGGGGCCCGCCCGGGTGTCAGGAGGTGCCGAGGCCGTTCAGCAGGGTGTCGACGACGACGTCCGCCGCCTGTCCGGGACTCAGTTCGGGCAGCTGCCGGGAGACCAGGTGCATGAGCTGGGGCAGCAGGGCGCTCGCCCACCCCTGAGGAAGTCCGGGGCGCAGCAGGCCCTCGTCGGTGGCGCGTTCCAGGAAGGCGTCGACCTCACGGACGGACGCGTCGCGACGGGCGCGGACGGTCTCGTCGGTGAGCATACGGGCGAGGTCGACGGGCCAGGTGCGGTTGACGGCGATGATGTTCTCGACGTAGCGGTGCAGGGCGACGGCGACGGGTGCCTCGCGCAGCCGGGCGTCCTCGATGGCCCGCTCGATGGCCGTGAGGCGGGACGTGTGGATGGCGGCGAGGAGTTCCTCCCGGGAGGCGAAGCGCCGGTAGACGGTGCGCCGGTCCACTCCCGCCTCGGCGGCGATGCTCGCGATGCTCGCGCCCGGGTCGGCGGCGAGCATGTGCGCGGCGGTGGTCAGGACGGCTTCCAGATTGCGTGCTGCGTCGGCTCTCACCGCACGCATTCTAGCGACGGTGTATGAAAGCTGCGGTGTGTAGCGTCCCGTAGGCGAGAAGGAAGTGCGGGTAAGTGCAACGCATGAGTGGCGGATGTGAGTGGTGGATGTAGTGGTCTCGAAGGCTCGCACCGCTGCCTGGGATCGTCCCCGTGGTGGCGATCAGCTCCGCCAGGGGTGTCGATGTCGCCGGCCGGCCCGGCCATGCGGTGCGGGACCGGCGCGTTCTGCCGGGGCCGTCGCTATTACGGCGTAATAGCGGAGGGCTTGGCGGTCGCCCCGACCCGGGGGGCCACCTCGCCATCCGTCACCGTGCCGCCCACGGCATCCGTCGCCGTGTCGGGCGATGCCTCCTCGGTATCCGTTGCCGTACCGTCCCGGGTGAACCCGCGGCCCCGCCGCGTCCGTGGGTACTGAACACCGCGGCGAATCAGCGTCGTTGGACCGGGCGGGGCCAACGTACACACGACCCGACGTACGCACACACGACAGGACGAGGGAGTTGCCGTGACGGATCTCAGGGCCGCGGTCGAATCGGTGGCACAACTGTCCACGGTCTGGCACGCCATGGTGCTCGACCGGGACGGGGGAGCGGACGTACGGGATCTGCCGGGTCTCGCCGTCCGCTGGGCCGACTGCCGCTTCGCCTTCTGGAACGCGATCGCCCTGAACGAGGTCGGGGTGGACGAGGCACTCCTGGGCGAACGCCTCGGCCAGGCGGCGGACATCATGCGGTCGAAGGAGCGGCCGGGCTTCCTGTGGCTCTTCGAGGACCTGCTCGCCGACGACGCGCGCGCGGCACTGGAGGAGGCGGCGCGACGGGCGGGCCTGGTCAATGCCTTCCCCGGCACCGGAATGGCCGGTGACCTGCTGCCCGTCCCCGAGCCCCGCCACCCGGACCTCACCTTCGAGCGGGTGACCACCGACGCGCACCTGCTGGCCTACGCGGACATCAACTCCCGGGCCTACGGCTTCGAGTTGGCGGACGGCCGCGACGGTTTGGCCGGCTCCACGCTCTGGAAGCGGGAGGTGTACGCCTATCTGGCGCTGCGCGACGGGGACCCGGTCGCCTGCGCCGCGACCGTCGAGGCGGACGGCCGTCTGTTCGTGGTGCTCGTCGCCACCGAGCCGGAGCACCAGCGCCGGGGGTACGGCGAGGCGGTGACGCGCAAGGCGTTGTACGAGGGTGCCCGCGCCACCGGGCTGACCCGGGCCACCCTGCACGCGACCGCCGCCGGGGCGCCCGTGTACCCGAGGATCGGATTCGAGCCCAACTCCCCGATGGGCTTCTACGCACTGGCGGACTGATCCCGGGACACCTGGTGCGTGCGCCGGCTCTCCACCTCCTCCGGTACCGGCTCCGCGCGCCCGGTGGTCCAGGAGGTGAGGATGCGCAGGGCGTCATGGGCGGGGGTGCCGGGTTCGGCGGTCAGCACCATCAGGCGCTGCCCGGAGCCGGCGGGGTCGGCCCAGGTGTCGCAGTCGAGGCTGAGGTCGCCGACCAGGGGATGGCGGTAGTGCTTGGTGCCGTGGCTCGCGCCGTTGACCCGGTGCTCGGCCCACCAGGTGCGGAAGTCGGAGTCCAGCACGGTCAGTTCGCCGACGAGACGGACGAGTGCGGGATCGTCGGGGTCGGCCGCGGCCTCCATCCGCAGGGCCGCGACGGCGTCACGGGCGTCGTGCCTCCACTCTTGGTGCAGCTCCCTGATCCCCGGGTCGGTGAACAGCAGGCGCAGGTAGTTGCGCCGGCCGGCCGGAACGGCGCCGAAGTCGGTGTAGAGGGCGGTGGCTGCCGGGTTCCAGGCGAGGACGTCCAGGCGTCGGCCGAGGACGAGCGCGGGGGTGCCGGTGAGCTGGTCGAGGAGGCGCCGCATGGCCGGCCGTACCCGCTGGGCGGGCCTGCGGCGGCTCGGCTGGGCGTCGCTGCGGCCGGCGAGTTCGTATACGTAGCGCTTCTGGTCGTCGTCGAGGCGCAGGGCACCGGCCAGGGTGGCGAGCACGGGGGCGGAGGCCCGCACCCGGCCCTGTTCGAGCCGGGTGTAGTAGTCGACGCTGATCGAGGCGAGCCGGGCGACCTCCTCGCGGCGCAGCCCCGCGACCCGGCGGGCGGTGTCCGTCTCGGGCAGCCCGCACTCCCGCGGTGCCAGCTGTGCCCGGCGGGCCTTGAGGAAGTTCCCCAGTGCGCGGGGGTCGGGGTGGGAGGCCATGTCGTCCCTTCGTGGGCCCCCGGGGTCAGCGGACGGTGGCGCGGGCGGCCCGCTCGATGACGCCGGCCACGAGGTGGGGGTGGGAGACGGCGACGGCGTGGGAGGCGGCCACCTCGGTGGTGTGGGCGTGCGCCCGCTTGGCCATGTAGCGCTGGACGGCGACAGGGATGTTGAGGTCCTTGGTGGTGACGATGTCCCAGCTGGGCTTCGTCTTCCAGGCGGCGGTGGTGGCCTTCTCCTCCAGCGCGGCCTGGGCGATGGGCCGCTGCTCGGCGGCCATCAGGGCGGCCTGGCCGGCGGGGACGTCGGCGGCGAACTGGTGGTGGAACTTGTCCTGCCGGATGTACAGGTCGGTGGCGGTGGTGCCGTCAGCCTGCTGGTAGGTGACCGGGTCGAGGACGTCGGGGAGGGTGGAGCCCGGGTACTTGCCGGTCAGCTCCAGGGCGCTCTCGCCGGGGGCCGGGAGGAAGGCCGCGACGTAGACGAGGGCCTTCACCTGCGGGTCGCCGTTGGCGGCGGCACTGATGACGCTGCCGCCGTAGGAGTGGCCGACGAGGATCTTGGGGCCCTTGACGTGGTCGAGGACGGTGCGCAGGGCCGCGGCGTCGGAGGCGGGGCCGCGCAGCGGGTTGGCGGCGGCGATGACGGGGTAGCCGTCGGCGCGCAGCTCGGCTATGACGCCGTTCCAGCTGGAACCGTCGGCGAAGGCGCCGTGCTCCAGGACGACGGTCGGCTTGGCGTGCCGGGCGGCTGCCGCGGCCTCGGCCTGCTCGGGGGCGCCGTTGGCCGTGCCGCTGAGGGCGAACGCGCCGAGTGCGAGCCCCGTGACCGCCGCGGCCACACCTGTCACGACTCGCCCGCGTCCACCCTTGGTGCTCTTCACGACAGAAAACCCCTCTCAGGTTTCCGATAGCGGGACGGGCCGGCTTCGCCGGTCCTAGTCACCGCTCTGACTGGTGATGAATCTGTCACACCGGCCGTCACCTTTCAAGCTGGTGACGGCCGGGCGCTGTTGGCCGGGATCCGGTCGGCAGGGATCCGGTCGGCCGGGATCGGGTCGGCAGGACCTCGCTCAGAGGTGGTCGGCGTCGACGACTGCCTGGGCGAAGGCGGTGGGCGCCTCCTGGGGCAGGTTGTGGCCGATGTCCGCGATGGTGCGGTGTGCGTACGCGCCCGTGAAGTGGTCGCGGTAGCCGGAGCCGTCGCCGGCCGGGGTGAAGGGGTCGAGTGCCGGGTCGAGGGTGATGGTGGGGACGTGGATCGAGGGCTGGGCGGCGAGCAGCTTCTCGTAGCGGTCGTAGCGGGGTTCGCCCTCGATCAGGCCGATGCGCCACCGGTAGTTGTAGAGGACGATGGCCGCGTAGTCCGGATTGTGGAAGGCCTGCGCGGTGCGCTCGAAGGTGGCGTCGTCGAAGTCCCAGCCGGGGGAGACGAGGGTCCACACGTAGCGGCACAGGGCGATGCGCTCGTCCGGGTTCTCCATGGCCCGCTTGCCGCGGTCGGTGGCGAAGTACCACTGGTACCACCAGTTGTGCTCGACGGCCGGGGCGGCCGGTGTCAGCTGCGCCTTGACGTTGGTGATGAGGTACCCCGTGGTGGAGACCAGGGCCTTGACGCGCTCGGGCCACAGCGCGGCGATGATGTCGGCGGTGCGCGAACCCCAGTCGAACCCGGCCAGCAGCGCCTTGGGGATCTTGAGGGCGTCCATCAGGGCGAGGATGTCGAGGGCGATCGCGGACTGCTCGGCGGTGCGCGGGGTGTGGTGGGACAGGAAGCGGGTGCTGCCGTGGCCGCGCAGGTAGGGGACGATGACGCGGTAGCCCAGGTCGGCGAGGAGCGGGGCGACGTCGACGTAGCTGTGGATGTCGTAGGGCCAGCCGTGCAGCAGGATGACCACCGGGCCGTGGGCGGGGCCGGCCTCGGCGTAACCGATGTCGAGCACGCCCGCCCTGACCTGCTTGAGGGTGCGGAAGCCGGTGTGGGTGCCCGGGGTGACGGCGGGCACGGTGGGTGCGGGCCCCGCGCTGCGCGGGTGCGGGGTGGTCGCGGCGGACGCCTGGGCGGGGAGGCCGGACAGGGAGACGGCGGCCACGCCGGTGCCCAGGCCGACGGCCTTGCTGAAGGTACGCCTGTCGATCATCCAAAACCCTCCGTCGTGTGTTCCGGTGAACCGTCCGGGCCCGGAAGCCCCGTCGCCCGCCTCGGACGCCCAGGGTCGGCCCGGCTGTCGGCGCGATGACCCTCGCACAGCAATAGTCACCTGTCAAACAGGTGACGCGCATCTTTTCCCGGCTCGGCGAGGGTTTCTTCCGGCGGCTCGGAACGGCGGTACACGCTCTGCTGCGCGACGGGTCCGGACGCATAAGTCACATGACGGTTCGGTGTCGCCATGTAGGCGGGTGTGCGACACGTTTCCTGGGATATCGGCACACGTGTCACAGGAAGTGCCGCACTTATGTCGCCTCGACAACAGGAAGCGCTACAGTGATGAGGCAGTTAAGGTAGGGCGGTTGGTCGACGCGTCCCGACGGACTCGACCGGAAGCACCGGAGGAGAGACAGCGCATGATCACTTACGACCGGCTTTTCATCGGGGGTTCCTGGGTGGAGCCGAGCGATCCGGAACTGCTGGACATCGCCTCGCCGCACGACCGGTCGGTGATCGGTCGCGCGGCACAGGCGCGGCCTGCGGACATCGACCGGGCGGTGGCCGCGGCGCGGGCGTCCTTCGAGGCGGGCGAGTGGCGTCTGACCCCGCCGGCGGAGCGGATCGCGGTCCTCAGGCGGTTCAACGCGCTGCGAGAGGAGAACGCGGAGCGGGCCGCCCGTCTGATCTCGCGCGAGAACGGTTCGGCGGGATGGTTCACCCGCGCCGGACAGCCCGGTCTGACCCGGCAGGCGAACGCCTATCTGAAGGCGGCGGAGGAGTTCACCTGGGAGGAGACCCTGCCTCCCTCGGACCCGGCGTCCCCGGTGCGCAGTGTGGTGCGCCGTGCGGCGGTCGGCGTCGTGGCCGCGGTGATCCCGTGGAACTCGCCGTTCTCCTCGGCCACTTCGAAGATCATCCCCGCCCTGCTGGCCGGCAACTCGGTGGTCCTCAAGGTGTCCCCGGAGAACTCGCTGAGCATGGGCTTCCTGGCCGGGCTGGTGGAGCGGGCGGGCCTGCCCGAGGGGGTGATCAGCATCCTGCCCGCCGACCGGGAGACCAGCGAATACCTGGTGTCGCACCGGGACGTGGACAAGATCGCCTTCACCGGCTCGACACGCGCCGGCCGCCGTATCGCCTCCATCGCGGGCGAGCGGCTGAAGCGGGTCAGCCTGGAGCTGGGCGGCAAGTCCGCCGCCGTCATCCTGCCGGACGCCGATCTCGGCGAGGCCGTCGCGGGCCTGAAGTTCGGCTCCCTGCTCAACAACGGCGAGTCGTGCATCGCCCAGACCCGCATCCTGGCCCCGCGCGACCGGTACGAGGAGGTCGTGGGCGCGCTGAAGGAGCTGGTGGAGTCGCTGAAGGTCGGCGACCCCGACGACCCCGACACTTTCATCGGCCCGATGATCCGCCCCGACCAGCAGCAACGGGTCCGCGACTACATCCGGCTCGGCATCGAGGAGGGTGCCCGCCTGGTCACCGGCGGCCCGCAGCTCCCCGCGGGCCTGGAGAAGGGCAACTACGTCACGCCCACCGTCTTCGCCGACGTCGACAACTCCATGCGCATCGCGCAGGAGGAGATCTTCGGTCCGGTCCTGGTCGTCATCGGCTACGACGACGAGGACGACGCCGTCCGCATCGCCAACGACTCCGAGTACGGCTTGTCGGGCGGCGTCTGGTCCGCCGACGAGGAGCACGCGCTGGCGGTCGCCCGTCGCATCCGCACCGGCACCGTGACGGTCAACGGCGCCTCCGTCGCCTTCGACGGTCCGTTCGGCGGCTTCAAGGCCAGTGGCATCGGGCGTGAGTACGGCGCGGTGGGCCTCGGCACCTACACCGAGTACCAGACCATCACCGTCTGATCCCGCCGGCCTTTGAACCGCAGACCGGCGGCGGGAGTCAGGGCAGGTGGCCTGGCCTGGACGCGTTCCGGTGCCGGACGGGCCACCCGCGAGGCGGCCCGCTGGGTCGTCACGTCGAGACCACCCGGTAACTCAGCGCCACCCAGGGGAGGTTCGCGGCCGTCCTCGAGGCCGCGGTCACGCGGTGACCGCACGGGTGTCGTCACCGGCTTGACAGGTGACGGAGGCGGGTACACGCTGATGTGCGTCCCCGGCAGCGGTGCGCATACCGCGCACAACCGACGAAGTGGGAGAGGGGCATGAACGAGGAACTCACCGGCGACGCCGTCGCCGCGGCCCGGCACGCCCGCTACGGCCGGCTCCCCGAGCGCATCCGCTTCGAGGACATGACCGAAGAGGTGGCGGCCGAGCGGGGCGGCGGGGCGAACACCGCCTACAACCCCGAGGGTTCGTGGAAGTACTACTCGTGCCTGGCGCTCGACCTGGGGCTGTAGTCCCCGCCTCGGCCCCGGGGAGGGCGGGCCACGGTCGATTGTCAGTGGTGGGTGAGACGGTGAGGACATCGGGTCGGAACAGCGACTCGCAGTCGGAACCAGGGGGCACCGTCATGTCCGGTCACCAGAACTACATCAACCACGTCGCTCTCGTGCTGGACGCCAGTTCGTCCATGTCGCACCTGCGGAGCAAGGTCGTCGACGTCGCCGACCAGCAGATCGCCTACCTCGCCCGGCGGTCGAGGGAACTGGACCAGGAGACCCGCGTCACGGTGTACGTCTTCGCCGACACGGTGGAGTGCGTCATCTACGACAAGGACGTGCTGCGGATGCCCTCGCTGAAGGAGCTCTACCGGGTCGGCGGGATGACCGCGCTGCTGGCGGCCGCACTCAAGTCACAGCGGGAGCTGGCCCAGACCGCGCAGCTCTACGGCGACCACAGCTTCCTGACGTTCATCCTCACCGACGGACAGGAGAACGCGAGCCACCGCTGCCCGGACGCCCCCGCGCAGGACCCGCGGGAACTGACCGAGGCCGTGGCCGGGATGATCGCGACGCAGCAGGACAACTGGACCCTGGCCGTCCTGGTGCCGGACCAGACGGGCAAGCGCGAGGCCATGCGGTGCGGCTTCCCGAAGGACAACATCGCCATCTGGGACGCCACGAGCACCCGAGGTCTGGAAGAGGCCGGGCAGGTCATCCAGCAGGCCACCGAGAAGTTCATGATCGGCCGCAGCAAGGGCATCCGGGGATCGCGGGCGGTGTTCTCCACGGGCGCGGAGACGGTCAACAAGGACACCATCAAGGCGGCCGGCCTCACCCCGGTGAACCCCTCGGAGTACGAGCTGATACCGGTGGCGCGCGAGGCGGGAATCCGGGACTGGGTCACCGAGTCCGGGCACACCTACCGCACGGGCGGCGCGTTCTACCAGCTGAGCAAGTCGGAGAAGGTCCAGGCACGGAAGCGGATCGCGGTGCTGGAGAAGAAGACGGACCGGATCTACACCGGACCCGAGGCCCGCGCCCTGCTCGGCCTGCCGGACGTGGAGGTGCGGGTCAGGCCCGACCACAACGACGACTTCACCATCTTCGTGCAGAGCACCAGCGTCAACCGCAAGCTCGTGCCGAACACCCGGCTGCTGCTGATGCTCTGACGCGGACGGGAGCGGCGCTCGGCGTCAGGGACCCACCAGCACACCGACCACCGCGCCGCCGACCCGGAGGCCGCCGTGACGGCATCGACCACCGGGCCCCCGACCCGGAGGCCGCCTCAGCGGCATCGATCACCGGTCACCGGGTCGGCGCGCGCATGTGATCGGTCGGAGATAGCATGTGAACAACCCCAGAGTACGAACGGTCCCGCCCGGGAATTCCCGCGGCCCCCGCTACGGCCCCCGCTCCCGTTCCCGCCCCGAGCCGTCGGCCGCCCATCGGGCCACCGCGTGCACCGCCGCGCCGCGCTCCCCTCCCGCCGGACCGCTTCCCGCCCCGCGGACGCACCTCAGCCTTCCGGGGCACCCACAGCCAGGGCACATCTTTCGGACACCGCGGTCGCGGTCTCCGGGGGAGGAGTCATCATGACCGGCCCGCAACCGACGCCCACCGCCCGAGCCGTCCGACTGATCTTCGAGTACGAGGGCGATGCCGTGCACCTCGTCTCCCAGCAGCCGGTCGACACGGTCATCAGCGGCTTCGACGCCCACCCCGAGGAGCGCCCCGGCCATTTCGTGGAGACACGGGACGACCGGGGGCAGCGCCTCGCCCGCGTTCCCGCGCGCGGCGCCTTCCGGGAGAGCGCCGAGGTCTTCCCGGAGGACCACTCGCAGCCGATCACCCGGGTCGACGTGGAGGCACGCGGTGCCTTCACCGTGCTCCTGCCCGCACCGGCCGAGGCCGCCCAGGTCGCCGTGGTCCGCGTCGCACCCGCGGCGCCCGAGGCGCGGCTCGCTCCCGGCGGTGCGACGAGTCCGCCGCCCGGGACGACCCGCGACGTCGACCTCGCCACCTTCCGGCTCGAGCGGTAGGGGGCCGGGATGACCACGTCCGACGGCAGCGTCCAGGGCCGCACCCAGATCTTCGGATCCGCGCCGCGCGACCGGGCCTTCACCATCGTGTTGCTCGGCGACGGCTTCACCGCCGCGCAGCAGACCGAGTTCGGCACCGCGTGCAAGGACTTCGTCAACGCGCTGACCGCCACCGCGCCCTACGACGAACTCGGTCCGGCGATCAACATCTGGCGGGTCGACGTCGTCTCCACCGACTCGGGCGCCGACGATCCGGCCGGCGCCGGCGGCACCGGAGCGACGGCCCGCACGTACTTCGACTCCACGTTCGGCGCGAGCGGCATCAGGCGGCTGCTCGTGTGCGACAACGCGACGGTGCTCCGGACGGCTGCGGCCCAGGTGCCGGAGTTCTCCGTCGCCATCGTCGTGGTCAACTCCACGGTCTACGGCGGGAGCGGCGGCTCGGTCGGCACGTACTCCCTGGCGAACGGCGCGACCGAGATCGCCATCCATGAGACCGGGCACACGGCGTACGGACTCGCGGACGAGTACGCGTACCTCGCCGGCGGCGGCGAGACCGGGCACGACCACCACCCGGCGGGTGAGCCCGCCGAGCCGAACGTCACGCTGAACACCGACCGCGCCACGCTGAAATGGGGCTGGGCGGTCGCCGCCGGGACGGCGCTGCCCACCATGAGCAACCCGGACTGCGCGACGGTGGACACCCGGCCGAGCACGGTTCCCGCCGGGACGGTCGGCTGCTTCGAGGGCGCGCACTACTTCCACTGCGGCGCCTACCGGCCCGAACAGACCTGCAAGATGCGCGAGTTGAGCGTCCCGTTCTGCCGGGTGTGCCGACAGGTGATCTGGAACCGGATCGGCCCGCTCGCGACGCTGCCCGCCCGCGGCCGCACGCCGATCAGCGCTGTCGCCCGCTACCCCGAGCACCTCGACGTCTTCGCCGTGGCCGCGGACGGGCGCACCATGTCCGACTGGTGGGACGTGAGCAGCGGCTGGGCGGGGTGGTTCCAGGTCTCCGGGGGGCTGGCCTCGCCCGGCGGTACCGGCGCTCCGGTCACCTCGGTCGCACGGTACGCCAGCCACCTCGACGTGTTCGTGGTCGGCACGGACAACCGCGTCTACAGCGCGTGGTGGGACAAGGCGACCGGTTGGTCGAGTTGGTTCCGGGTCGGTGGCCTGGTCGCGCGCCCCGGTGCGACGGTCCACGTCGTCAGCCGGTACGCCGACCATCTGGACCTGTTCACCACGGCGTCCGACGGGCGGACCATGTCGACGTGGTGGGACGCCCGTACCGGCTGGGCGGCCGACTGGTTCCAGATCGGCGGCGGTGTCGCGGCGAGCGGTGCCACCGTCACGGCCGTGGCGCGTTACCCCTTCCACCTGGACCTCTTCACAGTGGGCACGGACAACCGCGTCTACAGCGCGTGGTGGGACGAGCGCACCGGCTGGGCGGCGTGGTTCCCGCTGCCGGGCATCAGCTGCCGGCCCGACTCCGCTGTCACGGCGGTCGCCCGGCACCGTGACCACCTGGACCTGTTCACCACGGCGTCCGACGGCAAGATCATGTCGACGTGGTGGGACGCGCGCGGCGGCTGGGGAGGGTGGTTCCAGGTGTCCGGGGGCGTCGCGTCGGCGGGCTCACCGGTCACGGCCGTGGTGCGCTACACGAATCACATGGACCTGTTCGTCGTCGGCACCGACAACCGGATCTACTCGACGTGGTGGCACGACACCACGGGCTGGGCCCCTTGGTTCAACGTGTCCGGCGGTGTCGCCGCGCCGGGCGGCCAGATCGCGGCGCTGACCCGGGTCACCGAGCACCTGGACCTGTTCGCGGTCGGCACGGACGGAACCGTGTACAGCACGTGGTGGGACGCGTCGGGCGGCTGGGGCAGATGGTTCCAGCTCGGTATCACCTGAGCGCCGCGCCGTCGTCACCGCCGTGGCCGGCGTGACCGCCGTCGCTCCGGTCACTGTCGCCGCCGCGGGTGCCCCGGGCGACGATCGTCCAGGGGCGCATCAGCTCGTCGTCCTCGTGCTCGAGAATGTGGCAGTGGTGGACGTACGTCGCCGGCAACTCCGTCCCGCTGCCTGGAATCGACGCGATCGTCTCCGTCGGCGGGGTGAAGTCCTGGACGATGATCCTGGTGACCGTCTCCGGATAGGACTTGACCGTGTCCTTGCGGGACAGCGCCTCGTCCGGGTCCGGCGGAATCGGCGGGCCGGTGAAGTAGTCGGCCAGCACCGGCCTGTCCTCCGGCCGGCGGCCACCGTAGATCCACTTCTCGTAGGCCGCCTGGTAGCCGGCCGCGTCGATCGGCTGCCGGTCCAGCACCTGGAAGTTGACGAGGTGGACGTGCATCGGGTGGGCGTCGTGGTTGGGGTTGATGTACTCCCAGATCTCGGGCGAGCCCGCCTCGATGAAGTCCAGGGACGGCTCCATGAAGGGCACCGCGTTGAACGTCATGGTGCCGAACAGCTTGTGCTGGTACAGCACCCACTCCCGCCGCCGGGTCCGCGGCGTGGGCTTGACGGGCACGATCGCCGACACCCCGAGCTTCTCGGGCGGCACCGTGTCGTCCCCGCGCCCGGACAGCCGCTCGGTGACATGGAACTGCATGATCTCCGAGATCTCCGGTCCGCCGCCACCGGGGAAGTGGACGGGAGCGTTGTAGTTGGTCAGGGTGACCTTCGTGCCCATGGGCAGCCCGCTGAAGTCGACGATCAGGTCGTACCGCTCGGCCGGCGAGATCAGGAAGTTCAGCATGCGCAGCGGCGCCCGGAGGCCGCCGTCGGTGCCGATCAGCCAGAACGGCAGTGTGGGCTGGAGCAGTACGTCCCGGGGAACGTCGAACCGCAGCCGCCAGAAACGCTCGTTCGACGCGTTGAGGAAGCGCAGCCGGTAGCGCCGCGGTTCGACGGCCAGGTACGGGTACGCCTTCCCGTTGACGACCGGGGTGTCCTCGCCTTCCCGCTGCGTCATGGTGTAGGCGAGCGAGCCGTCCCGGTGGAAGGTCCGGTCCTGGAGGATCAGGGGGACCTCGAACCGGCCCCGCGGCAGCCCGAGCCGGTCGTCGGCGGGGTCCCGGATGTCATAGAGACCGGCCAGGCCCGCGTAGACGTTGACGCTGGTCATGCCCATGCCGTGGTCGTGGTACCAGAGCAGGCACGAGTGGTCGTGGTTGGTGTAGGCGTAGATCGCCTCGTTGGGTTTGACCCGGCTCGGGTCCAGGGTGGTGTACGACTCGGCGTGGACGCCGTCCGGGCTGAACGACTGCAACGGCAGGCCGTCGGACTGCGGTGCCGTGTAACCGCCGTGCTGGTGCACGACGTTCCACACGTTGACGTTCCGGGGGAAGGGCAGGTGGCTCTTGTAGGGGGGCGGGGCGATGGGGGTGAGCTGGGGGTCCCCGCTGCGGATCGCGTCGATCACGAACTGGAACAGGTGGGTGGTCGGCAGGTGATTGCGGTACTTGACCACCGTCGGGTCGTCCCTGGTCACGCTGATGGTCGGCCCGAGGTAGCCCATGCCGAGCGGTGTGCGGGGATTGTGCGGGTCCGTGGCCCAGTACCCCCACGTCGTCGCCGGCCGCAGGTCCCGGTGGAAGCGCCACGAGCCCTGCCGCATCGTGATCTCGTAGTAGTCGGCGCCCGGATAGACGGCGGGGTCCGGGACGGCCGTCACCGGCCGGGGCAGCGGGTCGACGTACTTCTCCAGCGGGGGAGTCTGCGGCACCGGGGTGTCGGACCCGGTCCCATGAGCCGGCGACGCGTGTGCCCGCGCTCCCACGGCACCCTGCGGAAACATGGCCGCACCGCCCACGGCACCGGCCATGAGAAATCTTCGTCGCCCGACCATCGCTCTCACCTTCCGTCGTGTCACCTGGCGTCGCAGAGATACAGGTCCCACATCGCCGCGTCGTCGCAGCACGCCGGTCCGCGCCGCGGAATCCACCCGACGACGGGAATCTGATGATCACCGCCAGTCGGAATGCATGTAGATCCACCGCCAGATGTGTCGCGGACCGGGTGTGACACGCCTGTGACCGGAACTGTGGCTTCCACCACGGCTCGGTGCGTGCCCCTCTGATGGGGTGACCGGATGCGCAGAGCCACCTCCTCCCTGCTGCCGGCCGTCGCCGCACTCCTGCTGCTCACCGCGTGCGGCACCGGACGACCGGGCGGCCCCGGCGCCGACGTGGCCGCCACCGCTCCCCGGCCCTCCGCCACCGCCCCGTCCGTGGACGGGGTCCGCGTCACCTCGGTGACCATCCCCACCGGCGCGCCCACCGCGACTCCCCGCTCCGACGGGCTCGTCCACGCCGACCCCCTGCCCGCCGGTGACTCCGGCATCTCGGCCGCCTACGAGGTCACCAACGACGGCACCGGGCCGCTGACGTACACGATCCTGTTCGACTTCACCACGGACGCCGGTGAGGTGATGGCCAACAGAAGTGAGACCGTGCGTTCGGTCGGACCCGGCGCCACCGCGCGTGGCACGGTCCGGCTGGGCCGACTCGCCCCCGGAGCCTCCCCGGTGACCCGCGTCGAGGTCGCCAGGGTGACCAAGGTGCCCGCCGCCGAGGCGCCGCCGGCGTCCGGGGAGTGCCCGCCCTCCGGGCTCCGTCTGACCGCCGACGACGGTGACGCCGCGATGGGGCTGCGCGTGGTGGGACTGCACCTGGAGAACTGCGGGACCCGTGCTCACCGGCTCGACGGCTACCCGCTCCTGGAACTGCTGGGCGAGGACCTGGCGCCCGTCGAAGGCGTCCGGATCGTGCACGGGAGCGGCGGCATCAGCACCGGCACCGGGTTCGACGAACCGGCCCGCCCGTTGGTCCTGGAGCCGGGCGAGAGCGCCCTTTCGGGTCTCATGTGGCGCAACACCACCGGGTCCGGCACCGCCGTCGACGTCCCCCACGTCAGGGTGCGGGCCGAGCGGGGCGCGGACCCGGTGACCGTCACGCCTCACCTCGACCTCGGCACCACCGGCAGGCTGGCCGTCCGCGCCTGGACGCGCGCACCGAAGTAGCGCCACGACGCCGAAGTAGCGCCACAACGCCGAAGTACCGCCACAACGCCGGAGGCCGCCCGGCCGGCCGGAGCGCCCCCTGGCCCGGGCGGCGCAGGGGGCAGGGAGCGCCCGGTGATCAGACCGCCGCGGTGCGCCCGGTGACCGGGCAGGTGCCGGCCGCGGCGGCGCCGAACGCGGCGGTCCTGGCGGCGGGCGCCGTTCCGCCGATCTGCTGGAGGATCTCGTCCGAGAGCAGATCCTCCCTGCCCTTCAGGGCGTCGGCGACCTCCAGGTCGGTGTTGAAGACCATCTCGGCGGCGACGTTGTCCTGGACGATGCGCGCCAGGTTGTCCAGGGCCACGGCGATCGGGTCCGAGGGGGTCTCCACGGTGGGCAGGTCGATCAGGTGGGTGTCCACCTTCGCCTGGTTCATGGTGCGGCGGATGATGATGGACGCCTGGTTCAGCTCGGACGTCGTCCAGATCGACAGCACCGTGACGTACAGGTCGCTCCACGCCTGCTCACCGATGAGCGCGCGCCACCGCTTCATCAGCGCCTCGATGCCGGTGATCTGAGCCGTGGCCGCGAAGGTCATGTTGACGCGGATGGACGGGTAGACCGTCGCGGCGAACTGGTTGAACGCCACCATGTCGAACGTCCCCGCCTTGACGATGGCGTCGATGAACTTGACGGCCTCCGTGAGGATCCTGGTGCAGGAGTCCTCCAGGTCGACCGGGAGGTTCGCGGTCGGCAGCATGGTGAGTGCCGACTTCAGCGTGGTCCGGTAGCTGTTCAGCGGAGTGACCCAGCCCTTGTCGCCCGGGGTCTTGAACGCGACCATCTCCAGGTCGTGCGGGTCGATGCGCTGCGAGCCCGGGATGTTCGGCACCTGGTCGCTGAGGTAGGCGGCCAGTACCGAGTAGGTGCCCAGCGGAACGTGGGCGATGGACTTGGCCAGTTCGAAGTACTCCGGAACCGGGTCGACCGTCTCCACCCTCACCCCGTTGTTGATCAGGGTGAAGCGTCCGCCGACGGCGTTGTTCTCGACGACGACGACCGGTGTGAGGTGCTTGACCAGCTCGGACTTGAGGGACGCGTAGTTGGCGCGCATCCCGGCGTTGACGTTGCGTATCGCGTTCCGTGCCGCCTTCTCGTCGGTCACGGTCGTTGCGGCCGACGCGCTGGTGGCCGCTTGTGCCTGCAAGAGAACGGTGGCTGCCCCTGCTGCCGAAACGGTACCCAGAAATCCTCTACGAGTAGCCATGCCCCGTCTTTCCGTTGTGAGTGATCGGTGTTTCGCGGGGTGGGGGGAGATGTGGGGGGATTCAGGGT
>NZ_JOCB01000030.1 GCF_000718775.1 Streptomyces sp. NRRL S-31
CGCCGGACCCGTCACGGCGGCGCCGGCCGCCCCGGGGGTGCGCGCGGGGTGGTCGGGCGGCACGGTCAGCCCTGCCCCGGGGCCCGTTCCTCGGCGTACCGCTTGGCGTGGTGCAGCGTGGCCGTGCTGTTGGTGGACAGCGCCGTGTGCACGTACTCCCGGGCGTCCGCGACCGTGGCCCCCTCGCCCAGCACCCGGGCGATGTTCGCGGCGTTGAGGGTGACCGTGTGCTGGGAGGAGGCCAGCGTGCCCGCGGCGTCCTCGGTGAAGGTCCAGTAGCCGGTGTGCAGGGTCATCAGCGCCGGCAGCGTGGTCTGCTTGTAGGCGATCCGGCGCTGCGGGAACGTCACCCGGTACGACTTGGTGGTGTGCGTCGAACCGTCCTTGGCCCGGGTGTCCATCTCCAGCTCCTGGAGGCCCGGGGTGTCCTCGCGCAGCCGCACCGTGGCGACGTGCGGCAGCCGCTCGGACCACTTGTCGGCCTCGTTGACGAAGTCGTAGACGTCCTTGGCGGAGCCGTCGACCCGCACGGTGTCCTCGAAGGAGAACGTCAGCTCCTCCTCGGCGTGCGCCTTCTCGACGTTGGTCTTCAGGGCCGCCAGCTCGGAGCGGGAGTTGCGGTCGACGGCCCGGTCGATCCACTCCAGGCTCGCCGGGTCGTCGTCGACGGCGCGGTAGTCGTGCAGCAGGCGGACCCGGGAGACGGACGCGCCGAGCGGTTCGATGATCCAGGTGCCGCCCATCGCGGCGACGGGCGGGGCGGACACCTCCTGGCGGAAGGTGATCCGCAGCCCCTCCGGGTCCAGGGTGCGGCGCGACGTCCAGTTCTTGGCCTCGCCGTTGGCGGTGGCCCAGATCCGGATGCGCTCCGTGCCCTCGCCGCGCTCCAGGTGGTCGACGTAGATGGTCGGCGGGAAGACGCGCGGCCAGTTGGCCACGTCGGCGATCAGGCGGTACACGGCGGCGGCGGGAGCGTCGACGCTGATCTCGTGCTCCACTTCGCGCAGGCCGGGCTGCGACATGCTCGGACTCCTCGGGTGTCGGTTCGGTACGGCGGTGTGGGCGGGCGCCCCGGCGGCGTGCCGCGGCGGTACGGCGGGCCGTGGGCGCGGCCCGCCGGGCTCAGAAGTTGCCGAGGCCGCCGCAGACGTTGAGGGCCTGGGCGGTGATGGAGGCGGCGGTGTCCGAGGCGAGGTAGCCGACCAGCCCCGCGACCTCCTCCGGCGTGGAGTAGCGGCCGAGCGGGATCTTCGCCTGGAACTTCTCCAGGATCGCGTCCTCGGTGGTGTCGTAGGCGGCGGCGTACCCCTGCCGCACCCGCTGGGCCATCGGCGTCTCGACGTACCCCGGGCAGACCGCGTTGACGGTGATGCCGGTCGGCGCCAGCTCGTTGCCGAGCGCCTTGGTGAAGCCGACCACGCCGTGCTTGGACGCGGAGTACGGGGCGCCCAGCACCACGCCCTGCTTGCCCGCGGTGGAGGCGATGTTGATGATGCGGCCGCGCTCCTTGTGCCGCAGGCCGCCGGTGTTCAGGGCCGCGGTGGTGACCCGGAAGACCGAGTTGAGGTTCGTGTCGATGACGTCGTGCCACAGCTCGGGGTCGATGTCGGCGGTCACGCCGCCGCCGGAGCGGCCCGCGTTGTTGACGACCACGTCGATCGTGCCGAAGCGGTCCACGGCCTGCTGGATCCAGGCGCGCACGCTCTCCTCGTCCCGCACGTCCAGCACCCCGCCGTCGACCTCCAGGCCCTCGCCGGCGAGTTCCTTGACGGTCGCGGCGACGTTGTCCGCGTTGCGGGCTCCGATGAAGACCCGGTGGCGCTGCGCCGCCAGCAGCCGGGCGACGGCCAGGCCGATGCCGCTGGTGGCACCGGTGACGACGGCGACCCGCTTGTCCTGCTCCGACATGTGCTTCCTCCGAAACGCGAAAGGGCGGCCGATGTGGCCGGGGATGACGAGAGAAGAGGGGGAACGCCGTGGCGGGGGGGGTACGGGCGTCGGTGAACACGTCGTCGTCCAGGGTGATCCCGAACTCGCGCTCGATCCGGCCGCCGGTCTCCAGCAACGCCAGCGACTCGTAGCCCAGTTCCTCGAAGTCGGTGTCGAGGATGTCGCCGTCGAGGTCGACGGTCTCGTCCGCGCCGGCCCCTTCCCGCAGGATGCGCTTGAGGTCGTCGATGGTGAACTCCTGCTTGGACACGGTCGGTCCCTTTCTGATGGGGGGACGGGTGGGTGCGGGCCCGGGGCCGGAACGGCACCCGGGAGTTCGGGGCTCCAGGCGGTGCGAGCACCCGGAGGACAAGGGCGCCCGCGGCCGTCCCGGGGGATCGGACGGCCGCGGGCGCGGTGCCGGGCGGTGCCGGCCGGCACCGCCCGGGGGGAGGGGCGGACCGGCCGGCACCGCCGGATCGGGGGCGGGCGGCTCAGTCGACGGCCCGGAGCACCACGGCCGAGTTGAAGCCGCCGTGCCCCCGGGCCAGGACGAGCGCGGTCCGCACCGAGGCGGTCCGGGGCCGCCCGGCGACCAGGTCCAGGTCGCCGGCCGAGCCCGTACCGACGTTGATGGTGGGCGGGATCAGGCCCTCGCGGATGGCGAGGACGGCGGTCACCACGTCCACCGGGGCGCCGCCCGCCAGCAGCCGCCCGATCGTGGTCTTCGGCGCGGTCACCGGCACCCCGCCCGGCCCGAACACCGCGGTGATGGCACGGGCCTCCGCGGCGTCCGGCTCCGGGCTGCCGGCGGCGTCGGCGAAGACGACGTCCACCGCGGCCGGTGTGGTGCGCGCGTCCGCCAGGGCCAGCTCGATCGCCCGGCGCAGCCCCGGCTCCCGCCCGCTGCCCGGCGGCGGGTCGAGCGTCGCGCCGTACCCGGCCAGCTCGGCGTGGAGCGTCCGCGCCCCGCGCTCCCGGGCGCTCGTCTCCTCCTCGAGGATGAGCAGCGCGCCGCCCTCGCCGGGCACGTACCCGCCGGCCGTCGGCTGGAAGGGCGCGTAGGCGCGGTCCGGCCGGTCCGAACGGGACATCAGCCCGGTGGACAGCCGGGCCGCCCAGCCGAGCGGGGTCAACGACGCCTCGAAGCCGCCCGCCGCGACCAGCCGGCTGCCCCGGTTCAGCTCCCGGCGGGCCTGTCCGACGGCGTCGAGGCCGCCGGCCTGGTCGCCGATCAGCACCCCGTTGGGACCTCGGCTGCCCCCGCGGATCGCGAGCTGCCCGGTGTTCACCGCCGGGAACCAGGCGAACGACTGGTAGGCGGAGACATGGCCGGGCCCCAGCTCCCACAGCTCCCGCTCGCCGAAGGCCGCGCCGCCCGCGCCGACGGCGGTCACCACCCCCATGCCGTACGCCGGGAGGTCGCCCGGCGCCAGGCCCGCGTCCCGCAGTGCCCGGTCCGCCGCGACCAGCGCGAGCTGGGTCGTCCGGTCGGTCTGCGGGACCAGCGGGCCGGGCAGGTGGTCCGCGGCCGAGAACCCGGGGATCTCCCCGGCCAGCCGCGCCGGGTAGCCGGAGGCGTCGAACCGGGTCAGCGGGCCGATGGCGTTCCTGCCGACGCGGACGGCGGCCCAGAACTCCTCCACCTCCAGACCGTGCGGAGTGGCCACGCCCATCCCGGTGATGACCGTACGGCCACGGCCGCCGGCGGCGCCGCTCATCCGCCGCTCCGGCCGGGGCGCGTCAGCACCATCGCGCATCGGAAGCCACCGAACCCACTGCCGATGGTGAGCACGGCATCGGTGCGGTGTGCGCGGGCGGTCAGCGGTACAAAGTCGAGATCGCACTCGGGGTCCGGTGTGTGCAGGTTCGCGGTCGGGGGCACCACGTGGTGCTTCATGGCCAGGGCGCGGGCGGCGGTCTCCAGGGCGCCGATCGCCCCCATCGAGTGCCCCACCATCGACTTGATCGAGCTGACCGGTGTGCGGCGCGCGTGCTCCCCCAGAGCCCGCTTCAGCGCGGCCGTCTCGTGCCGGTCGTTCTGCCGGGTGCCCGTGCCGTGCGCGTTGACGTAGTCCACCGCCGTCGCGTCCAGCCGGGCCTCGTCCGGCGCCGCCCCGATCGCGGCCGCCAGGTCGGCGCCGTCCCCGCGCAGCCCCGTCATGTGGAACGCGCTGCCGCGCCGGGCCCAGTTCCTCCGGCACGAACACCGCCGCGCCCTCACCGAGGACGAAGCCCTTGCGGGACGGGTCGAAGGGGCGCGAGGCGGTCTCCGCCTCGTCGTTCAGCGTCGTCGTGGCCCGGATCGCGTCGAACGCCGCCAGCGTCAGCGGGGTGATCGGCGCGTCCACGGCGCCCGCGACCATGACGTCGGCGGTGCCGTCGCGGATCACCTCCACGGCGTGTCCGACCGCGTCGGTCCCCGCCGTGCAGCCGGTGGCGACCACCGTCGCCGGCCCCTGGGCGCCCGCCGTCCAGGCCACCTCGGTGGCGAGCGCGCCGGGCACGAACAGGTCGTACAGCCGGGGGAGGGCACCCCGGAGGCCGGCGGGCCCGCGCCGGCCGTCGTCGCCGAGCGCCCGGTACGCGGCCTCCGGACCGGTGACCGCGCCGAAGGCGGTGCCCACGCTCACGCCGGTCCGGCAGGGGTCGAGCGCGTCCGGGTCGAGACCGCTGTCCGCCACCGCCTGCCGTGCCGTCACCACGCCGAACAGGGCGGCCCGGTCCAGCCGCCCGGTCTCCTCGGACGTCAGCCCGTGCGCCGCCGGATCGAGGTCGACCTCGGCCGCCACCCGGGAGCGGAACGGGGACGGGTCGAAGAAGGTGATCCGGCGCGTCGCCGTGCGGCCCGCGCCGAGCAGGTCCCAGAAGCCCTCGACGTCCGCTCCGCCCGGCGCGAGGACTCCCATCCCGGTGATCACTACCCGGCGTCCCATCGCTTCGCCGCCCTCCTTCCGCTCCGGCCCGGTACTCGTCCACGGTCCGGCGGACAGGTCCTCGGCGGCACGGCCGCCGCGTCCGCCGCGGCCCCCGCGCACACCGCACGGGATCCTGAATCCAAGGTTCTTCGCCCCCGGCCGCCGTTTCAACGGCCCTGGTTCCAGGGCTTCGTCAGGTTCCCCAAGTCCGGGTCGGCACCTTCCCGCCTTCGCAAGGCGAGTGTCAGGAGCGGGTGAAATCCGCCCCGTACGACCGGGCGGAACGCGACAGCCGGCCCGCCGGAGGAGGGGCCGGGACACGGCACACTGCTCCTCGGGGGGCCGGCTGTCGCGGCGGTGCGGCGGTCAGGCCAGCAGCTCCACCTCCGCCAGGGTCGACTCGCCGTCCAGCACGAGCCGGTACTTCGCGTACGTCCCCGGCGTGGCGATGGTGAAGGCACGGGTCTGCCGGTCCCAGGCGAACGCCTCGCCCGAGCGGTGGTCCAGCGTCCGCCACCGCGTGCCGTCGACGGAGCCCTGGAGGGTCCAGCCGGCCGGCGCCTTCGTCCGGTCGGCCCCCGAGGTCAGCGTGTACTGCACGGGCCGTACGGGACCCGGGGCCGGCAGGTCCGCCGAGGTGACTACCGCGCTCGTGGCCGAGGTGTCGTCGAAGAGCGCGCCGTCACCCTTCAGCACGTCCGCGCGCGGTGCCGGCACCTTGTCGTCCCGGGTGACGGAGACCGGCGCCGCGTCCTCGCCCGAGCCCCAGGCCGACGGCTCGGCGCCCATGGAGAAGTCCAGCACCCCGCCCTTGGCCAGCAGCGAGTGGGGCAGCGAAGTCGACGTCCAGGTACGCCCGTTGACCTTCACGCCCTGCACATAGACGTTCTTCGCGCTGTTGCCGGGCGCCCGCACCACCAGATCCCGGCCGTTCTCCAGGTGCACGGTCACCTTCTTGAACAGCGGGGAGCCGATGGCGTACTCGCCGCTGCCCATGACCAGCGGGTAGAAGCCGAGCGCGGAGAACAGGTACCAGGCCGACTGCTCGCCGTTGTCCTCGTCGCCGTGGTAGCCCTGCCCGATCTCGCTGCCGGTGTAGAGCCGGGACAGCGCCTCGCGCACGTACGCCTGCGCCTTCCACGGCTGGCCGGCCGCGTCGTACATGTAGATGACGTGGTGCGCGACCTGGTTGGAGTGGCCGTACATGCCCATCCGGACGTCCCGCGCCTCGGTCATCTCGTGGATGACACCGCCGTAGGAGCCCACGTAGTCCGGGGAGGCCGTCTCCGGGGTGGCGAAGTACTCGTCCAGCTTGTCCGCGAGCCCCTGCCGGCCGCCGTACAGGTTGGCCAGGCCCCGGCTGTCCTGCGGGGCGGTGAAGGCGTAGCCCCAGCCGTTGGTCTCGGTGTAGTCGTGACCCCACACGCGCGGGTCGTACGCGGCGGAGGGCACCCGCCAGTCGCCCCGGGCGTCCCGGCCCTGGAAGAAGCCGGCCTTGGTGTCGAACAGCTTCACGTAGTCCCGCGCCCGGTTGAGGAAGTACTCCGACTCCTCCCGGTAGCGCTTCTCGCCCGTCTCCCGGTAGAGGGCCTCGCCCATCTTCGCGATGCCGTAGTCGTTGACGTAGCCCTCCATCGCCCAGGACAGGCCCTCGTGGGTGTCGGTCGTGGTGTAGCCGAGGAAGGGCGAGGTGGCCATGCCCTTGCGGCCCACGCCCGGCATGGGCGGCACGACGGTCGCGTTCTTCACGGCCGCGTCGTACGCCGCCTTCGCGTCGAACCTCACGCCCTTGACGTAGGCGTCGGCGAACGCCACGTCCGAGGAGGTGCCGGTCATCAGGTCCGCGTAGCCGGGGGAGGACCAGCGGGAGGTCCAGCCGCCGTCCTTGTACTGCTGCACGAACCCGTCGGCCATCTCGCCCGCCTGGGACGGCGTCAGGAAGGAGTACGCCGGCCAGGTCGTCCGGTAGGTGTCCCAGAAGCCGTTGTTGACGTACACCTTGCCGTCCACGATCCTCGCGCCGGTGTGCGTCGGGGTGTCCGGGCCCGGCATGGCGGAGAACGGCGAGGCGTAACGGTCCTCGCCGTCCACCCTCTCGAAGCCGGAGTTGGGGTACAGGTACAGCCGGTACAGGCCGGAGTAGAGGGTGGTGAGCTGGTCGGGGGTCGCGCCCTCCACCTCGACCTTGCCGAGCAGCCTGTCCCACACCTGCCGGGCGTGCGCTCGGACGCTGTCGAAGGAGGCGCCGTCCGGGACCTCCTGGCGCAGGTTGTCCTTCGCCTGGTCGACGCTGATCAGCGAGGTCGCCAGGCGCAGGGTGACCGTGCGGTCGGCGCCCGCGTCGAAGCGCAGGAAGCCCTTCACCCCGCTCGATCCGCCGTCGGTGACCGGCTTGTCGAACGTGCCGTACACGAACAGCCGGGTCGCGCCCGTGGACAGGCCGGACTTCACGTCCGAGTAACCGGTGACGGTCCCGTGCTCCCGGTCGAGGGTGAGACCCGCCTGCTCGGTGACGTTGTCGAAGAGCACGCTCGCGTCGTCACCGGGGTAGGTGAAGCGCAGCACGGCCGCGTGGTCGGTCGGGGTCATCTCGGCCTTGAGGCCGTTCTCGAACCGCACCCCGTAGTAGTAGGGCCGCGCGGTCTCGTGTTCGTGCCGGAAGGCCAGTTCGCGCGCCCGCGGGGCGGTGTCCGGGGTACCGGACGCGGCCGACGGCATCACCTGGAAGGTCTGCCGGTCACCCATCCACGGGCTCGGCTCGTGGCTCGCGCTGAACGCCTGGATCGTCGGCAGGTTGTCAGCGTTGTTCGCACGCGCGTACTCGTACAGCCAGCTCAGCGAGGACGCGTTGGTGACCGGCGTCCAGAAGTTGAAGCCGTGCGGCAGGGCCGTCGCCGGGAAGTCGTTGCCGCGCGAATAGCTGCCGCTGGAGTTGGTGCCGCGGGTGGTCAGCGCGTAGTCCGCCAGGTGTGCCCGGGGCTTCTCGGGCGCCACCGGCTTCAGGGAGACGTCGTCGAGCCAGCCGCGGAACTTCGCCGGGCCGGCGGGGGAGTCGTACGCCACCAGGATGCGGTCGACGGTCCGGCCGGCCGCCACCGCGCCGATCCGCGCGACCACGTCGTTCCACTGGTTGACGTACAAAGCCTTCGACGCGCCCTGTCCGCGCGGGGAGAGCGGGAAGCCGTGCTGGTCCACCGCGCCCAGGTCGCTCAGATAGGTGCCGTCGGTGAAGGCCAGGTCGACGGAGACGTTCGTCGCGTCGTAGTCGCGGTCGCCGTCGGCCATCGACGGGAAGAGACGGTACGAGAGCTGGGTGTCGCGGCCGACCTCGACGTTCACGTCGAAGACCCGGTTGGACGAGTACGCCCGGCCGGCCGCCGTGTGCCGGCCGGCGTAGCGCAGCGCGCGCTTCCCGGTGAACCCGGCGCGCGCCTTGGCGGTCGGGGAGCCGCTCGGGCCCTGGTCGACCAGGGACAGCATGTCCTCGGGCACCGGCCCGCCGCCGCCTCCGGTGGAGAACTGCACGTCCGCGAGTTGGAGGATGTCCGGGGCGCCGTTGTTCCCCGTCACCTCCAGCCGGAAGTGCCGGTAGGCGGCGGGCTCGGCGAGGTCGTAGGACCTGGTCTGGAAGCGCTCGGAGAAGTTCTCGCCCGAGCGGCTGTCCACCGTCTTCCAGTCCTCGCCGTCGGCGGAGCCCTTGAGGGTCCAGTCCCGGGGGTCGCGCGTGTCGTAGTCGTTGGCCGAGGTGAGCGCGTAGGTCGTTATCCTCATCGGCTTGTCCAGGTCGAACTCCGCCCAGCCGGTGGGGGCGAAGGTCAGCCACTTGGTGCCGGGCTCGCCGTCGGCCAGGTTCTCCTTGACCTCGCCGGCGCCCTCGTTCTCGCCGCTCGCCCGGACCCCGGTGACGTGGTCGGTGACGTTGCCCGGGATGCCGGTGCTGTAGCCGCCGTCGACGCCCGAGGCGCGCTTGCCGCCGTCCGGGCCGGTGTCGACGGTGTTCAGCCAGTCCGGTGCCGGCTCGCCCGCCTCGAACGAGGATGCGAACTCCCGGTCCGCCGCCGGGGCGCCGGCGGGCAGGGCGACCGCCGCGCCCTGCGCCCCGACGGCCATGGCAAAGGCGGCCGTGAGGACGACCGCCGGGCCCCATCTGTGCCGCTTTCTCCGCTGCATCTACGGATTACCCCTCCTGCGCCCCATCGGACAACGTTGTCAACTGCGGGCGCAGGAACCAGTAGGTGGTCAAGTGGTGCGTGATGTCAAGGGTGTTGGCTGCGGCATTCAGGGACTTATGTCGCTGGTTCTTCCGGTGCGGCACTCTTCCGGCGCTCATATTTCCGGGAGGTCTCAACTCGGAAAAGACCGATCGTGAACCTTGCATTCGATCTTGTCCGCTGACCGTAAGTGGACTATACCTGTCGGCGTTTCCCGCACGACCCTGCACTACCCGACAGCGGTGCCGGGGAGGATCCGGTTCACCGCCTGAGTCCTGGAGAGGGCGAGGACTTGAGCATGGGATCCACTGGGCACCACGGCGTTGAAGGTGTCGGCCGTCGTGATCTGATCAAGCGCTCGGCGGCGCTCGGTCTGGTCGCCGCGCCGGGGATGGGCCTGCTGTCCGCCTGCGCGAGCAGTGGCGGCGACGGACAGGACAAGGCCAAGGCGGGCAAGAAGACCGCCAAGAACCCGCTCGGGGTCAATGACGGCGCGGGCATGGAATTCGTCCTCTTCGACGGCGGCTTCGGCAAGGAGTACGCCGAGGACGCGGTCAAGATCTACCAGCACGACTTCCCCAAGGCCAAGGTGAAGTTCGCGGCCACGCAGAAGATCCAGTCCACGCTCCAGCCCCGCTTCAACCAGGGCGACCCGCCGGACCTCATCGACAACTCCGGTGCCGAGCAGATGGACATGGGCGTCCTCGTCGGCAAGAACCAGCTCGCCGACCTCACCCCGCTGCTGGACGCGCCGTCGTACGACGACCCGGGCAAGAAGGTCCGCGACACGCTGCGCCCCGGCATCGTGGAGATGGGCCAGTTCGACGGCGACCCGGTCTGGATCCTGTACTACGCCTACACGGTGTACGGCGTCTGGTACTCGCAGAAGGGGCTGGACTCGCTGGACGCGGCGTACCCCGAGACCTGGGACGAGATGCTCGCGCTGTGCGCGAAGGCCAAGAAGAAGGGCATCGCGGGCTGGACCTACGCGGGCAAGTACCCGTACTACATCCCCTTCTCGCTGTACCCGATGATCGGCAAGGTCGGCGGGCGCGAGGTGCTCGACGCCATCGACAACCTGGAGCCCGGCGCGTGGAAGCACCCGGCGGTCAAGGCGTGTTTCGAGGCGTACTACGAGCTGTACAAGAAGGGCTACGTCCTCAAGGGCACCCCGGGCCTCGACCACATCCAGTCGCAGACCGCGTGGGCCAAGGGCAAGGCGCTGTTCCTGCCGAACGGCTCCTGGGTGGAGAACGAGTCGGCCAACGTGATCCCGGCCGACTTCGGCCTCGCCGTCTCCGCGCCCTCCGGGCTCGACGGCTCCGACAAGCTGCCGTTCGGCACCATCTGGGCCTCGGGCGGTGAACCCTTCGTCGTCCCGGCCAAGGCGAAGAACTCCGAGGGCGGGATGGAGCAGCTGCGCATCATGCTCTCCGAGGCGTCCTCGAAGAACTTCACCGCCAAGGTGAAGTCGCTGACCGCGTTCAACGGCGGCACCACCGGCATCACCCTCACCCCGGGTCTGAAGTCGGGCGTGGCGGCCCTGGACAAGGCCGGGACCAACGTGGTGAACCCGCGGCTCCAGGACTGGTACGTGCAGCTCCAGAAGGAGAAGATCGGCGTGGCCGGCCTCGGCGAGATGATGGCCGGCCGGCTCACCCCGGCCGAGGCGATCAAGAAGATCCAGGGCTTCGCCGACGAGGCGGCCAAGGACACCTCCATCAAGCACTACAAGCACCAGTAATCCAGCGTTCCGACAGCACCGGAGTGGCGATGCGGCACGGCAAGTACCGGTTCATCGTGGGGTTTCTGGCACTTCCCCTGGGACTGTACGCGCTCTTCGTGGTGTGGCCGTTCATCCAGTCCATCTACTACTCGTTCACGGACTGGACGGGCCTCAGCCCCGATTTCGAGATGGTCGGGTTCGACAACTACGAGAGGATGCTCGACGACGACATCTTCTGGAAGTCGTTGCAGCACAGTCTGCTCTTCGCTCTCGTGCTGCCGGTGGTGACGATCGGACTGGCGCTGTTCTTCGCCTTCATGATCAATGTGGGCGGACGACGGAGAAAGGGCGGCCCCGTGATCTCCGGGGTCCGGGGCTCGTCCTTCTACAAGATCGTCTATTTCTTTCCGCAGGTGCTCTCGATCGCGATCGTCTCGCTGCTGTTCGCCTTCGCGTACAACCCGGACAGCGGCGCGATCAACTCGCTCCTGCGCGGCATCGGACTCGACGGCGTCCAGCCGCTGTGGCTGGGTGATCCGAACCTCGCGCTGTGGTGCGTGATGGCGGTGCTCGTGTGGTCCACGGTCGGCTTCTTCGTGGTGCTGTTCTCCGCGGGCATGGCCTCCATCCCCGCCGAGCTGTACGAGGCGGCGCTGCTGGACGGCGCGGGCCGGGCCACCACGTTCTTCCGCGTCACCCTGCCGCTGCTGTGGGACACCGTGCAGTCCGGCTGGGTCTACATGGGCATCCTCGCGCTCGGCGCGGAGTCGTTCGCGGTCGTGGGGATCATGACGACGGGACCGGGCGGGCCCGACTACTCGACCACGGTGATGGTCCTGTACGTGTACCAGAAGGCGTTCCGGGACGGTCAGGCCGCCTACGCCACCACCATCGGCGTCGCCCTGCTGGTCGTCACGCTCGCGTTCGCGGCGATCGTGATGCGGCTGGGCCGTCGCGAGCGGCTGGAGTTCTGAACCGATGAAGACGACCGAGACCCCCGTCCCGCAGCCGGCCGAGTCCGGCGCGACCGTCGCCGAGTTGGACGCGCACCCGGCCGCGCGCCGGCCCTCCGGGGGGAGGAAGGAGGGCGGCGTCCTCAACGTCTTCTCCCACGGCGTCCTCGTGATCTGGGCGATCATGGTGGTCATGCCGCTGGTGTGGGCGGTGATGACGTCGTTCAAGGACGACAGCTCCATCTTCGGCTCGCCCTGGTCCCTGCCGGACCGGCTGCACTTCGACAACTGGGCGCGGGCCTGGACCGACGCCAACATGAGCGACTACTTCCTGAACACCGTCCTGGTGGTCGGCGGCTCGCTCGTCGGCACCCTGGTGCTCGGCTCGATGGCGGCCTATGTGCTGGCCCGGTTCGACTTCCCGGGCAACCGCTTCATCTACTACCTGTTCGTCGGCGGCATGAGCTTCCCGATCATGCTCGCGCTGGTCCCGCTGTTCTACGTCGTGAACAACATGGGCATGCTCAACACGATCCACGGCCTGATCGTGGTCTACATCGCCTACTCGCTGCCGTTCACGGTCTTCTTCCTCACGGCGTTCTTCCGCACCCTGCCCGCCTCGGTGGCGGAGGCCGCCTTCGTGGACGGCGCTTCGCACACGCGTACGTTCTTCCAGATCATGCTGCCCATGGCCAAACCCGGCCTGATCAGCGTGGGCATCTTCAACTTCCTCGGCCAGTGGAACCAGTACATGCTGCCCACGGTGCTGAACACCGACCCGGACAAGAAGGTCCTCACCCAGGGCCTGGTCCAGCTCGCGGTGAGCCAGGGGTACAAGGGCGACTGGTCCGGCCTGTTCGCGGGGCTGGTCATGGCGATGCTGCCGGTGCTCGCGGCGTACATCGTCTTCCAGCGCCAGGTGGTGCAGGGACTGACCGCGGGGGCGCTGAAGTAACCGCGGCCGCCGGTGGGGGCGACGCCCCGTGACCCGGTGCGCGCACACCGCTGCCGGGATGTCGGGGCGGTGTGCGTTCCTGTGCCGGGGTACCCGGAAACGGTTCAACCTCTTGACGGAAAGCGCCCCGAACGGCTCAGCTTAGAGTTCACTAGTTGGACATACACGGGGCCTCGCTGAAGCGGCCCCGCGCTCAGGAGGTCGTCGTGGAGACTCCAGGGTCGCAGTCGTCACTGCACCGGGCCAACCTGGAGCGGGTCGTCCGGGCCGTACGCCTGGCCGGGTCCCTCACGCAGGCGGAGATCGCGCGGACGACCGGACTGTCCGCCGCCACCGTCTCCAACATCGTGCGGGAGCTGAAGGACGGGGGGACCGTCGAGGTCACCCCCACATCGGCGGGCGGGCGGCGGGCCCGCAGCGTCAGCCTGAGCGGGGACGCCGGGATCGTCATCGGGGTCGACTTCGGCCACACCCACCTGCGGGTCGCGGTCGGGAACCTCGCCCACCAGGTGCTGGCCGAGGAGGCCGAGCCGCTGGACGTCGACGCCTCCGCCGCCCAGGGCTTCGACCGGGCCGAACAGCTGGTCGAGCGCCTGATCGCGGCGACCGGCGTGGACCGGACCAAGGTGGCCGGCGTGGGGCTCGGCGTGCCGGGCCCGATCGACGTCGAGTCCGGGACCCTCGGGTCCACCGCGATCCTGCCCGGCTGGGGCGGCACCAGGCCCGCCGAGGAGCTGCGCGAGCGGCTCGGGGTTCCCGTGCACGTGGACAACGATGCCAACCTCGGCGCCCTCGGCGAGCTGGTCTGGGGCAGCGGCAAGGGCGTGCGGGACCTGGCGTACATCAAGGTGGCGAGCGGTGTGGGCGCCGGCCTGGTGATCGACGGCACGATCTACCGCGGGCCCGGCGGCACGGCGGGCGAGATCGGCCACATCACCCTCGACGAGTCCGGGCCGGTCTGCCGCTGCGGCAACCGCGGCTGCCTGGAGACCTTCGCGGCGGCGCGCTACGTGCTCCCGCTGCTCCAGCCCAGCCACGGCCCGGACCTGACGATGGAGGGCGTCGTACGGCTGGCCCGGGAGGGCGATCCGGGCTGTCGCCGGGTGATCGCCGACGTCGGCCGCCACATCGGCAGCGGAGTGGCCAATCTCTGCAATCTGCTGAACCCGAGCCGGGTGGTCCTGGGCGGCGATCTCGCCGAGGCCGGTGAGCTGGTGCTCGGGCCGATCCGGGAGTCCGTCGGCCGCTACGCCATCCCCAGCGCCGCGCGTCAACTGTCCGTTCTCCCCGGAGCACTTGGGGGCCGCGCCGAGGTGCTCGGGGCGCTCGCCCTCGCCCTCAGCGAGATGGGCGATTCGACCCTTTTGGAGGGTGCGCTGCCCGCGACGGCCCCCGCCTTCACTTAGAAAACGGATGGCACCGTTGCCATCTCGTTAAGGATTTACTTCTTGACGTCGTACGCGTGGCCGAGTTGACTTCCAGCCACCTCGGCCGCAACGACGCGGCCTCGTCAGGGAGGTTTCCAGAGTGAACACGCGCATGCGTCGTGCCGCCTTTGCTTTCTGTGCCACTGCCATGACCGTCTCGCTCGCCGCGTGCGGCAGCGCGAAGGAGTCCGGCGGCAACGGCGACAGCGGGAAGACGACGACCCACAAGGGTGACGACATCACCGTCGGTCTGCTCCTGCCGGAGAACCAGACCGCCCGCTACGAGAAGTTCGACAAGCCGATCATCCAGAAGCAGATCGCGCAGCTGACGAACGGCAAGGGCAAGGTCGAGTACCTCAACGCCAAGCAGGACGCGACCCTCCAGTCGCAGCAGATCGACACGATGATCACCAAGAAGGTCGACGTGCTGATCCTGGACGCGGTCGACTACAAGGCGGTCGCCCAGGGCGTCAAGAAGGCCAAGGACGCCGGCATCCCGGTCGTCGCCTACGACCGCCTGGCCGAGGGCCCCATCTCCGCCTACACCTCGTTCGACAACGTCGAGGTCGGCAAGACGCAGGGTGAGGCCCTGCTGAAGGCCCTGGGCGACAAGGCCAAGTCCGGCAAGATCGTCATGATGAACGGCTCCGTGACCGACCCGAACGCCGCGCAGTTCAAGAAGGGCGCGCACGACGTCCTCGACGGCAAGGTGAACATCGGCAAGGAGTACGACACCAAGGAGTGGAAGCCGGAGAACGCCAACGCCAACATGGAGGGCGCCATCTCCGCCCTCGGCAAGGACAAGATCGTCGGCGTCTACTCCGCCAACGACGGCATGGCGGGCGGCGTCATCACCGCGCTCAAGGGCGCGGGCCTCAAGACCCTTCCCCCGGTCACCGGCCAGGACGCCGAGCTCGCGGGCGTGCAGCGCATCGTGACGGGCGAGCAGTACATGAGCGTCTTCAAGTCGTACCCGCAGGAGGCCGAGACCGTCGCCAAGATGGCCGTCTCGATCGCCAAGGACGGCAAGGTCGACAGCTCCCTCGACGCCAGCACCGTCGACAGCGGCACCGAGAAGGGCATCCCGGCCGTCATCGTCCCGGTCGTCTCGCTGACGAAGGACAACATCCAGGACACGGTCGTCAAGCAGGGTTACTACACGATCGACGACATCTGCGCGGGCAAGTACAAGGCCGCCTGCGCCAAGATCGGCCTGAAGTAACACCCCCCGGGGGCCGTATCGTCCGCCCCCACCGGCCCGCACGGAGTCACGCGCGCACTGTCCGCGCGATCCGTGCCGGCACGTCCGGCGCCCCGCCGCCGACAGCCCCGCAGCACAACGGCGGGGCGCCGGACGGAACGCCCCTCACTCTTCATGTTCAACCTCCCGCCGGGGTCAGGCTCGGGCGGCGAAGGAGATGGTTCACGTGTCCGCTACGCCCGTGCTGGCGTTGCGCGGGGTCTCCAAGCGATTCGGTGCCGTCCAGGCGCTCACCGACGTAGAGCTTGAGGTCCACGCCGGAGAGGTGGTTGCCCTCGTCGGCGACAACGGCGCCGGCAAGTCCACCCTTGTCAAGACGATCGCGGGCGTGCACCCCATCGATGACGGTGTCATCGAGTGGGAAGGCCGGCCCGTCACGGTCAACCGGCCGCACGACGCCCAGAGCCTGGGCATCGCGACGGTCTACCAGGACCTCGCCCTGTGCGACAACATCGACGTCGTCGGCAACCTGTTCCTCGGCCGCGAGATCAAGCGCCGCGGTGTCCTGGACGAGGTCGAGATGGAGCGCCGCTCGCGCGAACTGCTCCAGACGCTGTCCATCCGCATCCCCAGCGTGCGCATCCCGATCGCTTCGCTCTCCGGCGGTCAGCGCCAGGTCGTGGCCATCGCCCGCTCCATGCTCGGCGAGCCCAAGCTGGTCATCCTCGACGAGCCGACCGCCGCCCTCGGCGTCGAGCAGACCGCCCAGGTCCTCGACCTCGTCGAGCGGCTGCGCGAGCGCGGCCTCGCGGTCATCCTCATCAGCCACAACATGGCCGATGTGAAGGCCGTCGCGGACAAGGTCGCCGTACTGCGGCTCGGCCGCAACAACGGCGTGTTCGAGGTCAAGACCACCTCTCAGGAAGAGATCATCTCCGCCATCACCGGCGCCACGGACAACGCCGTGACCCGTCGTGCGGCGCGCACCACCGCGGAGGCTCAGCAGTGAGCATCGACAAGTCCCAGACGGCGCCCGTCGAAGCGCCCGCCGTCGCGGCCGACGCCGCCCCCGCCGTCGACCCCCGCCTCCTCGTGCGCGAACAGGGTTTCGCGGGCTACGTCACCGAGTTCAAGCGCAAGATGCGCGCCGGCGACCTCGGCGCCCTGCCGGTCGTGGTCGGCCTGATCGCCATCTGCGCGATCTTCCAGAGCCTGAACTCGGCCTTCCTCGGCGCGGAGAACCTCAACAACATCTTCGTCGCCATGGTGGCCACCGGCATGATGTCGGTCGGCATCATCTTCGTGCTGCTGCTCGGCGAGATCGACCTCTCCGTCGGCTCCGTCTCCGGTGTCTCCTCGGCGATCACCGCCGTGATGAGCGTCACGCACGGAGTCAACGAGTGGCTCGCCGTCCTCGCCGCCCTCGCGGCCGGCGCGGTCATCGGCGCCCTGCACGGCTTCTTCTTCGCCCGGATCGGCGCGCCCGCGTTCGCGGTGACCCTGGCCGGCCTGCTGTTCTGGAACGGCTTCATGCTCCAGATCCTGGGCTCGAACGGCACCATCAACCTCGACGGCGACGGCGTGGTCGGCAAGCTCACCACGTACTACTTCTCGGACGTGGCCGCCGCCTACCTGCTGGCCCTCGTCGCGGTCGCCGGGTACTTCCTCTCGGCCTTCCTCGGCAACCGCCGCCGCGCCGCCGCGGGCATCCCGTCCCGCCCGCTCGGCGACATCGTGCTGCGCACCGTGCTGCTCGCGGTCCCCGCGTTCGCCGTCGCGATCATGTTCAACCAGTACAAGGGCCTGCCGCTCGCGGTGCTGCTCTTCGCGATCGTCCTGGTCGGCAGCGACTTCGTGCTGCGCCGCACCGCCTACGGCCGCAAGGTCTTCGCGCTCGGCGGCAGCGTGGAGGCGTCCCGCCGCGCCGGCATCAACGTCACCATGGTGCGCGTCTCGGTCTTCGCCATCGCGGGCCTCTTCGCCTCGGTCGGCGGTCTGTTCTGGGCCTCCAAGATCGCTGCCGCCAACCAGAGCGCCGGCTCCGGCGACCTGCTGATGAACGTCATCGCCGCGGCCGTCATCGGCGGCACCAGCCTCTTCGGCGGCCGGGGCCGCACCTGGAACGCGCTGCTCGGTGTCCTGGTGATCACGTCGATCCAGTACGGCCTCGCCCTCCAGGGCATCGCCACCCCGATCCAGTACATGATCACCGGCGGTGTGCTCCTCGCCACGGTCGTCATCGACTCGATCACCCGCAAGACCCAGAAGTCGGCCGGCCGCGCCTGAGCGCGTCCGACGCGTCCCGCCCTTGCCCGGCACCGTCCCACGGTGCCGGGCAGCGGCGTGTCCGAGGGGCGCCCGCACGGGTACAGCCGTTCGCGTGAGGCAAGTCCCACCGCCCGGCCGTCGGGCGCGCGGACGGAACATTAGACTCGTCCAAGCCCGGCAACAGCTCGATCAGCTCTACTGCAAGGAGGCACGGGTGCCGCTGCTGACCCGCATCAGGGGACCGCGCGATCTGGACCGGCTCAGCCTGGAGCAGCTGGACCAGCTGGCGGAGGAGATCCGGACCTTCCTCGTCCAGGAGGTCTCCAAGACCGGCGGGCACCTGGGCCCCAACCTCGGTGTGGTGGAACTGACCATCGCCCTGCACCGGGTCTTCGAGTCCCCGAAGGACAAGGTCCTGTGGGACACGGGCCACCAGTCCTACGTGCACAAGCTCCTCACCGGCCGTCAGGACTTCTCCCGGCTGAAGATGAAGGGCGGCCTGTCCGGCTACCCGGCCCAGGGCGAGTCCGCGCACGACGTCATCGAGAACAGCCACGCCTCGACCGTGCTCGGCTGGGCCGACGGCATCGCCAAGGCCAACCAGCTGCGCGAGCGGGACAGCCACGTCGTCGCCGTGATCGGTGACGGGGCGCTGACCGGCGGCATGGCCTGGGAGGCGCTGAACAACATCGCCGAGGCCAAGGACCGCCCGCTCGTCATCGTCGTCAACGACAACGAGCGCTCCTACGCCCCGACCATCGGCGGCCTCGCCAACCACCTGGCGACCCTGCGCACGACCGACGGCTACGAGCGCTTCCTCGCCCGGACCAAGGACATCCTCGACCGCACCCCGGTGGTCGGCAAGCCGCTCTACGAGACCCTGCACGGCGCCAAGAAGGGGCTGAAGGACTTCATCGCCCCGCAGGGCATGTTCGAGGACCTGGGCCTGAAGTACGTCGGCCCGATCGACGGCCACGACATCGAGGCGCTGGAGTCGGCGCTGACCCGCGCCAAGCGGTTCGGCGGCCCGGTCATCGTGCACTGCCTCACCGAGAAGGGCCGCGGCTACCAGCCCGCCCTCCAGGACGAGGCCGACCGCTTCCACGCCGTCGGCAAGATCCACCCGGACACCGGCCTGCCGATCGCCTCCTCCGGCGCCGACTGGACCTCGGTCTTCGGCGAGGAGATGGTCCGGCTCGGCGAGGAGCGCGACGACATCGTCGCCATCACCGCCGCCATGCTCCAGCCGGTCGGCCTGGACAAGTTCGCCAAGCGCTTCCCCGAACGGGTGTACGACGTCGGGATCGCCGAGCAGCACGGCGCCGTCTCCGCCGCGGGCCTGGCGTACGGCGGGCTGCACCCGGTGTTCGCCGTGTACGCCACCTTCCTCAACCGCGCCTTCGACCAGGTCCTGATGGACGTGGCCCTGCACAAGTGCGGGGTGACCTTCGTCCTGGACCGGGCCGGCGTCACCGGCACCGACGGCGCCTCCCACAACGGCATGTGGGACATGTCGATCCTCCAGGTCGTGCCCGGGCTGCGGCTCGCCGCGCCGCGCGACGCCGACCAGGTGCGGGCCCAGCTGCGCGAGGCCGTCGCCGTCGAGGACGCGCCGACCGTGGTGCGCTTCTCCAAGGGCGCCGTCGGCCCCGCCGTACCCGCCGTGGGCCGGGTCGGCGGCATGGACGTCCTGCGCGAGCCCGGCACCGACAGCCCGGACGTGCTGCTGGTCTCCGTGGGGGCCCTCGCCCCGATGTGCCTGGAGATCGCCGGGCTGCTGGACAAGCAGGGCATCTCCACCACCGTGGTCGACCCGCGCTGGGTCAAGCCCGTCGACGAGGCGCTGGCCCCGCTGGCCGAGCGGCACCGGGTCGTCGTCACCGTCGAGGACAACAGCCGGGTCGGCGGGGTCGGCTCCGCGATCGCGCAGGCCCTGCGCGACGCGGGCGTGGACGTGCCGCTGCGCGACTTCGGCATCCCGCCGCGCTTCCTCGACCACGCCTCGCGCGCCGAGGTGCTCACCGAGATCGGGCTCACCGCGCCCGACATCGCCCGCCAGGTCACCGGTCTGGTCTCCAGGCTCGACGGCACGGCCGGCCCCGTGGACTCCGTGGAGCCCGCGCGCGACTGACCCGGACCCGAGCGCCCCGACGGGCCGGTCCCGCCCCTCCCCGGTGGCGGAACCGGCCCGTTTGCGTGAACCTGCCTGTGCCGGGGAATCCGCTCCCCGGCCCTCTCGATCATGTCGAGGACGACAAGCGTGGGAGGTGGGCACGTGAGCAACGCGCTCTTCAGGACGAAGAACGTCGAGCAGTCCATCCAGGACACCGAGGAGCCCGAGCACGCGCTCAAGAAGTCCCTGACCGCCCTGGACCTGACCGTCTTCGGCGTCGGGGTCATCATCGGCACCGGCATCTTCGTCCTCACCGGCACGGCGGCCAAGAACACCGCGGGCCCCGCCGTCTCGCTGTCGTTCGTCGTGGCCGGTGTCGTCTGCGCGCTCGCCGCCCTCTGCTACGCCGAGTTCGCCTCCACGGTCCCCGTGGCGGGCTCCGCCTACACCTTCTCCTACGCCTCGCTCGGCGAACTCCCCGCCTGGACCATCGGCTGGGACCTCGTCCTGGAACTGGCGCTGGGCACGGCGGTGGTCGCCGTCGGCTGGTCGGGGTACATCCACTCGCTGCTCGACAACGCGGGCTGGCACCTGCCCGCGGTGCTCAGCGGCCGGGACGGCGCCACCGGCTTCGGCTTCGACATCCTCGCCGCGGCCCTCGTCGTGGGGCTCACCGCCATCCTCGTCGTCGGCATGAAGCTGTCCGCGCGGGTCACCTCCGTGGTCGTCGCGGTCAAGGTGATCGTGGTCCTCGTCGTCATCGTCGCGGGTGCCTTCTTCGTCCGCGGCGCCAACTACGACCCGTTCATCCCGAAGGCGCAGTCCGCCGCGGCCGGCGGCAACCTCAAGGCGCCGCTGATCCAGCTGATGTTCGGGTGGGCACCGCAGAACTTCGGCGTCATGGGCATCTTCACCGCCGCCTCCGTGGTCTTCTTCGCCTTCATCGGCTTCGACGTCGTCGCCACCGCCGCCGAGGAGACCCGCAACCCGCAGCGCGACGTCCCGCGCGGCATCCTGGGCTCCCTCGTCATCTGCACGGCCCTGTACGTCGCCGTGTCGATCGTCGTGACCGGTATGCAGAAGTACAGCTCGCTGTCGGTCGAGGCGCCCCTCGCCGACGCCTTCAAGAGCACCGGGCACCCCTGGTACGCGGGCCTGATCAGCTTCGGCGCCGCCATCGGACTGACCACGGTGTGCATGATCCTGCTGCTGGGCCAGTCCCGGGTCTTCTTCGCCATGAGCCGCGACGGGCTGCTGCCCCGCTTCTTCTCGCACACCCACCCGCGGTTCCGCACCCCCTATCGGTCGACCATCCTGCTCGGCGGGATCATCGCGATCGTCGCGGGCTTCACCAGCCTCAGCGAACTCGCCGAGCTGGTGAACATCGGCACCCTCTTCGCCTTCATCGTGGTCGCGATCAGCGTGATCATCCTCCGCCGCACCCGCCCCGACCTGCACCGGGCCTTCCGCACACCGCTGGTCCCGCTGGTGCCGGTGCTGTCCGTGCTCGCCTCGCTGTGGCTGATGCTGAACCTGCCCGCGGAGACCTGGCTGCGGTTCGCGATCTGGATGGTGATCGGCTTCGTCGTCTACTTCCTGTACGGCCGTTCGCACAGCCGTCTCGGGCAGCGGGAGCGCGGCGCGGCCGGCGGCATCCCGCAGCCGCCGGCCGGGCGCCCCCGCTGACCCGCCGGCACCCCCGTCCCGGCGCCCCCCGGCAACACTCCCGGCCCCCGACGTCCCGCCACCGGGCCCGCGGCTGCGGATAGCGTGCTGCCATGCTCGCCGCCCCACTCGCCCCCGCACGGACCGAGGTCACCCGGACGGCGTACTGGACCCGGCTCGGGCCCCTGCTGGCGGCCCTGGCCTGCGCCACCCGCATCCCCTCCTTCGCCCGCCCGCTGTGGAACCCGGACGAGGGCTACCTCGCCGTACAGGCCCGGCTGCTCGCCCAGGGCGGCCAGCTGTACGAGACGGTGGTGGACCGCAAACCGCCGCTGCTGCCCTGGCTGTACGAGGCCGCGTTCGCGCTCTGCGGCTCCGGCTCCCTCACCCCGCTGAGGGTGCTCGCCGTCCTCGCCCAGCTGCTCACCGCCGCCCTGCTGGCCTCCCTGGCCCGCCGCCGCTGGGGCGACCGGGCCGGCCGCACCGCCGGGGTGCTGTACCTGCTGGTGTCGGTCGGGCTCAACCCCGAGGACGCGCAGGCCGCCACCTTCGAGGTGTTCATACTGCCCGGCACGGCCGCCGCCCTGTGGTGCGCGGACCGCGGCCGGTGGGGCACGGCCGGGGCCGCCGTCGCCGCCGCGTTCCTGACCAAGCAGACCGGCGGCGCGGTGCTGCTGCCGGTGCTCTGGCTGCTGCACCGGCGGGGCGCCACGCGCACCGGGGCGCCCCGGCTCGCGGCCGGGTTCGCCGTACCCGTGCTCGGCGCGGCCCTGGCCACGAACCCGTCCGGCTTCCTGTTCTGGACGGTGACCGGCTCCGCCTCGTACGCCTCCCTCACCGGCTCCGGACCGCACGCCCTCGGCCGCGCGCTGGCCAACACCGCGATCCTGGCGGCGGCTTCGGCGGGGCTGCTCCCCCCGGTCGTACGGGCCCTGCGCGTCGCCCGCGCCGAAACCGCCGACCTCTGGGTGTGGCTGGCCTCCTCGGCCCTCGCCGTGATCGTCGGCTGCCACTTCTTCGGCCACTACTTCCTGCAACTCACCCCGCCGCTCGCCCTGCTGGCCACCGCGGCGCTGCACGTCCTGCCGGCCCGGCGGCGCCCGGCCGCCGTCCTCACCTCCGCCTGCGCCTGCGCCGTCTTCGTCGGCTGGGGCCTGCTCGCCCCGCGCTCCGAACTGGCGCACGCCCAGCGGCTGGCGGCGGCCCTCACCGAGCGCACGGCACCGGCCGACCGGGTCCTGGTGTGGGGCATACACCCGGAGACGTACTGGCTGGCCGGCCGCACCCCCGCCACCCGCTACCTCACCGCGGGCCTGCTCACCAACTACAGCGGCGGCCGGGACGGCCCCCGGGTCGGCGAGGAGTACGCCGTCGCCGGTGCCTGGCCGGTCTTCCGGCGGGAGATGACCGCGCACGCCCCCGCCCTGGTCGTCGACGACTCCCGGGGCGAGCCCTACGCCCCCGACCGCGTCCCCACCCTGCGCCGCCTGCTCGCGGCGGACTACACGGAGGTGGGCCGGGTGGACGGCGCGGTGCTGTACGCCCGGGTGCCGGGAACCCAGGCCGCGTCCGCGTGGCGGGCGCCGGTCAGCCCAGGACCGCGCGCGGCCCGGTCACCTCCGCGCCCAGCTCCGTCACCCGGCGCCGCAGTTCACGGTCGGCGGTCACCACCAGGCGGGCGCGGCCGGCGCTCGCGGCGGTCAGTTCCACGATCCGGTCGTCCCCGCTGCCCGGCGCCGACTCCACCCGCACGCCCGGTACCGACGCCACGCCCCGGGCCGCGCCCTCCACCACGAGCACGATCTCCACCGGCCCCGGGCGCCCGGGCAGGCCCTCGCCCGCCAGCCGGTCCCGCAGCCGCTCGGCCGCCCCCCGGCGGTCCCGCCACCAGCCGTCGGGCCGCGAGCCGACGACGTTCGCGCCGTCCACGATGACGAGCGGCGCGGCGGGGGAGGGCGATGCGTCCAGGGGGCCGGTCATACGGCAAGCCTGCCACGGCCGGGGCAGGGGCCGGGGGCCGGGCCCGGAGGCGGTGCCGGGCGGCTTACAGTGAACCGGTGAACGGCGACTGGCTCCTTCGCGGCCGAGACGGCCGGCTCAGTGTCTACCAGCTGTCGGGCGAAGCCGTCCTGTGCCGGGCGGAGCGCGGCCATGGCGGCCCCTGGTCCGCTCCCCGCAGGGTGGGCGGCGAACAGCGGCTGCACTCCGTCCTGGCCGTCGGCCAGGGCGCCGACGACTACGCCCACCTGGTCTCCTGGCGGCCCACCGTCAAGGGCGAGGCCGGGCTGGTGCACTCCACGCACTTCCGCCCGCATCTGGCGGCCCTGGACTGGCACCCGATCGGCCACCCGAACCGGAAGGGCGACCGCACCGGCACCCCCGCGGTCGCGGTCGACGCGCAGGGCCGCGCCCACGTGTTCGTCCCGAACCAGGGCGGCGGGGTGAGCATGCTCGGGCAGAAGGAGAAGGGCGGCTGGGGCCCCTGGCGGGACCTGAAGGGCCGTGAGGTGCGCGACGGACTGGCCGCGGTCACCGCGGAGTCCGGCACGGTGGAGCTGTACGCGGCCGTCCCCCAGGGCCTGCTGTACTGGCGTCAGGAGTCGCCGGGCGCCGTGCCCGTGCTCCAGGAGGCGCTTCAGGCCCCGGTCCGCCCGGGCACCCTGCGTGCCCTGGCCACCTCCCCGGAGAACACGACCGTCTTCTACACCGACACCTCCGGCGGCCTGTGCGCGTGGCGCCCCGGCGGCAAGCCGGCCACGCTGCTGCCCGCGGCGGGCCCCGGCCCGGTCGCGGCGGTCCGCTGCGACCTGGACGGCTACGACTGCACCCTGCTGCTCCAGCGCTCGGAGGACCGCCGGGTCGCCTTCGCCGCGTACCCGACCGAGGAGGAGTCGGCGGGGGCCTGGTGGACCGAGTCGGGTCCCGAACTGCCGCTGGACGCGCTGGTGTCGCTGACGACGGACGAGACCGGCCGGGTGGTGGCGGCGACGCTGTCCCCGTCGCTCGGACAGCTCCTGCTGACCCGGCGCAAGGACGAGCCGGGCCTGGCGCTGGAGGCGTGGCGGCAGGTCTGACGGCGAACCGCCGACCGGCCGGCCGCACGACCACCTGGCGGAGCACCCCGTGACGCGGGGCCACAACGCCGGTGCCCGGCACACCCGAGGGGTGTGCCGGGCACCGTGGGACCGTGCGCGGAGCCTTACGCCGGGACGCTCGCCACGCCCGGGGCCAGGAACCTCTTGCCGTTCACGCGCTCCGAGACGCCCTCGCGGTCCAGGTACGGCGTGATGCCGCCCAGGTGGAAGGGCCAGCCGGCGCCGGTGATCAGGCACAGGTCGATGTCCTGGGCCTCGGCGACGACGCCCTCGTCGAGCATCAGCCCGATCTCCTGCGCCACCGCGTCCAGCACCCGGGCCCGCACCTGCTCCTCGGTCAGCACCGTGTCGCCCTGCTTGAGCAGCGCGGCGACCTCCGGGTCCAGCTCCGGCTTGCCGCTGTCGTAGACGTAGAAGCCGCGCTTGCCCGCCTCCACGACCGCCTTGAGGTTCGGGGAGACCGTGAACCGGTCCGGGAATGCGCCGTGCAGCGTCTCGGAGACGTGCAGACCGATCGCCGGGCCGACCAGCTCCAGCAGGACCAGCGGGGACATCGGCAGGCCGAGCGGCTCGACGGCCTTCTCGGCGACCTCGACCGGGGTGCCCTCGTCGATGACGTTCTGGATCTCGCCCATGAAGCGGGTCAGGATGCGGTTCACGACGAACGCCGGGGCGTCCTTCACCAGCACCGCGGTCTTCTTCAGCTTCCTGGCGACGGCGAACGCGGTCGCCAGGGACGCGTCGTCCGTCCGCTCGCCGCGGACGATCTCCAGCAGCGGCAGGATCGCGACCGGGTTGAAGAAGTGGAAGCCGACGACCCGCTCGGGGTGCTTCAGCTTCGACGCCATCTCGGACACGGACAGCGAGGAGGTGTTGGTGGCGAGGATCGCATGCGCCGGGGCGACCGCCTCGACCTCCGCGAACACCTGCTGCTTGACCCCGATCTCCTCGAACACGGCCTCGATCACGAAGTCGGCGTCCGCGAAGCCCTCGGCCTTGTCCAGCACACCGGTGACCAGCGCCTTGAGGCGGTTGGCCTTGTCCTGGTTGACCCGGCCCTTGGCGAGCAGCTTGTCGATCTCGGCGTGGACGTAGCCCACACCCTTGTCGACGCGCTCCTGGTCGATGTCGGTCAGCACGACCGGCACCTCAAGGCGGCGCAGGAAGAGCAGGGCGAGCTGCGAGGCCATCAGACCCGCGCCGACCACGCCCACCTTGGTGACGGGACGCGCCAGGTTCTTGTCCGGGGCGCCGGCGGGACGCTTGCCGCGCTTCTGCACGAGGTTGAACGCGTAGATGCCGGACCGCAGTTCGCCGCCCATGATGAGGTCGGCGAGGGCCTGGTCCTCCGCGTCGAACCCCTGCTGGAGGTCCTCGTCGCGGGCGGCGGCGATGATGTCCAAGGCGCGGTACGCGGCCGGGGCCGCGCCGTGCACCTTGCCGTCGGCGATGAACCGGCCCCGGGCGACGGCCTGGTCCCAGGCCTCACCGCGGTCGATCACCGGGCGCTCGACCTTGACGTCGCCCTGGAGGACCCGCGCGGTCCAGATCAGCGACTGCTCCAGGAAGTCGGCGCCCTCGAAGAGCGCGTCGGCGATTCCCAGCTCGAAGACCTGCGCGCCCTTGAGTTGCTTGTTCTGGTTCAACGAGTTCTCGATGATGACCGAGACGGCCTTGTCGGCGCCGATCAGGTTCGGCAGCAGCGTGCAGCCGCCCCAGCCGGGGACCAGGCCGAGGAAGACCTCGGGCAGCGAGAACGCGGGGATCGCCTTGGAGACGGTCCGGTAGGAGCAGTGCAGGCCGACCTCGACGCCGCCGCCCATCGCCGCGCCGTTGTAGTAGGCGAAGGTCGGGACCGCGAGGCCGGAGAGGCGCTTGAAGACCTCGTGGCCGCCCTTGCCGATGGCGAGCGCGTGCTCGTGCTCCTTCAGCAGCTCGACGCCCTTGAGGTCGGCGCCGACCGCGAAGATGAACGGCTTGCCGGTGATGCCGACACCGACGATCCCGCCGTCGGCCGCCTCCTTCTCGACCTGGTCGATGGCGGTGTTCAGGTTCGCCAGCGAGGCCGGGCCGAAGGTGGTCGGCTTGGTGTGGTCCAGGCCGTTGTCCAGCGTGATCAGCGCGAACCGGCCGGCGCCGAACGGCAGCTCGAAGTGGCGTACGTGCGCGCTGGTGACGACCTCGTCGGGGAACAGGTCCGAGGCCTGCTGCAAAAGCTCGGCGGTGGTGCTCACTTGTCCCCCTCGAAGTGCGGGTTCTCCCAGATGACCGTCGCGCCCATGCCGAAGCCGACGCACATGGTGGTCAGGCCGTAGCGGACGTCCGGCTGCTCCTCGAACTGGCGGGCCAGCTGCGTCATCAGGCGGACGCCGGAGGAGGCCAGCGGGTGACCGAAGGCGATGGCGCCGCCGTACTGGTTGACGCGCTCGTCGTCGTCGGCGATGCCGTAGTGGTCGAGGAAGGCCAGGACCTGCACGGCGAAGGCCTCGTTGATCTCGAACAGGCCGATGTCGGAGATGGACAGGCCCGCCTTGGCGAGGGCCTTCTCCGTGGCCGGGATCGGGCCGTAGCCCATGACCTCCGGCTCGACGCCCGCGAAGGCGTACGACACCAGGCGCATCTTGACCGGCAGGCCGTTCTCGCGGGCGAAGTCCTCGCTGGCGATGATGGACGCGGTGGCGCCGTCGTTCAGACCGGCCGCGTTGCCCGCGGTGACCCGGCCGTGCACGCGGAACGGCGTCTTGAGACCGGCCAGGTTCTCCAGGGTGGTGCCCGGGCGCATCGGCTCGTCGGCCGTGACCAGGCCCCAGCCCGTCTCGCCGGCCTCGGGGGTGGTGCGGCGCACCGAGATCGGCACCAGGTCCTGCTGGATCTTGCCGTTGGCGTACGCCTTGGCGGCCTTCTCCTGCGAGCGCACCGCGTACTCGTCGGCGCGCAGCTTGGTGATCTGCGGGTAGCGGTCGTGCAGGTTCTCCGCCGTCATGCCCATGAAGAGGGCCGACTCGTCGACGAGCTTCTCGCTCACGAACCGCGGGTTCGGGTCCACGCCCTCGCCCATCGGGTGGCGGCCCATGTGCTCCACGCCGCCGGCGATGACGGCGTCGTAGGCGCCGAACGCGATCGATCCCGCGGTGGTCGTCACGGCGGTCAGCGCGCCGGCGCACATGCGGTCGATGGAGTAGCCGGGGACGGACGTCGGCAGGCCCGCGAGGATGCCCGCGGTACGGCCGAGGGTCAGGCCCTGGTCACCGATCTGCGTGGTCGCGGCGATGGCGACCTCGTCGATCTTCTGGGGGTCCAGGCCGGGGTTGCGGCGCAGCAGCTCCCGGATCGCCTTCACGACGAGGTCGTCGGCACGGGTCTCGTGGTAGATGCCCTTCGGGCCCGCCTTGCCGAACGGGGTGCGGACGCCGTCGACGAAGACGACGTCCCTGACGGTACGAGGCACGATGGCTCTCCTCCAGGGTGCGGGATGGCACTGCTGCGTTGCGCTGAGCGCGCGCTCAGAACCCATGCTACTTATGAGTAACGTAGCTGCACAGTCCCGGAGGCGGGAGCGGCGAAGGTCACACGAGATCACCACTCCCGGAGAGGGCGCGCTCGACCCCGCCCACGGGGCGGCTTCCGCGTTCCGCCACCCCGTGCCTCCCCCGGCGTCCCCGGGATCTTGGCGCGATCTCGACGTCCCCGCCCGGCCCCGCGGACGTTACGGCGCCTTCGCCGACAGCGCCTCCACCAGGACCGGCGTCACCAGGGCCGCCTGCCACGGACGCGCGCCGTACCCGGCCAGCGCTGCACCCACGGTCCGCTCGTCGGCGGGCGTCGGCGGCTCCCAGCAGATCCGCCGCACCGTGTCCGGGGAGATCACGTTCTCCTGCGGCATGCCGAGCCGCTCGGCCAGCGCCGTCACCCCCGCGCGGGCGGCGGACAGCCGGGCCGCGGCGGCCGGGTCCTTGTCGGCCCACGCGCGCGGCGGCGGCGGTCCGGTGACCGGCTGCCCCGGCTGCGGCAGCGCGCTGTCGGCGAGGCCCTTGGCCCGGTCGACGGCGGCCTGCCACTGCTCCAGCTGCCGCCGTCCCATCCGGTGCCCGAACCCGTTCAGCGCGGCGAGGGCGTGCACATTGCCCGGCAGGGCGAGGGCGGCCTCCACGATCGCCGCGTCGCCGAGCACCTTGCCCGGCGACACGTCCCGGCGCTGCGCGATCCGGTCCCGCGTCTCCCACAGCTCCCGTACCACGGCGAGCTGCCGGCGCCGGCGCACCTTGTGCATCCCGGACGTGCGCCGCCAGGGGTCCTTGCGCGGCTCGGCCGGCGGCGCGCCGGCGATGGCGTCGAACTCCTGGAGCGCCCACTCCAGCTTGCCCTGCCGGTCCAGCTCCTTCTCCAGGGCGTCCCGCAGGTCGACGAGCAGCTCGACGTCGAGCGCGGCGTACCGCAGCCACGGCTCGGGCAGCGGCCGGGTCGACCAGTCGACGGCGGAGTGGCCCTTCTCCAGGACGTAGCCGAGGACGCCCTCGACCATGGCGCCGAGGCCGACCCGGGGGAAACCGGCGAGCCGGCCGGCCAGTTCGGTGTCGAACAGGCGGGTCGGGACCATGCCTATCTCCCGCAGGCAGGGCAGGTCCTGGGTGGCCGCGTGCAGCACCCACTCGACGTCGGACAGGGCCGCGCCGAGGCCGGAGAGGTCGGGGCAGGCCACGGGGTCGATCAGCGCGGTCCCGGCGCCCTCGCGGCGCAGCTGGACCAGGTAGGCGCGCTGGCCGTAGCGGTAGCCGGAGGCGCGCTCGGCGTCCACGGCGACGGGGCCGGAGCCGGCGGCGAAGGCGGCGGTCACCCGGGCGAGGGCCGCCTCGTCGGTGACCACGGGCGGGATGCCCTCGCGGGGTTCGAGCAACGGAGTCGGCGCCCCCGTCACAGAAGATCCGGCGTCGTCCGGAGGAGTGCCTCCGGTGATGCGCAGGGAGCTGTCTGCTGCGGTGTCTTGGGCGTCGGTCACCTGTCAAGGGTATCCGTGTGCGGACCGCGCCCGTCGACGGAACGTTCCGTCGACGGGCGCGGGAGGGACGTAAACCAGTCAGCTCGGGGTTCGGCCTGGTTCACCCCGCGAACACCGGATTGCGCCGAAGGGGGCATCCGGTGGGCTCAGTGGATGATCCCGGTGCGCAGGGCGACGGCCACCATGCCGGCCCGGTCGCCCGTGCCCAGCTTGCGGGCGATACGGGCGAGGTGGCTCTTCACGGTGAGGGCGGACAGGCCCATGGACACGCCGATCGCCTTGTTCGACTGGCCCTCCGCGACCAGCCGCAGCACCTCGACCTCGCGTCCGGACAGCTCCCGGTAGCCGCCCGGGTGGCTCGGGGCGCCCGGGGGACGCCGGTGCATGCGGGCGGCGGCGCCGAGGGGGGCGGCGCCGGGCCGGGCGGGGAGCCCGATGTTGGTGCGGGTGCCGGTGACGACGTAGCCCTTGACCCCGCCGGCCAGCGCGTTGCGGACCGCGCCGATGTCGTCGGCGGCGGACAGCGCGAGCCCGTTGGGCCAGCCCGCGGCCCGGGTCTCGGACAGCAGGGTGAGGCCGGAGCCGTCGGGGAGGTGGACGTCGGCGACGCAGATGTCGCGCGGGTTGCCGATGCGGGGACGAGCCTCCGCGATGGACGAGGCCTCGATGACATCGCGCACGCCGAGCGCCCACAGGTGGCGGGTGACGGTGGAGCGGACGCGGGGGTCGGCCACGACCACCATGGCGGTCGGCTTGTTCGGGCGGTAGGCGACCAGGCTTGCGGGTTGCTCGAGGAGAACGGACACCAGGCCTCCTGGGTGGGGGACGGGGCCGGCTTGTGGGGAGGAAGCCGGGACGAACCGTGCTTTCAAGGTCACAGTCGTCTTCGGCAGCAAACTCGTCCGCCTTTAGGGAATGATCACGATCTAGTGAGTAACAATCTGTGCAATTCGGACACGCGATCGATCATGCGAAGATCGAGTCGGTTCGAGCCGGTGCGATTCGAGTGCGGAAAGTGGCCGTATCGACAAAGAGATGGTCAACACGGCGTTTCGCGGCGACCGCTCAACGGGACTGCGGGCCCCGGCGCTGCGGCAGGGTCACCACCGACGCGTCCCCCGGACCGGCCGGCGGCAGGCCCGCCACCTGCGCCAGCAGATCGCACCACGAGACCAGGTGCGCGGCGGTGTCCGGCACCCCGCCGAGACCCTCGCGCGGCGTCCACGACGCCCGGATCTCGATCTGCGAGGCGGCGGGCCGCTCCGCGAGCCCGCCGAAGTAGTGCGAGGCCGCCCGCGTGATCGTGCCGCTCGGCTCCCCGTACGCCAGCCCGCGCGCCTGGAGCGCCCCGGTCAGCCACGACCAGCACACCTCCGGCAGCAGCGGATCGGCCGCCATCTCCGGCTCCAGCTCCGCGCGCACCAGCGTCACGAGCCGGAACGTACCCCGCCACGCCTCGTGCCCGGCCGGGTCGTGCAGCAGCACCAGCCGCCCGTCGGCCAGCTCCTGCTCGCCGTCGACCACCACCGCCTCCAGCGCGTACGCGTACGGGGCGAGCCGCTGTGGCGCCGGCGTCGGCTCCACCTCGACCTGCGGCCGCAGCCGGCTGCCGCGCAGGGCCTCCACCGCGGCCCGGAAGGCCGGGGGTCCCGGAGTACCGGAACGCCGGTCCGCCTCCTCGCTGTTCTGCACGTCGCCCGTTCCATCAGCGCTGTCCGACATTCGTCCGTGAGCCGCAGCCATGCGGGGAAGGGTAAGGGGAACCGGGGCCCCGCGCAGGGCAAGACACCCCGCGCCGCCGGTCACCGATGTCGTGCGAGACTTGCCCCGTGACCGCGAACGACAGCACGCAGCAGCCCGCGACGTACGACAGCGCCTTCCTCAAGGCGTGCAGGCGCGAACCCGTGCCGCACACCCCCGTGTGGTTCATGCGCCAGGCCGGCCGCTCGCTGCCCGAGTACCGCAAGGTGCGCGAGGGCATCCCGATGCTGGAGTCCTGCACGCGGCCCGAGCTGATCACCGAGATCACCCTCCAGCCGGTGCGCCGGCACGACGTGGACGCGGCGATCTTCTTCAGCGACATCGTGGTCCCGCTCAAGGCCATCGGCCTCGACCTGGACATCAAGCCCGGCGTCGGCCCGGTCGTCGAGCAGCCCGTGCGCACCCGCGCCGACCTGGCCCGGCTGCGCGACCTCACCCCCGAGGACGTGCCGTACGTCACCGAGGCCATCGGCCTGCTCACCCGCGAGCTGGGCGGCACCCCGCTGATCGGCTTCGCGGGCGCGCCCTTCACCCTGGCGAGCTACCTGGTCGAGGGCGGCCCCTCGCGCACGTACGAGAACGCCAAGGCGATGATGTACGGCGACCCCGAGCTCTGGGCCGACCTGCTGGACCGCCTCGCCGACATCACCGCCGCCTTCCTGAAGGTGCAGATCGAGGCCGGCGCGAGCGCCGTGCAGCTCTTCGACTCCTGGGCCGGCGCCCTGGCCCCGGCGGACTACCGGACGTCGGTCATGCCCGCCTCGGCGAAGGTCTTCGACGCGGTCGCCGGGTACGGCGTCCCGCGCATCCACTTCGGCGTCGGCACCGGCGAGCTGCTGGGCCTGATGGGCGAGGCCGGCGCGGACGTCGTCGGCGTCGACTGGCGCGTCCCGCTCGACGAGGCCGCCCGCCGCGTCGGCCCCGGCAAGGCGCTCCAGGGCAACCTGGACCCGACCGTGCTCTTCACCGACAAGGACACCGTGGCGGCCAAGGCCCGCGAGGTGCTCGACGCCGCCGCCGGTCTGGAGGGCCACGTCTTCAACCTCGGCCACGGCGTCATGCCCAGCACCGACCCCGACGCGCTGACCCGGCTCGTGGAGTACGTGCACACCGCCACCGCGCGCTGACGCACCGGCCGGCTCACCAGGAGTAGTGGGGCCGCGCGCGCCTGCCGAACAGCAGGCCGGGCGGCTCCGGCGGGTCGGGCGTGCCCGGCTTGAGCGGCCAGGCGAGCAGCATGCCCGCCACGAAGCCCACCACGTGCGCCGTGTACGCCACCGTGCCGGTGCCGGACACCCCGTGCCCGGACGAGTACACCGCCTGGAGCCCGAACCAGAAGCCCAGCACCAGCCAGGCGGGCAGGCGCAGCGGTAGGAAGACCAGGAACGGCACCAGCACCCACACCCTGGCCTTCGGATACAGCACCAGATAGGCGCCGAGGACCCCGGCGATCGCGCCGGACGCGCCGATCAGCGGGTCGGCGGAGTCGGCGTTGAACAGCGCGAAGCCGTAGCCGGCCGCGTAGCCGCAGACGACGTAGAAGAGCAGGTAGCGGATGTGGCCCATCCGGTCCTCGACGTTGTTGCCGAAGATCAGCAGGAAGAGCATGTTGCCCAGCAGGTGCAGCCAGCCGCCGTGCAGGAACATCGCGGTGAACACCGACAGCGGCGGCGACTTGTCGTAGGACGGCGGCCGCACGACGCAGCCCGGGCCGTGCGGGCCGATGCCGATCTCCCCGGTCGGCACCAGCCGGGGCAGCGAGCCGTGGATCAGCTCCCGCGGCACCGCCGCGTAGTGGTCCATGAACGCCTGGAGGTGGCACAGCCGTGCCAGGTCGCCGCCGGCCACGGAACCGGCTGTGCCGGGCATGGTGAGGAACACCAGCACGTTGGCGGCGATGAGCGCGTACGTCACCCAGGGCGTACCGCGCACCGGGTTCACGTCATGGACGGGGATGACCACACAGGAGTACTGCCCCCGATCGGGCGGGTGAACCGGTGCGCGCGGCCGGCCGGGTGCGGGCGCCCGTCGGCGCGGGAGGCCCTCAGACGTCCCGGACCTTCGCCGTCGCCTTCCTCGCCGCCACCAGCACCGGGTCCCACACCGGGGAGAACGGCGGGGCGTAGCCCAGGTCCAGGGCCGTCATCTGCTCCACCGTCATCTGCGCGGTCAGTGCCACCGCCGCGACGTCGACCCGTTTCGCCGCGCCCTCCCGGCCGACGATCTGGACGCCCAGCAGCCGGCCCGTGCGGGTCTCGGCGAGCATCTTGACCGTCATGGGGGCGGCACCGGGGTAGTAGCCGGCCCGGCTGGTCGACTCGACGGTGACCGTCTCGAAGCGGAGCCCGACCCGGCGGGCGTCCTTCTCCCGCAGGCCGGTGCGACCGATCTCCAGGTCGCAGACCTTGCTCACCGCCGTGCCGACGACCCCGGGGAAGGTGGCGTAGCCGCCGCCCGCGTTGGTGCCGATGACCTGGCCGTGCTTGTTGGCGTGGGTGCCCAGCGGGATGTACTGCTCCTGCCCGGAGACCAGGTTCAGCACCTCCACGCAGTCGCCGCCCGCCCAGATGTCCTCGTGCCCGCGCACCCGCATCGCGAGATCGGTGAGCAGGCCGCCCCGGGCGCCGAGCGGCAGGCCGGCCGCCCGGGCGAGCCCGGTCTCCGGGCGGACGCCGATCCCGAGGACCACCAGGTCCGCGGGGTACTCGGCGTCCGCCGTGGCCACCGCCCGGACCCGGCCGTCCCCGCCGGTGAGGACCTCGGTGACCTCGGCGTCGTTCACCATCGTGATGCCCAGGCCCTCCATGGCCCGGTGCACCAGCCGGCCCATGTCCGGGTCGAGCGTCGACATGGGCTCCTTGCCCCGGTTGACGACCGTCACCTCGAAGCCCCGGTTGATCAGCGCCTCGGCCATCTCGACGCCGATGTAGCCGGCGCCCACCACCACGGCCCTGCGGCCACGCGTGCGGGCCAGCGTGTCCAGCAGCGCCTGCCCGTCGTCGAGGGTCTGCACCCCGTGCACCCCGCGGGCGTCCACGCCGGGCAGATCCGGGCGGACCGGCCGGGCGCCGGTGGCGATGACGAGCTTGTCGTACGGCGTCCACGACTCGGCGCCGGAGTCGACGTCGCGCGCGCGTACCCGCCGCCCGGCCGGGTCGATCTCCGTGACCTCCGTGCGCATCCGCAGGTCGATGTCCCGCCCGCGGTGCTCCTCGGCCGTACGGGCGATCAGCCGGTCCCGGTCCGGGACCTCCCCGCCCACCCAGTACGGGATGCCGCACGCGGAGAAAGAGGTGAAGTGGCCGCGCTCGAAGACCACGATCTCCAGCTCCCCGGGCCCCCTCAGCCGCCGGGCCTGCGACGCCGCGGACATGCCCGCGGCGTCGCCGCCGATCACGACCAGCCGTTCCCTGCCGCCCCGCCCATCGCTGATGCTCATGGGGACACGCTAAGGGGCGTCGGGGCCCCGGCCCCGCCCGGGCCCCCGCGCGGCGTCCGGTTCCGGACGGGCCGCGGGCAGCGGGCCCGGCGCCGCCGTCGCGGGCGCCGCACGGCGCGGCAGCCGCGGGCGGAGGACGCGCCGCCACACCACCGTCACCAGCGCGGCGAGGGCCGCGAACGGCAGGACGGCACCGAGTGCCAGGACGATCCAGCACAGCAGGGCGACGAACACGTGCCAGCCACCCGCCAGCGCGTCCGTGAAGCCGGGGCCGTCGTCCGCCGCCCGTACCGGGGTCCCGGACAGCGTCAGCGTGATGGTGGCCAGACCGGTGCGGTCCCTCAGGGACGCCTGCCGGGCCAGCAGCGCCTCCAGCTCGGCCTGCCGGTCGCTCAGCCCGCCCTCCAGCGCGACGACGTCGCTCAGCCGCTCCGCCTTGTCCATCAGCGCCCGGATCCGGTCGACGCCGGCCCGCTGCGACCTGATCCGGCTGTCCACGTCCACGACCTGGTCGGTGACGTCGGACGCCTTGGCCGTGCGGCGGACCAGCCGGCCGGTGCCCGCCAGCCCGGCGAGGACCTCGTCGTACTTCCCGGTGGGCACGCGCAGCACGACCTCGGTGCGCTCCCGGCCGCCGGAGTCCCGGCTCGTCGTCTCCTCGCCGACGTAACCGCCCGCCTCCTCGGCGCGCGTGCGGGCCTTCGCCAGCGCCCCGGGCACGTCGTCGACCTCGACGGTGAGGGCCGCGGTGCGGATGACCGCGTCCGGCACGAGCCGGGGCGTCCCGCCCGGGGCCGTCCCCTTCTCCGCCGCGCCGCCCGGGGCGCCGGCCCGCGCGGCGGCGGCGTCCGGGCGGGACTTCGCGGAGTAGCCCTTGTCGTCGGCGCCGCCGCACCCGGCGAGCGCGAGGCAGGCGGCGAGCAGAACGGCGGCCACGGCCCGCGGAGGGCGCGCGGAGCGCTGGGCGCGGACGGAGCCCGGTGCCGGGCGTGGTCTGCGGACGGAGCGTGGTGTGCGGCGCATGGGCGGGTACCCCCCGGGGTCTGTGCTCGATGACGCTCCTTCGACGGCGGCGCGGACGGGAACGTTCGGCGCCACCGGTCCCGGAGCGGTCACGGGCCGGTCTCGCCCCGGACACCGGGGCCCGGCGGGACCGTGGTCGCGGTCTGAGAGAGTGGGGTGCATGAGCACAACGGGTAGGGGCCTCGGGCACGTCGTCGTCATCGGGGCCGGCATCGCGGGGCTGGCCGCCGCGCACCGGCTGCTGGGGCGCGGCGCGCGCGTGACCGTACTGGAGGCCGGGGACCGGGTCGGCGGCAAGCTGCTGCCCGGCGAGATCGCCGGCGTGCGCGTCGACCTGGGCGCCGAGTCCATGCTGGCCCGCCGCCCCGAGGCGGTGGAGCTCGCCCGCGAGGCGGGCCTCGCCGAGCAGCTCCAGCCGCCGGCCACCGCCACCGCCTCGATCTGGACCCGGGGCGCCCTGCGCCCCATGCCCAAGGGCCATGTCATGGGCGTGCCGGGCACCGCCGCCGCGCTCGGCGGCGTCCTCACCGCCGAGGGCCTCGCCCGCATCGAGCGCGACGCCGACCTGCCCCGCACCGAGATCGGCGACGACGTCGCGGTGGGGGAGTACGTGGCGGCCCGGCTCGGCCGCGAGGTCGTCGACCGGCTGGTCGAACCCCTGCTCGGCGGGGTCTACGCGGGCGACGCCTACCGCATCTCGATGCGCTCGGCCGTCCCGCAGCTCTTCCAGGCCGCCCGCGCCCACACCTCCCTCACCGAGGGCGTCCGGGAGATCCAGGCCGGGGCCGCCGCCCAACGGCAGACCGGGCCGGTCTTCATGGGCATCGCCGGCGGCGTCGGACGGCTGCCGCTAGCGGTCGCCGAGTCGGTCCGCGCCCGCGGCGGCGAGATCCTGACCGGGACGCCCGCGCGCGCCCTGCGCCGGGACGCGGCCGGCGGCTGGCTGATCACCGCCGGCGAACGCCTGCTGCACGCCGACGCGGTGATCGTCGCCGTACCCGCCCCGGCCGCCGCCGCGCTGCTGCGCGACGAGTCCCCGGGCGCCGCCGCCGAGCTGGCCGCCGTCGAGTACGCCTCCATGGCGCTGATCACCCTCGCCTACCGGCGCGCCGACACGGAGCTGCCCGAGGGCAGCGGCTTCCTGGTCCCGCCCGTGGACGGCCGCACCATCAAGGCGTCGACCTTCGCCTCCCGGAAGTGGGGCTGGATCGCCGAGGAGGACCCGGACGTCGTCGTGCTGCGCACCTCGGTGGGCCGCCACGGCGAGACGGAGGTGCTCGGCTGGGACGACGCCGACCTGGTCGAGGTCTCCCGGCACGACCTGCGGGAGGCCACCGGCCTCACCGCCCGGCCCCTGCGCACCCGGGTCACCCGCTGGACCGACGGCCTGCCCCAGTACCCGGTCGGACACCACGCGCGCGTGGCCCGCGTCCGCGCGCACGTCGCCCGGCTCCCCGGGCTCGCGGTGTGCGGCGCGCAGTACGACGGCGTCGGCATCCCGGCCTGCGTCGCGAGCGCGTACGCGGCCGTCGACCAGCTCGCCGGCGACCTCGGCGGGGTCGAGGAGCTGACGGCCAACCCGGTGCAGAGCCTGCACGGCGGAGCGGGAGAATAGGGGCCATGAGTGACGACGCCCCCATCATTGAGACCGGCAGGATCCCGAACAAGGGCAAGCTGGCCAAGGACCTCAACGAGGTCATCCGCTACACCCTGTGGTCGGTGTTCAGGCTGAAGGACGTGCTCCCGGAGGACCGCACCGGTTACGCCGACGAGGTCCAGGAGCTGTTCGACCAGCTCGCCGCCAAGGACGTGACGGTCCGCGGCACCTACGACGTCTCCGGCCTGCGCGCCGACGCCGACCTCATGATCTGGTGGCACGCCGAGACCAGCGACCAGCTCCAGGACGCGTACAACCTCTTCCGCCGCACCAGGCTGGGCCGCGCGCTCACTCCCGTGTGGTCGAACATGGCGCTGCACCGCCCCGCCGAGTTCAACCGCTCGCACATCCCGGCCTTCCTCGCCGACGAGACGCCCCGCGACTACGTCAGCGTCTACCCGTTCGTGCGCTCCTACGACTGGTACCTGCTGCCCGACGAGGACCGCCGCCGCATGCTCGCCGACCACGGCAAGATGGCCCGCGGCTACCCGGACGTCCGCGCCAACACGGTCGCCTCGTTCTCGCTCGGCGACTACGAGTGGCTGCTGGCCTTCGAGGCCGACGAGCTGTACCGCATCGTCGACCTCATGCGCCACCTGCGCGCCTCCGAGGCCCGTATGCACGTCCGCGAGGAGGTCCCCTTCTTCACGGGCCGCCGCAAGGACATCGGGGACCTGGTGGCGGGCCTGGCCTGACGGGGCACCCCGGCGGGCCCGCCTACCCCCGGCCGGCCTTCCCCATGAGGGCGTCCCGCCGACCCCGGTCGCCGGCCGAGGCGACCGGGCCGGCGGAGGCGACCGGTTCGGGGCGCGGCGCGCAGGACGCGTGCCGCGCCGGCACCCGGCCTTCAAGCAGGTACGCGCTCAGGTGCCCGTCGACGCAGGCGTTGCCGCCGCCGGCGACGCCGTGCGTACCCGCGTCCCGCTCCGTCACCAGCACCGAGCCGGCCAGCCGCCGGTTCATCTCCAGCGCGCCCTCGTACGGCGCCGCGGCGTCCCGCTCGGCCGCCAGGATCAGCACCGGCGGCAGTTCACCCGGCCCGGTCCGCACGTCCAGCGGCCGCTGCCGGGGCGCCGGCCAGTAGGCGCACGGCAGGTTCATCCAGGCGTTGTCCCAGGTCTCGAAGGGCGCCACCCGCGCGAGCCGCGTGTTGTCGCGGTCCCACACCTTCCAGTCCGTCGGCCACGGCGCGTCGTTGCACTCGACGGCCGTGTACACCGCGCCGGCGTTCTCCGCCGCGACGGCCGTCCCCGGGTCCGGCACGGCCAGCCGGACCAGCGGCTTCGGATCGCCGCGCAGGTAGGCCGACAGGGCCGCGGCCCGGCTCGGCCACAGGGCGTCGTCGTATCCGGCCGCCAGGAACACGTTCTGGAGCTGGCCGGGACCGACCTTGCCGTCCGCGGCCCGGGCGGCCAGCCGCTCGCGCGCGATGTCGTAGCCGCGCCGCACCCGCGCGGGCGTCGTACCGAGCCGGTACACGGCGTCGTGCCGGGCGATCCACTCCCGGAAGTCCGCCCAGCGCTCCTCGAACGCCGCCGACTGGACCAGGTTGCCGCGGTACCAGATCTGGCCCGGGTCGGGGTTCACCGCCGAGTCCAGCACCATCCGCCGCAGGTGCGAGGGGAACATCGTCGCGTACAGCGCGCCGAAGTAGGTGCCGTACGACCCGCCCAGGAAGGTCAGCCGGCTCTCGCCCAGCGCCGCCCGCAGGACGTCCAGGTCCCGGGCGTTGTTGAGCGAGTTGTAGTACCGCAGCCGGGCCCCGGAGCGCTGGGCGCAGCCGCGCGCGTACGCCTTCGCCCGCGCGACGCGCTGCCGCTTGTACGCCTCGGACGGGTGCTCCGGCGCGTCGGTGGGCCCCTTGAAGAAGTGCGCGGGGTCCTCGCAGGACAGCGGCGCCGAGCGGCCCACCCCGCGCGGGGCGTAGCCGACGAGGTCGTAGGCGGCGGCGATCCGCTGCCAGTCCGGGACCGCGCCGATCAGCGGGAAGTACATGCCGGAGGCGCCCGGGCCGCCCGGGTTGTAGACCAGGGCACCCTGCCGGGGGACCTTCCGCTTGCTGTTGCGCGGGTCCCGCCCGGTGGCCGGGGCCCGGCTGACGGTCAGGGTGATCCGCTCGCCGCCGGGGTGCGCGTAGTCCAGCGGGACCGACACCGTGCCGCACCGCACACCGGCCGGCGCGCTCGGCACGTCGGCCGCGGCGCACGGCCCGAAGTCGATGCCGTCCGCCCGGGCCCGGGCCGCGGCCACCGCGGTGCCGCGCAGTTCGGCCGCGCGGGCGTCCGGGGCGCCGGGCGCGCCATCCGCCGGGGCCGCGGCCAGGGTGGTCAGCAGCAAGGACGCGGCGGCCGGACGGAGGACGGCAGCTCTCATCGCGTATCCCTTCGGCGCGCGGCGGCGGTGGCGGGGCTGCCACGGCATGGCGGGCACACCAGGGATGTTTCGTTCGGCCGCCGGGGAAGGCAAGCACCTCCCGGCGGGTGTCGGCGGCAGTGCCCCCGATGCGCCCCCGGAGCCGCCCTCACTCCCGCCAGGGCTGGTCGCGGTGGGTGAAGGCCGCGCGCAGTCGCGGCTCGCCGATGGCGCGGACGCCGCGGACGGCGACGGAGGTGAGGAACGACCGCTCGTCCCCGGCCGGCCTCCCGGTCAGCGCGCTCAGCAGCCGCTGCCCGGCCGGGGAGGCCCAGCGCGAGTACGGATGCGCCTCGAACCGGGCGATGGCCAGGCAGCTCAGCGTCAGTGTCAGGGGCAGGGCGAACCACAGGCCCACCAGCAGCCGCGGTGTCCCGGTCGGCACGGGCAGCAGCAGGGCCGTCACGCCCAGCGCCACCACGACCGGCACCGCGGCCCGCACCTGCCGGACGGCGGAACCCACCGTGGTCCCCGTGCCCTCGGGCACCGCGAGCCCGGCGCGCACCAGACCGTCGGACAGCCGGCGCACGGCCTGCGCGCCGGCCGCCCGCGCCCGCACCGGCGCGATCCGCGACTGCCCCTCGGGCCCGATGGCCCCTATGACGGACCGCTCCATCTCGTCGCGGCCGTGCGGGTCCACGACCGTCGCCCAGCCGGTGTGCGCGAGCAGCAGCCGCCGCTCGCGGGCCATCGAGACGAGCGTCACGTCGGCGACCCGCGCGGGGCCCCCGGAGAGGAAGGCCGCCTCGTACAGCGTCAGATCACGCGCGTCGTCGGCCGGAACGCCGGAGGCGTCCTCGGCTGCCGAGCGAACCGCCGTCAGGCACAGCCGGGCACAGGCCGTACCGGCGAAAGCCCAGGCCAGGAGCAGGAGAAGGACCCAGAACATGACGCGTTTCTATGTCAGGGGCCGGGGCGGAGGCCATGCCCTTTCCGGGAATTGAACGCAGTGTGGCCGGTATGTGATCTTCCGTTTCACGGGCCGGTCAGGCGCGGTCAGGGCCCGCCCGTCGTCGGCGTGACCGGTACGGCGGCGCTCGGGTCGACCTCCGGCGGGGCCGGCGCGGCGGACGGGGTGGACGCCAGGTCCCTGGCCAGCGCGCCGAAGTCGACGTACCCCGTCGCCTCCAGGACCTTGATGTGGTCCAGGACGGTCGCGTTCGCGTCGTCGGCGAGATCACGGACCAGGGAGTTCTGGGTACCGGCCCGGACCTCGGCGACCAGGGAGAACACCCGGCCGTGCGCGAGCCGCAGGATTCCGGCGAACCGGCGGTCGAAGTCCTGCCCCTCGGCCGTCTCCAGGGTGGCGAGCCACTGCTTCTGCTGCTCGTTCGGCTCGTTGGGCAGGCCCACGCCGAGCCGGGTGGCGACGGTCCGCACATGGGCGTCCAGGGTGGTGTGGCCGTCGACGAGGTGCCGCCCGGCCGTGCGGACGGCCGGTGTCGTGCCCTTGCGCCGCGCCAGCTCACCGGCCGGCAGCTCCCACAGCCCGGCCAGCCGGACCTTGGTGACGAAGTCGCGGTCCCGCGCCGAGAGCGGTCCGTACGGCGTCGTCACCGTCCGCGTGCTCAGCGGGGTCGCGTCCGCCGGGTCCGACGAGCCGGAGTACGACCAGAGCGGCGCCAGCAGGGCGACGGCCGTCACCGCGAGCGCGGTGACGATGAGCCAAGTGCCACCGAGGATGCCCCGGCCGGGAACGGGGGGACGCGCTCGCATGCTGCCTCCTGCCCCGCACACCGGGGGCGCCTGGCGGCGGGTGCGGGGTTGGCATGGTAACCGGGGCGCGGGGGACGGCTTTCGGGTGCGGGTACGGGGGCGGCGACTTTCGGGTGCGGGGGCCCGGCGGGAGCTGCGGGTGCGGGTGCGCTTGCCGGTGCCGGGGCGGCCTTCGGTTCGGGGTGCCCGTACGGTCCGGCTCTGGTTCGGGGTGCCCGTACGGTCCGGCTCTGGTTCGGGGTGGCCGTTCGGGTCGGTCGGTTCGGGCGGTCGCCGTGGGCCGCGGTCGTTCAGGGGTGGCGGCGCAGGGCTCCCCGCAGCCGGGCCGTCCATCGCGGCCTCGGCTTCCGGGGGGCCGGTCCCGCCCGGTCCAGCCACCACTCCCGCAGCTCCCGCCGGGCCCCGGCGTCCGCCGGTCGCCCCAGCTTCAGCAGGTGCCCGGCGAAGTCCAGCGCGTCCCGCCGGTACCCCCCGCTCATCGGCCGCTGCCGGGCGTACGCCAGGAACGCCTCCCGGTACCCGGCCCCGAGGATCCCCGGCAGCTCGGGAGCCACCTTCGCCACCACGCCCGCCCGCTTCGCCGCCAGCGCCCGCGCCTGCACCCGCATCCGCGCCCGGTCGAACCCCTCCGGCACCGGCGTCCCCGCCACCAGGGACGACAGCACGGCGGCCTGGGCCACCCCGAGCCGGTCCCGCACCTCGGCCACCGGCCGCGCCAGCACACCGACGCCCCCGGCCCCGGTGCGCGCGGCGCCCCCCGACGCCGTACCCGCCGTCGCCGGGCCCCGCCCCGAGCGCGCCCGGCCGGCCGCCACGGCCTTCCGGATCGTGCCCAGCTCCCGCTCCAGCTCGGCCGGTGCGGGGAAGTTCTCGTCCCGCTCCAGCAGCACCCCCGGCGGCGCGACCCGGGCGGCGAGGGCGGTCAGGATGTCGAGCACCGGGCGCGGCACCGGGTGGGCGTGGCTGTCGTGCCAGACGCCGTCGCGTTCGAAGCCGCCCGCGACATGGACGTAGGCGATCGCCTCCAGCGGCAGCCCGGCCAGCGCCTCGGCCGGGTCCTCGCCCCGGTTGACGTGGTTGGTGTGCAGGTTGGCCACGTCGATCAGCAGCCGTACGCCGGTCCGCTCGACCAGCTCCGACAGGAACTGCCCCTCGGTCAGTTCCTCGCCCGGCCAGGAGAACAGCGCGGCGATGTTCTCCACGGCCAGCGGTACCGGCAGTGCCTCCTGGGCGATGCGGACGTTCTCGCACAGCACGTCCAGCGCGTCCCGGGTGCGCGGCACGGGCAGCAGGTGGCCGGCCTCCAGCCGCGGGGAGGCGGTGCGCGGGCCGCCCGCCCGGACGAAGGCGATGTGCTCGGTGACCAGCGGGGAGCCGAGGGCCTCCGCCCGCTCGGCGAGCGCGACGAGCCGCCCCTCGTCGGGGCGGTCGGCGCCGCCGAGGCCGAGGGAGACGCCGTGCGGGACCACCGTCACACCCCGCTCGCGCAGCCGCAGCAGCGACGGCGGGAGGTGACCGGGGCAGACGTTCTCCGCCACGACCTCCACCCAGTCGATGCCCGGCATCCGCTCCACGGCGTCCGCGATCTCCGGCCGCCAGCCGATCCCCGTCCCCAGTCGCCGCATGGCGCCTCCCCCTCCTCGGCCGGTGCTCGTGCGCCGGGTGACGGGGATATGGCCCCGCCGGACGAGGGCGAATCCCCGCCCGCCGCGTTCAGAGCAACATTTGAGGTTGGGCCCGCCCGGCCCCCGTCAGCGCAGCGCGGGGTGGTCGGCGACGACCGTGCAGGAACCGGGCGCGATCTCCGTGAAGCCGGCGTCGCGGACCAGCGGCAGACCGCTGCCGGTGAGCCGGGGCCAGTCGGCCGGGCCGGCCGTGCGGACGGCCAGCGGGAAACCCGCCTCCCGCCACGCCGTGCGCTCCGCGTCGGACAGGGCCCACCACGCCAGCTGGGCGCCGTGACCGGCCTGGGCCATCGCCTTGCCGGCCGACATCTCCAGCTCCGGGTTGAGCCAGAGCACCGGCTGGGCCCGGTCGGCGGCGGCGGGCGGCTCCGGGTCGTCCAGCTCGGTGCCCGACACCTGGAGCTTCGCCAGGTCCTTGGGCCAGCCGTCCAGCGGGACCGGCGGGAAGACGCGGACCTCGGCGGACTTGCCGGTCACCGTGATGCCGGGCAGCGCCTCGGCACGCCGCCACTCCGCGCCCCGGGCCCGCCGGACGACCTTGCGGATCCGCGCGTCCTCCCAGTTCCGCACCGCCTCGGCCCACTCCCCGTCGCCGTGCGCGCGCTCGTCGCCGAGCAGGAGCAGCACGGCCCGGGCGGCCGTCTCCAGCGCGTCGGTCCGGGCGGGCGGGGCGCTGCGTTCGAGGCGTACGACGAGCGGCAGCACGAACTGCGGCGCCTCGTCGCGCGTGTCGTGCTCGGACCGGAAGGGACTGTCGGCGGAATCCGCTGGAACTTGGCTCACGGGAGCCCAGCCTACGAAGCCGTGGCCGGGCCGATCAACGCGCGGTCCGCGCGGAGGGGATTTGCGGCGGCCCGGCTCACCGGCCGCCGGTCACCCCGAGCAGGCGGTGCGCTGGGCCTCCTGCCACTCGCACACCGGGCACAGCGTGACGCCCTTGTACGACTCCGGGTACTCGGTCGGCTCCCGGCACAGCACGCACTCGGCGTACGGCGGGCCGTCGGCCGTGGCCGGCTTCACCGCGTCGGTGATCGTGCAGTAGTCCTCGTCGCTCATGCCTCCAGCCTACGGCGGTCAGCGGCCGGTGCCGGTCTGGCCGATCAGCTCGGAGACCTTCACGAACCGGTAGCCCTTCCGGCGCAGTTCCGGCACCACCGTGCGCACGACCCGCTCGGTCGTCGGAGCGGCGCTGCGGGTGCAGTGCAGGACGACCACCGAGCCCGGCCGCACCCCGTCGAGCACTTGCCGGACCACCGCGTCGGCGTCCGTGGCGAACGCGTCACCGCTCACCACGTCCCACTGCACCGCGGTGACCCCGAGCCCGCTGAGCGACCGCAGCGCCCGCTGGTCGTAACAGCCGCCGGGGAAACGGAAGTACGGCATCGCGTGCGGCACGCCGGCCGCGCGCAGTGAGGCGTACGCCCGCTCGACGTCCGTCCGCATCCGGTCGGCGTCCACGGTGGGCAGGCCGTAGCAGTCGGCGGTGAAGGCGTAGTGGCTGAAGGAGTGGTTGGCCACCTCGAACTGCGGGTCGTGGCCCAGTTCGCGGGCCTCGGCCGGGTACTGGTCGGCCCACTTGCCGGTCATGAACACGGTGGCCGGCACCTTCAGTTCGCGCAGCGCGCGGATCAGGCCCGGGTTGTCGAAGTGCTCGCCGGAGGCCGCGCGGGGTCCCTGGTCGGCGGTCATGTCGGCGTCGAAGGTGAACGCGACGGTCTTCCCCCGGGTGCGCGGGCCGTGTTCGAAGACCGGGGTGAGACCGCCGGGGCCCGGCGCGAGCACGGGCGTATGGGTCGAGGAGGGGGAAACGGAGGGGGAGGAGCGGGAGGCGGGGGAGGCGGGGGTACGGGAGGCGGCCGGGCCGGGACGTTCACCGCCCGGGGTGCCGCAGGCGGTGAGCGCCGCGCCCAGGACACAGAGGGCGGCGCAGGCGTTGGTGACACGACGTGCTGATGAGATCACGATACGAACGTAAGTCGATAAATACGATTATCAGACTAGTTGTACCGTCACTTGGGGTATCCGGTCACCCTCCCGGTGGACGACCCCCGCCCCTCAGTCCAGCTCCCGGGGCTCCAGCGGCCTGACCGCCGGGCCCTGGAGCACGGTGCCGTCCACGGCGAAGCGCGAGCCGTGACAGGGGCACTCCCAGGCGCGTTCGGCGCGGTTGAACGCGACCAGACAGCCGAGGTGGGTGCAGCGGGCGGACACCGCGTGCAGGGCGCCCTCCTCGTCGCGGTGCACGGCGAGCCGCTCACCGCCGGACCGCACCAGCGCACCGTCACCGGGCGCCAGGTTCTCCACCGAGCCCGGCGGCTTCAGCCGGTCGCCGACGAAGTGCCGGGCCACCTCCGCCTGGGTCTTCAGCAGCGACCCGGCCTCGCGCACCACCGGCTTCAGCCGGCGCGGGTCGTACAGGTCCCGCCAGGGGCGGTCCCCGCCGGTGATCAGCGAGGTCAGCAGCAGCCCGGACATGATCCCGCCGCTCAGCCCCCAGCCGCCGAACCCGGTGGCGACATAGGTGTGCCGGGCGCCCGGGTGGAAGGGGCCGATCAGCGGGACGGTGTCGGTGGACTCGTTGTCCTGGGTGGCCCAGGCGTGATCCAGCGTCACCCCGGGGAAGTGCGCCTCGGCCCAGGCGGCGAGCCGGGCGAAGCCGGCCTCCGGATCGCCGGTGCCGGGCGTGAAGTGCTCGCCGGTCACGACGAGCAGCCGCCGCCCGTCCGGACCGCGGGGCGCGGCGCGCACCGAGCGGGTGTTCTCCTCGGGCGTGATGTACATGCCGTGCGGGTCCGGGCCGTCGCCCAGGGGTCCGGCGACCACCAGTTCCCGGCGCGGCGACAGCCGGGTGAACAGCAGCGCCCGGTCGAACACCGGGTAGTGGGTGGCGATCACCACGTCCCGGGCGGTCACCGTGGCGCCCGCCTCGGTCGTCAGCCGGCACGGCTCGCCCTCCGTCAGACCGGTGACCCGGGTGTGCTCGAACACCTGGCCGCCGTGCGCGAGCAGGTCGGCGGCGACCGCCCGCAGGTACCTCACCGGGTGGAACTGCGCCTGCCCCGTCACCCTGACCGCGCCCGCCACCGGGAACGGCAGCCCGGTCTCCGTGGTGAACGAGGCCGGCAGTCCCGCCTCCCGGGCGGCCTCCGCCTCGGCCCGTACCTCCGCCACCCGGTCGCGGTCCCGGACGTAGGTGTACGCGTCCCTCGTCTCCCACTCGCAGTCGACGCCCAGCTCGGCCACGAGCGCCGCCGCGTGCTCGATCGCCTCCGACTGGGAACGCGCGTACAGCCGGGCGGCGTCCGGGCCCCGGGTGCGCCGCAGTCGGTCGTAGACCAGGGTGTGCTGGGCGGTCAGCTTCGCGGTGGTGTGGCCGGTGACCCCGGCCGCCGCCCGCCCGGCCTCCAGCACCGCCACCCGCCGCCCGGCCCGGGCCAGCTCGTGGGCCGTGCTCAGTCCCGCGATGCCCGCGCCGACGACCGCCACGTCCACGTCGAGGTCCGCGTCCAGGACGGGGTGGTCCGGCCCGGGGGCGGTCCGCAGCCAGTACGACTCGGTGACCTTCCGCTGCTCACGCATGACCGCCGGGTACCCCGGCCGGAGCCGCTCACGTTTCCCGCCGGCCGTCCCGGCCTCCCCGGCCGGAGCCGCTCACGTCTGCTTCAGCAGCCGCTCCCGGCACTCCGCGACGTCGAAACCGGCCTCCGGGTAGCGCGGGTCCAGCTCCCGCAGGTGTTCCAGCAGCAGCCGGCTGATGGCCCAGTTCCGGTACCACTTGTGGTCCGCCGGGACCAGGTACCAGGGCGCGTACGGCGCCGCGCAGCGCTCCAGGGCCAGCTCGTACGCCTCCTGGTAGGCGGGCCACAGGGCCCGTTCGTCGATGTCGGACGGGGCGAACTTCCAGTGTTTGTCGGGCCGCTCCAGCCGGCGCAGCAGCCGGCGCTTCTGCTCCTCGTAGGAGATGTGCAGGAAGCACTTGACGAGGGTCACCCCCTCCTCGGCCAGCTCCCGCTCGAAGTCGTTGATCAGCCCGTAGCGGCTGCCCACCTCGGCGGGCGTGGCGAGGTGCCGGACCCGGGCGATCAGCACGTCCTCGTAGTGCGAGCGGTCGAAGATGCCGATCTCGCCGGGCGCGGGCAGCGCGCCGCGCACCCGCCACAGGAAGTCGTGTTGCCGCTCCTCCTCGGTGGGTGCCTTGAACGCCCTGATCCGGCAGCCCGACGGGTTGAGCTGGCCGATCACGTGCTTGACCGTGCCGCCCTTGCCGCTGGTGTCCATGCCCTGGAGCACGAGCAGCACCCGGCGGTGGTCGCCCGCGGTGCCCGCCGCCCAGAGCCGCTCCTGGAGCCTGGCCAGCCGTCGGCCGGTGTGCGCCGTGGCGGCCTGCGCCGCCTGCTTGCCGTCCCGGGCGCCGGGGGTGGTCCGGGCGTCGTGCCCGGCCAGGTCGACCCGCTCGCCCGGCGGGAGCCGCAACAGCTCCCGCAGTGTCTCGCTCCGCCTCCCGACCGGGTGTTTCGGCACAGGCGCTCCTTCCGTCCGCGGTGGTGCGGGATGCCGTACGGGTGCCCGGCCGGCTAACCGGGATGCGGACCGCCGTCGGTGTGCGGCTCGGGCCGCGGTTCGGGCCGTGGTTCGGGCCGTGGCTCGGACCACGCCTCCCGGTCCGGCTCCGCGGGCGGTGACTGCCCGCCCCGCTCCAGGAAGTGCAGCAGCTCCACGGGGATCGGCAGCACCAGGGTGGAGTTCTTCTCGGCCGCCACCGCCATCACCGTCTGGAGCAGCCGCAGCTGGAGCGCGGCCGGTGTGCCCGACATCTGCTGGGCGGCCTCGGCGAGCTTCCGGGAGGCCTGGAGTTCGGCGTCGGCGTTGATGATCCGGGCCCGGCGCTCGCGGTCCGCCTCGGCCTGGCGGGCCATCGACCGCTTCATCGTGTCCGGCAGGGACACGTCCTTGATCTCCACCCGGTCGACCTGGATGCCCCAGCCCACCGCGGGGCTGTCGATCATCAGCTCCAGGCCCTGGTTGAGCTTCTCCCGGTTGGAGAGCAGATCGTCCAGGTCGCTCTTGCCGATGATCGACCGCAGGGAGGTCTGCGCCATCTGCGACACCGCGAACTTGTAGTCCTCGACCTTCAGCAGGGCGCTCGCGGCGTCGACCACCCGGAAGTAGACCACCGCGTCCACCCGGACGGTGACGTTGTCGCGGGTGATGCCCTCCTGGGCCGGGATCGGCAGCGTCACGATCTGCATGTTGACCTTGTGCAGCCGGTCCACGAAGGGGATGACCAGATTCAGGCCCGGCGACCGTTCCTCCCCGGTCACCCGGCCGAGCCGGAACAGCACACCGCGTTCGTACTGCTTGACCACCCGAGCGGCCGCCGCCAGGTACACCACGGCTGCGGAGCCGGCCGCCGCCACCGCCGCGAGAAGCAAGTCGACCATGGTGACCTCCTCGTACAGAGGTCGGTTTTGTCTGCTGTTGCCACGATAGGCCCATGGGGCCGGGATGCCGAGAGATCCCGGCGTCCCGGCCCCACGGGGAGTGCTCAGGCGGCCTTGACCAGCCGCACCGGCTCTATGCCCGCCGCGCTGTGCCGCGCCGCCCAGTTCTCCAGGGCCGTACGGCAGGCGTGATCCAGGTGGTGCAGCCCGGACAGGTCCAGCCGGACCGGACGGTCCTGCGGCAGCGACTCCAGGCTGTCCAGGATCTTCGGCAGCCGCAGGAACGTCGCGTTGCCCGACAGCCGCGCCTCCACCGGGCCCGCACCCCCGTCCACGACCTCCAGCCTGATGTGCGAGGCCTCCCAGGCGGTCTTCACCACGGCCAGTGCCAGACCGATCAGCACGCCCTCGAACATGCTGACCGCCACGATGGAGACGGCCGTGACGGCGAGGACCAGCGCTTCCCCGCGGTGCTCCCGCCACAGCCCGGCCAGCGCCCGGACCGGGATCAGCTTGGCGCCCGCGTGGATCAGGATGCCCGCGAGGGCCGGGATCGGGATGTGGGCGAGCACGCCGGGCAGCAGCGCCGCGAACAGCAGCAGCCACACGCCGTGCAGCACCCGGGAGGCCTTGGTGCGGGCCCCGGCCTGCACGTTGGCCGCGCTGCGCACGATCACCGCGGTCATCGGCAGGGCGCCGAGCAGCCCGCACACCGTGTTGCCGGCGCCCTGGGCGATCAGCTCCCGGTTGTACTGGGTGCGCGGACCGGAGTGCAGCCGGTCCACGGCCGCCGCGCTGAACAGCGACTCGGCGGACGCGATCAGGGTGAAGGCGACGACCGTGCCCAGCAGCCCCGGACCGGCCAGTTCGGCGAAGGCGCTCAGCGGCGGCGGCTGGACGGAGTCCAGCAGGCCGCGCACCTCCACCATGGCCACGGGCAGGTCCAGCGCGAACGCGGCCAGCGTGGCGAGCCCGACCGCGGCCAGCGGACCGGGCACCGTACGCACCTTCGCCGGGGCGTGCCGCCACAGCAGCAGCACCGCGACCGTGCCCGCGGCCACCGCGAGCGAGGCCAGGGCGCCGCCGTCGCCGAAGGCGTCCCAGAACGCGCCGGGCAGCCCGGCGATCTTGCCCAGCCCGGAGTCGGGGGCCTTCGCGGCCAGCGCCGGGTAGAGCTGCCCCGCGATGATGACCAGACCGATTCCGGCCAGCATGCCCTCGACGACGGAGACGGAGATGGCCCGGAAGTAGCGACCGAGCCGCAGCAGGCCCATGGCCACCTGGAGCAGCCCGCTGGCGAGCACGATCACACCGAGTGCCGGCAGGCCGAACTCCTTGACCGCCTCGAAGACGAGCACGGTCATGCCGGCCGCCGGACCCGACACCTGGAGGCTGCTGCCGCGCATCAGCCCGGTGACGAGACCGCCCACGATGCCGGTGACCAGGCCGAGTTCGGCCGGCACCCCGGAGGCGACGGCCACGCCCACGCACAGCGGCAGCGCGACCAGGAAGACGACGAGCGAGGCCGCGAAGTCCTGCCTCAGGTGGGGGAATCGGGATATGAGGGAGCGGTTGTCGGTCATCGGCGCGCTCACAGGGCTTCGAAGGTGTCGGTCCGCGGGCGGTGCGTCCGTACGGTGCCGGTGTGCACCTCGTAGTACCAGGCGTGCAGGTCCAGCCGGCCCTCCGTCAGCTTCCGCTCCACGCAGGGGTAGGAGCGCAGCCGCAGCAGCTGGGTCAGGACGTGGCTCTGCACGCCCTCGGCGACCTCCGGGTCCTCGGCCGCGCCGTCCGGGCGCGGGGTGGCGTGCGCCAGCCAGTCGCGCACGGCCGGTACGGCGGTCAGGTCGTCCCCGCGCACCAGCGCGCCGACGGCGCCGCAGTGCGAGTGGCCGCAGACCACGATGTCCCGGACGCCGAGCACCTCCACGGCGTACTCGATGGTGGCGGCCTCGCTGGTGGGATGCTCGGAGGCGTACGGCGGGACGATGTTGCCCGCGGTGCGCAGCTCGAACAGCTCGCCGGGGCGGGCGCCCGTGATCAGGGCCGGGACGACCCGGGAATCGGAGCAGGTGATGAACAGCACCTGGGGGGACTGGCCTTCGGCGAGCTTGGCGAACTCCTCAGGGCGTTGTCCGAACGTACGGGCGTGGTCGATGAGGGGCTGCATGTCTGTGGTTCCTCCTGGCGCGCCTGCCTGGCGCGTCGGACTTGAACGGGTTGTGGGGGAGAGCGGAGCGGCGGCTCTCAGCAGCGGAAGACCTGGAGCGCTGCCGGTGCGTGGGCCGCGGCGGCTCTGGAGGCGGGATGGTGCGGGGCACCCCCGGGGTACGACGGGTCGGCCTCCGCCTCCCGGCCGGATATCAGGGGGTGTTCCCGCGGTTCGCCCGTCGCCGGGCCGCGGTGCCGGTCACGCACGGGCGGGAGGCTCAGGGATGCACCCGGCCGGCCGGGGACGCGGATCGTGTCCGCTCCCTCGCGGGCCCACTGTGCGGAGAGGGGTGTTCCGGTCTCGGTCTTGGCCAGGGCCTGACCGAAAGTGTGCGCGGGTGTGAAGGTTCCCGTGGGGACGAAGAGCTGGAAGGCGAGCAGGGTCACGCTGAGGAGGGTGAGCAGGCAGCGCACCGTCGTACCTCGCAACATGAGCCTCCCCCCGCCCTCTTCATGTCTCTAGTCCAGACCAAGCGATGGTCAACGAATGGTCAAGAAATACGTTAGCGCGGCGCGGCCCTTTGCAGGGTTAACTGCGCGTTACGAAACGAAGAGAGCGTGAAAAGTGCGGTGGCATGGCCGGAATTCGCCCTTGACGCGCGCCGGCGCGAGCGACTCCCGCGCTGGCGCGCGAGGTGGCTGACGGCCCGTCGGGGCCGGTCAGGGGGCGACGAGCCCCTTCGCGTCCCGGGCCAGCGCGGTGAGCCGGGATATCGCGCGGAAGTACTTCTTGCGGTAGCCGCCGTTCAGCATCTCCTCGCTGAACAGCCGGTCGAACGGCAGCCCCGAGGCCAGCACCGGGACCTCGCGGTCGTAGAGCCGGTCGGCGAGCACCACCAGCCGCAGCGCCGTCGACTGGTCCGGCACGGGCCGCACACCCGTCAGGCAGACCGCCCGCACCCCGTCGGTCAGCGCGCCGTACCGGCTCGGGTGCACCTTGGCCAGGTGCTCCAGCAGGCCCGGGAAGTCGTCCAGCGAGGCGCCCTCGGTGGCGAACGCCGTCGTCCTGACCTCCTCGTCGGAGAAGGGCGCCGGGGCCTCGGGCAGGCCGCGGTGGCGGTAGTCCTCGCCGTCGATGCGCAGGGCGCGGAAGTGGGCCGACAGTCCCTGGATCTCGCGCAGGAAGTCGGCGGCGGCGAAGCGGCCCTCGCCCAGCTTGCCGGGGAGCGTGTTGGAGGTCGCGGCGAGCGCCACGCCCGCCTCGACCAGCTTGCCGAGCAGGGTCGACACGAGGACCGTGTCGCCGGGGTCGTCCAGCTCGAACTCGTCGATGCAGAGCAGGCTGTGCCCGGACAGGGTCCGCACCGTCTGCTGGAAGCCGAGCGCGCCGACCAGGTTGGTCAGCTCCACGAAGGTGCCGAACGCCTTGCGGGCCGGTTCGGCCGGGGCGGCGTGCCACAGGGAGGCGAGCAGATGGGTCTTGCCGACGCCGTACCCGCCGTCCAGGTACACCCCGCGCGGGCCCGCCGGGGTCTTGGGTGCCTTCGCCCTGCCGAACCCGAGGAAGCCGCGCAGACCGCCGCCGGAGGGCGCGGGCGCGGCGCCCAGCCCGGCGGCGAAGCCCTCCAGGACCCGCACGGCCTCCGTCTGGCTGGGCTGGTTCGGGTCCGGGATGTACGTCGCGAAGCGGACCGAGTCGAAGCGCGGCGGCGGCACCATCTCGGCGACCAGGCGGTCCGCGGGGACGTGCGGCTCGCGGGCGCACAGGGAGAGGGGACCCGCGTCGGTCACGGGGCCGGAACCGGGGGCGGTGGAGGAGGACGACACGGTTGTCCATGCTAAGCGCCGTGTCACACTGCACGAATGCGACGCCTCTTCCCTGTGACCGAAGAAACAGCAGCCCAGGCACTCACGGAGGCAGCCGGGCGGGAGACGGAGGGGCCGGCCCCGGCCCGCGCGGACGGCCCCGCCGGGACGTCCGGGGCGCATTCCGGGGCTTCCGGGACGGGTGGTGCCGGGGCCGCCGACGCCCTGGTGGACCGGGAGTGGGGCCTCGCCGAGCTGGCCGCCGCCTACGCCTACCCGGAACCCGGCGCCGGCGCCCCGCGGCCGTGGCTGCGGGCCAACATGGTCTCCTCCCTCGACGGCGCCGGTCAGCACGATGGCCGCTCGCAGCCCATCTCCGGCGCCGCCGACATGCGGATCTTCGGCACCTTGCGGGCGCTCGCGGACGTCGTCGTGGTCGGTGCGGAAACGGTACGGACGGAGGGGTACCGCCCCGCCCGGGTGCGGGCCGAGTTCGCCGGGGCCCGCGCGGCCGCCGGACAGACCCCGGTGCCGGCCGTCGCCGTCGTCAGCGCGAGCCTGGACCTGGATTTCACCCTGCCGCTGTTCACCTCGCCCGTGGTGCCGACGCTCATCCTGACCGGAGCCGCCGCCGCGCCCGACCGGGTAGCCGCCGCCGAGAAGGCCGGCGCCCGGGTGCTGGTCGCCGGTGCGGGGACGGGCGTGGAGCCCGCGCGCGCGGTGCGGGTTCTCGCCGGCCTCGGACACACCCGGCTGCTCACCGAGGGCGGCCCCCGGCTGCTCGGTCAGCTGATCGCCGCGGAGGTGCTGGACGAGCTGTGTCTGACCATCTCGCCGATGCTCACCGCGGGGAGCGCGCAGCGCATCGCCGTGGGGCCGTCGGTCGCCGTCCCACACCGGTTCGCGCTCGTGTCCCTGCTGGAGGAGGAAGGGTTCCTGTTCAGCCGCTACCGGCGGCGCTGAGCCGCCGCTCGGCTGAATCCGCCGTTGTCCGCCGTTGTCGGACGCTATGCGCCGTTCCGCTCCACTCCCGGCGGGCATGCCCAGACCCGCACCACCCGTGTGATCATGGGGAAGGATGGTTTTCGCGGGGCCCTGCCGGGCCCTCCGAGGAGAGGAGGCGCCTGGTGTTCACAAGCGTTCTGATGATCGAGAAGGCTCTGACGTCTGCCGACGTGGAGTTCGTCACCACCCTGCACGGGGACGAGCCCGTCTCCTTCTACGTGCTGCTCCAGCCGCGCGGTGACCAGGCGGACCGGCTGCTGCGGGCCATCGACGACATCGCGCTCGGCGAACTCGACGAGGCGGTGCGCGAAGGGGAGACCCCCGAGGGGAACGAGGCGCGCAGCGTGGGGCGGCAGGCCCTCGACGTGTCGCTCCAGGCGCTGCTCGGCGCGGGCAGCCGGGCGGAGGGGCGGCTGGTGGAGGACCACCCGCTGGAGGCGCTGAAGGCGCTGGTGGCCGAGGTGGGCGCGGACGAGGTGATCGTGCTGACCGATCCGCACTACGTGGAGGAGTTCTTCCACCGGGACTGGGCCTCGCGGGCGCGGCACAAGGTCGGCGTCCCCGTGCTGAAGCTCTTCTCGCACAGCAAGGCGTAGGGTTCCGCCCCCGGGCGGGCCCGCGCGCCCCTTGCGAGGCCGCCCCCGCCCCAGCGCATAGGCTAGGCGAGCTTCAGCTCGTACCGTCTCTGGGGAGAAACGCATGGCACCCGGCCTTCCTACCGCCATGGACCGACCGCACTTCATCGGCATCGGCGGCGCCGGGATGTCGGGCATCGCCAAGATCCTGGCGCAGCGCGGGGCGGAGGTGGCCGGCAGCGACGCCAAGGAGTCGGCGACCGCCGAGGCGCTGCGGGCACTGGGCGTCACCGTGCACATCGGGCACGCCGCCGCCCACCTCGCGGACGACGCGAGCTGTGTGGTGGTGTCGTCGGCGATCCGCAGCGACAACCCGGAGCTGGCCCGCGCCGCCGAGCTGGGCATCCCGGTGGTGCACCGCTCCGACGCGCTGGCCGCGCTGATGGAGGGCCTGCGGCCGATCGCCGTGGCGGGCACGCACGGCAAGACCACGACCACCTCCATGCTGGCCGTCTCGCTGGCCGAGCTGGGGCTGAAGCCGTCGTACGCCATCGGCGGAGACCTGGACGCACCCGGCTCCAACGCGCTGCACGGCGAGGGCGACATCTTCGTCGCCGAGGCCGACGAGTCGGACCGCAGCTTCCACAAGTACGCGCCCGAGGTCGCCATCGTCCTCAACGTCGAACTGGACCACCACGCCAACTACGCCTCCATCGACGAGATCTACGAGTCCTTCGAGACGTTCGTGGACCGCGTCACCGAGGGCGGCACCCTGGTCGTCTCCGCCGACCACGAGGGCGCCCGGGAGCTGACCCGCCGGGTGCGCGCGGGCCGGGTGCGGGTGGTGACCTACGGCGAGGCCGAGGACGCCGGCGTACGCGTGCTCTCGATCGTCCCGCAGGGGCTGAAGAGCCAGGTCACCGTGGTGCTCGACGGCCAGGAGCTGACCTTCCAGGTCTCCGTGCCCGGCCGGCACTACGCCCTCAACGCGGTCGCCGCGCTCGCCGCCGGTGCCGCCCTCGGCATCCCGGCCGCCGAGCTGGCGCCCGCGCTCGCCGCCTACACCGGCGTCAAGCGGCGCCTCCAGCTCAAGGGCGAGGCGGCCGGCGTCCAGGTGATCGACTCCTACGCCCACCACCCGACCGAGATGACCGCCGACCTGGAGGCCATGCGCGCCGCCGCCGGCGACGCCCGCATCCTCGTCGTCTTCCAGCCGCACCTCTTCTCCCGCACCCAGGAGCTGGGCAAGGAGATGGGGCAGGCGCTCGCCCTCGCCGACGCCTCGGTGGTCCTGGACATCTACCCGGCCCGCGAGGACCCGATCCCCGGCGTCACCAGCGAGCTGATCATCGAGGCGGCACGCGCGGCCGGCGCCGACGTGACCGCCGTGCACGACAAGACGGAGATCCCGGCGGTGATCGCGGGAATGGCGAAGCCCGGTGATCTCGTTCTCACCATGGGCGCGGGAGATGTGACCGACCTGGGCCCGCTGATCCTGGACCGTCTTTCGCAGTAAAGGGGCTGAAGCACATGTCGTACGACGTCGTGAAGCCGGACGAGCAGTGGCGCGCGGAGCTGAACCCGGCCGAGTACGCCGTGCTGCGCCAGGCCGCCACCGAGCCGGCCTTCACCGGTGAGTACACCGACACCAAGACCAAGGGCGTGTACTCCTGCCGTGCCTGCGGCGCCGAACTGTTCACCTCCGACACCAAGTTCGAGTCGCACTGCGGCTGGCCGTCCTTCTTCGACCCGAAGGACACCGACGCCGTGGAGCTGATCGAGGACCGTTCCCACGGGATGGTCCGCACCGAGGTGCGCTGCGCCCGCTGCGGTTCCCACCTCGGGCACGTCTTCGCGGGCGAGGGCTACCCGACCCCGACCGACCAGCGCTACTGCATCAACTCGATCTCCCTGCGGCTGGCCCCCGAGGAGAACTGAGCACCGGCCGCCCCGGCGCCTCGGGGCGGCCTGCCGGGCGTCCCCGGCCCGCCTCGACGCCCGGCACGCGGAGGGCGACGCCCCCTCCGCGCGGCCCCGCCGCACCAGATCGCGACGGGGACGCGTGGTCCGCCGAAAAGCGGGCAGACGGACGGTCGGCCCGGTACGGACCGGCTCGCCGGCATGCGGCTCCGCCGCCGAACAGCCGGAAGAGGCGCCGTCTAGACTCTCCCCGCACCAGCCCAGAATCGGTCGGACCCGAAGGGTACGCGGCGTTTTGATACGGATAGATGCAGTAACGAAGCGGTACCCGGACGGCACGGTCGCCGTCGACCGGCTGTCGCTGGAGATACCGGACCGTGCGATCACCGTCCTCGTCGGTCCCTCCGGCTGCGGCAAGACGACGACCCTGCGGATGATCAACCGGATGGTCGAGCCCACCGAGGGCGCCATCCTCCTCGACGGCCGGGACATCCGGCAGCAGCCGGTCAACACCCTGCGCCGGTCGATGGGGTACGTCATCCAGAACGCCGGGCTCTTCCAGCACCGCACCATCCTCGACAACATCGCCACCGTGCCCCGTCTGCTCGGTCGGTCCAAGCGGGAGGCCCGGGCCCGGGCCGCCGAGCTGATGGAGCGGGTCGGCCTGGACTCCGCGTTCGCCAAGCGGTACCCGTACCAGCTCTCCGGCGGCCAGCAGCAGCGCGTCGGCGTGGCCCGCGCTCTCGCCGCCGACCCGCCGGTGCTGCTGATGGACGAGCCGTTCTCCGCTGTCGACCCCGTCGTCCGCAAGGGGCTCCAGGACGAACTCCTGCGCATCCAGGACGAACTGGGCAAGACCATCGTCTTCGTCACGCACGACATCGACGAGGCGATCAAACTGGGCACCCGGGTCGCCGTGCTGCGCACCGGAGGCCGGCTCGCCCAGTACGCGCCGCCCGCCGAACTGCTCAGCGCGCCCGCCGACTCCTTCGTGGAGGACTTCCTCGGCGCCGACCGCGGCATCCGCCGGCTGTCCTTCTTCCCCTCCGCCGGTCTGGAGTTGCAGACCGCGCCCGTCGTCCCGATCGACGCCGACGCCGCCCGGCTCGCCGCCCGCGCCGAAGCCCCCTACCTCCTCGTCACCGACCCCGAGGGCAGACCGCTCGGCTGGAGCGAGCCGGACCGGCTGACCGCCGGCGCCGTCGACCGGGACCGGCTGCTGGACTTCGGGCGGCCCTTCGTGCCCGGCACCGACTCGCTGCGCACCGCGCTCGACGGCGCCGTGCTCTCGCCGACCGGGTGGGCGGTGGCCGTGGACGGCGAGGGCCGCGCGGTCGGCGTCGTCTCCCAGCAGGTCATCGGCGAGGCGATCCGCGACGCGCACAGCCGGGTTGCGGAGCGGGCCGAGGCGAAGGCCGGGCTGTGAGCGGCTTCTTCGACCTCCCGAGCGACCTCCAGCACAGTTGGTCCGGCCTCGTCGGGCTGCATCTGCGCGAGGCACTGCTGCCGGTGCTGGCCGGACTGCTGATCTCGTTGCCCGTGGCCCAGCTGTGTGTGCGGTTCCGGTGGATCTACCCGCCCGTCCTCGGCGTCGCCACCGTGCTCTACGCCATCCCGTCGCTGGCCTTCTTCGTCGTCCTCATCGACTACTTCGGCCAGAGCGAGACCACCGTGATGATCCCGCTCGCGCTCTACAGCCTGGTGGTGCTGGTCCCGGCGATCGTGGACGGTGTCCGTTCGGTGCCGCCGGAGACCCTGGCCGCCGCCCAGGCCATGGGGTTCGGCGCCGTACGGCGGTATTTCCAGGTCCAGCTGCCCATCGCCGTTCCCGCCATCATCGCCGGCCTCCGGGTGGCGACCGTCTCCAGCATCTCGCTGGTCAGCGTCGGCATGCTGATCGGCAACCAGGGCGCCCTCGGCAACATGCTGTACGACGCCCAGACCTACCACCGCCCCGCGCTCGCAGTGAACGCGGTCCTCACCATCGCGGTGCTGGGCATCCTCGCCGACACCGCGCTCGTCGTCGTCCGCCGTCTCCTCACCCCCTGGATGCCGAGGAAGGGTGCCGCCCGGTGAACGTCCTGAACTTCGCGCAGGCCTTCTTCGGCGACAGCGCCCACTGGCACGGCTACGACGGCATACCCGCCCGGTTCGCCGAGCACATCGGGTACTCCTTGGAAGCCCTGCTGTTCGCCGCCGTGATCGGGCTGCCCATCGGGCTGCTCACCGGCCACTACGACCGCGGTGGCAACGCCCTCGCGCTCCTCGCCACCGCCGGGCGGGCCCTGCCCAGCTTCGGCCTGCTGGTGCTGATGTTCATCTGGCTCGGCTTCGGTCTGCTGCCGGTGATGATCCCGCTGGTCGTGCTGGCCGTACCGCCGATCCTGGTCACCACCTACGAGGCGGTCCGCTCGGTCGACCCGTCCCCGGTGGACGCGGCCCGGGGCATGGGGATGACCGAGGCGCGCGTGCTGTTCCAGGTGGAGCTGCCGGTCGCGCTCCCGCTGATCCTCAGCGGTCTGCGCACGGCGGCCATCCAGATCGTCTCCACCGCCACCATCGCCGCCTACGTCAGCCTCGGCGGACTCGGCCGGTACATCATCGACGGGCTCTACCAGAAGGACTACGAGAAGGTCGTCGGCGGCGCCACCCTGGTCGCCGGTCTCGCCCTCGCGACCCTCGCCGTGTTCTGGGCGGTGTCCCGGCTCACCGTGTCACCGGGAGTGCGCCGGAACGGCTGACGACCGGCGCCCCCTCATGAAGATTCCGTTACAGCGCATGCCGGAGGGCCGCCCTCCGGCATGACGGGGCGCGGATCGACGCCAATCGGTGATCTACTGGACTTGACTGACCGAGAACCGGCTGGCTTGGATCGATGGGTGACTTCAAACACCCATATCAGCAGGTCCATCCGGGGGAGCAGAGGCGCGGCGGTGGTCGCCCTCGCGGCGGCGACGGCTCTGCTGGCGGGCTGTTCCTCCAAGGACGACAAGGCCGACAACCCCCTCACCGGCGGCAAGGCGAGCGGCGACAGCGTGGTCGTCGGGTCCAACAACTTCCCCGAGAGCACCCTGCTCGCCGACATCTACGGCGAAGCCCTCAAGGCCAAGGGGATCAAGGTCACGTACAAGCCGAACATCGGCAGCCGCGAGACCACCTACGGGCTGATCAAGAACGGCTCGCTCTCGCTGATGCCCGAGTACAACGGCGCGTTGCTGGCCTACCTCGACAAGAAGGCCGCCCCGAAGAGCCTCGACGAGACCGAGGACGCCATCAAGGCGAAGCTCGACTCCCGGCTCACCCTGCTCGAACCGGCGGCGGCGCAGTCCAAGGACTCGGTCACGGTCAACGCGGCCACCGCGAAGAAGTACCACCTCACCGAGAAGTCCTCCATCGCCGATCTGAAGGACATCGCCAAGGACCTGGTCATCGGCGCCTCGCCGGAGTTCCAGACCCGGCAGCAGGGGCTGGTCGGGCTGAAGTCCGTCTACGGCCTCCAGTTCAAGTCCTACAAGGCGCTGGACACGGGCGGCCCGCTGACGCTGGCGGCACTGAAGCAGAACACCGTGCAGGTCGCGGACATCTTCACCACGGACTCGAACATCACCAAGGAGAAGTTCGTCGTCCTTGAGGACCCGAAGAACCTCTTCGGCTTCCAGAACGTCCAGCCGCTCGTGCACAAGGGCAAGCTGTCCCAGAAGGGCGTCGACGCGCTCAACGCGGTCTCCGCCAAGCTCGACACCGAGACCCTGCTGGACCTCGACACCCAGGTGAAGGAAGGGAACAAGGACCCGCTGGACGTCGCCCAGTCCTGGCTGAAGTCCGCCGGGCTCGTCTGACGTCCCCGCCCGGCACGACCACGGCCGTGCCGGGCGGGTTCACACGCCGTCCGGACCGCTCGGAGGTCAGAGGTCGAACTCGTGCGGCGGCAGGTCCAGCGTGTAGCAGGCCTCACGGACCACGGCCCGCTCGTCCTTGTCGAAGTCGCCGTCAGCGCCACCGATCACGATGCCGATCTGGATGACGGCCCGCGCCTCCGCCGGCTTCTTCTTGGCCTTGGCGATCTCCTGGAGAACGCTCACCTTGCCGAAGTCGAAGTCGGTCGTCAGCTTGTTCAGGTTGTCCTCGAAACGGCGCCGCAGGTCGTCCGCCGGGAAGTTCTGCAACACCTCGTTGGTGGCGATGAGCTGGGCCACCCGCTGCCGCTCGGACGGATCGACCGTCCCGTCGGCCGCGGCCACGAGCGCGCACATCGCCATGCTCGCATCACGGAACGCGCCGCTCTTCAGGTCGTTCTTCTTCGCCATCAACTGGGTCTGCATCTGCGACGCCGACTCCTTGAAGCGGTCCCACAGGGCCATGTCCACTCCTCGTATCGGCCGTCGGACACCCGCACGGTGCCCGACGGCAATTTCTACAGCACCGTAGAAACTAATGGGACGGCCGGGAAGTTCCTCGGTCGCCGACCGGCCCGCCGATGTCCGAAGTGACGCGTTGCCGAAGTGACGGGAGCGAGGACCGTCGGCGGGGCTCCGCCGGCCGGGCGGTCAGTCCTCGTCCGAGTCCTCGTCCCCGTCGTCCTCGAAGAAGTCCCCGATCTCGTCCACGACCTCGGCGGCCACCATGCCGCCCACCACGCCCACGGCGAGGCCCGCCGCACCCGCGGCCACGGCCGTGCCCAGGCCGGGGCCGGAGTGGTGGGAGTCGCCGGAGTGGTGGCCGATCCCGGACACGCCGTCATGCCCGTACGCCGCGTGGCTGCCGTAGGCGTCGCGGTGTTCCGTCAGCTGGCGGATCCAGCCGTCCACCTCGGTCTCCCAGTCGCGGGCCTGCGCGTCCTCGTGGTGCACGACGAACCGGGTCAGCGCGTCGTGCCCGCCGCGCTTGTCCGCCTCCAGCACGACCTCGACGCTCGTGGGGGAGGAGAGGAAGGTCAGCTCCAGCTCGTTCAGCGCGTACGCGTACTGCGGGGCCGGGGTCAGCTCGATCTCCTGGTAGAACGGCAGCCGCTGGCCGGTGCCGCCGATGCGGCCGTACTCCAGGTCGGCCGAGCGGAATCCGAAGCCCAGCCGGCCGAACGCCTCCAGCACGGCCTCCTGCACGGGCAGGGGGCGGACGGCCAGCGGGTCCAGGTCGCCCTTGTCCCGGGCGCCGGCCACGGCGACCTCCGTACGCACGCCCAGCACGATGCCGAGCGGCTGGCCGTGCAACTCGGTCACCGGGGTCTCCCAGGGGAGCGGCACGCTGAACGGCAGCTCGCGCTCCTCGTGCTCGCCGAGCCGGAAGCCGCCGCCGACGGTGAACCGCTCGAAGGCGACCGCGCCCTCGCTCTCCCCTTCCTCGTGCTCCGCCTCCACACGGGCCACCAGCTCCAGGCCGATGTGCTCGATCTCCACGGCCGACCCGCCGCCGCGCAGCATGACCCGGCCCGTCAGGGCGCCGCCGGGCAGCGCCGCGGCGCCGTCCAGCACCGTGTCCACGGAGGGGCCGCCGACCCCGATCGCGCCCAGCAGCCTCTTGAACACCATGCCGTTGGCTCCTTCACTCATCGCCTCGTCCGGTCGGCACTCCCTGTCCGTCCGGCTGCCGAGTGAACTCCTGGCGAGGGCACGGAAGTTCCCAGGTCACCTGATCAGGGGAACACGGATTGACGGTTTGACGGCCCGACAGCTCTGTCATCCGACGGACCGGTGGCCCGACAGACCGGCGGTCCGGCACCTCGGCACGGTTCACCGCACCGCCCGGAGCCGGGTCCGCCCGTCGGACCACTCGTCAGACTCGTCGTACCCGACGACGTATATGAGGATGGATCACCACTGCTGGTCGGGCCGTCGGGCCGGGTGTCACGCCTCCGCCCGCTCCGACGTCACCGTGTGCGCCGCGGCTCCGGCCTGCTCGCGGCGCCTGCGGCGGCTCAGGCGCGGTTCCTGGTCCGGGAGCCAGCCGAAGGCGAGGCAGCTTCCGGTGGCGCCGAGGAGCAGGCCGATGAAGAAGCCGCCCAGGTTGGAGGTGAGCCAGGTGCCCAGGGAGAGCAGGATGCCGGTGATGGAGTAGAAGAGCCGCTGGGACGGGTTGAAGAGGATCAGCAGGCCCAGCAGCACCATGAGCCCCGGCAGCAGATAGCCGGCCAGACCCTGCATGCCGATGTGCAGCACGACCTTGAGCGAGGCCTTCTCGGTGAGCAGGATCTCGCCGCCGCCGAGGGCGAGCAGCAGCCCGCCCCAGAACGGCCGGCGGGCCCGCCATCCGCGGAAGGCGAGCCTCGCTCCCCGGCGTGGACCGTCCGGCACGGCCATCAGCAACCCGAGTCGCTGAAGCGGAGCTTGAGGCCCGGCAGCTTGAACACACCCGCCGTCGTCGCGTAGTTGGTCTGCCGCAGGTTCGCGATGCGCACGGTGTCGGCCTGCTGGCTGAAGACGCCGATCGGGCCCTTCGCGCGCGCCTTGTTCAGCGTGCTGGCGTCGTTGCCGATCTCGATGTTGTTGAACGCCGCGTCACCCGACAGCTCGGTGGAGTCGGTGGTCAGGTCGCTCGCACTGACCTTCTGCGCGCCGCTGCCCGCGGTGATCAGCAGGTTGGTGCCGCCGAGGTCGACGCTCTGGCACAGCTTGGTGAGGGTGGCGTTCCTGATGGCCGAGGTGACGACCAGCACCTGGCCGCCGGTGTCCCCGGCGTTCGGGCTGCCCTCCGCCATGTTGTCGAGTGAGCCGAACTGCTCGAAGCCGGTGCCGTTGAGTTCCGTCGCGGTGACCGTGAACGGCATGCCGGAGATGGCGAACTGCACGCCCAGCGCGCCTTGCGCGGTGAGGACGGCGAGGCCGGCGGCGACCAGGGTGGCGGGCACCGCCATCACCGCGGCCCGGCGGGCGCGGACCCGTCCCCGCCTGTCGCCGCCGACGGTGTGTCCGGCGGCGTGCGGAGCCTGTGACGGGTTGCTGCTCCCCGGGTTCTCGGGGGTGTTGCCGGTGGACGGGACGTCCGGGGACGAGGCCATGTCTGCTCCCATGGGCGCGGATCAATGCGGATTGGGCTTCAGTGGCGCGGTGTCCTGGCGCGGACAGCGGATGCAGCGCACGACTCCTCACGACTCCCGGCGGGTGCGAGGGCTATCACGTTACGCGGCAGTAGCCTTCGAGGAAGTTACCGCCGGTTACTTTGAAGGGTCAAGGGAGTTGTGGAAAAACGGTGTACGAGGCCCGCGCGTCACCCTCGTGTAACACAACTCCGCTACTACACCTTGACGCTGACGGTTGATCAGGTCTACAACTTCCCCTGTTTCCACGGATCCGTGGCGCCGGATCCGGCAGGCGCGCCAGTCGCGCCCCGCGGCGCGGCACCGGCCGCGTTCCCGGCCCTGTCACGGCAACCCGCTCCACCTCGCAGCGCGGCTCCGGCACGGAACGCCTCCCGCCTTCCCGGTGTGCCCGGCCGCCCCTTTGTCCGGCCCGGCCGGAGGTCTTCCCCCAAGACCTTCGGCCGGTGCCCGGTGTGCCGCCGTCGCGGATCCGCAGCGTACGGAGAAGGCGTCACGGCCCCGCGCCGGCGGCAAACCCGCACCACCAGCCACCCCCCACCTCACCTCATCTGATCCCCACTAGAGAGGCACCCTCATGCGCAAGCGCTCCCTCCTCGCCCTGGCCGGCACCGCCACCACGCTCGCCCTGGCCTGGGCCACCCCGGCCTCCGCGGCCGGCACGGTCCTCACCACCGGCAGCACCGGCGGCACCGCCGTGGCCGTCGGCGACACCCTGACCGCGCCCCTGGCCTCCGGCACCTCGGCCAACTTCTACTCGAGCGCGACCGGCACCTCCGGGGTCAAGTGCACGGCCTCCCAGTTCACCGCCAAGGTCACCGGCAACCCGACCGCGCCCGGCACGGCCACCGAGTCCGTCACCGCGCACACCTTCGACCCCACCACCTGCACCAGCAACGTCACCGGTGTCACCGGCGTCAACGGGGTCACCATCAACAACCTCCCCTACTCGGCGACGGTCGCCTCGGACGGCACCCTCAAGGTCTCGCCCCCGAGCGGCTCCGTCATCCAGGCCACGGTCCAGCTGCGCACCCTGCTGGGCACGGTGACCTGTGTGTACCAGGCGCCCGGTCTGACCGGTAAGGCCGACAACGCCGACAGCAGCATCACCTTCACCAACCAGCAGTTCACCAAGACCTCCGGCTCGTCGCTGTGCTTCGCCAACGGCTACTTCACGGCCAAGTACGCCCCCGTCACCGACGGGGGCGTCCGGGTCTACGTGAACTGATCCGCCGGACCGTACGGTTCGGCGCCATCGCCGCGGTGGGAGGGCGGCGCCCCCGGTGAGCACCGGCACCGTGGCGGCGCCGCCCGTCGGCGGTTGCGCCGAGGGGGCGTGCCGCCGCGTTCCCGTCACCGGCGCCGCCCCGCACCCGCCGCCCCGCACCCGACACCCCGCACCCCGGCTCCCGGTTCCCCGGGCCCGGGGTCCACGGCGTGTACGTCCAAGGCATGTGCACCCACGGCGTGTACTCCCACGCGGCCGGGTCCAGGACCCGGTGCGCGGGTACGTTCCCGCCGCGCGGCCGGCAGCCGGGATTCGCCCGCCGGCCGCGCTTCTCTCCCTCCCTCTCCCCCCGCCCGCCACGCGCAGGTCGCTCCAGGCCGTGCGCGAGCCGCCGCATGCCGTGATCACGGACCGCCGGGCCGCCGCCCCCATCTCGCCCGTACCCGGCATACGGGTCATCCCCGCCATCCGGAACGCCTCCGCGGAGCGCGAGCGCCGGGGGCGCGAAAGCACCGACCGGTTCTGCTGTTTTGCGCCTGCTCCTACAGCCCATTGAGGACCGGCCGTCCGCCTCGTATCGTGGCGATCACGGGTGCGGCGGTCGTCGCCCCGAAGCCGCCGGACACCGGCCCGCGATGGAGGGAAACCGCGATGTGGTCTCGTCCGTTCCCGGTGGCGCCGGGGATTCGGCCGGTGTTCGAGGCGTCGCTGACACGTGTCGCATCGCGTGCGCGGACCGCTGGACTTCCCTTCCCGTGCGGTGAGTTATCGTAGGCGGGGGGCTAAAAACAAACCGCATGTCCTGTTCTTTTGAGATGGGAGGAGGGGTCCCGGATGGCGAGGCAGTTACGCGCTGAACAGACCCGCGCCACGATCATCACGGCCGCCGCCGACCTGTTCGACCGGCATGGGTACGAATCCACCAGTCTGAGCGACATCGTCACCCATGCGAAGGTCACCAAGGGCGCCCTGTACTTCCACTTCGCCGCCAAGGAGGACCTCGCCCACGCCATCCTGGAGCTCCAGACCAAGGCGGCGCGACAGCTCGTGGCCGACGTCGAGAACCGCGGCTGCTCCTCCCTGGAGGCCCTCATGCGGACCACCTTCGGGATCGCCCGGCTCGCCGTGGACGACCCCGTGCCGCGTGCCGGGCTCCGCCTCGCCACCGCGGACATCGCCGTACGGCCGCCGCTGCGGCACCCGTTCACCGAGTGGCTCGACTTCGCCACCCGCAAATTCACGGGCGCCGTCAGGGAGTCCGACCTGCACGGTGACGTCGACGTCGGTGTGGTCGCCCACTCCCTCGTCTGCTTCTTCATCGGCACCCGGGTCGCCGGCCGTTCGCTCGAACCCGTCGGGCGGCTGCCGCGCAGGGTCGCCGAGATGTGGCACCTCGTGATCCGCGGTCTCGTCCCGGTGCACCGACGCCCCCGTTATGTCACCCTCGCCACGCAGCTGGAGCGGGAGGTCCGCGCCGCCTGACGCCCGCGATACGGTGACGGACATGTCCGACACCCCGTTCGCACCCGTGATCCTCGGCAACGAGCCCGGCTCGTTCCCGCACAGCGTGCTGGCCGAGCGGCACCCCGCGATCGTCCAGCGGGTACGGGACGCCTTCCCGTACGGCCCCGGGCAGCACCGGGCGCTGGACGAGCTGCTGCTCAGCTGCGCCGGGGGAACGGTCGGGCCGCTGCCCGCCGACGCCCCGGACCGGGACCGGTGGGACGCGTGGGGCCTGCCCGGCCACACCGGGCGGTCCTGGTACGACGTGCCCTGGCTGTGGTCCGAGAGCTACTTCTACCGGCGGCTGCTGGACGCCGTCGGCTGGTTCGGCCCGGGTGCCTGGCAGGGCGTCGACCCCTTCCGCCCCTTCAAGCGCGCCGAACTGGACGCGCCCGAGACCGACGAGGAACTGGCCGCCCTCGACGGCCTGCGCGAACTGCCGGAGGAGGAGCGGGCCCGCGCCCTGCTGCACGGCTCGCTCTGGGGCAACCGCGCCGACCTCGGCTTCCGGATCTCCGCCCAAGGCGCCCGCGCCGAGGAGCCGTCCCCCGCGCTGGTCGCCGACGACAGCGAGACCCTGTGGTCGCTGCTGCCGCCCGCCGGGACGGGCACGCTGGTGCTCATCGCCGACAACGCCGGCCGCGAACTCGTCCCCGACCTCCTGCTCATCGCACACCTCCTCGCCGAGGGCCGCACCGCGCGGGCGGTCCTGCACGTCAAGCCGTACCCGTACTACGTCTCCGACGCCACCACCGCCGATGTGGTCGACGCGCTGCGCCGGCTGCGCGCGGCCCCCGGCCCGGCCGCCGACCACGCGCGCGTGCTCTGGTCCGCCATGGCCGACGGCCGGCTCGTCGTCCGCGCCCACCCCTTCTCCAGCGCCCCGCTGCCGTACTCCGAGATGCCGGACGACCTGCGGGCCGAGTTCGCGGCGGCGACCCTGACCATCGTCAAGGGCGACCTCAACTACCGCCGCCTGGTGGGCGACCGGCTCTGGCCGGCCACCACCCCCTTCCGGGAGACGACCGCGTACTTCCCCGGTCCGGTGGCCGCGCTGCGCACCCTCAAGTCCGATGTGATCACCGGCCTCTCCGCCGCCACCGAGGCCGCGCTGGTCGCCGCCGAGGGGCAGCGCTGGCGGACCAGCGGCACACACGCGCTGATCCAGTGCGTCCCGTCAGGCCAGGCGCACCGGCAGTGACTTGACGCCGTTGACGAAGTTCGACACCAGCCGCCCGGCCGGTCCGGCCGGGCTCGGCGGCCCGGGCAGCACCCGCAGCACCTCCTCGTAGAGCAGCCGCAGTTGCAGCCGGGCGAAGTGGGCGCCCAGGCAGACGTGCGGGCCGTCCCCGAACGAGACGTGCGGATTGGGGGAGCGGGTCGGGTCCAGCCGGTCGGGCCCGGTGAACACGCGCTCGTCCCGGTTGGCCGAGGCGTGGAAGACCACCACCTTGTCGCCGGCCCGGATGCGGCGGCCCGCCAGCTCGGTGTCGCGCACGGCCGTCCGGCGGAAGGTCAGCACGGGCGGGTGCCAGCGCAGCAGCTCGTCGACGGCGGACGGTACGCCGGCACGTCCGCCGCGCAGCGTCGCGTACGCCTCCGGGTGCTCCGCCAGCGCCAGCAGCCCGCCCGGTGCGGCGGCGCGCACGGTGTCGTTGCCCGCCACGGTGAGCAGGAAGAAGAACATCTCCAGCTCCGCGTCGACGAGTTCGGCGTCGTGGGCCAGCGTCGTCATGATGTCGTCGGCGGGCCGCCGCCTCTTGTGCGCGGCCAGTTGCCCGGCGTACGCGAACATGTCCCGCAGCCGCGCGGGCGAGCGCGGGTCCACCGGCCTGCCCGCTTCGTCCCGCACCGGCGGACCGGCCTCGTCCGGGTCCTGGTAGCCGATGACCCGCCGCGTCCAGTGCAGCAGCAGCCCGCGGTCGCTCTCCGGGACACCCAGCAGATCCGCCAGGTTCAGCAGGGCGTAGTCGTCGGTGACGGCGGCCACCAGGTCGACCGTGCCGTCCCCCTCCCGTGCCGTGGCCAGGGCACCCTCGAGCAGCGTGCGCGCCCGCTCCCGGGCGACGGCCGCGAACCGTTCGACCCGCCCCGGGGTGAAGGCGCGGCTCACCAGCCGCCGCAGCCGGCCGTGCCCGGGCGGGTCCTGGTTGAGCATCATCCGCCGGATGAACGGCAGGTCCGCCGGATCGGGGTCGCGGATCTGGGTCGCCCCGGCGTACGACGAGTACGTCACCGCGTCCTTCAGCACGCGGACGACGTCCGCGTGCCGGGTCACCGCCCAGAAGCCGGGCCCGGCCGGCCAGCCCAGCACCTCCGGCTCCTCCTGCCAGGCCACCGGATGGTGCTCGCGCAGCACCCGGTAGTCGTCGTAGGGCACCCCGGCGGCGTACCGGCGCGGATCGAAGACGTCCGGCACCGGCGGCGCCTCGCGCAGGCTCATGCCCGTCCGCCCGGACCCGTGGTGCCGTCGGCGTGGTCTGCCTCTCCAGCCTCTCCAGCCTCTTCGGCGTCTTCAGCCTCTTCGGCCCTGGAGTCCTAGCTCAGACACCAGCCGCAAAGTAGGTCGCGGGTCGCTGGATGGGCCCCGTTTCCCTGTTCTGGGCGCCGTCGTTGGTCTGATCGAGTGATCGAGGCAAAGGGGCGGGCGTGCGACAAGAGTGGTCGCCAGAAGAGCTGTTGTCGAACTGGACGCTGGTAGACGGCGACTGGGACCTGGTGGCGAACAAGACCGGGGCGACCCGGCTCGGCTTCAGCCTGTTGCTGAAGTTCTTCGAGCTGGAGGGCCGGTTCCCCGATGTGCTGGAAGAGGTCCCGCCGGCCGCGGTGGAGTACGTCGCCGATCTGGTGAAGGTCCCGACCCCTGACTTCGCGAAGTACATGCTGGTCGGCCGGACGGCCGAGTACCACCGTAAGCAGATCCGAGAGGCTCTGAAGTTCCGGCCGTCGACGGTCGCGGACGAGAAGGCACTGGCGGGATGGCTGGCCGTGGAAGTCTGTCCGGTCGAGCTGGTGGAGGACCGGCAGCGCGAGGCCCTGCTGGTCGAGTGCCGGGCCCGGAAGATCGAACCACCGGGCCGGACCCGGGTCGAGAAGGTACTCGTCGCAGCGCGGGGCATGTGGGAGAAGACGTTCTGCGCCCGCACGATCGGCCGCCTGGGCGAGGCGGGCACGGCTCGGCTGCTGTCCCTGGTGGCCGAGGACAACGAGACGGGTACCGCCCTGCTGGCCGCGCTCAAGCGCGACCCGGGCGCGGTCGGCCTGGACTCCCTGCTCGCGGAGATCACCAAGCTCAACGACGTGCGCAAGCTCGGGCTGCCCGACGGACTGTTCACGGATTGCTCGGAGAAGCTGGTGGCCGCCTGGCGGGCACGGGCGATCAAGATGTACCCCTCGGACTTCCGCGACACGGCGGAGGACGTACGGATCACCCTGCTCGCAGCGCTGTGCTCGTCCCGGCAGGCGGAGATCACCGACGCCTTGGTCAACCTGCTGGTCGCCCTGGTCCACAAGATCAACGCCCGCGCCGAGCGGCGGGTGGAGAAGCAGCTCACCGCCGAGTTGAAGAAGGTACGCGGCAAGGAGGGCATCCTCTTCAAGCTGGCGACGGCCGCCGTCGACAAGCCCGACGAGGTCGTACGCCGGGCCCTGTTTCCGGTGGTCGGGGAGAAGACGCTCCGTGAGCTGGTCGCCGAGGCGAAGGCGAACGAGAAGGTCTTCAAGGCCAAGGTCCGCACCACCCTGCGTTCCTCCTACAGCTCGTACTACCGGCAGATGCTGCCGCCGCTGCTGAACACGCTGGCCTTCAAGTGCAACAACACCGCCTACCGGCCGGTGATGGACGCGATGAAGCTGCTGAAGAAGTACGCCGACGTCGACGGCAAGACCCGCTTCTACGACGCCGGCGACGAAGCGCCCATGGACGGCGTGGTACGCAAGGACTGGCGCGAGGCGGTCGTCGACGACAAGGGCAAGGTCGAGCGGATCCCGTACGAGCTGTGTGTCCTGGTCGCGTTGCGGGACGCGGTACGGCGCCGCGAGATCTACGTCGAGGGCGCCGCCCGCTGGCGTAACCCGGAAGACGACCTGCCCGGCGACTTCGAGGCCACCCGCGCCGTGCACTACGCCGCGATCCGCCAGCCGCTGAACCCGAGGGCGTTCATCGCGGACCTGAAGAAGCGCATGACTGCGGGCCTGGAAGGACTCTCGGCCGGGCTCACGGACGGCTCAGCGGGCGGGGTGAAGGTCACCACCCGCAAGGGCGAGCCCTGGATCACCGTGCCCAAGCTGGAACCGCTGGCCGAGCCCACCGGCCTGGCGGCCCTCAAGGACGAGGTCGCACGCCGCTGGGGCGTCCTGGACCTCCTGGACGTGCTGAAGAACGCCGACTTCCTTACCGGCTTCACCTACGAGTTCGCCTCGGTGGCTGCCTACGAGCGCATCGAGCGTGATGTCCTTCAGCGCCGCCTGCTGCTGGTCCTCTTCGCGCTGGGCACGAACATGGGCATCCGGGCGATCGTGGCGACCGGTGAGCATGGCGAGAACGAGGCCGCGCTGCGGCACGTGCGCCGGCACTTCGTCACCGTCGACAACCTCCGGGCCGCCGTTACCCGGCTGGTGAACGCCACCTTCGCTGCCCGTGACACGGCATGGTGGGGCCGCGGCAACGCGTGCGCGTCGGACTCGAAGAAGTTCGGGTCCTGGTCCTCGAACTTCATGACCGAGTACCACGCCCGCTACGGCGGCAACGGCGTGATGATTTACTGGCATGTCGAGCGGAAGAACGTCTGCATCTACTCCCAGCTCAAGTCCTGTTCGTCGTCCGAGGTCGCGGCGATGATCGAGGGCCTGCTGCGGCACTGCACCGACGCCGAGATCGAGTCCCAGTACGTCGACACCCACGGCGCCTCGGTGGTCGGGTTCGCCTTCACCGAGCTGCTCAACTTCCGCCTGCTGCCGAGGCTGAAGAACATCGGCGGCATCCGCCTGTACCGCCCGGACGACACCCCGCCCGGCTGGCCCGCGCTCGGCGGCTCGCTGACCCGGCCGATCCGCTGGGAGCTCATCGAGCAGCAATACGACCAGATGGTGAAGTACGCGACCGCGCTCCGGCTCGGGACCGCGGAGGCCGAGCAGGTACTGCGCCGCTTCACCCGCGGCGGCCCCAAGCACCCCACCTACGCCGCACTCGAAGAACTCGGCCGTGCTGTTCGTACGGTCTTCGCCTGCGACTACCTGGCCAGTCCCGGCCTGCGCCGCGAGATCCACGGCGGACTCCAGGTCGTGGAGAACTGGAACAGCGCCAACACCGTGCTCCACTACGGCAAGGACGGAGCACTGACCGGACCGGACAAGGAGCACGCCGAGACCTCGATGCTCGCCCTGCACCTGCTCCAGTCCGCGCTCGTGCATGTCAACACCCTGCTGGTGCAGCAGGTCCTGGCCGAACCGGCATGGGCATCGAGGCTGACCGACGAGGACCGGCGCGGCCTGACCGCGCTGTTCTGGTCCAACGTCAACCCGTACGGCACCTTCCGCCTGGACATGGACAAGCGCCTCGACCTGGGGCTCGCGATGCCCCACCCCCGCACCCCGGCAGACACCGCCGACAGGTCCGTCACCCAAGCGCGCTGAAGGACTCCGGGCCCCCGGACGGACGGGGCTCGGAGCGATCGGTCCGTCTGCAACGGGCACTTCAGCGAGCTGCTCCGGGCATCGCAGGGACTGGAGGTCGCTACGCGGTGGTGGGGCGCTCGGCCTCGGCAGTGATGATCTTCAGCGCTTCGGCGATGCGGTCGTGATGGCCCGCGGACATCTCCTCCACGGGCCATCGTGCGGCCTGCGTGAGATGATCGATCGATGTCTGATGAACCTCTACCGGATGCAGCTCTAGCGATCTTGCGCAGGCCCAATCCCGCCGTTATGGCGACGGTCACGTCGAAGGGTCGGCCCGTCTCGGTGGCGACGTGGTACCTCATCGAGGAGGACGGTCTCCTCATGCTGTGCATGAACGCTGACCGGGCCCGTCTCAAGCACCTGCAGAGCAACGGCTACGTGGCACTGACCGTGCTCGTCGCAGACGACTTCGGCACCCACGTCTCCCTTCAGGGGCACGTGGTGTCGATCAAGCCCGACGAGGGCCTTGCTGACATCGACCGGCTGTCGCGACACTTCCTCGGCAAGGACTACCCGGCCAGGGACAGCCCGCTCGTCACGGTCCACGTCGCGATCGATCGCTGGTTCGGATGGTCCGGGGGACGCCCTCTCCAGTACTGAGCCGACTCGTCGCGAGGCCGGGAACGCCGCGCGGACTGCGCGCTCAGAGGCCGCGGTGTCCCACCAGCCGCAGCCGACGTCGACGCCGTTGGGGCCGACGTCGCTCACAGGCCGGGGCCATGCCCCTCCGCCCTCGGGTCCCGGGGGCTGCGCGTCATGCTGGGGTCAGCAGGTTTGCGTGGCCCGTTCGCCGGAGGTAGTCGATCACCGCGTCCCGGCTCTTCTCCAGGCACACGATCCTGTTCTCCACGACGCGCAGCTCGCGAGCGAGCTCCCCTGCCAGGATCTGGGTGCACTCGCCTCCTGCGTCCTGCGCCGAGGGAGCCTCGATGTCCAGCACGATCTTGATCATCCTCGTCGACAGACCAGCCTCGACGAGCGCCCGGACGTGACGTGCATGCTCGACCTGGTCCTCGGAGTAGTCGCGGTAACCGTTGGCCGACCGCGACGACTCGATGAGCCCCTGCTGCTCGTAGTAGCGGAGCATCCGAGCCGGGGCACCTGTCTTTTGGGCGGCCTCACTGATCTTCATCACTCGCTCCTCCTCGTCGGCCGACGACTTGACCTTGACACTGATGTCAAAGTTTACGTTGCTTCTCGAGACCCCAGCGACCAGAACACACTGGGGCAAGACGAACACGAGAGGGTCCTCCAGATGACCAGTGACAGCTCGATCCCCACCTCCCGAGACATCCTCATCATCGGAGCCGGGGAGCTCGGGATGCCCGTCATCCGCAACGTCGTCCGACGAGCGAAAGCGGTGGAGGGCTCGTCCGTCAGCGTGCTCCTGCGGGCCGGCGCCATCACGTCCACGGCACCCGACAAGCAGCGCGACGTCGCTGAGATCAAGAACCTGGGCGTGAAGGTCGTCGAAGGGGACCTCGTGAAGAACACCGTCGACGAGCTCGCCTCCATCTTCGCCGACTACGACACGGTCATCGGGTGCACGGGCATCACCGCCGGCCTCGAGACCCCCATGAAGGTCGCCCAGGCCGCCCTCCAGGCGAGGGTCCCGCGGTACTTCCCGTGGCAGTTCGGCGTCGACTTCGACGTCATCGGCCGAGGAAGCCCGCAGGACATCTTCGACTCCCAGCTGGACGTCCGTGACCTGCTTCGGTCCCAGGACCGGACCGAGTGGGTCATCATCTCCACCGGCATGTTCATGAACTACCTCTTCGAGCCCGGCTCGGGCATGGTGGACCTGCCCGGCGACACCGTCAACGCGCTGGGAAGTCTCGAGACGGCGGTCACCGTGACCACCCCCGAAGACATCGGCGTCCTGACCGCGGACATCCTCTTCGCCGAACCTCGCATCCGCAACGAGATCGTCTACCTCGCCGGTGACACCATCACCTACGGCGAGCTGGCCGAAACGCTCGAGACCGCGCTGGAGCGTCCCTTCCGCCGCGTGGTGTGGACGGTTCCGTCGCTGCTCGAAGAGCTGGCCGCCGACCCGGACAACATGACGCGGAAATACCGGGCGGTCTTCGCACAGGGCCGCGGCGTCGCATGGGCGAAGGACGACACCTACAACGCACGCCACGCCATCCCCGTGACCGACCTCCGCCAGTGGGTCAAGGAGAACCTCGCCGGCTGACGCACCCCCCAGCCCCTGCGCGCGGGCGGCACCGACCTGCAGTTCCTCACCGGCGCCCTCCAGAGCAGCCACGACCCGGGCGGTGTCGTCTTCACCGCGCTCGCCGTGATGTCGGGCATGGAGCGCGAGTACATCCGCGACCGGACGCTGGAGGTGCACGAGTCGGCTCGCCTGCAGGGGGAAGGGTATGGGGCCGAGCAGGAACGGAGCGAAGAGTGCAGTTCGGTGTCACATTTGTTGACGCTGGCCGAGGCGAGTGCCGCGCATCTGTTTCATAGATGGTCGCTCGTGAAACAGCCGCCCGTCCCACGGTCCACCTGCGGCGATCATGTTTCATGAGTTGTTGCAAACGAGTGGTGTTCTGAAACATCCTCATGAAACGCTCCGGGGCGTGAGCGACGACTTCAAGCGCGTGGAATCGCGCAACTGTCCGATGTCCACCTGCGCGGCCCCCGCGGGCTCCCCGTGCCGGACCGCCAAGGGCAAGGTGGCCATCCAGTACCACACCGCACGCTTCCGCCTCGTACCCCAACTCGCCAAGGCGCTCAGCGTGCCGACCCCCGCCGTACGCAAACCGGGGGCGGTGTGGACCGAGCTGCCCCGGCCGGCGAGCGCTGGCGCTGGACCGGTCGGACACGTCCGTCTCGGCTACGCACGGGCCTCGACTGCCCGGCAGTCCCTTGACGCACAGCTCGATTCCCTCGCCGAGGCTGGGGTGCCCCGGGTCTTCTCGGAGAAGATCTCCACCCGCGCCACCCGGCGCCCCGAGCTGGAGGCCGCCGTGAAGCTCGCCGGGGAGATCCGCTCCTCCGGCGTCGCCGTGACCCTCGTCGTCCACGAGCACAAGCGCCTCGGCCGCGGCATCGAACTCGCCATGCTCGCCGAGGAACTGAAGGCCAGCGACGTCGGCCTGGAGTTCCTCACCGGGGAACTGAAGGGCTCGCACGATCCGTCCGGCATCGTGTTCACCGTGCTCGCGGCCATGTCCGGGATGGAGCGCGAGTACATCCGCGACCGCACCCTCGAAGGCCACGAGTCCGCCCGCAAGCGCGGCAAGACCATCGGCGGCGCGGGCGTCACCGACGAGGACATGCTGTCCATGGCCCTCCACTTGCGCGACCAGGAGATGAGCCTGCGCGACATCGCCAAGCGGCTCGTCATCACCACCGGCACGAAGAAGGGCCAGCACCCCTCACCCGCCACCGTCATGCGGATGCTGCGGGAACACGACGAACAGGCTGCCGCGGCGGCGAGCGCGTGACCCCCCGGGCTAGTTTGCGGCTGATGTCTGAGCTAGGACTCCAGGGCCTCTTCGGCCCGCAGGAAGTCCTCGACGGTGCGGATCAGGTCCAGCGGGGTCTCGTCCATCGCGTAGTGGCCGGCACCGCGCAGCACGGTGAGCGAGGCGCGCGGGTACCAGGACATCCAGGTCCGCCGCACGACGTCCGGGGAGAGGGCCGGGTCGAGCGCGCCGGCCACGGCTAGGGGGTTTCGTTTGGATCAGCCCGGGTCCGCGACGCCCGGCACGGCGCCTCGCCGCGTTGTCGGACCACCCGAGTACGCCCAGTACGCGGGTGATCCTCCGCCTTCAGGCCCGGAACGCCTTGGGGTCGCTGCGCTCCAGCGAGCGGGCGACCATCCGGTCCAGCCAGGCGGCGGGGCGGCGGCCCCCGGTGGTGGCGTCGATGATCGCGCGCCGGTTCCCGGCCCGGTGCGCCGCGTCCGCGAACAGCTCGGCCTGCCCGGGCGGCAGCGGCAGGCCCGACGCGGGCACGGGCGAGACACCCGCGATCCGGCGCAGCCGGTGCGGGGCGACGGCCAGCAGCCGCTGTGCCACCGCGCCGCCCATCGAGTGCCCGAGCACAGAGAACCGCTCCCAGCCGAGCCGGTCCGCCAGCTCCACCAGGTCGACGGCCGCCTCGGCCGTGGTGTACGAGCCGGTGGCGTCCCGGGCCTCGCCGTAGCCGCGCAGGTCGACCAGCGCGTAGCTGAAGGAGGCGCGGTCCAGGTCCGGCAGGACGGTGGCGTAGGCGGACCGGTCGGCGAACCAGCCGTGCACGGCGAACACCTTGTGGGCGCCCGAGCCGTGCACCTCATGGGGCAGCACGAAGGAGGTCATGCGCCCACCGTGGCCCGCGCGCGGGCCCGGCAAGGGATACGACCTCACGACCCCCCGCCGGAGTTCCCGGTTCCGGGCGCGGTTCACGCGATGGTGTGATCATGTGCCGCCGGGTGGATGGCCGTTCGGGGCCACGGGTAGGGCCCGGCCATGACGCAGCCGTTCGAACTCCCGCACTTCTACATGCCGTATCCCGCGCGGCTCAACCCGCACCTGGACGAGGCCCGCGCCCACTCGACGCGCTGGGCGCGCGAGATGGGCATGCTGGAGGGCTCCGGGATCTGGGACCAGGCCGACCTGGAGGCGCACGACTACGGTCTCCTGTGCGCCTACACCCACCCCGACTGCGACGGCCCCGCGCTCTCGCTGATCACCGACTGGTACGTGTGGGTGTTCTTCTTCGACGACCACTTCCTCGACATGTTCAAGCGCACCCAGGACCGCGCCGCCGGGAAGGCGCACCTGGACCGCCTGCCGCGGTTCATGCCGCTCGACCCCGGCACACCGGTGCCCGCGCCGGAGAACCCGGTGGAGGCGGGGCTGAAGGACCTGTGGGAGCGGACCGTGCCGTCGATGTCGGCGGGCTGGCGCCGCCGCTTCTCCGTCGCCACCGAGCACCTGCTCAACGAGTCGATGTGGGAGCTGTCCAACATCAACGAGGGGCGCATCGCCAACCCCGTCGAGTACATCGAGATGCGCCGCAAGGTGGGCGGCGCCCCCTGGTCGGCCGGGCTGGTGGAGTACGCGACGGCGGAGGTGCCCCCCGCCGTCGCCGGGACCCGGCCGCTGCGCGTGCTCATGGAGACCTTCTCCGACGCCGTCCACCTGCGCAACGACCTCTTCTCCTACCAGCGCGAGGTCGAGGAGGAGGGCGAGAACAGCAACGGCGTGCTGGTCCTGGAGAGGTTCTTCGGCTGCACCACGCAGGAGGCCGCCGACACCGTCAACGACGTCCTCACCTCCCGGCTGCACCAGTTCGAGCACACCGCGCTCACCGAGGTACCGGCCATCGCCCTGGAGAAGGGCCTCACCCCCGCGGAGGTCGGCGCGGTCGCCGCCTACACCAAGGGGCTCCAGGACTGGCAGTCCGGCGGCCATGAATGGCACATGCGCTCCAGCCGGTACATGAACAAGGGTGCGCGGTCCGCCTCGCCCTGGCAGCCGGGCCCGGGCCCCGGCACCTCCGCCGCGGACGTCGGCGCGCTCCTCGCCACCGCCGCCCAGGACCGCCTGCGCGCCCGCTCCCACGTGCCGTACCAGAAGGTCGGCCCGTCCCGCATCCCCGACCTGTACATGCCCTTCGAACTCGGGCTCAGCCCCCACCTGGACGCGGCCCGCGGCAACCTCGTCGACTGGTGCCACCGCATGGGCATCCTCCAGGAGGGCGTCTGGGACGAGGACAAGCTCGCCGCGTACGACCTCGCCCTCTGCTCCGCCGGCCTGGACCCGGACGCCACCCCCGAGGCCCTCGACCTCAGCGCGCGGTGGCTGGCGTGGGGCACCTACGGCGACGACTACTACCCCCTCGTCTACGGCCACCGCCGCGATCTCGCCGCCGCCCGGCTGACCACGGCCCGCCTCTCGGAGTGCATGGCGATCGAGGGCACGACGGCCCTGGTCCCCGGCAACGCCATGGAACGCGGGCTGATCGACCTGTGGACGCGCACCACGGCCGCGATGACCCCGGACCAGCGGCGCACCCTCCGGACGGCCGTGGACGCGATGACCGAGAGCTGGGTGTGGGAGCTGTCCAACCAGCTCCAGAACCGCATCCCCGACCCGGTCGACTACCTGGAGATGCGCCGCGCCACCTTCGGCTCCGACCTCACCCTGAGCCTGTGCCGGATGGGCCACGGCCCCGCGATCCCGGCCGAGGTGTACGCCAGCGGTCCGGTGCGCTCCCTGGAGAACGCCGCCATCGACTACGCCTGCCTGCTCAACGACGTCTTCTCCTACCAGAAGGAGATCGAGTACGAGGGCGAGATCCACAACAGCGTCCTGGTCGTGCAGAACTTCTTCGGCGTCGGTTATCCGGAGGCGCTCGGAGTCGTCCAGGACCTGATCAACCAGCGCATGCAGCAGTTCGAGCATGTCGCCGCACACGAACTGCCGGTGCTGTACGACGACTTCGCGCTGTCGGCCGAGGCGCGCGCCCTGATGGACGCCTATGTGCTCGACCTCCAGAACTGGATGGCGGGCATCCTCAACTGGCACCGCAGTGTGAACCGTTACAAGGCCGAGTGGCTGGGCCGCCGCGCCCACGGCTTCCTGCCCGGCCGGGTACCCGCCGTACGAGGCGCCCGTGCCGCCGGCGCCGGGCCCCCCGCACGCCCGGCGGCCCGGTCCGCGCCTCGGTCGGCCACGGAACGCCCGCCGGTGGGGGCCGTGGGCGCGGGCGGGCGCGGTCCGCCGGTGTGCGCGGACCCGGTCCGTGGGCGCGGGCGGCACCTTCGGACCCCGTGCCCCGGGGGAGCCGACCGCCCCGGCACGGCCGTGCCGCTCGCCCTGCGCACGGCGGAGACGACCGCCGGCAGTCGGCACCGGTCCCCGGCGCGGTCACCCGAGGGGACCGCGCCAAACCCCGTACACGCCGGGAAAGCCGCTGGTCACCCTCGGTCCCACGCGCCATCATGGGCGCATGCCGAGCCGCTTCGCCGCCGACCGCGGGACACCCGTGCCGACGACCGGCTCGCGTGCCCCCGTCCGGGCGGGCAGGATGCTGCCCGAGACGCCGTCGACCCGTCCCCCCAGCCGCGCCCGGAGGCCCGGATGACCGGTACCGCGCCCTTCACCGCCGCCGACTACGCGGCCCGCATGGAACGCGCCGTGCGCTCCGCCGCCGACGCCGGCCTCGCCGGGCTGCTCGTGGCCCCGGGGCCGGATCTGGTGTGGCTCACCGGCTACGCGCCCACCGCGATCACCGAACGGCTCACCGCGCTGGTCCTCGCCCCCGGCCGGGCCCCCGTGCTCGTCGTGCCGGCCCTGGAGGCACCGGACGCCGGGCACGCCCCCGCGCTGACCCTGCGCGACTGGACCGACGGCACGGACCCCTACGCCGTCACCGCCGGCCTCCTCGACGGCGGCGGCCGGTTCGCCATCAGCGACAACACCTGGGCGATGCACCTGCTCGCGCTCCAGCGGACGCTGCCCGGAACCTCCTACGCCGCCCTCACCGACGCCCTGCCCATGCTCCGCGCGGTCAAGGACGCGGCCGAACTGGAACTCATGGCAGCTGCGGGCGTCGCCGCCGACCAGGCGTTCGAGGAGATCCGGAAGGTGCGCTTCGCCGGCCGCCGGGAGACCGACGTCGGCCGTGACCTCGCCGCGCTGCTGACCCGCTTCGGCCACTCCCGGGTCGACTTCACCATCGTCGGCTCCGGCCCCAACGGCGCCAACCCCCACCACGAGGTCGGCGACCGGGTCATCCGCCACGGCGACATGGTCGTGCTGGACTTCGGCGGCCTGAAGGACGGCTACGGCTCCGACACCACCCGCACGGTGCACGTCGGCGAGCCGACCGACGAGGAACGCCGGGTCCACGACGTCGTACGCGCCGCCCAGGAGGCCGGCTTCCGGGCCGTACGCCCCGGCGTGGCCTGCCAGGAGGTCGACCGCGCCGCCCGCGCGGTGATCACCGACGCCGGGTACGGCGAGTACTTCATCCACCGCACCGGCCACGGCATCGGCGTCACCACGCACGAGCCGCCGTACATGATCGAGGGCGAGGAGCAGCCGCTCGTGCCCGGCATGTGCTTCTCCGTGGAGCCCGGCGTCTATCTGCCCGGCCGCTTCGGGGTGCGCATCGAGGACATCGTCACGGTCACCGAGGACGGTGGCCGCCGCCTCAACAACACCACCCGTGAGATGGTCATAGTGGACTGAGGGAACCAGGGAGACCCAACACTCGACGACACCGGAACGGCGACGCCCGACCCATGACCCAGGAACCGACACCCACCGTGGAGACCGTCCGCAGACTGGTCCGGTCGCTGCTCAAGGAGGGCGGCGACGGCACCGGGGGACCCGATGTGCGGCCCGTGACGGAGGACCGCCGGCACACCTGGTGGGTCGGTGACCGCCATGTGCTGCGCCTGGCGCCCGACCGCGAGGCGTCCGTCCGCCACCGCCGGGAACTGCGGCTGCGCGACCTGGTCCGCCCGCACGTGCCCGTCGCCGTACCGACCAGCGTCGCGCACGGCGACTGGGCACCCGGCCTCGCCTACACCCTGGACACCCGGGTGCCCGGCGGCACCGCCGACGAGCACGACGTCTCCGCCGTCGGCGAGGCCGACCTCGCCGGTCTGCTCGGCGGGCTGCGGGCGGTGCCGGCCCGCCAGGCCGAGGCGCTCGGCGTGCCCCGCACCGCCCCGCGCTCGCTGGAGGCGCTGCGCCGGATGGCCGTGCACGCGGCCGAACGGCTCGCCGCGGCGGACGAGTTCGACGCCGTCCGGCTGCACCAGCTCACCCCGCCGGGCGCGGCCCAGCTCGCCGCGCAGTCCGGCACCGCCGTCCTCACCCACCACGGGCTGACCGGCGCGCACGTGGTGGTCAGCGCCGACGGCCGGGTGCGGGGCGTCCTCGACTGGACCCGGGCCGCCCTCGGCGACCCCGCCGAGGACATCGCCGGGCTCGCCGTCGCCGTCGGCTCCCCGGCGGCCGTCCGCGCCGCCACCCTGGCCGGCTACGGCGCCCGCCCCTGTCTGCGCGGACTCTGGCTCGCCCGCTGCGACACCGTCGTCCGCCTCACCGACCACCTGGACGGCCGCGCCGGCGGCGCCCTGGCCCTGCTGCGGAGCCAACTGCGCCGCGCCTGGGAGCCGATCCTGCTGGAGCGGGTGACCGACCTGAAGGAGAACGAGCCCGAGCCCTGACGCACCCGCCGGCCCGGGCCGCGCCCGCACCGGCCCTCAGGGCTGCGTCAGCACCACGCAGGACTCGCCCGGCACCTGGAGCAGCCCGTCGGGACCCGGCGGCGTCACCGGGTCCCAGGCGGCCAGGATCTCCACGCGGCCGGTGCCCAGCGGGATCGCCGCCGTTCCCGCGCCGAGGTTGACGGCCACCCGGACGTCCCCGCGCCGGAAGGCCAGCCAGCGGGCGTCCTCGTCGTACGCGACCTTGGTGTCGGCGAGGTCGGGGTCGGTGAGGTCGGGCTGGGCGCGGCGCAGCGCGATCAGCCGCCGGTACCAGGCCAGCACGCGCGCGTGGGGCTCGCCCTCCCGCTCCGCCCAGTCGAGGCAGGACCGCTCCCGGGTCGCCGGGTCCTGCGGATCCGGTACGTCCTCCTCGGCCCAGCCGTGTGCCGCGAACTCCCGCCGCCGGCCCCGCCGTACCGCCTCCGCCAGCTCCGGGTCGGTGTGGTCGGTGAAGAACTGCCAGGGGGTGCCCGCCGCCCACTCCTCGCCCATGAACAGCATCGGCGTGAACGGGGCGGTCAGCGTCAGCGTGGCCGCGCACGCCAGCAGGCCGGGGGAGAGGTGGGCGGCGAGTCGGTCGCCCCGGGCGCGGTTGCCGACCTGGTCGTGGGTCTGGCTGTAGCCGAGCAGCCGGTGCCCGGCCACGCGCGCGCGGTCCAGCGGCCTGCCGTGACGGCGGCCCCGGAAACTGGAGTACGTCCCGTCGTGGAACCAGCCGCCGGTGAGCGTCTTGGCGAGCGCGGCGAAGGGCCTGCGCGCGAAGTCGGCGTAGTAGCCCTGGGACTCACCGGTGAGCGTCGTGTGCAGGGCGTGGTGGAAGTCGTCGTTCCACTGCGCGTGCAGTCCGAGGCCGTTCTCCTCGCGCGGGGTGATGAACCGCGGGTTGTTCATGTCCGACTCGGCGACCAGGAACAGCGGCCTGCCCACCTCCTCGGCCAGTCCGTCCACGGCCGCCGACAGCTCTTCCAGGTAGTGGCACGCGCGCGTGTCGTACAGCGCGTGCACCGCGTCCAGCCGGAGTCCGTCGATCCGGTACTCGCGCAGCCACGTCAGCGCGCTGCCGAGGAGGAAGGCGCGCACCTCGTCGGAGCCGGGCCCGTCCAGGTTCACCGCCGCGCCCCACGGCGTGGCGTGCGTGTCCGTGAAGTACGGCCCGAACCGCGGCAGATGGTTGCCCGACGGGCCCAAGTGGTTGTGCACGACGTCCAGGACGACGCCCAGCCCCAGCTCGTGCGCCCGGTCGACGAACCGCTTCAGTGCCTCGGGACCGCCGTACGGCTCGTGCACCGCCCACAGCGACACACCGTCGTAGCCCCAGCCGTGCCGCCCAGGGAAGGGGCACAGCGGCATCAACTCCACGTGTGTGACGCCCAGTTCCACCAGGTGTTCCAACCGGGCCGCCGCCGCGTCCAGGGTGCCCTCGCGGGTGTACGTGCCCACGTGCAGCTCGTACAGCACCGCGCCCGGCAGCCCGCGCCCCGCCCACCGCGCGCGCCAGACGTGCCGCGCGTCGTCGACGACCGCGCTCAGCCCGTCCGGGCCGTCCGGCTGGCGGCGCGAGCGCGGGTCGGGCAGCACGGGACCGTCGTCCAGCGCGAACCCGTACCGCGCGCCGTGCTCCGCCTCCGCCTCGCCCGTCCACCACCCCTCGCGGGCCGGATCGCGCGCCAACGCGGCTGTGACACCCTCGCAATGGAGCGTCACCCGGTCTGCCTGCGGTGCCCACACCTCGAACTGCACGGACGTTCCCCTTCGTCTGTTCACCGTGATGTCCCGCGTCCCCATCGTGCCGTCCCGGACGACCGATCCGCCCTTCCCTTCGCCCTTCGCGGGCTGGTGTCGCGGAAGTACCCGCGCACGGGCACCGATTCCGCGTTTTCTGGACACCCGGGGTTCACTGCCCGACAATCACCAGCGTGACGTCGTCCTTCGAGTTCTCCACCTACCCCGCGCGCCTGTCCGACGCGGAACGCGACAAGGCGCTGCGGGTGCTGCGGGACGGCGTCGCCATGGGGCGGCTCTCGCACGACACGTTCGTGCGCCGCATGGAGCTGGCGCTCGCCGCCCGCCGATCCGACGAACTCGCCGTCCTCGTCGCCGACCTCCCCCAGGAGAATCGCTTCTCCCGCGCCGTCTTCGGCACCGTCGAGGCCGTCTCCGGGTTCACCGTGCGACTGCGCCGCGCCTGGCAGGCCGAGCGGCTGCCCAAGCTGCTGCTGCCGCACCCGGAGCAGACCCATCCGCTGCGCATCGGCCGCGACCCCGCCAGCGGGCTGCGCCTGAACCACGAGACGGTCTCCCGCGTACACGCCGAACTGCGCCGCCAGGGCGGGCTGTGGGTGCTCAGGGACCTGGGCTCCACCAACGGCACCACCGTCAACGGCCGTCGGGTGACCGGCGCGGTCGTCGTCCGGGAGGGCGACCAGGTCGCCTTCGGCAGGATGGCGTTCCGGCTCGCGCTCGGCTGACCCCCTCCCCGGCCACCCCGGTCGCCCCTTCCCGGTCGCCCCTCCTCGACCGTCTCCGCTCGAACTGGTGCGCGCTCACGCGGGGGTGCGCACCGGGCCGGGCTCCCGAACGGGTGAGCCACGCTGCGGAAGACGGGCCGCCGTGCCGATGCACCGGGCATGACGCACACCAACCGAGCGGCAGCGGCGGCCGGTGCCCTGCTGGCCGTCACAGGTCTCCTCACCGCGGGTCCGGCCGAGGCGGCCTCCCGCGACATCGCCCCGGGCGACCGGCTCCACCTGGCGGTCACCAGGGGGAACGACTCCTCCGGCATCCTCCGCGACGGCCTGCTGCGGTGCGACCCGCCCAGCGGGCACGCGCACGCCGCCGAGGCGTGCGACGAACTGGCCGCCGCCGGCGGTGACATCGGCCGCATCCCGGCCGAGGACGTCTTCTGCCCGATGATCTTCGCTCCGGTGACCGCCCGCGCGCGCGGGCGGTGGGACGGCCGGTGGATCGACTTCCGGGAGACCTACACCAGCGCGTGCGTCCTGCGGGCGCGCACCCGGCACGTCTTCGCCCTCGACGGCTGACCGGCGCACCCCGGCCGGGTGGCGCGGGCCGGGCACCGGTTCACGCCACCCGCTCCCGGGCCTGCTCCGCCGCCGCCAGCACCGTCCGGGACTGGTGCTCCACCTGGTGCTCCAGCGGCACCCAGCGGGCCCGGAACCGCTGCGCGAAGGAGTCGCACCAGACGGCCACCAGCTGCTCCAGGCGCGGTGCCGCCCGGTCGTCCGCCTCCCGCAGCACCCGGAGCAGCATCGCCGCGGCGCGCAGCGGCAGCCGCCGCCCGAAGGCGTCCACACTGCCGACGTACGCCATCGTGGTGCCCGCGGGGGCGGTGTGGATCCAGTCCTCGGCCAGGCCCGGGATCAGTTCCAGCGCCCACCGCGCGGCCCGCAGCAGCGGTCCGTCCGAGCCCTCCAGCCGGGGCCGCGCCTCGGCGAGCACCCGCTCCACCTCGCGCGCGTCCCGCAGCAGCCGGGCGGCGAGGCGCCGCATGGCCGCCGCCGGTGCCGGGTGCGGCGCCGGGTCGTCCACCAGGTCGCTGGCCCACATCGGCACCTCCACCACGGCCGTCAGACCGCCGTACCGGTGCGCGTGGTACCAGGTGCTGTGCCGGGCGTCGTCCGGCATGCTCGGATAGGCCACGCCCGTCTCCGGGCCGGGCATCACGTGCACTCCGGGTCCGGAGGCCGGCCAGAGCGCCGCGTCCGAGGCGCCCGTCTCCACCGGGATGCGCAGCTCTGCCGCGGACTTGGCGAACGGCTCGGCGAGCCCCGGCACGTCCTTGGTCAACTGCACCCAACTGCCGCCCAGATCGGTGCCGTGCAAGCTGACCTGGAGGTACGGACGCAACTCGTCGATCACCCCGGTCAGCGCCCGGGTCTCCGGCGGCAGCAGGTCCGGCGGCAGCACCGACGGCGACCACTCCGGCTGCTCGGCACCCGTCGGCCGGTAGAAGCCGAGGTGGTAGTCGAGCAGGCTGCGCGGCGCGGGGGTCACATGCAGACTCGCGCCGTCCGGGTCGGCGCACAGCAGGAAGTGCCAGGAGGTGTCCGAGCGCAACTCACGCTCTTCCAGCACGCGTTCGGCGAGCACCCGCAGGGTGGAACCGCCCGTCGGCTCGTTGGCGTGGGCACCGGCGACGACCAGCACCGCACGGCGGGCGTGTCCCACCGACAGCAGGTGCAGGGGTCTTCCCGCGCGGGAGACGCCCACCTGGCGCAGCGCGCACAGCCCGGGCTCCCGGGCCGCCAACCCCTCGGCGTAGGCGACCAATTCGGCAACGCTGGGATAGCGCAGCTCCGGCAGAGGACTCACCCCCGACTTGTCCGCCCGGCTTCGCCCTCCCAGTCCCGCACGGGACGGGGGAACTGTCAAGCAGTCGGCGGGGAGGCACCGGGGGCGCCCGTGCGGGGCGGCGGGGGGTGCGTGCGGCTGGCGGGGAGCGTGGGCGGG
>NZ_JOCB01000031.1 GCF_000718775.1 Streptomyces sp. NRRL S-31
GCCCCCGCCCCCCGCGCCTACCCCGGCCTCCCGGACCAGATCACCCACGGACCGCGCGACCGCCCCCGGGTGGCCCTCACCTTCCACGGCCAGGGCGACCCCACCCTCGCCCACGCCCTGCTCGGCACGGCCGAACGGCACGGTGCCCGGCTCACCGTGCTGGCCGTCGGCAGCTGGCTGGACGCGCACCCGGACCTCGCCCGCCGCGTCCTCGACGGCGGCCATGACCTCGGCAACCACACCCAGCGGCACATCGGCGTCAACACCCTCGCCGAGCCGGAAGCCCGCCGGGAGATCACCGACTGCGCCGACCGGCTGGAACGGCTCACCGGCTCCATCGGCAGCTGGTTCCGCCCCTCCCGCGCCCCGGCCGCCTCCCCGCTCGTCACCCGGCTGGCCCGCGCCGCCGGCTACCCGCACGTGCTGTCGTACGACGTCGACTCCCTCGACTACACCGGCCCGGGCGCCGCCGCCGTCACCCGCAACGTCCTCGACGGGGTGCGCCGGGGGTCGGTGGTGAGCCTGCACTTCGGCTATCCGGACACGGTCGCCGCCCTTCCCGACGTCCTGACCGAACTCGGCCGCCGCGGGCTGCGCGCGGTCACCACCACGGAGCTGCTGAGCTGATGCGAACCACGAAAGCCGCCCGCCTGCTGGCCGCCGCCGCCGTCACCGCCCTGGCGCTGCTCACCGCGTGCGACGGCGACACCGGGGACCCCGAGGGCGCGGCCCGGGTCGGCAAGACGCCGGTCCAGCCGCGGGCGGCCAAGCCGCGGGTGAACGTGCTGCCCGGGATGCCGCCGGTCGACGACCCGGCCGACCTGTACTCCGCCGACCGGCCGAACCGGCTGTCGCCCGTGGTCGCCGGCTTCCCGTCCCGGGTCTACGTGCCCAACACCAACTCCGACACGGTCACCGTCATCGACCCCGCGACCTACCGGGTCGTCGACACCATCCCGGTCGGCCGCCAGCCCCAGCACGTCGTACCGTCCTGGGACCTGAAGACCCTCTGGGTCAACAACGACCTCGGCAACACCCTCACCCCGATCGACCCGCGCACCGGCCGGGCCGGCCGGCCGGTCGACGTGCACGATCCCTACAACCTCTACTTCACGCCCGACGGCAGGTACGCCGTCGTGATGGCCTCCATGGACCGCCAGCTCGTCTTCCGGGACGCGCACACCATGAAGACCGTCAAGACCGTCCCGGTCGCCTGCTACGGCGTCAACCATGCCGACTTCTCCATCGACGGCCGCTACTTCATCGTCTCCTGCGAGTTCAGCGGCGAGCTCCTCAAGGTCGACACCGCGCGGATGGAGGTGCTCGGCAAGGAGAAGCTGCCGCTGCGCGGCGCGATGCCGCAGGACGTCAAGGTCTCCCCGGACGGCAAGCTCTTCTACATCGCCGACATGATGGCCGACGGGGTGTGGGTCCTCGACGGCGACAAGTTCACCCCGCCCCGGCTCCTCGCCACCGGCAAGGGCGCCCACGGCCTCTACGTCAGCCGCGACTCCCGCGAGATGTACATCTCCAACCGGGGCGAGGGCACCGTCTCCGTCTTCGACTTCACCCGAAACCGGCTCACCAGGAAGTGGCGCCTGCCCGGCGGCGGCAGCCCCGACATGGGCGGGGTCTCCGCAGACGGCAAGGTGCTGTGGCTGTCCGGCCGCTACAACTCCGAGGTCTACGCGATCGACACCCGCACCGGCGCCCAGCTGGCCCGGATCGGGGTCGGCAACGGTCCGCACGGCCTCGCCGTCTACCCGCAGCCGGGCCGCTACTCACTGGGGCACACCGGCGTCTTCCGCTGAAGCAGCACCTCCGAGCCCACCGGACGGTACCCGGCCGCCTGGAACGCCCGCAGACTGCGGGCGTTCCCCGGGGAGACCTGCGCCCACAGCGGCTCCGCGGCGAGCCGCCGGGCGGCGGTCACCAGCCGCCGCCCGAGCCCCCGGTGCCGGGCGTCCTCGTCCACCTCGACCGACACCTCCAGCCGCCCGGCGACCCCGCGCCCCAGGACCAGCACCCCGCCGTCCGCCGTCCAGACCCGCACGTCGTCCCGCCGCCGGCGGGCGTAGACGATCCGGGGGTGACCGGTGTCCTCGATCTCCTGCAGCCCCGGCGGCGGCCCGCCCGGCAGCGGGCCGCCCACCAGCAGCACGTCGACGGTCTCGGTGTGCCGTCCCGTCCGGTCCAGCAGGGCGGCCAGGAAGCGCGGGTTCATCGGCGCCGCCAGGGCGTCGCAGTCCGTGCCGCGCAGCGTCCCGCGCACCCAGTGCGGGTCCTCGTCGGTGAAGACCACCGCGTGCCCGGTGAAGGACAGCACTCCCGCGTCCCGCGGCGAGGGCTGCGGCAGGATCGTCGTACCGCCGTCCGCCGGCGGGAAGACACCGGCCGCCGCCGCGTCGAGGACGTCCCGCAAGGTCTCCACGGCCGCTCCCTGATTCGCCGTCCACTGACGGACCCACCCTGGCAGACACGACCGGGGGCGGCACCGGACTCCGCCGGGGTGGTCGCGGCACCGACGGCTCGAGCGGGCCGTTAATCTGACCAGCGTCAGTACGCCAGCACGGCATCAGAAACACGAATAAAAGGGGCGGATCGGTGGCGGACATCGAGGAAGCGCGCAAGGAGTTCCAGCGGATCGACGCGGACGGTGACGGATTCATCACCGCGGCGGAGTTCAAGTCCGCCCTGGCGCAGGCCGGTGACTGGAACGTCACCGAGACGGTCGCGGAGGCCGTCATCAGGACCCGTGACCTCAACGGCGACAAGGTGCTGTCGTTCGACGAGTTCTGGGCCTACCTGAGCAAGTGACCCGCCGGCGCCGGGGGGTGTCCCGTCCCGCGCGGACCGGACACCCCCTGCCGTCGCCCCGTTTGGCGCAGCGACCGGAATAGTCGGCATTCCCGCGTGGTTGCTTCTGCCGACAGAAGCATGCACGCGCATGAATCATCCGGAAGGTCGGCCATGAAGATCGGCATCATCGGTGCGGGGAACATCGGCGGCAACCTCACCCGGCGGCTCACCGCCCTCGGCCATGACGTCTCCGTCGCCAACTCACGCGGTCCCGAGACGCTCAGGGAACTGGCCGAGGAGACCGGCGCGACCCCGGTCCGGGCCGCGGAGGCGGCCGAAGGCGCCCGTGTCGTGGTCGTCACCGTCCCGCTGAAGGCCGTCCCCGACCTGCCCGCCGGCCTGCTGGACGGCGCGGCCGAGGACGTCGCGGTGATCGACACCGGCAACTACTACCCGCAGCGGGACGGCCGGATCGCCGCCATCGAGGACGACGGGCTCACCGAGAGCCGCTGGACCGAGCAGCACCTCGGCCACCGGGTGGTCAAGGCCTTCAACGGCACCTACGCCCAGGACATCCTGGACCGCCCCCGCCCCGTCGGCGACCCGGACCGCCTGGCCCTGCCGGTCGCCGGTGACGACGAGGCGGCCAAGCGGACCGTCCGCGAGCTGATCGACGCGCTCGGCTTCGACACGGTCGACGCCGGTACCATCGCCGACTCCTGGCGCCAGCAGCCGGGCACCCCGGTCTACGGCCTGCGGGCGGGCGTGGCGGCGGTCCGTGAGGCGCTCGCGCAGGCGTCCCCGGAACGCCCGGCGGACTTCCGGGCCTGAGGACCCTCAGGACCTAGGGCGTGGCCCAGTCGCGCAGGTCGTCCTTGTCCGCGAACCGGGCCACGTCCTTGTCGTGGGGCTCGCTGGTGTACTGGTGGAACCGCCACTTGGCCTTGATGCGGGGCTTGCCCGCGGAGACGTAGTCGGCGATCCACAGCCCGTCGCCGGCGTACGACGTGCGGTCGATCTCCAGCCAGAAGTGGCGGTTGCAGTAGAGGACGACCCGGTTGTCCGGCCGCCGTTCCTTCAGTTTGCGGATGAAGCGGTCCTTCTCCGCGTTGCTCGCGTGCGTGCCGTCGCCGGTGGTCTCCCAGTCGACGGCGAGGATGTCGCCGGGGCGGTCCGGGGCGTGCCGCAGGAAGTAGTCGGCCTGGTCGGTGAGGTCGCCGGGCCACAGGAAGTGGTAGAAGCCGATGACGAGCCCGGCGTCGCGGCCCCTCTTCGTCTGCGCGGTCAGGCGGGGGTTGACGTACGAACGCCCCTCCGTCGCCTTGAGGAAGACGAAGGAGAGGCCGTGCGTGTCGTACGAGGAGGACTGGTACGCGCTGAGGTCGATGCCGTGGAGCATGGGGAGCTCCCAAAGTGCCGGTGGGGGATAGGAGTTGTCCGATATATGCCCCGTTCCGGCGTGGGTGACCCGCCCGGCCGCCCGGAAATCCTCAGCCGCGGGTGACCACCGATCCCAGCACCGACGCCGGCTTGGCGGCCCAGTCGGAGGTGATGACGCTCGCGTGGTTCCGGGCCAGCAGGGCGAGGCGCGTGGCGACTTCGGCGTCCGTCGGGGCGGTGGAGGAGATCGCCGGGGACACGTTGTGGGCGTCCGTCGCGATCAGGATGTAGTGGTTCGCGGAGTAGAACGACGTGTCGTAGCCGTTGTTCACGTAGGTCGCCGCGTCGCCGTCGAAGAAGACGAACCAGGGGCGGATCGAGGCGTCGTAACGGCTGGTGCGCGGGTCGCCGCCGGCGGCGCCGAGCACGACCGGGAACGCCTGGGCCTGTCCGATCCGTCCGGCCGCGTACAGGTCCCGCAGGTGGTCGCCGTACTCCTGGTCGGTCCAGTAGTGGTCGAACGGGTTGGCCTGTTCGACCGTGCCCGGGATCATCTCGAAGAGGAACTTGCCCCGGAGGGAGTCCCGGGCGGGCCAGGCGTCGGCCTTCGCCGCCGCGTCCAGCGAGCCGTACGTCCCGCCGAGCAGGTCGGCCGGCTTGTAGACGCTGCCGCCCAGCCTCTGTGCGACGAGGGTGTCGAACTCGTCCGGGCCGAGGTTCGCGTTGTCGTTGAAGCCGACCTTGAACTCCACCTTGACGACGATCGGCGGGTGGTCGGGGTGGAGCTGGTTCCAGGCCGCCATGTTGTCCAGGCAGCTGCCGAGGTCCTGGTCGCGGCTCTTGCCGTACAGCTCGCCCGGCGTCTTCGCCGCCTCGCAGTTGTTGTCGTTGCCCAGCGGGTTGCCGTGGCTGACCCGCCAGCGGCGGCTGAGGCTGTCGGCGTAGACGTCCAGCTCCAGCAGCGAGGCCCCGGAGTCCAGCGCCTGGGCGAAGTAGGCGTACTTGGCCTTCTCGTACGCGTTGTGCGTGCCGATGGCCGTCGTCTCGGAGAACTTCGGCGACGCCGCGTGGGCGTTGCCCGGTGCCACCGCCAGCAGAGCGGCGGCACCCGCGAGCGCCGCCAGCCGTCTCATCACCCGCATGCCCGAACTCCCTCTCACCGTCGCCGAGTTGGCGGCAGCCTAGGGCTGATCGGTTACTCCGGGGTAGCCCCCGGTCGAACATCGGCCTCCGCACCGTGCGCGCGCCACCACAGGTTCGCCGCCCCGTCGGTGCCCACCGTGGCCACCAGCCGGCCGTCGGGGCTGAAGGCGAGCCCGGCGACCCGCTCGGCACGGTCCTCGAAGGGGTGTCCCAGGGCACGCGGGTGCGCGGGTTCGGTGAGGTCCCACAGCCGTACGGTCCGCCCCGAGTCCACGGTGGCCAGCACCCGGGCGTCGGGGCTGAAGGCGAGCGCGGTGGTCTCGTGACCGGAGGGCGGCGGGAGCAGCGCCTCGGCCCGCGGGTGCCTGGGGTCCGACACGTCCCACAGCCGGACCGCTCCACCGGCGTCGGCGACGGCGAGGGCGCGGCCGTCGGGGGAGAACTGGGCGGACCGTGCGGTGCGGCCGAGCCCGCTCAGCCGCCGCGCCCGCCCGGTCTCCGTGCCCAGCGCGGCCAGCTCGGTGGCGCCGTCCGGGGTGGCGCCGGCCAGCAGCACCTCGCGGCCGGTGTCCAGCAGGGCCTTCACCTGCCCGCTGACGCCCGCGGCGGACCAGCGGGTCGTCCCCGAGCCGAGGGCCAGTCCGCGTACCCCCTCCGCCCCCGCCGCCACGAGAGTGCGGCCGTCGGGGCTGGTCCCGACGGCCGTCACATGCCGCATGCCGTGCGGCGAGACGATGCGCTGCGGATGTTCGGGGTCCCACACCTCCCACGTCTCCGTCGCGGAGCGGCTGATCGTCACCAGCGAGCCCCCGTCCGGTGTGAACGCCAGCGCGTCGGCCCGGCCGCGCGGCGCGAGCCGGCCACCGCTGACGGGCCGCCAGTGCTCCGCGGGGAGTCCGCCGGTCCGCCGCGGTTCCGCCCGCTGCCAGGGCGTGGGCAGCACCTCCTGCACGGCGGCCGCGGTCAGGCAGGTCAGGACGACGAGCCAGCCGGTGAGCAGCCCGGACAGCCAGCGCCCCCGTTGCGACGGCCGGTACGGCACCGGGCGGGGCCCGGGCGGCACCGGCGCCCTGGGCACCGGCACCGGTCGCGCCCCGAGCGCCGCCACCAGCCGGGCGCCCGGCCGTGCCTGCGGAACCACCGGCCCGTGCGGGGGGCGTGCGGCCAGCGCGCACACCAGACGGCCGAGCGGGCTGTCAGCTCGCAGCATTGGACCCCCTCGGCCGCGACAGCGCCTCGTCGGTCTCCTCGCCCGCCTGGCGTGCGGTGGGCAGCGGGGGCTCGGGAGGTTGTCCGGCGACCGGGCCGGCGAGCGGGATCGACTGGAAGAACTTGGCCACGACCAGGGGGGTCGTCACCCCGACGGCGAACGCGGCGGTGGCGTTGGGCAGTTGCCCCGAGTTCCCCAGCGCCGCGGTGAGGCCGAAACCGGCGAACAGCCGCAGTCCGATGGCGACCAGCATCACCGGACGGTCGGCGCGGTTGCGCCACGGCCAGCGCCAGCGACTGCGCGGGCCGGACGGTCGCATCAGCGCCGAGAGGTTCAGTGCTTCGGCGACACCGCTGCCGAGCAGCCCCCACAGCGCGGGGTACAGGTCGATCACGGTACCGATGGTAGCGCTCGGTGACAGGAAAACAGCTTATCGTCACGACACGCCGTCACCCGGTCGGCTCAGCACTCGATGATGTTCACCGCCAGCCCGCCCCGGGCCGTCTCCTTGTACTTCACGCTCATGTCCGCGCCGGTGTCCTTCATGGTCTTGATGACCTTGTCCAGGGACACCTTGTGGGAGCCGTCGCCGCGCATCGCCATCTTCGCGGCCGTGACCGCCTTCACCGCGGCCATGCCGTTGCGCTCGATGCACGGGATCTGCACCAGGCCGCCGACCGGGTCGCAGGTCAGGCCGAGGTTGTGCTCCATACCGATCTCGGCCGCGTTCTCCACCTGCTCGGGGGAGCCGCCGAGCACCTCGGCGAGGGCGCCCGCGGCCATGGAGCAGGCGGAGCCGACCTCGCCCTGGCAGCCGACCTCGGCGCCCGAGATGGAGGCGTTCTCCTTGAAGAGCATGCCGATCGCGCCGGCGGCGAGGAGGAAGCGGACCACGCCGTCCTCGTCGGCACCGGGGACGAAGTCGATGTAGTAGTGCAGGACCGCCGGGATGATGCCCGCCGCGCCGTTCGTCGGGGCCGTCACGACCCGGCCGCCCGCCGCGTTCTCCTCGTTGACCGCCATCGCGTAGAGCGTGAGCCACTCCATGGCGTGCGCCAGCGGGTCGCCCTCGGCGCGCAGCTGGCGGGCCGAGACGGCCGCGCGGCGGCGGACCTTCAGACCGCCGGGCAGGATGCCCTCACGGGACATGCCGCGCCGCACGCACTCGCGCATCACCCGCCAGATCTCCAGCAGGCCGGCGCGGATCTCCTCCTCGGTGCGCCAGGCCCGCTCGTTCTCCAGCATCAGCGAGGAGATCGACAGGCCCGTCTCCTTCGTCAGGCGCAGCAGCTCGTCGCCGGTGCGGAAGGGGTACTTCAGGACCGTGTCGTCCAGCACGATGCGGTCCGCGCCCACCGCGTCCTCGTCCACCACGAAGCCGCCGCCGACCGAGTAGTACGTCTTCGACAGCACCTCGGCGCCCGAGGCGTCGTACGCCCACACGGTCATGCCGTTCGCGTGGTAGGGCAGCGCCTTGCGGCGGTGCAGGACCAGGTCGTCGTCGAAGGAGAACGCGATCTCGTGCTCGCCGAGCAGCGAGAGCCGGCCCGCCCGCTTGATGCGGGCCACCCGCTCGTCGGCCGTCTCCACGTCGACCGTGCGCGGCGAGGCGCCCTCCAGGCCGAGCAGCACCGCCTTCGGGGTGCCGTGGCCGTGGCCGGTCGCGCCGAGCGAGCCGTACAGCTCGCAGCGCAGGGACGCCACGGAGCCGAGCAGGCCCTCGTTGCGCAGCCGGCGGGCGAACATGCGCGCCGCCCGCATCGGGCCGACCGTGTGGGAGCTGGACGGGCCGATGCCGATCGAGAACAGGTCGAAGACCGAGATGGCCACGGTCACTCCTCAAGACAGGGGGGTGGCGGGGTACCCGGGTGCCGGGTACCCCGCCGGGGACTTACTTGTTCAGACCCGGGTACAGCGGGTGCTTGTCGGCGAGCGCCCGCACGCGCGCCTTCAGGGACTCCACGTCGTACGACGGCTTCAGCGTCTCGGCGATCACGTCCGCGACCTCGGCGAAGTCCTCGGCCGTGAAGCCGCGGGTGGCCAGGGCCGGCGTGCCGATGCGCAGTCCGGAGGTGACCATCGGCGGGCGCGGGTCGTTCGGGACGGCGTTGCGGTTGACCGTGATGCCGACCTCGTGCAGCCGGTCCTCCGCCTGCTGACCGTCCAGCTCGGACGCGCGCAGGTCGACCAGGATCAGGTGCACGTCCGTACCGCCGGACAGCACGTCCACCCCGGCCTCGCGGGCGTCGGCGGCCGTCAGGCGCTCGGCGAGGATGCGGGCACCCTCCACCGTACGCCGCTGGCGCTCCTTGAACTCCTCGGAGGCGGCGACCTTGAAGGAGACCGCCTTCGCCGCGATCACGTGCTCCAGGGGACCGCCCTGGAAGCCCGGGAAGACGGAGGAGTTCAGCTTCTTCGCGAAGTCCTTGCCGCGCGCGAGGATGATGCCGCCGCGCGGGCCGCCCAGCGTCTTGTGCGTGGTGGAGGTGACCACGTCGGCGTAGGGCACGGGGTTCGCGTGCAGACCGGCCGCGACCAGGCCCGCGAAGTGCGCCATGTCGACCCACAGGTACGCCTCGACCTCGTCGGCGATCCGGCGGAACTCGGCGAAGTCCAGCTGCCGCGGGTAGGCGGACCAGCCCGCGATGATCACCTTGGGGCGGTGCTCCTTGGCGAGCCGCTCGACCTCGGCCATGTCGACCAGGCCGGCGTCGTCCACGTGGTAGGCGACCACGTTGAACTGCTTGCCGGAGAAGTTCAGCCGCATGCCGTGGGTCAGGTGGCCGCCGTGCGCCAGGTCCAGGCCGAGGATGGTGTCCCCGGGCTGGGCCAGCGCGAACAGGGCCGCCTGGTTGGCGGAGGCGCCGGAGTGGGGCTGCACATTGGCGTACTCGGCGCCGAACAGCTCCTTGACCCGGTCGATGGCGATCTGCTCGGCGACGTCGACGTGCTCGCAGCCGCCGTAGTAGCGGCGGCCCGGGTAGCCCTCGGCGTACTTGTTGGTGAGGACCGAGCCCTGGGCCTCCATGACCGCGAGCGGCGCGAAGTTCTCGGAGGCGATCATCTCCAGCGTCGACTGCTGGCGGACCAGCTCGGCGTCGACCGCGGCGGCGATCTCCGGGTCCAGCTCGTGCAGGGACGTGTTCAGGACAGTCATGGGGCTACGACTCCTCAGCCGGTGGTGAAGGCGGTGTACTCGTCCGCGGTGAGCAGCTCGGCCGGCTCCTCCGCGACGCGCACCTTGAAGAGCCAGCCGCCCTCGAAGGGGGCGGAGTTCACCAGCGACGGGTCGTTGACGACGTCCTCGTTGACCTCAACGACCTCACCGGAGACCGGCGAGTACAGGTCGGAGACCGACTTCGTCGACTCCAGCTCGCCGCAGGTCTCGCCCGCGGACACCGTGGAGCCGGTCTCGGGGAGCTGGACGAAGACGACATCGCCGAGCGCGTTGGCCGCGTGCTCCGTGATGCCGACCGTCGAGACGCCGTCCTCGGCGCCCGACAGCCACTCGTGCTCCTTGCTGTAGCGCAGCTGCTGGGGGTTGCTCATGGCCTGAATTCTCCTGTACGCGCGGGCGTGCTGATGACGGGGGGAGTACGGAAACCGCTGGTGGGCGGGTGAATGTGCGCAGGGTCACGCGTCGGCCCCGGAGCCGGGCCCCGTGGCCGGGCGACCGTGCGGTCTCTACTTCTGGCGCTTGTAGAACGGCAGGGCCACGACCCGGTACGGCTCGTGGGTTCCCCGGATGTCCACGCCGACGCCCTCGGTGCCCGGCGCCGCGTGCGCCGCGTCGACGTAGGCCATGGCGATCGGCTTGCCCAGGGTGGGGGAGGGGGCGCCGGAGGTGACCTCGCCGATCACCTCGCCGCCGGCGACGACGGCGTACCCGGCGCGCGGCACCCGGCGGCCCTCGGCGACCAGCCCGACCAGGACCCGCGGGGGCTCGGCGGCGGCCCGCTCGGCGGCCCGCGCGAGCGCCTCGCGCCCGACGAAGTCGCCCTCCTTCTCGAACTTCACCACGCGCCCGAGCCCGGCGTCGAAGGGGGTCAGGGAGGTGGTCAGCTCGTGTCCGTACAGCGGCATGCCCGCCTCCAGGCGCAGCGTGTCCCGGCAGGACAGGCCGCACGGGACCAGCCCGACGCCCGCGCCGGCCTCGGTCAGCGCCTGCCACAGCGACACGGCGTGTTCCGGCCGCACGAACAGCTCGAAGCCGTCCTCGCCGGTGTAGCCGGTGCGGGCGATCAGCGCCGGGACGCCGGCCACCGTGCCGGGCAGCCCGGCGTAGTACTTGAGGCCGTCCAGGTCGGCGTCGGTGAGGGCCTTCAGGATGCCGGGGGACTCCGGGCCCTGCACGGCGATCAGCGCGTAGGCGTCCCGGTCGTCGCGGACCTCGGCGTCGAAGCCGGCGGCGCGCTCGGTCAGCGCGTCCAGCACCACCTGGGCGTTGGAGGCGTTGGCGACGACCAGGTACTCGGTCTCGGCCAGCCGGTAGACGATCAGGTCGTCCAGGATGCCGCCGTCGGCCTGGCAGATCATGGTGTAGCGGGCACGGCCGACACCGACGGAGGCGATGTTGCCGACCAGGGCGAAGTTCAGCAGGTCGGCCGCACCGGCACCGGTGACGGTGATCTCGCCCATGTGGGAGAGGTCGAAGAGACCGGCGCGCGTGCGCACGGCGATGTGCTCGTCGCGCTCGGAGCCGTAGCGCAGGGGCATGTCCCAGCCGGCGAAGTCGGTCATCGTCGCGCCGAGCGAGCGGTGCAGCGCGTCCAGCGCGGTGCGGCGCGGCTCAACGGGTTCGGTACTGCTCATCGGTCGGTCGTCTCCCAGGGCACGAAGGACGGGCGAGGAACGTTCCTCCCCATCTGTCATCGGAACCTGAGAGGTTCGCCCCGACCGCCACGGGGGCGATCACGGCTTGCACCTTGGGTGGAGCCGCCGGTGCGGCGGCCCGCTTTTCAGATGTGCCTCGCCCGCGCGGTAACGGGGCCTGAGAGATTCAAGGGAGGGACTTGCTCCTTCGGCGCCCCAAGCGGTCCAAGGGGACCTGGGGACTCTCCCGCGCGGATTCAAACGGCCGGTATGCAGTTGGCGGCCTCATCATTGCACGCCGCACCCCGGCCATCCAGAGCGTGCCGGTTGTAACCGACCTGTGGCCGTACGCGCACGCGGCGCCGACCCTTGCCCATTACCTTCTCTTTACATACAACGGGCATGGGGATGACCGAGCCCAGGGGGAGGACGATCATGGTGAACAGGACGCCGGCCTGTGCCGCCCACGCCGGGGTCGCGATGCCGGAGCAACCTGCCGCCCCCGCCCGCGGGCGCGCGGCGGACCGCCCCGCGCCCGTCGTCCGCGATCTGCGCGACCGCGCGGGCCGCAGCCCGCACGCCCTGCTCTTCGGCCCCCGGGACCTGGTGGTGATCACCGGCCTGCCCGGCAGCGGCAAGTCCACCCTGATGCGCCGCGCGGTCACCGGCCGGCGCGTCGACTCCCAGGACACCCGCGACCGCTGGGACGCCCGCGTCCCCCGCCGGCTCCCCTACGCCCTGTACCGCCCGCTGGTCCGCCTCGCCCACTACGCCGGACTGCGCCGCGCCCTGCGCAGCGGCGAGGGAGTCGTCGTGCACGACTGCGGCACCCAGCCCTGGGTGCGCGCCTGGCTCGCCCGCGAGGCCCGGCGCCGCGGCGCCACCCTGCACCTGATCCTCCTCGACGTCCCCGCCGAGACGGCCCGGCAGGGCCAGCGCGAGCGCGGCCGGGGCGTCTCCCGCTACGCCTTCCGCCGCCACCGCCGCACCACCGCCCGGCTGCTGCGCGCGGTGGAGCAGGGGAGACCGCCCGCCGGCTGCGGTGCGGCGGTGCTGCTGGACCGGGACGCGGCGGACGTCCTCGGCCGGGTCGGCTTCGCTCGGTGAGGCGCTGTCACGGCCACCCGATAGCCTTCTTGTTCTTGGTCACACCAGTGATTCCCGGCAGGCGGTAGGCACATGGACTTCCCGGCGGACATTCCCGCGGACTTCCCGGCACAGGCGCACCCCCACCCGCACGGCGGTTGGCCCGGTAACGAGCTGGAGGAGGTGCTGTCGGCCTCCCTCGGCATCCCCTCGGCGGGCGCCCGGATCGTCGAGGTCCTCGGGCGCAGCTTCCTGTGGGTCCCGCTCCCCAACGGCGGGGGCCCGGACAGCGGCCCGCTGGACCTGCCGACGCTCGAGATCGACGGCCAGGCGTACGTCCCGGTGTTCAGCTCCGAGGAGCAGCTCCGCCAGGTCGCCGGCCCCCACATGGCGTACACCATCGCCCCGGCGGTGGAGTTCGCCCGCGGGCTGCCCCCGCAGCTCGGCATCGCCGTCAACCCCGAGGGCGTGGTCGGCATACCGCTGCCGCCCGAGGCCGTGGCCGAGCTGTGCCGGACGGGCCGCACCCCGCTCGACGGCCCCGGCAGCGGCGGCCGGGTCCGCCTCTTCGAGCCCGACTGGCAGGACGACCCGGTCGACTTCCTCTCCGCCGCCTCCGCCGAGTTCGCCGAGACCGGCGTGGTGCTGAGCGCCCGCCGCTGCCTGGCCGCCGTCGAGACGGCCGACCCGGTGATGTTCGTGGGCGTGGAACTCTCCCAGTGGGAGGGCGACCTGCGCGCCCTACCGCTCCAGGCCCTCGGCAAGGCCCTCGGCATGGCCCCGGTCGCCTGGCCGGTCAACCTGGTCCTGCTGGACGTCACCGACGACCCGGTGGCCGGCTGGCTGAAGAACAACGTCCGCCCCTTCTACCAGCACGGCCACTAGGTCCTGTCGTCAAACTCCCGCCTGCCTCGCGACGCCATGCACGCACTCTCGCCGCACCGGGCCCCGAACCAAGTACGTCCAGTACGAGGGACGGGGCCCGGCACGCCGAGAGCACGCACCTGACGCCGCGAGGCCCGCCCTCCGGGCGGACGGCGGGAGTTTGACGACAGGACCTAGGGGCTCGCGGCCGGGCATCGGCCGAAGGCCCGGAGCCACCGGGCGCTTAAGCTGTTTCCAGAACGCGGGCCATTGAAAAGAAGGGCACGACAGGTGAGCGCGAGCCACAGCGGCGGCGTGACCGGCAGCGTGGAGCACATGCTGCGCCAGGTCACGCCCGGACGCTACGACGCCTACGAGGCTCTGCTGCGCGCCCTCGCCACCCCTTCTTCCGGCCAGATCTGGATGCTCCTGTGGCACGGCCAGGCCGGCTCCCCGGACGCCCAGTACGGGGACATGGAGGTCGACGGCTTCCACTACGCCCCCTGTGTGACCTCCGCCCAGGAGCTGTCGGCCAGCGGCTGGAACCGGTCCTACGAGGTGGTCGACGGCCTGGACGTGGCCCGCACCCTCTACCCCGACCATTACGGCCTCTGGCTCAACCCGCACGCCCCGGGCGGCGGTGTCGGCGTCCCCTGGCTGGACCTGCGCCGCATCGCCACCGGTCTGGACCGCCAGCCCGCCGGCCCGCTGCGCCTGTCCGAACCCGCCATCGAGATCTCCCCGTTCTACGCCCTGCTCGCGCAGAACGCGCACCGCACCCCCGCGCTGCGCTCGCTGCGCCGCGCCTGGGTGCAGCCCGCGCTCGGGGCGCCGTACCTCGCCATCGGGCTGGACGTGTACGAGACCTCGCCCGCCGCGGTCGATTCGGTGCGCGCCATGATGCAGCAGTCCATCGGGGCGGTCCCGGAGGGACTGCCGGTGTCCACGGTCGCGATGACGGACGGCTACGACCCGGTGGTGCTGTGGATGCGGGCCAACGCGCGCCCCTTCTACGACCGCGAGGCCCACGCGGCCGCGCCGCAGCCCCGGCTCCAGGTCCCCGTCCCGCCGCAGTCCCCGGCCGGCGGGTACGGCTATCCGCCGGTGCACGGCGGCTACTGACCGACTGGCACGCTCCGCACGGCTCCTGACCCGAAGTGCAAGATGTCCGCTGGAGGCGGGCTTCTGCGCGCGTAGACTTCGGCTGAACGTCCCGAACCGCGTAGATTCGCCGCTCTGTCCCAACTGGCACACGTCCGAGGGGTGTTACCCACTGTTCGGATAACGGAATCCTCCGAACTGCATCACGGTTGCGCATACTTTCACCGTCAGACCTGGCGGCTGATCACGACGACGCTGAAGACTCGCGACTCAGACACGAGGTCGAGACCTCGTGATCGATGGCAAGTCGACAAAGCCGCAATCCGCGGCAGGCGCAGGCCGGTCACCACCGGCGAGAGGGGTCGCTCACCGTGACCGCACCGATCGAGACCACCGGAGCGGCAGCCGAGGCACAGCCGGAGGCTGTGCTGGAGGGTGCCGGCAAGGGGCAGATCGAGGGTCGTTCCCTGGGCCAGATCGCCTGGACCCGGTTCAAGAAGGACAAGGTCGCCGTCGCCGGCGGCGTCATCGTGCTCCTGCTGGTCCTCCTCGCGATCCTCTCCCGCCCCATCCAGTCCGTCTTCGGGCTCGACCCCAACGCCTTCCACCAGGACCTGATCACCCCGGACACCTCGCTGCCCAAGGGCAGTTGGGGCGGCATGAGCCTGGACCACCCGCTGGGCGTGGACCCGAAGTTCGGCCGGGACATCGCCACCCGCATCCTGGAGGGCTCCTGGGTGTCGCTGGTGGTGGCCTTCGGGGCGACCATCCTGTCCAACGTCATCGGCGCGATCATGGGCGTCGTCGCCGGTTACTACGGCGGTCGGGTCGACGCCGTCATCAGCCGGCTGATGGACACCTTCCTCGCCTTCCCCCTCCTGCTGTTCGCCATCTCCATCTCCGCCACCCTCCAGGGCGGCGCCTTCGGCCTCGACGGACTCCCGCTCCACCTGAGCGTGCTGATCTTCGTCATCGGCTTCTTCAACTGGCCCTATCTGGGCCGGATCGTCCGAGGCCAGACCCTCGCCCTGCGCGAGCGCGAGTTCGTGTCGGCCTCCCGCGGCATGGGCGCCAAGGCCCCGTACATCCTGTTCCGGGAACTGATGCCCAACCTGGTCGGCCCGATCATCGTCTACTCGACGCTGCTCATCCCGACCAACATCCTCTTCGAGGCGTCCCTGAGCTTCCTCGGCGTCGGCATCCAGCCCCCGCAGGCGTCCTGGGGCGGAATGCTCCGCGAGGCGGTCAACTACTACCAGGTCGACCCGGCGTTCATGATCGTTCCGGGTCTCGCCATCTTCGTCACCGTCCTCGCGTTCAACCTGCTCGGCGACGGTCTCCGCGACGCTCTCGACCCGCGCAGCCGCTGACGTCTGCTGTCGAGAGCCCGAAAATTTTTTTCCAACAATGGAGGGGAAAGCGCCCATCATGCGAAGGTCAGCGCTGGCCGCTATGGCGGCCATCGGCTCCGTCAGCCTGCTTCTCGCGGGTTGCAGCAAGGCCGATGACAACAAGGACGGGAACGGCAAGTCGGCCGGGGCCAACGCCGCGACCAAGGGCGTCGTCAACGTGTCCGACAAGAAGGGCGGGACGCTCACCTACGAGCTGTCCGACGTCCCGGACTCGTTCGACCCGGGCAACACGTACTACGCCTACATGTACAACCTCAGCCGGCTCTACGCCCGCCCGCTGATGACCTTCCAGCCCGGCGCGGGCCAGAAGGGCAACACCCTCGTCCCGGACCTCGCGGCGAGCAAGGGCGTCCCGAGCGACGGCGGCAAGACCTGGACGTACAAGCTGCGTACCGGCGTCAAGTACGAGGACGGCACGCCGATCACCTCGAAGGACGTCAAGTACGCCGTCGAGCGCTCCAACTTCGCGCGTGACGTGCTCTCCCTCGGCCCGAACTACTTCCAGCAGTTCATGGCCGGCGGCGACAAGTACAAGGGCCCGTACAAGGACAAGAGCGACAAGGGCCTGTCCTCCATCGAGACGCCGGACGACACCACCATCGTCTTCCACCTGAAGCAGGCCTTCCAGGAGTTCGACTACCTGGTCGCCGCCCCGCAGACGGCTCCGGTGCCCAAGGCGAAGGACACGGGCGTCGACTACGTCAAGCACATCGTCTCCTCCGGCTCGTACAAGTTCCAGAGCTACGAGGAGGGCAAGCAGGCCGTCCTCGTGCGCAACGAGAACTGGGACGCCAAGACGGACCCGCTGCGCAAGCAGCTGCCGGACAAGATCGTCGTCAAGCTGAAGGTCAACCCGGAGACGATCGACAAGGACGTCCTCGCGGGCAACGCGATCGAGCTCGCCGGCACAGGTGTCCAGGCCTCGACGCAGGCGCAGGTGATCACCGACGCCGCGAAGAAGGCCAACACGGACAACACCTACGGCGGCCGTCTCGTCTACCTGGCGATCAACACCACCGTCGCGCCGTTCGACAAGGTCGAGTGCCGCAAGGCCGTGCAGTACGCCATCGACAAGTTCTCGGTGCAGACCGCCGAGGGCGGCCCGATCCGCGGTGAGATCGCCTCCACCGTCCTGCCGCCGGACATCCCGGGCTACTCCAAGTCCGACGTCTACGCCACCAAGGACAACAAGGGCGACGCCGCCAAGGCCAAGGACCAGCTGAAGGCCTGCGGCAAGTCCTCGATCTCCACCAACATCTCGGCCCGTTCGGACCGTCCGCAGGAGATCGACGCCGCCACGGCGATCATCGCGTCGCTGAAGAAGGTCGGCATCAACGCCACCCTCAAGCAGTACCCGTCCGGCAAGTACTTCACCGACTACGCGGGTGTGCCGAAGTTCACCAAGAAGCAGAACATCGGCCTGGAGATGATGCAGTGGGGCGCCGACTGGCCCTCCGGCTACGGCTTCCTCCAGCAGATCCTGAACGGCAAGGCGATCAGCCAGTCCGGTAACACCAACCTGTCGCAGTACGACAACAAGGACGTCAACGCACTGCTGGGCAAGGCGATCGGTACGCAGGACGACACCGAGCGCAACAGCCTGTACACGCAGATCGACAAGAAGACCATGGACGACGCCGTCCTCGTCCCGCTGACCTACTTCAAGGTCCTGCTCGCCCGCCCGCAGAACTACACCAACCTGGTTTCCACGGCGGCCTTCAGCGGTCAGTACGACTACCTCAACATCGGCGTCGCGTCGAAGTAGCAGCCCCGGAAGGCAGGTGAAGGCATTGGTGCCCGCGGGCTTCGCGGCCCGCGGGCACCAGCGCCGGTCCCCGTGATCTCGTACATCCTCCGCCGGACGTTCGCGGCAGTGATCCTGCTGCTGGTCGTCTCCGCGGTCACCTTCGCCATCTTCTTCCTGCTGCCACGGCTCGTCGGCCAGACAGCGGACCAGCTGGCGCAGCAGTACATCGGCAAGAGCCCGTCGCAGGCGGACATCGCCGCTGTCAAGCACAACCTCGGTCTGGATCAGCCCGTCTACGTCCAGTACTGGCACTTCATCAAGGGGATCGTGGCCGGCGCCGACTACAACCTCGGCCCCACCACGGTGCACTGCGACGTTCCCTGCTTCGGCTACTCCTTCAAGGACCACGTCGCGGTCTGGCCGCAGCTCACCTCCCGCCTTCCGATCACCCTCTCGCTGGCCGCGGGCGCCGCCGTGCTGTGGCTGGTGTCCGGTGTGGCGATCGGTGTCATCTCGGCGCTGAAGCCGCGCTCGCTCTTCGACCGGACGTTCATGGGCGTGGCGCTCGCCGGCGTCTCGCTGCCCATGTTCTTCACCGGCAACCTGGCGATCCTGCTCTTCGTCTTCAACTGGCCGATCTTCGGACGGGACTACGTCCCGCTCACCGAGAACCCTTCGCAGTGGGCCAACACCCTGATCCCGGCGTGGTGTTCGCTGGCGTTGCTCTACTCGGCCATCTACGCCCGGCTCACCCGCTCGGGCATGCTGGAGACGATGAACGAGGACTTCATCCGCACGGCCCGCGCCAAGGGCCTGCGCGAGCGCAACGTCGTCGTCCGGCACGGTCTGCGGGCCGCGCTCACTCCGATCATCACCGTCTTCGGCATGGACATCGGTCTGCTGCTCGGCGGTGCCGTGATCACCGAGAGCGTCTTCTCGCTGCCCGGAATCGGCCAGTACGCGGTGCAGGGCATCACCGACAACGACCTGCCCAAGATCCTCGGCGTGACCCTGCTCGCCGCCTTCTTCGTAGTGATCGCAAATCTTGTGGTGGACGTGCTCTACGCCGCCGCCGACCCGCGGGTGAGGCTCTCGTGACCGAACTCTCCAAGACCGGTGCCGCGACGGAGGAGCCCGCCTCCACCGGCAAGGCGCCCGAGGCCTTCCTCGAGGTCCGCGACCTCAAGGTGCACTTCCCGACCGACGACGGCCTGGTCAAGTCCGTCGACGGGCTCAGCTTCTCGCTGGAGAAGGGCCGGACCCTCGCCGTCGTCGGCGAGTCCGGCTCCGGCAAGTCCGTCACCTCGCAGGCCATCATGGGCCTGCACCGGCTCGGCACCCGCGGCAAGAACGTGCGGATGTCCGGCGAGATCTGGCTGGCCGGCAAGGAACTGGTCTCCGCCTCCCCGGACGAGGTGCGCAAGCTCCGCGGCCGGGAGATGTCGATGATCTTCCAGGACCCGCTGTCCGCCATGCACCCCTATTACAAGGTCGGCGACCAGATCGTCGAGGCCTACCGGGTGCACCACGACGTCAGCAGGAAGGTGGCCCGCGCCCGGGCCATCGAGATGCTCGACCGGGTCGGCATCCCCGAGCCCGCCAAGCGCGTCGACGGCTACCCGCACGAGTTCTCCGGCGGTATGCGCCAGCGCGCCATGATCGCCATGGCGCTGGTGAACAACCCCGAGCTGCTCATCGCGGACGAGCCCACCACCGCCCTGGACGTCACCGTCCAGGCGCAGATCCTGGACCTGATCCGGGACCTCCAGAAGGAGTTCGGTTCCGCGGTCATCATGATCACCCACGACCTCGGCGTGGTCGCCGAGATCGCCGACGACGTGCTCGTGATGTACGGCGGCCGGTGCGTGGAGCGCGGCCCGGCCGACGAGGTCTTCGAACAGCCGCAGCACCCCTACACCTGGGGCCTGCTCGGTTCGATGCCCCGCATCGACCGCGAGACCTCCGAACGGCTCATCCCGGTCAAGGGCTCCCCGCCGAGCCTCATCAACGTCCCCTCGGGCTGCGCCTTCCACCCGCGCTGCCCGTACGCGGACATCCCGAAGGGGAACGTCACCCGCACGGTGCGCCCCGAGCTGGAGCAGGTGAGCACCGGGCACTGGTCCGCCTGCCACCTCCCGACCGAGGACCGCCAGCGGATCTGGACCGAAGAGATTGCGCCGAAGCTGTGAGTGAGACCAAGAAGACGGACACCGTCGCCGAGGCCGCGGTCCCGAAGCAGGCGTCGGCTCCCGAGGACGGCTCGGCGGAGCGGGAGGTGCTGCTCCGGGTCGAGGGTCTGACCAAGCACTTCCCGATCAAGAAGGGCATCCTCCAGCGCCAGGTCGGCGCCGTGAAGGCCGTCGACGGCCTCGACTTCGAGGTGCGCAAGGGCGAGACCCTGGGCGTGGTCGGCGAGTCGGGCTGCGGCAAGTCGACCATGGGCCGGGTCATCACCCGGCTCGAGGACCCGACCGGCGGGAAGATCACCTTCGAGGGCAAGGACATCACGCGGCTGAGCACCGCGCAGATGCGCCCGCTGCGCCGCGACATCCAGATGATCTTCCAGGACCCTTACGGCTCCCTGAACCCCCGGCACACCATCGGCTCCATCGTCTCGGCGCCCTTCCGGCTCCAGGGCGTGGAGCCCGAGGGCGGGGTGAAGAAGGAGGTCCAGCGGCTGCTGGAGCTGGTCGGTCTGAGCCCCGAGCACTACAACCGCTACCCGCACGAGTTCTCCGGCGGTCAGCGCCAGCGCATCGGCATCGCCCGCGCGCTCGCCCTGAAGCCGAAGCTGGTCGTGGCGGACGAGCCGGTCTCCGCGCTGGACGTGTCGATCCAGGCGCAGGTCGTGAACCTCATGGACGACCTCCAGGAGGAACTGGGCCTGACCTACGTGATCATCGCCCACGACCTCTCGGTGGTCCGGCACGTCTCGGACCGCATCGCGGTGATGTACCTCGGCAAGATCGTCGAACTGGCCGACCGCACCTCGCTGTACGAGGCGCCGATGCACCCGTACACCAAGGCGCTGATGTCGGCGGTGCCGGTGCCGGACACCAAGCGCCGGGGTGCCAAGAGCGAGCGCATCCTGCTCCGCGGTGACGTCCCGTCGCCGATCGCCCCGCCGTCGGGCTGCCACTTCCACACCCGGTGCTGGAAGGCGACGCAGATCTGCGCGACGACCGAGCCGCAGCTCGTGGAGTTGAAGCCGGGGCAGCGGGTCGCCTGTCACCACCCGGAGAACTTCGCCGACCAGGCGCCGCAGGACACGGTCCTGCTGTCGGCGGCGAAGGAGGCGTCGGAGCTGGTCCCGGACGCGGTCGTCTCCGACGGCCCGGCGGAGGAGCCCGCGGAGCCGGCGGAGCCGGCCGAGCCGTCGGCTGCCGAGAAGGCGGAGGAGTCCGCCGGATCGGAGAAGTCCGCCGAGGCGGAGGAGCCCGAGAAGGCGGAGAAGTCCGCCGAGGCGGAGGAGCCCGAGAAGGCGGAGGAGTCCGCGGAGGCGAAGGCTTCCGGGACCGCCGAGGCTCCGGCCCCGGCGGAGGCTGCCGAGACGCCGGAGAACGCTGAGGTGGCGGAGACCACCGAGGCCGCCGAACCGGCGGAGACCGCCGAGCCGGAGGAGGCGTCGCAGGCCACTGAGTCGGCGGAGGCCGCCAAGTCGGAGGAGGCGTCGGAAGCCACCGAGGCTGCGGAGGCCACCGAGTCGAAGGAAACGTCGGAAGTCACCGAGTCGGCGGAGGCCGCGACCGCCGAGGCCACCGCCGAGGCGTCCGACACGGCCGCCGCTCCCGAGGCCGCCGAGGCCGCCGCGGCGGTGGAGACCTCGGAGGAGAAGACCGGCCCCGGCGCCAAGTCGACCACTGCCAAGTCGACCACCGGCAAGGCGTCCAGCGGGAAGTCGACCACCGCGAAGGCCGCCGCCCCGTCGGACTCCGAGGAGCCGACCGGGAAGTGACGCGGGGCAGCGCATGACGACCGAGTGAAGTCGTGTACCTGCCTGAACGGGAGAGTGCGGAGTCCTCCGTGTCCGGCCGCCGATCGGCGCGCTCGGAGGGGACGACTCACGGCACTCTCCCGTTCGGCGTGTCCGGGGCGCCTCGCCACCTGGCTTTGTAAGGTCCAGGCCCCGCGACAGGTGAGAATGTCAGGGTGCAGCTCCAGCAACTCTTCAGTCCCTCCGTCCAGCACACGCTCGATGTGATCGGCATCTTCGTGTTCGCGATCTCCGGCGCCCTGCTGGCCGTCCGCAAGAACTTCGACGTCTTCGGCATCGCCGTGCTCGCCGAGGTCACCGCGCTGGGCGGGGGGCTGTTCCGGGACCTGGTCATCGGAGCCGTGCCCCCGTCCGCCTTCACGGACCTCGGCTACTTCGTCACCCCGCTGCTCGCCACGCTCGTCGTCTTCTTCCTGCACCCGCACGTGGAGCGCATCCAGGCGGCGGTGCTGGTCTTCGACGCGGCGGGCCTCGGCCTGTTCTGCGTCAGCGGTACGACGAAGGCGTACGGCTACGGCCTCGGGCTGACCGCGTCGGCGTCGCTGGGCCTCGCCACCGCCGTGGGCGGCGGTGTGCTGCGGGACGTGCTGGCCAACGAGGTGCCGTCGCTGCTGCGCTGGGACCGCGACCTGTACGCGGTGCCGGCCATCGTCGGCGCCACGATGGTCGTGCTGTTCATCCGCTACGACGTCCTGACCCCGTTCACCAGCGGACTCGCGGTCGTCACGGCCTTCGTGCTGCGCCTGCTCGCGATGCGGTTCCACTGGCGAGCGCCTCGTGCGTGGAACCGCCGGTCGACGGTGACGGAGGAGTAGCCCCGGCGACGGACGTGTCCCGTCCCTTGGCGCGGCTCTGGCCCATCTGGAGGGTCAGCCAGCGGAAGACGGTGTCGACCTGCGGGCGCCACAGCGCCATGGTGTGACCGCCCGCGCTGCGCGGCAGGAAGACCACGCGCACGGTGGTGGGCGCCTTGGCGGCGGACTCCAGGGCCATGCCCGCCTGGTAGCCGTCGCCGGACTCGCCGGAGAGGTACAGCGCGACCGGGGGCGCCTCGGCCGCCTCCCGCAGCAGCAGGTAGGGGTTGTTCGCGGCGCGCAGGGCGGGGGTCTGCGCGGCCAGGGAGTCGCGTTCGCCGATGGGGTCGTTGTAGCCGGACATGCTCACCGCGGCCCGGTACCGGTCGGGGTGGGCCACGGCCAGCTTGACCGCGCAGTGCGCGCCCGCCGAGTAGCCGGCCACCGCCCAGCCGCGGGGGGCCGGCTGGGCCCGGAAGTTGTCCATGACCATCTTCGGCACGTCGACGCTGAGCCAGCTGTCGGCGTTGACCTGGCCGGGGACGTTGGCGCAGCCGGTGTCCACGCCGGCCAGCAGGTTGGTGCGCGGGGCGACCAGGATGAACGGCGCCACCTCGCCGCCGCGCATCAGCGGCAGCAGCTGCTCGTGGGCCCGCAGCGCCCCGAACCAGGCCGTCGCGGACCCGGGGTAGCCCGGCAGCAGCTCCACCACGGGGAACCTCTTGTGCCGGTAGGCCGGGTCGTCGTACTGCGGCGGCAGCCAGACGTAGACCTCGGCGTTCACCCCGGAGACCCGGCCCCTGAGCTGGGTGACGCGGACCCCGCCGGCCGCGCGCATACCCGGTCCGCCGGCCGCCGTGAAGGTCTGCGCGACCCTGGGCAGCCGTCGCACCGCGATGCCGCCGGTGCCGTCCCGGCCGAGGTCGGCGGCCTGCTGGACGTGGTCGCCGGTGCCGAGCAGGTCGGCCCAGTTGTCGTACAGGTTGTTCTCGTTGTTGACCAGTACGAAGACCAGGGTGACGGCCGTGCCCTGGGCGAAGAGCAGCATCAGGACGCGGGCCACGGTCCTGAGCGGTCTGGGCCCGCGCATCCGTGACCACAGCAGGAGTGGCAGTATCAGGGCGACGACCGACAGCACGAGGGTCGTGTAGAGGAACGGGGTCCCGGTGAGGCTCATGTCCCCATAGAGGGAGATCGGGGGCCGGGGGTTGTGGACGTGTCGGGACACTTACCGAGAAATTGCCGGAACCTCACCCGGAGGGAAGATCGGGTCATCCGGTGGTCAGATAAGAAAGCTACCGCTTAGTAGTTTCCTGCTGTACCGTTCACGCATGCCAGATGCAGCTACCGTCCCCGGATCGCGGGCCGCGATCGGCGACAGCGAGTTCGACCGCGACACCGCGGTCACCCGGCGCGAGCCCGGCGTCCACGACATCGACCTCTCGGCCGGCTGGACCATCATCAGCGCCGTCAACGGAGGCTATCTGCTGGCCGTCATCGGCCGGGCCCTCGCCGACACCCTGCCGCACCCGGACCCCTTCTCCATCACCGCGCACTACCTCACCGCATCCCGGCCCGGACCGGCCGTGATCCGCAGCGAGACGGTCCGCACCGGCCGGACCCTCTCCACCGGCCAGGCATCCCTCTTCCAGTACGACGACGAGGGCGACGAGGTGGAGCGCATCCGCGTCCTCGCCTCCTACGGCGACCTCGGCGCGCTCCCCGACGACGTCCGCACGACGGCCACCCCGCCGCCGATCCCGCCGTTGGGGCAGTGCTTCGGCCCCGAGGACGGGCCCGCCCCGATCGAGGGCAGCAACGCCATCGCCGACCGGCTGATGATCAAGCTGGACCCCGCCACCCTCGGCTGGGCGCTCGGCTCGCCCTCCGGCAAGGGCGAGATGCGCGCCTGGTTCGGCCTCGCCGACGGCCGCGACGCCGACCCGCTCTCGCTGCTCCTCGCCGTGGACGCCCTCCCGCCCACCGCCTTCGAGATGGGCCTCAAGGGCTGGGTGCCGACCGTGGAACTCACCGTCCACGTCCGCCACCGCCCGGCTCCCGGCCCGCTGCGGGTGGCGATCACCACCCGCAACCTGGCCGGCGGCTTCCTGGAGGAGGACGCAGAGGTGTGGGACAGCACGGACCGGCTGGTCGCCCAGTCCCGGCAGCTGGCCCGGGTCAGGCTCGGCTGAGCGGCACGCGGCCGAGCCAGGCCGCCAGGCGCTCGTGGGCGCCGGCTCCTTCGGGGGCCGGCACCGGCGCGTCGAACGGGCGGCCCTCGCGCGGTCCCGCGGGCAGGGCCGCCCGCGCGGCCTCGAGCGCGAACTCGGCCGGCTCCGGGTCGAGCGGCAGCGGATGCCCGACCGCCTCGGACAGGTCCCAGGTGTGCGCCACGATCTCCATGACGTAGCCCGCCAGGGCGGCGCGGCCCGGCACCTCGCCCCAGGGCACCCGCACCGTCGACGCCATCAGCTCGTCGCTGTCCCACGCCTTCAGCGCCCGCTCCCTGACCTCCTCGTAGGCGGGTGCCCAGCGGTCGTCGGGCACGTCCGGGGCGCCGGGCGCGGTGGACGGCGCGTCCGGCACCTCGCCCCGCCCGACGGCCTCGCCGAGCAGGGCGATCCGCCGGGTGACGCCGACGACATGGCCCAGCAGCGCGCGCACGTCGTACTCGGTGCACGGGGTGGGCAGGGAGAGCTGGTCCGGGCGCACGGTCCGGATGAGGGCGGCCGCCTGGGCGGTGGCACGGGCGTACAGGGGGCGGGGATCGGTGGTCATGACCGGCCTCTCTTCGTCGGGTCGCAAGGCGGATGATCAACGGAAAACCTGACAACGACCGTCAGGTATTGTTCCGGTCCCCCACGCGGCGGGATGCTGGCGCGGTGAAGTCCGACCGGCTGCTGTCGATCCTGCTGCTCCTCCAGACCCGGGGCCGCGTCCCGGCCCCCGAACTCGCCGAGCGGCTTGAGGTGTCGGTGCGCACCGTCTACCGGGACGTCGAGGCGCTCTCCGCCGCCGGGGTCCCGGTCTACGCCGAGCGCGGCCGGCACGGCGGCATCGCGCTCCTGGCCGGCTTCCGCACCGATGTCACGGGGCTGACCGCCGACGAGTCCCGGGCCCTGTTCGTCCTGGCCGCGCAGGGCGCCCACGCCGCGCTCGGTCTGGACGCCGCCCTCGGCTCGGCGCTGCGCAAGGTGATGGCCGCGCTGCCGGCGCCGCACCGCCCCGCCGCCGAGGTGACCAGCCGCCGGGTCCTGGTCGACGCCCACCCGCTGGAAGAGCGGCCCGCAGCGGGCCGTGGACCTGGCGGTGCTCCGGGACGCGGTCTTCGCCGACCGGCGCCTGAGGCTGCGGTACCGGCACAGCGGGGAGCGGGAGCCGCGCACGCACACCGTGGACCCGTACGGCCTCGTCGCCAAGGCCGGGGTCTGGTACCTGGTCGCCGACAGCCGCGGCCGGCCGCGGCTGTTCCGCGCCGACCGGGTGCGCACGGCCCGTCCGCTGGACGAACCCGTACGGCGCCGGCCCGGGGTGGAACTCGCCGACGTCTGGGAGGTGTTGCGCCGACGGGTGGAGGAGCGGGCGGACGCCGTACGGGTGACCGTGCGGGTCCGGCGCGAACTGTGCGACATGTTCGAGCGGATGGCCGCCGCCCAGCTGACGGCGCCGCCCGAGGACGACGGCACGGGCGAGTGGGTCACCGCGCGTCTGGCCTATCCCAGCCTTCGGGCGGTGCGCCAGCTCCTCGCCTTCTCCGACCGGGTCGAGCTGCTGGACCCGCCCGAGGCGCGCGCGGAACTGCTGGCGGCGGCCCGCTCCGTCGCGGCCGTGTACCGGGGGACGGACCCGGCCGACGGCTGAGCCCGGGGCGGGGCGGGGGTGCCGTGCGGTCGCGTCAGTCCAGCCAGTGGCCGCGGCCCAGGGTGATGAGCCGCAGCTGGCGGGTGGCGAGCCGGGTCACCCGCTCGCGCTCCCTCTCGGGAGCCTCCAGCGCCTCCAGGAACAGCGAGGCGGTGATCAGCAATTGATCCACGTAGAGGTGCGCGAGCATCAGCAGGTCGTCGTCGCTCCAGCCCGCGGCCTCGGGGTCCTTGGCCAGTTCGGCCTTCACCTCCTCGGCGAACCTGACCAGCTGGGCCCGTATGGCCTCGCGCACCGGCTGCACACCGCCGTGTCGCTCCCGGGCGATGAAACGGACATGTGCGGGGTACGCGTCCACATGACGGGCGATCAGTTCGACGGCGCGCGTGATGCGTTCCCCGCTGTCGCCCGACGTGGACACCGTCGTCCGCACCATCGGGTGCAGGCTGCCCAGCGCCTCGTCGACCAGGGCCACACCGAGGTCGGCGGTCGAGCGGAAGTGCCGGTAGAAGGCGGTCGGGGCGACACCGACGGCCCGGGTGACCTCGCGCAGGCCCAGGCTGCTCAGGCTCTGCTCCTCCAGCAGGACGAGTGCCGCGTCGAGGAACGCCTGCCGGGTCTTCTGCTTCTGGGCCTGCCGGACACCGAGGGTGTGACTCATGTCATCCAGTTAACAACTGTTCTCCGGAATTGGAAAGCCGCGGGAGGCGTTAGACTCAAAGTCAGTGAACAACTGTTACTACAACTGTTCACCAGAACTTCACACCGGCTGAACGTCCGGCTGGATGTCCGGCCGAACGCCCGACCGGACACGAGGCATCTCGGAGGGGGATCCGATCCCATGCTGTTCCTCGTCGCCGCACTCATGCTGCTCGGTGTCGTCCTGGGCACCGTGGCCCACGCGCCGCTCGCCGTCACCGGCGCCCTGGCCGCCGTCATCGCCGTCTGGCTCGGCGTCTTCGCGCTCCGCGAGCGCCACGGCCGCCGCCGGAATCCGGCCAATTGACCGTCGCCCACGACCTCAGGAGCTGAGCACCATGCGTCTCACCGCACCGGCCACCGGCCGCACCGACACCGGTTCGCTTCCGCGCGACGCCGACGGCATGGCCGTCGCGTCCTTCATCCTCGGCCTCCTCGGCCTGCTCGTGCTCAACGTCTTCCTCGGCCCGATCGCCATCGTCCTGGCCCTGGCCGCCCTCTGGCGCGGGACCGGCCGTCCGGGCCGCGCCTACCTGGGCCTGGGCCTGGGCGTCGCCGACCTGGTGGTCCTGGTGGCCGCGATGGAGATCACGGGCACGGTGTCCTGGAGCCTGTGACCGGCGGCGGGCGGTCCGCCGCCCGGCCACGGCCACGCACCCGCGCGGACCGGCCAGACACGCGGCCGGAGCCGACCGCGGGGGCCCGGCGCCGTAGAATCGGCGGCACCATGGCATACCTCGACCACGCCGCGACGACCCCGATGCTCCCGGAGGCGGCAGAGGCACTGACCGCCCAGCTGAGCATCACGGGCAACGCATCCTCCCTCCACGCGTCCGGCCGGCAGGCCCGCCGTACGGTCGAGGAATCCCGCGAGACCCTCGCGGAAGCACTCGGCGCCCGCCCCAGCGAGGTCGTCTTCACCTCGGGCGGCACCGAGGCCGACAACCTGGCCGTCAAGGGCCTGTACTGGTCCCGCCGCGCCGCCGACCCGGGCCGCACCCGCGTCCTGGCCAGCCCCGTCGAGCACCACGCCGTCCTCGACGCCGTGCACTGGCTCGGCGAGCACGAGGGCGCCACCGTCGAGTACCTCCCCGTCGACTCCCACGGCCGTGTCCACCCCGAGGCACTGCGCGAGGCCATCGCCCGCAACCCCGACGACGTCGCCGTGGCCACCGTGATGTGGGCCAACAACGAGATCGGCACGGTCATGCCGGTCCGTGAACTGGCGGACGTCGCGGCCGAGTTCGGCGTCCCGCTGCACGCCGACGCGGTCCAGGCGTTCGGTCAGGTCCCGGTCGGCTTCGAGACCTCGGGCCTGGCCGCGATGACGGTGTCCGGCCACAAGGTCGGCGGCCCGTACGGCATCGGCGCCCTCGTCCTCGGCCGTGAGCACACGCCCGTACCGGTGCTGCACGGCGGCGGCCAGGAGCGGCACGTCCGCTCCGGCACGCTCGACGTGCCGGCCATCGCCTCCTTCGCCGTCGCGGGCCGGCTCGCCGCCGCGCGGCGCGAGTGGTTCGCGCGCGAGATCGGCGCCCTGCGCGACCAGCTGGTCGACGCCGTCCGCACGGCCGTGCCCGACGCGATCCTCGGCGGCGACCCGGCCCCCGGGGGGCGGCTGCCGGCCAACGCCCACTTCACCTTCCCCGGCTGCGAGGGCGACTCCCTGCTGCTCCTGCTGGACGCCCAGGGCATCGAGTGCTCCACCGGCTCCGCCTGCACCGCCGGCGTCGCCCAGCCCAGCCACGTCCTCCTCGCCACCGGCACCGCCCCGGACCTGGCCCGCGGCACCCTGCGCTTCTCCCTCGGCCACACCTCCACCGAGGCCGACGTGGCGGCCGTAGCGAAGGCGATCGGCCCCGCGGTGGAACGGGCGCGGGCGGCCGGACTCACCTAGGGGTTCCCGGACGGGGTCGCGTCAGGGGTTCCGTCCGGACCGGCCCGGTCCCGCTCGGCCCGGTCCCGCTCGGTGCGGATCAGGCGCAGGTACCGCTCCCAGTCCCAGAAGCGCCCCGGGTCCGTGTGGTCCGTTCCCGGCACCTCCACGTGCCCGATGAGGTGCTCCCGGTCCACGGGGATGCCGTAGCGTCCGCAGACCGCCGCCGTCAGCCGGGCCGAGGCCGCGTACAGGGCGTCCGTGAAGGACGAGGCGTCCTCCACGAAGCCCTCGTGCTCGATGCCGACACTGCGTTCGTTGTACTGCCGGTTGCCCGCGTGGAAGGCCACGTCCAGCTCGCGGACCAGCTGGGTCACCCGGCCGTCCCGGCGCACGACGTAGTGCGCGGCGGCGCCGTGCTCCGGGTCCTGGAACGCCCGCACCGCCGACGCGTACCCGCCCTGGGTGACGTGGACGACGACCCGGTCCACCCGGTAGTCGGCCGGCCGGTCCGCCCGCCGGAAGTTCGCCGCCGAGGCCCCGACCCAGCGCGCGCCCCGGAAGTCCACCGCGCCCGCCACCCGCGGCCTGCCCACCCCGGGCAGCCGCCACCACAGCCGGGACAGCTCCTGACGGGCCAGCACCGCCGTGCCCGCGGCCGCCACGGCGCCGCCGATCAGCAGGGCCCGCCGCCCCGGCCGCCGGTCCCCGTCGCCCGCCGGCGCACCCGTGCCCGCCCCTGCCGTCGCCCCCATGTGAAGCACAACGCATATCCGGCGGACCTGGTTCCCGCGCCCCCGTACCCTGGAAGGGCTATGACTGACACCCCGCAGCGCACCCGCCCCCTCCGCGTCCTCGCCGCCATGTCCGGCGGGGTCGACTCCGCCGTCGCCGCCGCGCGCGCCGCGGAAGCAGGTCATGACGTCACCGGCGTCCACCTCGCGCTCTCCGCGAACCCGCAGTCCTTCCGCACCGGCGCGCGGGGCTGTTGCACCATCGAGGACTCGCGCGACGCCCGCCGCGCGGCCGACGTCATCGGCATCCCGTTCTACGTCTGGGACCTCGCCGACCGCTTCCGCGAGGACGTCGTCGAGGACTTCGTCGCCGAGTACGAGGCCGGCCGCACCCCGAACCCGTGCCTGCGCTGCAACGAGAAGATCAAGTTCGCCGCGCTGCTCGACAAGGCGCTGGCCCTCGGTTTCGACGCCGTCTGCACCGGCCACTACGCCAAGGTGATCGTGAACGAGGACGGCTCCCGCGAGCTGCACCGCGCCTCCGACATGGCCAAGGACCAGTCGTACGTGCTCGGTGTGTTGGACGACCGGCAGCTCGCGCACGCGCTGTTCCCGCTCGGCGACACGGTCACCACCAAGGACGAGATCCGCGCGGAGGCCGAGCGCCGGGGCCTGGCGGTGGCCAGGAAGCCCGACTCGCACGACATCTGCTTCATCGCCGACGGCGACACCCAGGGCTTCCTCGCCCGGCGGCTCGGCAAGGCCGAGGGCGACATCGTGGACGAGTCCGGCGCGAAGCTGGGCACGCACGACGGCGCGTACGGCTTCACCATCGGCCAGCGCAAGGGGCTGCGGATCGGCACCCCGGCCCCGGACGGCAAGCCCCGCTACGTGCTGGACATCTCGCCGGTCACCAACACGGTCACGGTCGGCCCGGCCGCCGCCCTGGACGTCACCGCGCTCACCGCGATCAAGCCCCGCTGGTGCGGCGCCGCCCCCACCGGACCCGGCACCTACACCGCCCAGCTGCGCGCCCACGGCGGCGAGACCGAGGTGAGGGCCGAACCGGTCGACGGCGAACTGCGGGTCACCTTCACCGAGCCGGTCCGCGGGGTCGCCCCCGGCCAGGCGATCGTGCTCTACGACGGCACGCGCGTGGTGGGCTCGGCGACGATCGCGGCCACGGCTCGCCGGGAAGCTGCCACAGCCTGATCATCGAGGGCTCGCAGGAGCTGGCACGGTCCGCCCAGCCCGGCATAGGCTGGCCGTCGCGGAAGGTCCGCGCAGTGTGAGCCGGCGGCGGGACTTCCCCGCCCCTTCGGGAGGTGGACGGTGCTTCTGCGCTTTCGAGTGGCGAATCACCGCTCGATCCGGGACGAGGCCGAGCTGACACTTGTTGCTGCGGGCAGTGTGGACAGTGCCGACAGCATCGCGCGGGACAGCGGGATCGCCCAGGGCGATGGCGGGCCCGTGCCGGTGCTGCCCGTGGCCGGGATCTTCGGTGCCAACGCTTCCGGCAAGAGCAACATGCTCAGCGCGTTCCATGCCATGCGGGAGGCGGTACGTACCTCCTTCGCGGACTGGGCCAAGTATCCCGGGGTACCTCACCGGCAGCCCTTCAAGCTGGACGCGGCCAGCGCCGAGGAGACCACCCTCTTCGAGGTCGACCTGGTCCTCGGCGCCCGCACTCCCGTCCGCTACACCTACGGCTTCGAGCTCTCCGACGACCGGGTGGAGGCCGAATGGCTGCACGCTTACCCGGGCGGCGTCCGGGAGGTGTGGTTCGACAGGGAGGCGGACCGCCCGGCGGAGGACGGCGACGAGTACCTCTTCGAGAGCCCGGCCTTCACCGGCCGCCGCGACGACCTGGTCGCACTCACCCGGCCGAACGCCCTCTTCCTCTCCACGGCGGCCACCCTCAACGACCCTCAGCTGTCCGCCCTGCACCGCTGGTTCCTGAACAACCTGTGGCTGATGACCCCGGGTGAGGACATCACACACCGTGCCGACTGGACCAAGCGCCGCCTCACCGAGCTCCACGACGACACCGGCTATCGCGAACGGCTCGTCCAGCTCCTGGCCGCCGCCGACCTGGGCGTCACCGGCTTCGATCTCGATCCGGACACCGGTGCGGTCTCCCTTCGGCACCGGACGGAGGGGACGGAAGCCGTGGCCCTCGACTTCCTCACCGAGGAAAGCTTCGGCACACACGCGTGGTTCGCCTTCCTCGGCCCGATGCTCACCGTCCTCGACAACGGGACGACGCTGCTGGTCGACGAGCTCGACTCCAGTCTCCATCCCACGCTGGCCGCCGAGGTCGTCCGCCTCTTCCAGGACCGTAAGGCCAATGCCAAGGGTGCCCAGCTGATCTTCACCACCCATGACGCCACGCTGCTCGGCAACGCCGTGCTGGACCGTCCGCTCGGCCGCGACCAGGTATGGCTCACCGCGAAGACGAAGTCCGGCGCGACCGAGCTGTATCCGCTGGTCGCCGCACACCCGGAGGCCGGCGAGGACCTGGAGCGGGGCTATCTGCGGGGCCGGTACGGGGGGGTGCCCCGGGTGACCCCGGGCGAGATCGCCCGTGAGGTGTCGTGGTTCGAGGAGAAGGCGGCAGCGACGGCGTGAGCGAGCGGGGTGGGCACGGAGCATGAGCAGCAGGCGCAGGTCGAAGAAGGACGCGGCGAGCACGGTGATGCCGCCGCAGGCGCCTCCGTCGCAGTACTCACGTCGCGAGCGGGTGCTGTACGTGGGATGCGAAGGCGAGGCGACCGAGTACGACTACCTGCGCTACCTCAACAAGGAGTACGGGAGCGGGGACAGCGAGACCGGCCGGCCGGCCTTCACCATCAAGCCGGTCCGCAAGGCCGACGGCCTGATCCCGTCCCGTGCCGTCAAGGCGGTGGTCGAGGCCGCTCAGGGGGAGGACGAGACCTGGGTGCTCTTCGACCGGGACAGCCACCACGACATCCCGGAGGCCTTCGAGGCCGCAGCGGCCTCGGACACCGAGGTCTGCTTCTCCCACCCCTCCTTCGAACTGTGGCTGCTGCTGCACTTCCAGCCGTTCGGCGGCGCCCAGGGCGCGGCGAAGAACACGCACGTCCTGGAGAAGCTGCGCAAGGCCGACCCTGCCTACAAGCGGTTCGACAAGCCCGACAAGAGTCTGGGTGATGCCCGTACCAAGGCGCTGAAGGGCAAGGAGGAGGCGGCGGTGCAGCACGCGCGAGCCCTGGTCGGTCAGTGCGAGCACGGTTCGTGCAAGCCCGCCAATGCCACCTTCGAGGCTCCGAAGTACGGTCGCTCGGCGAAGGAACGGGCCGCCCGCTCGGGGCACGCCAAGAACTGCGAGGTCCTGAGCCGCGACCCGTCCACGGACGTGTGGCGGCTCCTGGTCAGCCTGGGCATCGTCAAGGTCTGAGCGACGGCCGCGCCCCTCGCCGTGCAGCGGCGATGTCCGGGTTCCGCGCGGGTTGGCTCCCGCACCGGCGGGCCGTCTAACCTTCCGTAGCACCTCCACTTTCCGTACGAAGGATCCGCGCGTGGCCAGAATCACCCTGCCCGAGCTCGAACGCCATCTCTTCTCGGCCGCCGACATCCTGCGCGGCCGGATGGACGCCTCCGAGTACCGCGACTTCATCTTCGGGATGCTTTTTTTGAAGCGGGCCTCGGACGAGTTCGAGCCGGAGTGGAAGCGGGTGTACGAGGAGCGGCTCGCGCAGACCGGCGGTGACGAGGCGAGGGCCTTGGCCAAGGCGAACAACCCGGCCGCCTACCCCCGCGTCTTCTACGTGCCGCCGCGGGCCCGCTGGTGGCGTGGACCACACCACGACCCGGAGAGGCCGCAGACCCCGGCGCCCGGCATCATGGCCCTGACCGAGAACGTCGGCCAGGGCCTCGACGAGGCCTTGGTGGCGCTTCAGGAGGGCAACGACCTGCTCGCGGGCATCGCCTCACACATCAGCTTCAACGAGGTGGTTGGCACCAAGCCGCGCTTCACCGACCCCGAGCTCCGTTCGCTGGTCCGGCACTTCAGCCTCTACCGGCTGCGCAACGAGGACTTCGAGTTCCCCGACATGCTGGGCGCGGCGTACGAATATCTCCTCGGCCGGTTCGCGGACTCGGCCGGCCAGCGCGGCGGCGAGTTCTACACGCCGCGTTCGGTGGTGCGGATGATGGTGCGCCTGGTCGATCCACAGGCCGGGGAGTCGGTGTACGACCCGTGCGCGGGCTCCGGCGGCATGTTGATCGCGGCCCGCGAGCACGTCGAGGAACACGGCGGCGACCCTGAGGAACTGTCGGTCAACGGGCAGGACAAGAACGGCCCGTCCTGGTCCATGGCCAGTATGAACATGGTCCTGCACGGCATCCACACCTTCGACCTCCAGCACGGCGACACCCTCGCCGAGCCGCTCCACCTCGACGAGAACGGGCGGCTGCGCAAGTTCTCGGCGATCCTGTCCAACCCTCCGTTCTCCCTCCCGTACGACGAGGACGCCGTCGCCAAGGCCGACGAGGACCACGGCAAGCGGATGCACTGGGGCTGGACGCCCGGGAGCGGCAAGAAGGCCGACCTGATGTTCGTCCAGCACATGGTGTCCGTCCTGGAGGAGGACGGCGGGCGAGCGGCCGTCGTCATGCCGTACGGGGTGCTCTTCCGGGGCGGCAAGGAACGCGAGATCCGCATCGGGATGCTCCGCGCGGACTGCGTGGAGGCCGTCATCGGCCTCGGCCCGAACCTGTTCTACGGCGCGGGCGTCCCGGCCTGCATCCTGATCCTGCGGCCCCCGCACGGGAAGACCGCCCCGAAGCGCCGGGAGAAGGTCCTCTTCATCAACGCTGACCGGGACTTCACTCCCGGCCGGAACCAGAACGAACTCGGCCCCGAACACGTCGAGAAGATCGTGACGGTCTTCCGCGAATGGCGCCTCATCGACGGCTACTCGCGCGAGGTCCACCGCGACGAACTCCTCGCCCCCGACGCGAAGGGCGTCCCCGAGGCGAACTTCAACATCCGCCGCTGGGTGGACAACTCGCCGCCCGCGGAGCCGCAGGACGTGCGGGCGCACTTGTACGGGGGCGTGCCGGTCGCCGAGGTCGCGGCCAAGGAGGGGCTGTTCAAGGCGTACGGGGTCGACGCCGGTTCGCTGTTCGCGCGCCGGGAGGGTTCAGGCGAGTACTACGACTTCCTGCCGGAGGGCGCGGAGGCCACGGCCGCCCGTATTCCGCGACTGACGTACGCGCGGGAGGCTGAGCTGCGAGAGACGTTCGACGAGTGGTGGATGAAGAGCTCCGGTCTCTTCGCCCAGCTTGCGGCGGACCGGAAGCTGATGGACCTGCGCGGCGGGCTTCTCGACGGGTTCACGGCTGCGGTCGGCGGAGCCGGGGTTCTCGACGAGTTCACGACCGCCGGCATCATCGCCGCCTGGTGGACGGAGAACCGCTACGACATGAAGGCCCTCGCGGCGGGCGGCTTCGAGCGGGTCCTGGAAGGCTGGGTCGACTCCGTCGAGGCGATCGTCGACCCGGCGGTGCCGGGTGGCGGCGCGGATGACGCGAAGCGCACGTCGGTCTCCCCGGCGGAGCGACGCAGGGCCCTCGACCAGCCGGTCGTACGGGAGCTGATCCCGGAGTTCCTGGAGCTGGTCAAGGCGGCCGACAAGGCCGTCGCGGAGGCGGAGGCCGCGGCGAAGACGGCGGCTGAGGCGAGGGCGGCGGTGACGGATGCGGGTACGGACGTGGACGACGAGTCCGAGTCCGCGTCCGGTGAACCGGCGGAGCCGGTCGCCCCGGAGGAGCTCGCCGCCCTGGACAAGGCGTTGACAGCGGCCAAGAGGTCCCTGACGGCGGCGCGCAAGAAGCGCAAGGAGCTGGACGACAGCTTCCTGCCGGAGCTGAAAAAGGCGGCCGAGCGGAAACTGTCCGAACCGGGCGGCCCGGAGGGCGTCGTCCTCGCCGTCCTCCGCCGTGACCTGTCCGACCGCCTGAACGCGGCGTTGGCGGCGGGCCGCCGCGAGATCGTCGCTTCCTTCCGACGCTGGGCCGAGAAGTACGAGGTGTCGCTGACGGACCTGGAGAACGCCAGCGATGACGCGGCGAAGGGGCTTGGGGAGTGGTTGAGGGTGCTGGGTTATGAGCGTTGAGGTTCGACTGGGCAGCGTGCTGGAGTCGCCGCCGAAGAACGGCTACTCGCCCAAGGACGTTCCGGAGTGGACTGGGTTGAAGGCGCTCGGGCTCGGGTGTCTGACACCGAGGGGGTTTGCGCCGAGCCAGCTGAAGAATGTGCCAGACAGCGCAACGGCGCGGCGGTTCACGCTGGTCAACGGCGACTTGCTGATGAGCCGGGCCAATACACGTGAACTGGTCGGTCTCGTAGGCCGCTTCACGGACATTGGGACGGCCTGCATCTACCCGGATCTCATGATGAGGCTGCGACCGCAGGCCGATCGCTGCCTTCCCAGGTACTTGGAGATCGTGCTCCGGTCTTCGGATGTTCGGAGGGAGATTCAGGCGGGGGCTCGCGGCACGAGTGAGAGCATGGTCAAGATCAGTGCCTCGCTGGTCGAGAACCTGCGGATTCCCTTGCCGCCGCTGCCCGAACAACGCGACATCGTCGCCGCGAACGAGGCGTTCGAGCGGCGGATCGGGGCGTTGGAGCGGGAGCTGGCCAAGCTTAGGACCGTCGAGGACGCCGTTGTGGCTGGGACGATGGCCGAGGCTGGAGGACGTATTGAGCTTGGTCGATGGCTGAGTTCCATCGAGGCGGGCAAGAGTCCCATGGCTGAGGACACACCTGCGGGCGATGGCGAGTGGGGCGTCCTGAAGGTGAGCGCCGTGCAACCGGGATGGTTCAAGGCTACTGAGAACAAGGTCATTCGCGAGGCGGAGTTCATTAACGCACGGTACGCGGTTTCCACCGGAGACCTTCTCATGACGCGTGCCAACACTGAGGAACTCGTCGGACTTGCCTGCGTGGTTCGGGAACGCGCCGAACGCCTGATGTTGAGCGACAAGACGTTGCGACTCGTGCCCGACACGAGCGTGGCCGATGCGGAGTTCATCGAACTCGCGCTGCTCAGCCCGTCAGTACGCAGTCAGGTGCGCTCGCGAGCCACCGGTACGAGTGCCAGCATGAAGAACATCGGCCAGAGCGCGGTGCGGCAGTTGATGGTCCCGGACGTTCCGAAGGACGTGCAGCGGAAGGCGGTCGCTGCGGTTTCTGCGAGCCGGAAGCGCAGTCAGGGTGTTCAGCGGCAGATCGCCAAGCTCCGCACGATCCAGCAGGGCGTGATCGAGGACCTCCTCAGCGGTCGGTCCCGAGTGAACCGGACCTGAGGCTTCCTATCAGCGCACCAAGCGACGCCCGGCCGATGACGATCACATCCGCCGGGCGTTTGCTGTCCCGCAGGGCGACTCCTGTCTGCGTCCAGGCGACCTCAACGCAGTTGTTGCCACTGGCCTCGGAGTAGGAGGACTTGATCCACTTCAGGGCGGACACGACGGGCACCTCTTACAGGTCGTTGGCGATTTTGACGATGGCATCTGATGACTGCTCCGGATTCAACGCCACCTGTTCGATCGCGTCCAGTCGCCGACGGAAGTTGGCGAGTTGAGTGGAGGAGTGGAAGAAAGCGGCGCCGAGCGGGGAGTCGACCAGGACGGTGTCCAGGTGAGGGCTGGGGCCTACCGCGTACATCACGGAGTCGCCGGCCATAGGGAAGCCGCCCGCCGAGAACGGGATGACCCGGAGTGTGACGTTGTCACGCTCGCCTTCTTCCAGGAGGCGAGTGAGCTGGGCTTTGGCCACCTTGCGCCCGCCCACCTGCATACGCAGCGCGGATTCGTGGATGAGTCCGACGTAGGGGATGCCGGGCTCGTCTGCGATCCGTGCATGCCGCGCCAGCCGATGAGCGATGCGGAGTTCCACCTCAAGGCGGGGCAGGGCCGGGATGAACATGTCGAAGAGGGCGCGCGCGTGGTCTTCGGTCTGGAAGATGCCGGGAAGATGGGCTGTCTGGACTGAGCGCAGGCTCGTGGCGTAGTGCTCCAGTTCCGATGTGTCGAGGAAATCGGGCGGGATCTTGCCCCGGTACTCCTCCCACCAGCCGTTCCGTCGGCCGCCGGTCATGGATGCCAGGGCATCGATGAGTTCCTCGTCGTCGCACTCGTAGATGCTCAGGAGACGACGCAGACGATCCTCACTGATGCCGTACCGACCGGCCTCGATGTTGGAGATGTTGGTGCGGTCGGTGCCCAGCAACTCGGCTGCCCTGGGAGCGGACATGCCTGCGGACTCTCTGAGCCGACGCAGCTCGGCGCCCAGTCGACGCTGACGGATCGTGGGCTGGTGCTTCGGTGCCATTTGCAGCCTCCTTGCTCGCGCACAGTGTGCCGACGCTGGTGGGGCGGGTCCAACCGAATCCAATTATTCACTCGTTCCAGTTCAAAGCATGGCACGGGTTAAGTGGATCGCTCTACATTGTGTAGCGCGTCACTCAAGTTCCCGCCGCCCGCGGAAGCGCACCGGCCCCCTGCCCTCCGGAAGGCAGGATCCCGGCACTGCCACCGCCGGCCGGCAGTTCGCAAACAGGCGCCCCAAAGAACCCGTTCCGCACCACGGAGGTACACCCTCGTGAGCAGCAACGAACCGACCCACCCCCTCAGTCACGACGCCAACTACGGCGACCACCCCGCCCCCCTCCTCTTCACCGCCCCCTGGGTGTACGAACTCACCTCCCCTGCGATCCACGCGGCCCCCGGATCGTCCGGGGCACCCTCCGCGCCGTACTCCACGCACATGGCATCGTTGAACTCGCCGACCGAGCCGAGCTGTTGACCTGCGAACTCGCCACCAACTCCGTGCGGCATACCAAGGGCCCGGTCATCGTCCGGATGCAGTGGCTGTGCCCCGCGCTGCGCGTGAGCGTGTGGGACGCGAGTCCGGATCTGCCTCCGTTCGCGCCGGGCGCGGCGATGCCCGATCCCACCGCTCCCTCCGGACGCGGGCTGCCGATCATCGAGGGTCTCGCCGACCGGTGGGGCGGCTGCGGGTCCGTCGACGGGCCGAACGGCGGGCGGGGCGGCAAGACCATCTGGTTCGAACTCGCTCTCGGGGATGGTTTCCAGCCACCCTCACCCGTGCTCGCGGCCTGATCCGCGCGCACCTCGCCCACGCTCCCCGGCCGCCGATAGAGTTTCGATCACCTGTCCTGTACCGGAGGGCAGGTATCGAGGCCGGTGGCCGGGGAGGGCAGGCGCGTGGCGGAGCAGCCGGAGTACGTCAGGACCGAGCGGCCGCTGATCGAGCAGCTGACGGCGATGGGCTGGACCCATCTCCGGGGCGGCCCGACCGCCGGACCCGCCACCGCGCCGGGCGCCTCGGACCGTACGAGCTTCGAGACCGTCGTGTACGCGGACCGCTTCAAGGCCGCCGTGGCCAGGATCAACCCGAGGCCGTCGGACGGGAAACCCTGGCTGAGCGACGCACAGCTCGACCACCTCCTCGCCCTGGTCCAGGGGACCGCGCCGGGGCAGGGCCCGAAGGAACGCGGTGTCGCCGGGAACCTGGAGGTGACCGACCTCCTGCGCAAGGGCCTCAACGCCCGCACCCTGCCGGGCTGGACGAAGGGCGACCCCGAGCACGTACGGCTCGTCGACTGGGACGGCGAGTTCGGGGAGCGGCCGGACACTCCCGGCGGCGGCAACGACCTGCTCGTCGTCTCCCAGTTCCGCATCGAGCGCAAGGACGCCGCTCCCGTCACGCCCGACCTCGTGCTGTTCGTCAACGGGCTGCCCTGGGTGGTGATCGAGTGCAAGGCGCCCGTGGTGTCCGGCCCTCAGGGAGACGTGCGGGCCGCCCTGGACCACGCCGTCGACCAGGTCCTTCGGTACGCGGGCGTCAACTCCCCGGCCGCCGTGCCGGAATTCGTCCGCTTCGCGCAGGTCCTGGTCGCCACCGACCGCGACCACGCCGAGACCGGCACGGTCACCGCCGAACCCCGGCACTTCGCCCCCTGGCGCACGGTCGCGCCCGTGAGCGAGGACCGCGTACGCGAGGAGGTGCACAAGCCCGCGTCGGCAGCCCTCACCGACCAGGAGATCCTGGTCGCCGGGATGCTGCGCCCTGCCCATCTCCTCGACCTGGTACGGGACTTCACCACCCGGCTCGGCAGCGGTCACCGTACGGTCAAACTGGTCGGCCGCCACCAGCAGTTCAAGGCGGTGAAGGCACTCACGCGGAAGCTGGAGGAGCGGGACCGGAAGGCGGCGGCCGGTGTGGCCGTCAGCCACCGGGGCGGTGTCGTCTGGCACACCCAGGGCTCCGGCAAGAGCCTGACCATGGCGTTCCTGGTCCGGCACCTGCGCAGCCGTCCCGCTCTGAAGTCGCACAAGGTGGTCGTGGTCACCGACCGCCTCGACCTGGAGAAGCAGATCCGGACGAGCCTCGCCGCCACCGAGGAGAAGGTGCACCGCGCCCCGAGCGTCAAGCGGGCCAGGAAGTACCTGGAGGTGGACGTCGGGGACGTCGTCCTCGTCACCCTGCAGAAGGCGCAGCGCGACGACACCGCGTACGACGGCCGGGAGGAGTCACTGCCCGACACCGTCCCCGACGACGACGATGACGAGGACGGTGGCGAGGACGAGGGATACGTACAGAACCGGGTCGCCAATCCCCACCACCATGTCGTCGTCCTCGTCGACGAGGCCCACCGGGGCCACGACAAGTGGCAGCACGCCCGCTGGCGGGCCATGCTCCCGCGCGCCGCCTTCGTCGGCTTCACCGGCACCCCGGTGATCAGCACCAACCGCAAACGCAGCGAGGAGATCTTCGGCTCGTACGCGGACACGTACACCCTGCGCGACGCCGAACTCGACCGGTCCGTCGTGCCCGTCCGCTACGAGGCGTACGCCGTACCGCTCGAAGTCATCGAACAGGCCGCCCTCGACGCCCGGTTCGACGAGAAGGTGCCGACCGATCCGAAGCTGCGGGCCAAGGTGCTGCGCGCGTTCGGCCGCCGCAAGGAGATCCTGGAAGCCCCTTCGGTGATCGAGGCCAAGGCCGAGCACATGCTCGACCACTGGGCCCGCACCGCGTTGCCCGACCGCTTCGGGGCGCAGATCGCCACCGTCTCCCGGCTCGCCGCCGTCCGCTACCACACCGCGCTGCTCGCCGCCCGCGACCGGCTCGTCGCCCGTCTCGACGCGCTCGACCCGGCCCTGATCGCCGACCCCATGGCCGCGCTCGAAGCCGACGACGAGGAGCGGGCGCTCCTCATGCTCCTGCCGGACCGCGAGGTACTGCGCACGCTCGACGCGGCCGTGGTCATCTCCTCGGCCAGGCAGGGCAGCAGCGATCCGGAGGCTTGGCGGCCGTGGATCACCAAGAGCCATCAGGACGCGCACATCGAACGCTTCAAGAAGGGGCTGCCTCCACGCGACATCACGGCCGACCCGGCGTGGAACGTCAGGACGCACGGGCTGCAGCCGTCCGGCGTAGGCACCCCGGCGAGCGGTGGTCAGGTGTGGAACGTCGATCTCGACCTGCCCGCCGACGGCGGACCGCCCGCGCCGCCGGACACGGAGGGCGGCGCGTCACCGGAGACCATGGCCTTCCTGGTGGTCCAGTCGATGCTGCTCACCGGCTTCGACGCACCCGTCGAGCAGGTCCTCTACCTGGACTGCAAGCTGTCCGGCGCGGGACTGCTGCAGGCCGTGGCCCGCACCAACCGGCCCTACCCGGCCAAGGAGTGGGGCCGGGTCGTCGACTACGTCGGCATCGGTCCCGAACTGGCCCGCTCGCTCGCCTCCTACGACCAGGAGCACCTGCGGCACGTCCTCGGCTACCGGAACGTATCCGTGGATCACCTCCAGCCGGACTACGAGGGACCGCAGCCCGACGGCCGCGGCCCGGACCGGGACGGCCTGCTGCTGCGGTCCGACGCCGCCGCCAAGGCCCTCCTGGAAGACCTCGGGGCGAAGGTCACCCGCTTCCTGGCCGGGCAGAAGGTCACCGACCCCGGCGACGAGTCCCAGTGGGAGGACTTCCTCGGCCGGCGCCTCGACGACCCGCTGCGGCGCGGCGAGTTCGACGAACGCGTCCGCGACTTCCTGACCGCGCTCAACGCGGTCCTGCCGGACCCGGAGGCCCTGAAGTACCGGGAGCTGGCCGGCCAGCTGGGCACACTGCAGTACATGGCCAGACGCCGCTACCTCGACGGCCGCGAACAGTTCAGCCCGCGCCGCTACGGGGCCAAGGTGCGCCGGCTCATCTCGCAGCACATCGAGACCACTGGGATCCGACAGCGGATCCCACCCGTCGAACTCACCGACCCGGAGTTCATGGCACGGGTCGACGCGAATACCGACCCCCGGACGCGATGCTCGTACATGACGGGCTCGCTGAAGCTACGCATCACCGCGAAAATCGGCGGCGACCGGGCGGGCTACCAGCGGTTCAGTCTCCGGCTCGAAGAGATCATCGCGCGGATGGAGGACGACTTCGAGCAGGCCGCGGCCGACCTGGCGCGTCTGGTCGGGGACGTGGCCGCGGCGGAGCGGGAGCCGGAGAACGACGACGGCCTCGACTCCCGGACCGAACGACTGGTCCTCGGACTGCTCCAGCAGCACGCCGAAGGCGCCGTGCGCGAACCATGGCCGCCGGAAACCGATCTGATCCGGGCGGCCCGCGGCCTCACCATGGAGATGTCGGTGCTCGTCCGGCGGCCGCAGATACACACGCAGATCGCCGCCCGCAACCGCATGCGCAGTGAACTCTGTGAGCACCTGGAGACCTGGCTCGCCATGGACTGGGACGACATCGGCGACCTCGCGAGCCATCTGACAGAGCTGGCCGTGGAGAGGCACGAGTACTTCCTCGGTTACCAGCCGCGCGACGAGGCGGACGGCGGTGGCACCTGAATCGGTGACCGCCGATGGCGCGAGGCAGAGTGATGTCGTGCCCGGATGGTAGGAAGAACGGGTGAGCACCGTCGTCGAACAGGCCATCGCTGATCTCCCCGTGCCCCGGGGATGGCGGTGGGATGTCGTCGTGCGGCCCCGGCGCCGCACACTCGGCATCGAAATCGCCGAGGACGGCCGTGTGCTCTTCGCGATTCCCGCAGACGCGGATCCCAAGGAGATTGCTGACGCGGTGCGTGGCCGCATGCCGCGTCTCGCCGCCGAGGTCCGCCGCCGTCAGGACCTGCGGGCGGCCGAACCGGTCAAGGACCTGATCGGCGGCGAAGGCTTCGCCTACCTGGGCCGCCGATACCGGCTCAAGCTCACTGCCGACGACGCCGGCAGTCACGCACGACTGCGACAGGGATGGCTGGAGCTGCCCCGATCGCGGTCGGCCGCCGCTGATGCGGGACCCCTTGTGGAGTGGTACAGCAGCCGCGGGGAGCGCTGGCTCGCCGCCCGGCTGCCGCCGCTGGCCTCACTGGCCGGAGTGCGTGACCCGGCCGGCATCGAGGTGCGGGACCTCGGCCGTCGCTGGGGTGTCTGTTCCCCTGAGGGCGCGATCACCGTGCACTGGGCTGTGATACAGCTCCCGGTCGCCCTGGTGGACCTCGTCCTGATCCATGAACTCTGCCACCTCAAGCACCCCGGACACGGAGCGGCTTTCCGAGGGGCCGTCCGGCTCGCCCTACCCGACGCCGACGTGCGCGAACGGCGGTTCGCGCAGGAAGAGCCGCGACTGTGGCGCGGAGCTGTCTCCTCGCCAAGGCACTAGCTGGCGCTCGGGCTTCGATGCGGTCTGCACAGGAAGTGGCGAGCGAATGATCGTAAATGAGGATGACAGATCAGCACCCTGCTGGAGGCTCACTCTCTTCACCAGGTCCTGACACTCGATGCCGGGAGCGTTTGGTTCGCCGTGCTACGAGACGGCAACTTCTACGAATTTAGAACCTCCGCCATCACCCTCGCCGCATGACCAACCCGAACAGCACCGAACACGACACCATGCCCTCGGCGAAGGACACAGAGACACCCCCCCACGCAGGGTCCCGGACTCGACAGGAGGGGAGCGAGACCGGGGGACACCCTGTCGCTGTCCGGATCCACCCCCGGGGGATGGGTCCGGGCAGTGGCCACTGAGGACGAGGACATGCCTGGCACCGCCCCGGCGGGCCGGGCCCGTCCCTACGTCACCGAGACCGGTCAGCCGGTGAAGAAGTCCGCGAGGACCGGGGCCAGCACATCCGGCTCCACCATGTGGGTCTGCCCCTCCAGGACCCGGTACGCGCCCCGGGGCACGGTGTCCGCGATCTCCCGGGCCGCCGCGCGCATCCACTCCGGGCTCGCCCCGCCCGCGACCGCCAGCACGGGCACACCGATCGCGGCGAGCCGGTCCCGGGGGAGCAGGCCGTCGCCCATGACCGTGTCGTCGTGGGCGAGGCTCGGCGCGACCGCCTCCATGCCCGCCCACATCGGGGACTGGCGGGCCCGCTCGATCATCTCCTCGGCGAGGCCCGTCAGCCGCAGGAACAGCTCCACCGCGTCCCCGCGCCGGCCCTCCCCGAGCGCCCGGCCCAGCCGCTCCTTGTAGGCGGCCTCCCGTGCGGCACCGTCCGCCAGGTGGTCGGCGTACGGCACCTCGTACACCGCCGCCCGGCCCACCGGCAGCCCGGCCGCCGCCGCACGCAGCACCAGCGCGCCGCCCGAGGAGACCCCGAACAGCGCCGCCTCGCCGCCGACCGCGTCGATCAGCGCGGCCAGGTCCTCCACCTCGCGGTCGACGGCGTACGGCGCCGTGTCGCCGCTCCCGCCGCGGCCCCGGCGGTCGTAGACGACGGCCGTGCACTGGTCCGCGAGGCGTTCGGCCAGGGGCGCCATGGTGCCGCCGGTGGACATCGCGCCGCTCACCAGGATCACCGTGGGGCCCCGGCCGGTCACCGAGTACGCGAGGGAGGTGCCGTCGCGGGAAGTCGTCTTCTTGTCCATGGCCGTGCAGACTGCCGCACGGCACGGGGCTCACCGGGTCACGACACGTCGGCGTCGTAGAAGCAGTAGTGGTCCCGGATCTCCGCCACGGCGGGCTCGGGGTCGGGATACGCCCAGACGAGGTCGGGGGCGTCCGGCAGCGACCAGTAGGACGCCGTGCCCTTGAAGGGGCAGACGGTGTGCGTCGCGGACGGCGTCAGCAGGTCGAGGCGGACGTCCTCGGCGGGGATGTAGTACCGCACCGGACAGCCCGTCTCGCGCAGCTCCAGGGGTCGGTCGGTCTCCGCGAGCACCCGGCCGTCGCGCTCCACGCGCACGTGCCGCCCGCTGTGGTGGATCGTGATCGTGTGTCCTTCGCTCATATCCGGTCAGCGCCGCACGGGCCGCGCTTCTTCCCGGCGCGGGCACCGTACGGTGGAAGCCATGAACATCTGCGTCTTCCTCTCCGCCGCCGACCTCGACGAGCGTTACACGCGCCCCGCGCGCGAGTTCGCGGAACTGCTCGGCAAGGGCGGTCACACCCTGGTCTGGGGCGGCTCCGACAGCGGTCTGATGAAAGTGGTCGCCGACGGCGCGCACGAGACGGGCGGCAGGCTCGTGGGGGTCTCCGTGGAGTTCCTGGCGAACAAGGCGCGGCCCGGTGCCGACGAGATGATCATCGCGGCGGACCTCGCCGAGCGGAAGAGGCTGCTGCTGGAGAAGGCCGACGCCGTGGTGATCATGGTGGGCGGCACCGGCACGCTGGACGAGGCCACCGAGATCCTGGAACTGAAGAAGCACGGCCGCACCGACAAGCCGGTGGTACTGCTGAACACGGCGGGCTTCTACGACGGCCTGGAGCAGCAGTTCCGCCGGATGGAGGCGGAGGGCTTCCTGCCGCGTCCGCTGGCGGAGCTGGTCTTCTTCGCCGACGAGCCGGCCGGGGCGCTGGCCCACCTGGAGGAGCGGCTCGGCCGCCGCTGATGCGAGCATGGCGGACATGGCAACTCATGTGATCACCGGTGCCGGATCGGGTATCGGCGCGGCCGTGGCCCGCCGGCTGCACGCGCGCGGGGACGACCTCGTACTGCACGCGCGCGACGCGGGCCGCGCCAGGGAACTGGCGGCCCGGTTCCCCGGCGCCCGCACACTGGTCGGCGACCTCGCGGACCCGGACAGGCTGTCCTGGGCGTTCTCCCACCAGACGCTGCCGGACCGGGTGGACTCGCTGCTGCACGTCGCCGGGGTGGTCGACCTCGGTGACGTCGGCGACCTGACCCCGAAGTCCTGGCACCACCAGCTCAACGTCAACCTGATCGCCCCGGCCGAGCTGACCCGGCACTTCCTGCCCCAGCTCCGCGCCGCCCGCGGCCACGTGGTCTTCGTCAACTCCGGCTCCGGCCTCAACGCCCACGCCGGCTGGTCCGCGTACGCCGCCTCCAAGCACGGGCTGAAGGCCCTCGCCGACGCCCTGCGCCAGGAGGAGCACGCGGCGGGCGTCCGGGTCACCTCGGTCTACCCCGGCCGCACCGCCAGCCCCATGCAGGCCAAGGTGCACCAGCAGGAGGGCAAGGACTACGACGCGTCGAAGTGGATCGACCCGGAGTCGGTCGCCACGACGATCCTGACGGCCCTGGACCTGCCGGCGGACGCGGAGATCAACGACCTGACGGTGCGTCCCGGGCGGTGACCGGGAGGGCCGGCCGCACACCCCGCGCCCGGCCGGCGGCGGCCCGGCCGCACACCCTCCGGCGCCGGTCCGGGGCCGACCGGCCGTGAACCGGGCGGCCGGTGTTACGTACCCTGCCGGGGTGAGCGAAAAAAGCCAGTTCAGGTTCCCGGGAGCCACCGGTGTCGGTTCCCTGCCCGGCGGTGACGCGCGGGAGGCCGCCAAGACCGTCACCGGCACCTTCGAGGACTTCCCCTTCCTCGCGGAACTGCCCGCGCGCGGGCCCGGCGCCGACATGATCGGCCGTACCGCGGGGATGCTGGTCGAGCTGTACGCGCGCGTGGAGCCCAGCGGCTGGCGGCTCGGCGACCGGCCGGGCCGGGACACCAAGCGGGCCCGGTCCTGGCTCGGCGAGGACCTGGACGCCCTGGAGGAGTTCACCCAGGGCTACGAGGGCGACCTCAAGGTGCAGGCCGTCGGGCCGTGGACGCTGGCCGCCGCCCTGGAGCTGAGGAACGGCGAGGCCGCCCTGGCGGACCCCGGCGCCTGCCGGGACCTCGCCGGCTCGCTCGCCGAGGGGCTGCGGCTGCACCTCGCCGAGGTGCGCCGCCGGGTCCCGGGCGCCCGCACCGTCCTCCAGCTCGACGAGCCCTCCCTCACCGCGGTCCTGCGCGGCCAGGTCCGTACGGCGAGCGGCTACCGCACCCACCGCTCCGTGGACCGGCAGCTGGTGGAGGCGACGCTGCGGGACGTCGTCGGGGTGAACGACGGCGGGCCCGTGGTCGTGCACTCCTGCGCCCCGGACGTGCCGTTCGCGCTGCTGCGGCGGGCCGGCGCGGCGGCCGTCTCCTTCGACTTCTCGCTTCTCACCGAGCGTGACGACGAGGCGATCGGCGAGGCCGTCGAGGGCGGCCTGCGGCTGTTCACCGGTGTCGTGCCGGGCACGGACGGCCCGTTGTCGGACCCTGCCGGTAGCGTCATGGGTGTCAGGACGTTGTGGCGCAGGCTGGGGCTGCATCCGGGGTTGCTCGCGGAGGCGGTCACGGTGACCCCGGCGTGCGGTCTGGCGGGCGCCTCGCCCGCCTGGGCACGCCAGGCGCTCGCCCACTGCGTCCGGGCGGCGAGATCCCTCGCGGACAACCCAGAGTAACGGGAGGACAACACGGTGGCCGGCGACAAGCAGGCGGAGACGACGGCGGTGCCCGCCGAGGCCCGCGACCAGCACGCGCAGCTGTCGGAGCAGGTCGAGGAGCACCGCTTCCGGTACTACGTGAAGGACGCTCCCGTCATCAGCGACGCGGAGTTCGACCGGCTCCTGAAGTCCCTGGAGGCGCTGGAGGACCGGTATCCGGAGCTGCGCACCCCGGACTCGCCCACCCAGAAGGTCGCCGGGTCCTACGCGACGGAGTTCACCGAGGTCGGGCACCGCCAGCCGATGCTCTCGCTCGACAACACCTTCAACGACGACGCGCTGGCCGCCTGGGCCGACCGGATCGCGCGGGAACTCGGCGAGCAGGAGTACCACTTCCTGTGCGAGCTGAAGGTGGACGGCCTGGCCGTCAACCTCACCTACGAGAAGGGCCGCCTCATCCGGGCGGCCACCCGCGGCGACGGCCTCAGCGGCGAGGACATCACGCCGAACGTCCGCACCATCGCGGAGATCCCGGACCGCCTCGCGGGCGACGAGGTGCCGGACCTGGTGGAGATCCGCGGCGAGGTGTACTTCCCGATGGAGAAGTTCCTCAAGCTGAACGAACGTCTGGTCGCGGCCGGCGACAAGCCCTTCGCCAACCCCCGCAACGCCGCCGCCGGTTCGCTGCGCCAGAAGGACCCGAGGGTCACCGCCACCCGCCCGCTGCACATGGTCGTCCACGGCATCGGCGCCCTGGAGGGCTTCGCCGGCCTGACCCGGCTCTCCCAGGCGTACGACCTGCTGAAGACCTGGGGCCTGCCCACCTCCCGGCACAACCGCGTGGTCGACGGCCTCGGCGGGGTGCGGGAGTTCATCGCGTACTACGGCGAGAACCGCCACTCCGTCGAGTTCGAGATCGACGGTGCCGTGATCAAGCTGGACGAGCTGCGCCTCCAGGGCCGGCTCGGCTCCACCGCGCGCGCTCCCCGCTGGGCCATCGCCTACAAGTACGCGCCGGAAGAGGTCAACACCAAGCTCGTCGACATCAAGGTGGGTGTCGGACGCACCGGCCGCGTCACCCCGTACGCCCAGGTCGAGCCGGTCAAGGTCGCGGGCAGCGAGGTGGAGTTCGCCACCCTGCACAACCAGGAGGTCGTCAAGGCCAAGGGCGTGCTCATCGGGGACACCGTGGTGCTCCGCAAGGCCGGTGACGTCATTCCCGAGATCCTCGGCCCGGTCGCCGACCTGCGGGACGGCAGCGAGCGGCCGTTCGTGATGCCGGCCGAGTGCCCCGAGTGCGGTACGGCGCTGCGGCCCATGAAGGAGGGCGACATCGACCTCCGCTGCCCCAACGCCCGCACCTGCCCGGCCCAGTTGAGGGGTCGCGTCGCGTACCTGGCGGGTCGTCAGTGCCTGGACATCGAGCACTTCGGCGACGTGGTCGCCGCCGCGCTCACCCAGCCGCTGGAACCGGCCGACCCGCCGCTGGTGGACGAGGGCGACCTGTTCGACCTGACGGTGGAGAAGCTGCTGCCCATCAAGGCCCATGTCCTCGACCCGGACAGCGGTCTGCCCAAGCGGGACCCCAAGACCGGCGAGGAGAAGGTCGTCACGGTCTTCGCCAACCAGAAGGGCGAGCCGAAGAAGAACACCCTCGCCCTGCTGGCCAACATCGAGGCGGCCAAGTCCCGCCCGCTCGCCCGCTTCCTGAACGGGCTGTCGATCCGGCACGTGGGCCCGGTGGCCGCGCAGGCACTGGCGCGCGAGTTCCGCTCCCTGGAGCGCATCGAGCGGGCGACCGAGGAGGAGCTGGCCGCCACCGACGGCGTCGGCCCGATCATCGCCGCCGCGCTCAAGCAGTGGTTCGCCGAGGACTGGCACCGCGAGATCGTCCGCAAGTGGAAGGCCGCGGGCGTCCCGCTGGAGGACGAGGCGTCCGGCGAGGACGAGGGGCCGCGTCCGCTGGAGGGGCTCACCGTCGTGGTCACCGGCACCCTGGAGAACTTCACCCGGGACGGCGCCAAGGAGGCGTTGCAGAGCCGGGGCGCGAAGGTGACCGGTTCCGTCTCGAAGAAGACCTCGTTCGTCGTCGTGGGCGACAACCCCGGATCGAAGTACGACAAGGCCGTGCAGGCGAAGGTTCCCGTCCTGGACGAGGAAGGTTTCGCCGTCCTTCTGGAGCAGGGTCCCGAAGCGGCGGCCGAAGTCGCGCTTTCGGCCGAGGAGTAGCGGTTGAAGGCCACTCGTTCGGCGCATATCAGTTGCATACGGGTGGCCCGGGCGCATTCGGGCAACCGTCGGAGACCGCTGCCCGTGGAAGCCTTCCGCGGCCTACTGTTGAGGTGTGCGCCTGCCGTGCCCAGCTGCGGCTGGGGCGCCTCCGTGCCCTCCTCAGGTCCGGGGAAGGTCTCTTCGACGCGGAGCTGCTGATGGTTGTCGGGCATCGGGCCGCGTGGCGTGGGCACCGCCGGCTGTGAGAGGGACGGGAATGGAACCGACCGAGAGCGCCGCCCCGGACTCACGGCTGCGCCTGCGCCGCCGAGCGGGCGCCTGGCGCGGGCACCGGTGGACGACCGGGTGGGCCGAGGTGCGTACGGGCGTGCGGACACGCCCCGCCGGACCGGCCGCCGTCGAAGCCGCTTCCGTCCTGCCGTCGGGCGTCGAAGGCGCCCCCGGCCCGGCAGGCGCCGACACCGAGCGGCACCCGGCCTGGCCGGCGCTGCCCGCGGCCGTCGTCGCCGCCGCGGCACTCGCCCTGGGCGCCGGCTTCCACCGCGCCTACACCGGCCACCACGCCCTCTTCCCCTGCGGCACGGTCGGCTGGGCGCTGGCCCTGCTCACCGGCGTCATCGTCGGCCACCTCGTCATGCTGGGCCGGGCCCGCTGGTGGGGCGGCACCGGATCGGGCGCCGCCCTGACCCTCGCCGTCCTGCTGCTGTACGGCTGGCTGCCCGCCGGCCTGGTCAGCCTCACCGTCGTCGTCCTGGTCTGCGTCGCCCGCCGGCACCGCTGGCGGCAGGGCGTGCAGCACGGCGCGGTGGACATCCTCGGCATCGGCGTCGGCGCCCTGCTGCTCGGCGCGTTCGGCCGGGTCCCCAGCGTCGAGGAGCCCTGGCGGCCGGAGAGCTGGACCGTCGCCACCGTCCCCGAGGTCGTCCTGGTCGCGGTCGCCTACCTGGCCGTCAGCCGCGGCCTGCTGTGGTACCTGTACGCCCCGCGCGACGGCGGGATGCCCGCCGTCGCCCGCACCACCCTGGTCAGACAGGGCCTGGTCGCCGTCGCACTGCTCGGCATCGCGCCCCTGCTGTGCGTCGTCGCCGTAGCCCAGCCGGTCCTGCTGCCGCTCTTCGCGATCCCGCTGATCGCCCTGGACTCCACGCTCTGGATGGCCCGCGCCCGCGCCGAGGAGCAGCTGCGCGACCCGCTGACCGGGCTGCCCAACCGGCAGTGGCTGCTGGACCGGATCTGGACCGCCCTGGACGACGCCGAGCGCATCGGCGCCCGCTCCGCGCTGATGCTGATCGACCTCGACCGCTTCCGGTCGGTGAACGACACCCTCGGGCACCTCGCCGGCGACCGGCTGCTGCTCCAGATAGCCGACCGGCTGCGGCTCGCCCTGCCGCGCGGCGCCGAGGCCGCCCGGCTCGGCGGCGACGAGTTCGCCGTCTTACTCCCCGTCGCCGACTCCACCACGTCGGCCACGCGCGTCGCCCGCGGCCTCGTCACCGACCTCAGCTCCCCGCTCGACCTGGACGGGCTGACCCTCGTCCTGGAGGCCAGCGCCGGCGTCGCCGTCTTCCCCGACCACGCCCTCGACGCCGAGGGACTGCTGCGCCGCGCCGACGTCGCGATGTACCAGGCGAAGCGGGACCGCACCGGCGTCGAGGTCTACGAGTCCAAGCGGGACTCCAACACCCCGGACCGCCTCGGCCTCCTGGGCGACCTGCGCCGGGCGCTGGACGCGCACGAGGTGCACCTCCACTACCAGCCCAAGGTCCGCTTCGACGGACAGGTCGCCGGCCTGGAGGCGCTGGTCCGCTGGGTGCACCCCGAGCGCGGCAAGGTGCCGCCGGACGAGTTCATAGCCATAGCCGAGTCCTCGGGGCTGATGCCCCACCTCACCGAGTACGTGCTGGACACCGCGCTCGGCCAGGTCGCCAAGTGGCGGGCGCAGGGCCTCAGGGTCCCGGTCGCCGTCAACGTCTCCCCGCGCGACGTGCACACGCCCGGCTTCGCCGGCTCCGTCGCCGCCCGGCTCGCCCGGCACGGCGTCCCGGCCCAGGCGCTCCAGCTGGAGATCACGGAGCACGTGCTGCTGGAGGACCCGCAGCGGGCCGCCGACACCCTCGCCGGGCTCACCGGCCACGGCGTCAAGATGTCCCTCGACGACTTCGGCACCGGGTACTCCTCCCTGGTCCACCTGCGGCGGCTGCCGGTCAGCGAGCTGAAGATCGACCGCTCCTTCGTGGCCCGGCTGGCGGTCGACGCCGAGGACGCCGAGATCGTCCGCTGCACCGTCGACCTCGCCCACTCCCTGGGCCTCCTCGTCGTCGCCGAGGGCGTCGAGGACGACGAGACCTGGGAGCGGCTGCGCGACCTGGGCTGCGACGCCGTACAGGGCTGGCTGGTGGCCGCGGCGATGCCGCCGGACGAGACGACCGCCTGGCTGCTGGCGCGCGGCTCCCGCGGCTGGCAGCGGCCGCGCGCCGCGCTGCCCGCCGAATAGCCCGCCCGCGTCCCCGGGCCGGGACGCCATCGGATTCCTTGCCCTGTCCCGAGGGGCGTCAGCGCCGACCGAACGCGCGGGCGGCCGTAGCGTGGTCCCATAGCCGACCGCCACGGCAGGGAGCCCCGCGCCATGTCACTGTTCGTCCCGGAGTTCGACGACACCGTGCTCGTCCGCGACGCGGAGGCCGAGCTGCTCGGCGGGACCCCGGTCGGGGTCAGACTGCTGGCCGACAGCAGCGCCGGCGGCGGCGCGCTGTCCACCGTACGGGTCACCCTCGCCGAGGGCGCCGACGGCGCCCGCCCGCATGTGCACCACCGTTCGGCCGAGATGTTCTACCTGCTCGACGGCGCGGTCGAGATCCTCTCCGGGGACGACGTCGTCACCGCCGGCCGCGGCGACCTGGTCATCGTCCCGCCGGACCGGCCGCACGCCTTCGCCGCCGTCCCCGGCTCCACCGCCGACCTGCTCGTCGTCATCGCCCCGGGCGTCGAACGCTTCGACTACTTCCGCCACCTCCAGCGCGTCCGCCTCGGCGAGGCCACCCCGGAGAGCCTGCTGGAGGTCCAGGAGCGGTACGACAACCACTTCCTGCCGAGCCCGGTCTGGGACGGCCGGCACCGCTGAGGACGGGGGTCGCGGCAAACCGTTTCACGGGCACCGGGCCCCGCCCCATAGGATTGAGCCCAAACCACACACACTCACCCCAGAGGAACGCTGCATGCCTGGCATCACGCGCGAGGAGGTCGCCCACCTCGCCCGGCTGGCGCGTCTGGAGCTGAAGCCCGAAGAACTCGAACACTTCGCGGGTCAGCTGGACGACATCATCGGCGCGGTCGCCCGCGTCAGCGAGGTCGCCGACCAAGACGTACCGCCGACCTCGCACCCGCTCCCGCTGACCAACGTCATGCGGCCGGACGAGGTCCGTCCCTCGCTCACCCCCGAGCAGGCGCTCTCCGGCGCCCCGGCCCAGGAGCAGCAGCGTTTCAAGGTGCCGCAGATCCTGGGGGAGGAGTGACCATGACGGACAGCAACATCATCAAGCTCACGGCCGCGCGGATCGCCGAGAAGATCGCCTCCGGCGAGCTGACGGCCGTCGAGGTCACCGAGGCCCACCTCGCCCGCATCGAGGCCGTGGACGAGAAGGTCCACGCCTTCCTGCACGTCGACCGCGAGGGCGCCCTCGCCCAGGCCCGTGCCGTGGACGAGAAGCGGGCCCGCGGCGAGAAGCTCGGCCCGCTGGCCGGCGTCCCGCTCGCGCTCAAGGACATCTTCACCACCGAGGGCGTGCCCACGACCGTCGGCTCGAAGATCCTGGAGGGCTGGATCCCGCCGTACGACGCGACGCTCACCAAGCGGCTCAAGGCCGCCGACGTCGTCATCCTCGGCAAGACCAACATGGACGAGTTCGCCATGGGGTCCTCCACCGAGAACAGCGCCTACGGCCCGACCGGCAACCCGTGGGACCTCACCAGGATCCCCGGCGGCTCCGGCGGCGGTTCCTCCGCCGCGCTCGCCTCCTACGAGGCCCCGCTCGCCATCGGCACCGACACCGGCGGCTCCATCCGCCAGCCGGCCGCCGTCACCGGCACGGTCGGTGTGAAGCCGACGTACGGCGCGGTGTCGCGCTTCGGCATGGTCGCCTTCTCCTCCTCCCTCGACCAGGGCGGCCCCTGCGCCCGTACGGTCCTGGACGCGGCCCTGCTGCACGAGGTGATCGCCGGCCACGACCCGCTGGACTCCACCTCCATCGACGCGCCGGTCCCGCCGGTGGTCGAGGCCGCCCGCAACGGCTCGGTCGCCGGCATGCGCGTCGGCGTGGTCAAGCAGTTCCGCGGCGAGGGCTACCAGGCCGGTGTCCTCCAGCGCTTCGACGAGTCGGTCGAGCTGCTGAAGGAGCTGGGCGCCGAGATCGTCGAGCTGGACTGCCCGTCCTTCGACCTCGCCCTGTCGGCGTACTACCTGATCGCGCCGTCCGAGTGCTCCTCCAACCTGGCCCGCTTCGACGGCCTGCGCTACGGCCTGCGCGCAGGGGACGACGGCAGCCACTCGGCCGAGGAGGTCACCTCGCTCACCCGTGAGGCGGGCTTCGGCGCCGAGGTGAAGCGGCGCGTCATGCTCGGCACGTACGCCCTGTCGAGCGGCTACTACGACGCGTACTACGGCTCCGCCCAGAAGGTCCGCACGCTCATCACGCGGGACTTCGAGAAGGCCTTCGAGCAGGTCGACGTGATCGTCTCCCCGACGACCCCGACCACCGCCTTCCCGATCGGCGAGCGCGCCGACGACCCGATGGCGATGTACCTCGCGGACCTGTGCACCATCCCGACCAACCTGGCGGGCAACGCGGCCATGTCCCTGCCCTGCGGCCTCGCCCCGGAGGACAACCTCCCGGTGGGTCTCCAGATCATCGCCCCGGCGCTGGCGGACGACCGGCTGTACAAGGTGGGCGCCGCCGTCGAGGCCGCCTTCGTGGAAAAGTGGGGTCACCCGCTGCTGGAGGAGGCACCGTCGCTGTGAGCGCACTGTCCAAGGCCAAGGGCTTCAAGAAGTCCAAGTCCGGTACGTACCTGTCCATGGCCGCCACCGCGTTCGGCGCGGTCGGCGCCGCCAAGCAGATCAAGAAGGCCCGCGCCGAGAACGACACGCTGCGGCTCGTCGACGCGGTCGTCACCGCCGCCGGCATCGTCACCGGCCTCGCCATCCTCTACCGCGAGCTGAAGCGGCTGGGCGACGACGACGTCCTGCTGGGCTGAGAGGGAAGTTTTCACCGTGACCACCACGACCGACCTGGTGTCGTACGAGGACGCGCTGGCGTCGTACGACCCCGTCATGGGCCTTGAGGTCCATGTCGAACTCGGCACCGCCACCAAGATGTTCTGCGGCTGCTCCACCGCGCTCGGCGCCGACCCCAACTCGCAGACCTGTCCGACCTGCCTCGGCCTGCCCGGCGCGCTCCCGGTCGTCAACGCGACCGGCGTCGAGTCCGCGATCAAGATCGGTCTCGCGCTGAACTGCGAGATCGCCGAGTGGTGCCGCTTCGCCCGGAAGAACTACTTCTATCCGGACATGCCGAAGAACTTCCAGACCTCCCAGTACGACGAGCCGATCGCCTTCAACGGCTACCTCGACGTGCAGCTGGAGGACGGCGAGACCTTCCGCGTGGAGATCGAGCGCGCCCACATGGAGGAGGACACCGGCAAGTCGACGCACGTCGGCGGCGCCACCGGCCGTATCCACGGCGCGTCCCACTCCCTGCTGGACTACAACCGCGCCGGCATCCCGCTGATCGAGATCGTCACCAAGCCCATCGTCGGCGCCGGCGAGCGCGCCCCCGAGGTGGCGAAGGCGTACGTCCGCGAGCTGCGCGAGCTCATCCGGGCCCTCGGCGTGTCCGAGGCCCGTATGGAGATGGGCCAGATGCGCTGCGACGTGAACCTCTCGCTGCGCCCGAACGGCACCGAGAAGTTCGGCACGCGCTCCGAGACGAAGAACGTCAACTCCCTGCGCTCGGTGGAGCGCGCGGCCCGCTTCGAGATCCAGCGGCACGCGGCCGTGCTCTCCTCCGGCGGCACGATCATCCAGGAGACCCGGCACTTCCACGAGGACACCGGGTCCACCACCTCGGGCCGGGTGAAGGAGGAGGCCGAGGACTACCGGTACTTCCCGGAGCCCGACCTGGTCCCCGTCGCGCCCTCGCGCGAGTGGGTCGAGGAGATCCGCGCGGCCCTGCCCGAGCTGCCGCTGGCCCGCCGTACCCGGCTGCTGGCGGAGTGGGGCATCTCCGCCACCGACATGCAGGCGATCACCAACGCCGGCGCGCTGGACCTGATCGTCGCCACGATCGACGCCGGTGCCGACGCGGCCTCCGCCCGCAAGTGGTGGATGGGCGAACTGGCGCGCAGCGCCAACGAGTCCGGCACCGCGCTGGACGAGCTGGCGATCACGCCCCAGCAGGTGGCCCGGGTCACCGAGCTGGTCGTGAAGGGTGACCTGAACGACAAGCTGGCCCGTCAGGTCATCGAGGGCGTCCTCGCGGGCGAGGGCACCCCGGACGAGGTCGTCGACAAGCGCGGTCTGAAGGTCGTCTCCGACGAGGGCGCGCTGACCGCCGCCGTCGAGGAGGCCATCGCCGGCAACCCGGCCATCGCGGACAAGATCCGCGGCGGCAAGGTGGCCGCGGCCGGTGCCCTGGTGGGCGCGGTCATGAAGGCCACCCGCGGCCAGGCCGACGCGGCCCGCGTCAAGGAGCTGATCCTGGAGAAGCTGGGCGTCGGCGAGGGCTGAGCCCGCTGCGCGCCGTACGGCCCCGGAAGGCATGCCCTCCGGGGCCGTACGCGTGCGCCCCGGACGGTCCTTGAGCCGGTCCGGCGGTTCCGTCCCGTCGGTCTCCTCGCGCAGCGGGGCACCGTGGCACCGCCTCCGCCGGCCCGGGCGGTACGCTCGCCCGCCATGAGCGGACGCACCGATACCGACACCGAGCCGGCGATAGCCGAGGACGCCGAGGACACCGCGGGCACCGGACGCGCCGGGGACGGCGAAGGCGGCGAGGACGGCGGGGAGTTCGCCGGGGACGCCCGGCGGGCCCGCTGGGCCGCGGCCGGCACCGGCGCGCTGCTGGCCCTGGCCGGGCTGGCCGCCGCGCTGCTCCGGGCCACCGGCTCCGCCCCGGCGGCCGTGCCCGCCGCCTACGCCCTGGGAGCCGCCGGGTGCGCGTTCGCCGGGGTGCTCGGCGCCCGGGGCCGTACCCGCCGGGCCCTGTGGCTGCTGGTCGCCGGGGCGATGGTCATGGCACTCGGCGACCAGTTCGACTGACATACCCGTGCCGTACCGTCCGGTCCGGCGGACGGACCGACGAAGGAGGAACGGCCGATGTACGCGATCCCGCTCGGTGACGACGGCGCCGAACTGCGGCCCCTGGAGGTCTGGCACGCCGGGGAACTGCTGGACAACATCGACCGCGGCCGGGAGTACATCGGCCGGCACGTCGGACTGCCGGACGTGGTGCCCGATTACGAGGGCGCCCGTGCCTGGCTGAGGTCGTACGCCGACAAGCGGGGCGCCGACGCCGGCGGTCTGCACGGGATCTGGCTGGACGGCAGGCTCGTCGGCGGGCTGCTGTTCCGCGTCTGGGACACCCCGAGCGGGGTCTGCGAGGCCGGCTGCTGGCTGGAGCCGGGCGCGGCCGGGCGCGGACTGGTCACGCGCGGCATGCGGGTGCTGCTCGACTGGGCCTTCGAGGAGCGCGGCATGCACCGCGTGGAGTGGCACGTGTCCCCGGCCAACGAGCCGAGCGTCAACGTGGCCCGGCGGCTCGGCATGACCCGCGAGGGCGTGCTCCGTGAGAACCACCCGCACCGGGGCGTGCGCGCCAGCACCGAGATCTGGGCGGTGCTGGCGCCCGAGTGGCGCGCGGCACGCGCGCGTGCCGCGCCGGACGATCATTAAGGGACCTCTCAGACAGCGTCCGTACGGTGCCGGGCATGGCAACGAAGACAGCGGAAGGCGCCGGCGCCGGCAACGAGGCCGGCCCCGAGGCGCGCAAGGACGACGAGACGACGACGGCCGGCCCGGGCGACGCCGGCGAGCGGGACCTACGGGAGCGGACCGCCGAGGAGGCCGAGGACCCCAGGGACACCGAGGACCCCAGGGACGCCGAGGACGCCGAGGACGACGAGGCGGGCGACGCGGCGGAAGGGGCCGTCGGCAAGGCGCCCTCCGGAGTCGGCCAGGGCGCCGGTGCCGTCGTCTCCGCCGCGCTGGGCCTGGTCTCGCTCAGCGGCGGCTGGATCGGCACCGTCGCCTCCGCCCGCGAGCAGCTCGTCGGGCAGCTCCGGACGTCCACCAGCGCGAGCGTCGGCACGCAGATCAAGGAGGTCTACGGCGACGCCTGGCACACCACCGCCCTGTGGGCCGGCCTGTTCGCGCTGGCCGCGCTCGTCACCGGCGTGGTCGTGCTGGTCCGGCCCGCGTTCGGCGTCCCCGGCCGCCCGCAGGCCGCCTGGATCAAGTCGGTCGCCTGGGCGGGCGTCTCGCTCGGCGCCATCGGCCTGCTCCTGGCCGTGCTGAAGTACTCCGACGCGCTGCTCGCGCTGCCGTCCACCGGCTGAACACCCAGGGGTCCCGGGGGCCTTGGGGAATCCGCGCGCACCGCACGGACGCCCCGAGGCCCCTTACGCGTGCGCGCGGCGCGGAGCCCGCCCACGTGGCCGGGACGTTCGCTGCCGGAATTCCCGGCGGAGACCTACGCTGGAGGAAACCGGCAGTGAGGGGGAGCCGTGTTCAACGCCTTCGAGGAACTGTTCGCGCCCGGCCGCAAGCACACCCGGGACGAGCAGAACCGGCTGGAACTGACCCGTGAGGACGTCGGCGACAACGATCCGGGCCGCGGTCCCATAGACCTCGCCTCCGGCACGGCGGTGATCCGCCTGTCCGGGCGTTCGCCGGCCGAGGAGACCGAGCGGGACGTGACCGAGCGCGGCGAGACCGAGCGGGACGTGACCGAGCGGGACGAGACCGAGCGGGACGTGACCGAGCGCGGCGAGACCGAGCGGGACACGGGCGTGCGGGAGGCGCCGGACGAGGAGTGAGGGGCGCGGCCGGGACTACCTCACCCGTACCTCCAGCACCCGGTCGTCCCCCTTCTTCGGCGTGCCCCGGCCGTCCGTGTTGCTCGTGACCAGCCAGATCCGGCCGGCACCGGCCGGGGCCACCGTGCGCAGGCGGCCGTACTCACGGCTGAGGAACGCCTGCGGGGCGGCCGAGGCCGACGTGCCGCGCAGCGGGACGCGCCACAGGCGCTCGCCCTTCAGACCCGCCATCCAGATCACGCCGTCCACGTAGGCGATGCCGCTGGGGGAGGCGTCGTCGGTGTGCCACTGGGCGACCGGATCGCGCAGACCGGCCTCGGCCGCCTTGCCCTCCGCCCGGGGCCAGCCGTAGTCGCCGCCCGGCCGGATCGCGTTCAGCTCGTCCCAGGTGTCCTGCCCGAACTCCGAGGCGAACAGCCGCTGCCGGTCGTCCCACGCGAGGCCCTGCACGTTCCGGTGGCCGTAGGAGTACACGACCGAGCCGGGGAACGGGTTGCCGGGCGCCGGTTCGCCGTCCGGGGTCATACGCAGGATCTTGCCGCCCAGCGACTTGCGGTCCTGCGCCAGACCCCGCTGCCCGCTCTCACCGGTGCCCGCGTACAGCATGCCGTCCGGACCGAACGCGATCCGGCCGCCGTTGTGGATGACACCCTTGGGGATGCCCTTGAACACCGTGTCGGGAGCGCCCAGTTGCTCACCGGCCGGCTTCCGCTCGTCGTACAGGACGCGGACGATCCGGTTGTCCGAGGCCGAGGTGAAGTAGGCGTAGACCATGTGGTCCGAGGCGTAGTCGGGGGAGAGGGCGAGGCCCAGCAGGCCGCCCTCGCCGTCCGGCGCGACCCCGGAGACCGTGCCCAGCACGGTCTTCTTCCCCGTCCCCTCGTCGACGCGGGTGATCGTCCCGTCGTCCCGGGAGGAGACCAGCAGGTCCCCGCCGGGCAGCGCGGCCAGGCCCCACGGGCTCCGCAGGCCCTCGGCCACCGTGCGCAGCACCCGCGCCGAGCCCTTGGCCGGGGGCGCGGATTCGGCGTCCCGCGCGGACGCGGTGGCGCTCGGCGCGCCGGCGGTGGCGGTGGGCGCGGCGCCCGGCAGCGTCCCGTCACCGGAGGAACAGCCGGCCACCGACAGCAGGGCGGCGGCCAGCACGGCCGGTACAGCTCGACGTCGCACGATCACGGTCCTTCTCAGACGGCGGTCCCCGCGGGCTCTCTCCCTCTCGAACACCGCCGGGGCCGTCCAGGGTTCCCGGTTCCCGGTTCCCGGCGGCCGATTGCCCCGGCTCAGTCGTCCCACGACCCCAGCGCCGCCGGCAGCCGGGACAACTCCACCAGGTCCCGTTCGGTCAGCCGCAGCCCGGCCGCCGCCGCGTTCTCGGCCGCCCACCGCTCCCGCTTGGTGCCCGGCAGCGCGATCACGTGCCGGCCCTGCGCCAGGACCCAGGCGAGCGCCACCTGGGCCGGGGTGACCCACTCGCCGTGCCGGCGGGCGACGCGTCTGAGGCCCACGACGATCGGCTGGTTGGCCGCCATCATCTCGGCGGTGAACCGGGGGTGCCGGGCGCGTACGTCGTCCGGTTCGAAGCCCTCGCCCGGTCTCAGGGTGCCGGTCAGGAAGCCGTTGCCCAGCGGCATCGCCGCGAGGAAACCCACACCGCGCGCCTCGCACCACGGCAGCAGCGCCCGCAGCGCCTCCGGGGACCACACCGACAGTTCCGCCTGGACCGCGCTCACCGGGAACACCTGCTGCACCCGCTGCAACCGGCGCAGCGTGCCGTCGTGCGGCCCGCCGCCCGAGCGGCGCCCGCCGCGCGCCCCCACCGCGCACAGCCCCAGCGCCCGCACCTTCCCGGCCCGCACCAGGTCCGCCATCGCGCCCCAGGTCTCCTCGACGGGTATCTCGGGGTCGGGGCGGTGCAGCTGGTACAGGTCGATCACGTCCGTCTGGAGCCGGCGCAGCGAGGCGTCGCAGGCCCGCCGCACATAGCCCGGGCGGCCGTTGGCCACGATGTGCTGCTCGCCCACCAGCAGCCCCACCTTGGTGGACACGAAGGCGTCCCGGCGCCGCTGCCTGAGCGCCCGGCCCAGCAGCAGCTCGTTGGTGAACGGGCCGTACATGTCCGCGGTGTCCAGCAAGTCGGAGCCGAGGTCCAGTGCCCGGTGCACGGTTCTCAGCGACTCGTCGCCGCGCTGCCGCGACCCGCTGTACGCCCAGCTCATCGGCATGCATCCGAGTCCGACGGCCCCCACCGCGAGTCCCCCCGCGCCGATCGTCCTGCGCTCCACCAGTTCGTGATCCTCCCTCTGCCCGGCCACCAACCTAACCTCTGCGCGCACACGCCCTTGACATAGCCTCCTGGCATGACTTCAGACGTGTGGCTTCCCATCCCGCCGAAGGAGATCGAAGGGCTGCCCGCGGGGCCCCGGTATCTGTTCTGGGACGGGGGCGACAACGGTGACCAGCCCTTTCCCGGCGATCCGGCGCAGTGCGCCGTGTACGTGGTGCCGTACATGAAGCGGCTGTCGGTCCGGGTGGCCCCGTTGGCGAGCCTGACCGGCGTCCGGGTCGTGCAGACGCTCACCGCCGGCGTCGACGACATCACCGCCCGGCTGCCGGACCTCCCGCCGGGCGTCCGGCTGTGCAACGCGCGCGGGGTGCACGAGACGAGCACAGCGGAACTGGCGCTCACCCTGACCCTCGCCGCGCTGCGCGGTGTCCCCGGGTTCGTGCGCGCCCAGCAACAGGAGCGCTGGGAGGGCGGTTTCCACCCGTCGCTCGCCGACAGGAACGTCCTGATCGTCGGCTACGGGCCCATCGGCGAGGCCGTCGAGGACCGGCTCGCGCCGTTCGAACTCGCGCGGGTGGCGCGCGTTGCGCGCTCCCGGCGCACCGCAGCGCGCGGGCTTGTGCACCCGATCGCCGATGTGCTCTCTCTGCTTCCGGACGCGGACGTCGTGATCCTCTGCACGCCCCTCACCGAGGAGACCCGGGGGCTGGTCGACGCGCGCTTCCTCGGCCGGATGAAGGACGGTGCGCTGCTGGTCAACGTCGCGCGCGGGCCCGTCGTCGACACCGGGGCGCTCCTCGCCGAGCTGGAGCGGGGCCGGCTCCTCGCCGCCCTGGACGTGACGGACCCCGAGCCGCTGCCCCCGGGCCACCCGCTGTGGCACGCCCCCGGCGTACTGATCAGCCCGCACGTCGGCGGGCCGTCGTCGGCCTTCCTGCCGCGGGCGAAGCGTCTGCTCGTGGACCAGCTGACCCGGTACGTGAACCGGGAGCCGCTGCGGAACGTGATCCTTACCACCGGATCCGGAACGGCGGGAGCAACCGGGCGGTAAACCCAGTTCAGGCACCCTCCGCAACCTTTCGGGCGCGGTGGGTACCCGTATAACCGGTGATCGTCACGGAGCGTAGAGAAGCTATGTCCCTGAGTGACGATACTGGTGTATCGTCCCGACAGGGGCTGCGCCGCTGACCAATCGGCGCCGGGGATGGACATTTCAGATTCGTGAGGGGGGCGACGGGCGATGCACGGCCTATGGACGAACGATCCGACGCGGCGGAGCCGCCGACGGCGACCCTGGCACACGGCCGCCCGGGGACGCGGCGACCACACCTGCCACCACAGTCACCAGCGGCGCGGGCCCGGCGGCCGGCGCGGGCAGGCGCGTCCAGCGCCCCGGGACCGTCGGTCCCCGGGAGCGACGCGGAGCGGGAGGCCCCGGTGAGCGCGCCGCCCTCCGTGACCACGCTGGACAGTGCCGTGCGAGCGCCGCACCCGCACGAGGCACCGCCGCCCCGCCGGCCGGTCGCCGGCGGCGGTGACCGGCGCCTGGTGGAACAGCTCGTGCTCGCCCTGGTCTGCGCGGCCTACGCCCTCGGAGCCGCGTTCGGCTGGGGCACGGACCGGATCGCCGACGTCATGGGCGACTTCGGGCTGAGCGCGGCGGCCGGTGCCGCCGCGGTCTCCTGTTTCCTCTACGCCCGCAGCCCGCGCGTCCGCTTCCGGTCCGCCTGGCTGCTGTTCGCCCTCTCGGCCACGATGACGTGCCTGGGCAACGCCGTCTGGGGGTGGTACGAGGTCGTCCTGCACGCCGACGTCCCCAGCCCCTCCTACGCCGACCTGTTCTTCCTGTGTTTCGCGCCACCCGCCATCGTGGGCCTGCTGGTCCTCGCCAAGCGGCCGGTGACCCGGGCGGGCTGGATCTGCCTCGGGCTGGACGCCTGGCTGATCGGCGGCTCGCTGCTCACCCTCTCCTGGAGCCTCGCGCTCGCCCAGGCGGCCCGGATCGACGGGTCGAGCGTGGCGCACGCCGCGCTGTCGCTGGCGTATCCGCTGCTGGACATCGCCCTCGTCAGCATGGTCCTCGCGCTGCACTTCCGCCGCGCCCCGGGCAACCGCACGGCGGTGAACACCGCGATCGGCGCGCTCGCGCTGACCGTGATGTGCGACGCCCTGTTCACCTCGCCGCTGCTGCACAGCAGTTACCGCTCCGGGCAGCTGCTGGACGCGGGCTGGTTCGCCGGTTCGCTGCTGCTCGCCTACGCCCCCTGGGCCGCACCCCGGCGCCAGGGCGCGCGGGAGGCACGCCCGGCCGAGGGGCGCACGCGCGTGGTGCACGAACACGTGCCGGGGCAGCGGAGCGCGGGCCACCACCACGCGCCACCACCCGCACCGGCCGGCGAGCGCGGCCGGTACCCCGCCGGTGAGCACGGCCGGTACCCCGCCGGCCGGCCGCTCAGCGGGTCCCTCGCCGCGCTCACCCCGTACCTCGCCGCGGCCGTGTGCACCCTGGGCATCCTGTACAACGTCCTCAACGGCCGCAGACCCGACCACGTCGTACTGATCACGGCGGGCGCCGTGGTGCTGGCGCTCGTCATCCGGCAGGGCATCATGCTGCTGGACAACATCACCCTCACCCAGGAACTGGCCCAGAAGGAGAACCACTTCCGCTCCCTGGTGCAGGGCTCCAGCGACGTCATCATGATCGCCGCGCCCAACGGCATCCTGCGGTACGTCTCCCCGGCCGCCGCCGGGGTGTACGGCCGGCCCGCCGAGGACCTGGTGGGCACCGAGCTGGCCGGGCTCATCCACCCGGAGGACCTGGGCTGCGTGGTGCACGAGGTGCGCCGTTTCCTTGCCGCGAGCCCGCTCGACGAGCCGACCACCCGCATCGAGTGCCGGTTCCGCTCCGGTGACGGCGGCTGGCTCAACGTCGAGTCGACCGTCAACCGCCACCACGGCGGGCTCATCTTCAACAGCCGGGACGTCACCGAGAGGGTCCGTCTCCAGGCGCAGTTGCAGCACAACGCCGAGCACGACCCGCTGACCGACCTGCCCAACCGCGCGCTCTTCACCCGGCGCGTGCAGCAGGCCCTGTCCGGTCGCCGGGCCACCGACCGGGGCGCCGCCCTGCGCGGTACGGCGGTGCTCTTCATCGACCTGGACGGCTTCAAGGCCGTCAACGACACCATCGGGCACCAGGCCGGGGACGAACTCCTCGTCCAGGCCGCCCGCAGACTCCAGGACGCGGTCCGGCAGGGGGACACCGCCTCCCGGCTGGGCGGCGACGAGTTCGCGGCCCTGATCGTCGGGGACGGCACCCGGGACCGGGCCGCCCGGGAGCGGAACATCCTGGAGCTGGCCGACCGGCTCCGGGGCACCCTCTCCCAGCCGTACGCCATCGACGGCAACGACGTCCGGGTCAACGCCTCCATCGGCGTCGCCTTCGCCGAACCGGGCCTGGGCGCGGGGGAGCTGCTGCGCAACGCCGACCTGGCGATGTACCGCGCGAAGTCGGCCGGCAAGGGCCGGGTCGAGCTGTACAAGCCGCAGATGCAGCAGGACGTCGTCCGCAAGGCGGAGCTGGCCACGCGCCTGCGTGCCGCGCTGCACGACGGCGAGTTCACGCTGCTGCACCAGCCCGTGGTGAGCCTCCAGAGCGGCCGGATCTCGGCGGTCTCCGCGCAGGCGCGCTGGCGCTCCTCGCAGGGGGTGCTGTTCACGCCGGCCGAGTTCCTCCGGGTGGCCGAGGACGGCGACAAGACCGCGGAACTGGACCGCTGGATCCTCCAGGAAGCCATGGAGCAGGCGGCCGAACGGGCCGCGGCCGGGGTCGCCGTACCGCTGGCGGTCCGGGTGAGCGCCCGGCGGCTGCTGGACCGCTCCTCGCCGCTGGGCTCGCCGGAGGCGCTGCTGACCCGGCACGGGCTGCCGCCCGGGGCGCTGGTGGTCGAGCTGTCCGACACCGACCCCCGGATCTCCCTGGACGAGCTGGAGCGGCGGCTGTCCGCGCTCAGCCGGCTCGGGGTGCGGATCGCGCTGGACGGCTTCGGTAGCGGTTACGCGGCCATCACGGCCCTGCGGCGGCTGCCGGTGGACATCCTCAAGCTCGACCGCAACCTGGTCGAGGGCGTGGTGGAGTCGGCGCGGCTGCACAAGATCACCAGCGGGCTGCTGCGCATCGCGGGCGATCTGGGGCTCCAGTCGGTGGCCGAGGGCGTCGACCTGCCCGAGCAGGTGGTGGCGTTGCGCGCGATGGGCTGCACCCACGGACAGGGCGTGGCGTTCGCCGGTCCGCTGGACGAGTACCGACTGCGCCGGGCGCTCGGTTCCGGCCACTACCCGGTGCCGCACGCTCCGGCCGAACCGGCGTTCGCGGGCAGTGCGCGAGAACCGCAGGGGGTGTACACAGGGGGTGTCCCCGCCGTCTTCCGAGGCGGCAGCGCTCTTCGCTCACATGCTGAGACGCCCGTCCCACCCACTTGACACGTGGTGCGCGCCGGGTGGAGGGTCAGTTCCATGCGCACCCGAATTCTCGTACTTGGACAGCGCGTCGGCTGAGCTGGGGCTCACCGGAGGACGATCCGGAAGCCCCAGCACCCTCACCGGCGCGCTCCCCTCGCTTGCCTTCCGGCACGAGGGGTTTTTTGTTGCACGAGCGCCTTTCGTGCAACGGTGAAAACCCGCCCGAACCTCGCAAAAACCCTCAGCGCGTACACCCTCAGCATCGAGAAGAGAATGCCGATGACCGAGCAGGCCACCGGGGCCCACCATCCGCAGCCGCGGCCCCGTTCCGGAGGACAGCAGTCCGCCCCCGTCGAGCACGTCACGGGTGCGCAGTCCCTCATCCGCTCCCTTGAGGAGGTCGGTGTGGACACGGTGTTCGGCATTCCCGGCGGCACGATCCTCCCGGCGTACGACCCGCTGATGGACTCCACCCGGGTGCGGCACATCCTGGTCCGGCACGAGCAGGGCGCCGGCCACGCCGCCACCGGCTACGCGCAGGCCACCGGCAAGGTCGGCGTCTGCATGGCGACGAGCGGCCCCGGCGCCACCAACCTGGTCACCCCGATCGCCGACGCCAACATGGACTCCGTCCCGCTGGTCGCGATCACCGGCCAGGTGGTGTCCTCGGCGATCGGCACGGACGCCTTCCAGGAGGCGGACATCGTCGGCATCACCATGCCGATCACCAAGCACAGCTTCCTGGTCACCAAGGGCGAGGACATCCCGCGGGTGATCGCGCAGGCGTTCCACATCGCCTCGACCGGCCGCCCCGGACCGGTCCTGGTCGACATCCCCAAGGACATCCTCCAGAAGAAGACCACCTTCTCCTGGCCGCCCGTCATGGACCTGCCCGGCTACCGCCCGGTGACCAAGCCGCACGCCAAGCAGATCCGCGAGGCCGCCAAGCTGATCACCGCCGCCCGGCGGCCCGTCCTGTACGTCGGCGGCGGCGTCCTGAAGGCCGGGGCCACGGCGGAGCTGAAGGTCCTCGCCGAGCTGACCGGCGCACCGGTCACCACCACCCTGATGGCGCTCGGCGCGTTCCCCGACAGCCACCCGCTGCACGTCGGCATGCCCGGCATGCACGGCAGCGTCACCGCGGTCACCGCGCTCCAGAAGGCCGACCTGATCGTGGCCCTCGGCGCCCGCTTCGACGACCGCGTCACCGGCAGGCTGGACAGCTTCGCCCCCTACGCCAAGATCGTGCACGCGGACATCGACCCGGCCGAGATCGGCAAGAACCGCGAGGCGGACGTGCCGATCGTGGGCGACGCCCGCGAGGTCATCGCCGACCTGGTGCAGGCAGTGCAGAAGGAGCACAGCGAGGGCCACACGGGCGACTACACCGCGTGGTGGAGCGACCTGAACCGGTGGCGCGAGACCTACCCGCTCGGCTACGACCTGCCGGACGACGGCTCGCTCTCCCCGCAGGCGGTCATCGAGCGCGTCGGACAGCTCGCGCCCGAGGGCACGATCTTCGCGGCGGGCGTCGGCCAGCACCAGATGTGGGCCGCGCACTTCGTCCAGTACGAGCAGCCCGCCACCTGGCTGAACTCCGGCGGCGCCGGAACCATGGGATACGCGGTCCCGGCCGCCATGGGCGCCAAGGCCGGCCAGCCCGGCCGGACCGTCTGGGCGATCGACGGCGACGGCTGCTTCCAGATGACCAACCAGGAGCTGACCACCTGCGCCCTGAACAACATCCCGATCAAGGTCGCCGTCATCAACAACGGCGCTCTCGGGATGGTCCGCCAGTGGCAGACCCTCTTCTACAACCAGCGCTACTCCAACACCGTGCTGCACAGCGGTCCGGACGACGTCAACCCCGACGCCCGCGGCACGCGCGTGCCGGACTTCGTGAAGCTGTCCGAGGCGATGGGCTGCGTGGGCCTGCGCTGCGAGCGCCCGGAGGACCTGGACAAGGTCATCGCGGAGGCCAACTCCATCAACGACCGGCCGGTCGTCGTCGACTTCATCGTCCACGAGGACGCGATGGTCTGGCCGATGGTCGCCGCCGGCACCTCCAACGACGAGATCATGGCCGCCCGGGACGTCCGCCCCGACTTCGGCGACAACGAAGACGACTGACCTCAGGCAAGGAAGAGCAGAACACCATGTCCAAGCACACGCTCTCCGTCCTGGTGGAGAACACGCCGGGCATCCTCGCCCGTATCGCCGCCCTGTTCTCCCGGCGCGGCTTCAACATCGACTCGCTCGCGGTCGGCGTCACCGAGCACCCCGACATCTCCCGCATCACCATCGTGGTGGGCGTGGAGGAATTGCCGCTGGAGCAGGTCACCAAGCAGCTCAACAAGCTCGTCAACGTGCTGAAGATCGTGGAGCTGGAACCCGGCCACGCGGTCCAGCGCGAACTCGTCCTGGTGAAGGTCCGCGCCGACAACGAGACCCGCTCCCAGATCGTGGAGATCGTCCAGCTGTTCCGCGCCAAGACGGTCGACGTCTCCCCGGACGCCGTCACCATCGAGGCCACCGGGTCCGGCGAGAAGCTGTCCGCCATGCTGAAGATGCTGGAGCCGTACGGCATCAAGGAGCTGGTCCAGTCCGGCACGATCGCCATCGGCCGGGGCGCCCGTTCGATCACCGACCGGTCGCTGCGCGCCCTGGACCGGACGGCGTAAGCCCCGCGACGGGCGGCCGCCGATCGACGGTCGCCCGTATGCCGAGACCCCCGAACCACCTTCCCGCCCGCCGTCATACGGTGGGACGCACCACCTGCACACAAGGAGAGAACCCAAAGTGGCCGAGCTGTTCTACGACGCCGACGCCGACCTGTCCATCATCCAGGGCCGCAAGGTCGCGGTCATCGGGTACGGCAGCCAGGGCCACGCCCACGCGCTGTCGCTCCGTGACTCGGGCGTCGACGTCCGCGTCGGTCTGCACGAGGGCTCCAAGTCCAAGGCGAAGGCCGAGGAGCAGGGCCTGCGCGTGGTGACCCCGGCCGAGGCCGCCGCCGAGGCCGACGTCATCATGATCCTGGTCCCGGACCCGATCCAGGCCCAGGTCTACGAGGAGTCCATCAAGGACAACCTCAAGGACGGCGACGCGCTGTTCTTCGGCCATGGCTTCAACATCCGCTTCGGCTTCATCAAGCCCCCGGCCGGCGTGGACGTCTGCATGGTCGCCCCGAAGGGCCCGGGCCACCTGGTCCGCCGCCAGTACGAGGAGGGCCGCGGCGTCCCGTGCATCGTCGCGGTGGAGCAGGACGCCTCCGGCAACGGCTTCGCGCTGGCCCTGTCGTACGCCAAGGGCATCGGCGGCACCCGCGCCGGCGTCATCAAGACCACCTTCACCGAGGAGACCGAGACCGACCTCTTCGGCGAGCAGGCCGTGCTGTGCGGTGGCACCGCGGCCCTGGTCAAGGCGGGCTTCGAGACCCTGGTCGAGGCCGGCTACCAGCCGGAGATCGCCTACTTCGAGTGCCTGCACGAGCTGAAGCTGATCGTGGACCTCATGTACGAGGGCGGCCTGGAGAAGATGCGCTGGTCCGTCTCCGAGACCGCCGAGTGGGGCGACTACATCACCGGTCCGCGGATCATCACCGACGCCACCAAGGCGGAGATGAAGAACGTCCTCGCCGAGATCCAGGACGGCACCTTCGCCCGCAACTGGATGGACGAGTACCACGGCGGTCTGAAGAAGTACAACGAGTACAAGAAGCAGGACTCCGAGCACCTGCTGGAGACCACCGGCAAGCAGCTGCGGAAGCTGATGAGCTGGGTCGACGAGGAGGCGTAAGCCTGCGGACAGGGGCCGGGGCGGACAGCCCCGGCCCCTGTTGTCCACCCCGTCCAGCCCCGGACGAGTGATCCTTACGCGGAGGCGCATGACGATCGCCGCCCCGCTACTACACTTCTGCACAACACGCGTCAGGCCCACAGCGTCGTGCGTCTTCCGCGGCTAGTCCCCCTCCTCCGCCTGCGGCCGTCGGGACGGCCGTCCGCATCGCACATGTGAGGACCCACGTGAGCTCGAAACCCGTCGTACTCATCGCTGAAGAGCTGTCGCCTGCCACCGTCGACGCACTCGGTCCGGACTTCGAGATCCGGCACTGCAACGGAGCGGACCGCTCCGAGCTGCTGCCGGCCCTCGCCGACGTGGACGCGATCCTGATCCGCTCCGCCACCAAGGTGGACGCCGAGGCCATCGCCGCCGCGAAGAAGCTCAAGGTCGTCGCGCGGGCCGGTGTCGGCCTGGACAACGTCGACGTCTCCGCCTCCACCAAGGCCGGCGTCATGGTCGTCAACGCGCCGACCTCCAACATCGTGACCGCCGCCGAGCTGGCCTGCGGTCTCCTCCTCTCCACCGCCCGCAACATCCCGCAGGCCAACGCCGCGCTCAAGAACGGCGAGTGGAAGCGGAGCAAGTACACCGGCGTCGAGCTGGCCGAGAAGACCCTCGGTGTCGTGGGCCTCGGCCGTATCGGCGCCCTCGTCGCCCAGCGCATGTCCGCGTTCGGCATGAAGGTCGTCGCCTACGACCCCTACGTGCAGCCCGCCCGGGCCGCGCAGATGGGCGTCAAGGTGCTGTCCCTGGACGAGCTGCTGGAGGTCTCCGACTTCATCACCGTCCACCTGCCCAAGACCCCCGAGACCCTCGGCCTGATCGGCGACGAGGCGCTGCGCAAGGTCAAGCCGAGCGTGCGCATCGTGAACGCGGCGCGCGGCGGCATCGTGGACGAGGCGGCGCTGTACGCGGCGCTGAAGGAGGGCCGGGTCGCCGGCGCCGGCCTCGACGTGTACGCCAAGGAGCCCTGCACCGACTCCCCGCTCTTCGAGCTGGACCAGGTCGTGTGCACCCCGCACCTGGGCGCGTCCACGGACGAGGCGCAGGAGAAGGCCGGTATCGCCGTCGCCAAGTCGGTCCGCCTCGCCCTCGCCGGCGAGCTGGTGCCGGACGCCGTCAACGTCCAGGGCGGTGTCATCGCCGAGGACGTCAAGCCGGGCCTGCCGCTCGCCGAGCGCCTCGGCCGGATCTTCACCGCGCTGGCCGGCGAGGTCGCGCACCGCCTCGACGTCGAGGTCTACGGCGAGATCACCCAGCACGACGTGAAGGTGCTGGAGCTGTCCGCGCTCAAGGGCGTCTTCGAGGACGTCGTCGACGAGACAGTGTCGTACGTCAACGCGCCGCTGTTCGCCCAGGAGCGCGGTGTCGAGGTGCGCCTGACCACCAGCTCGGAGTCGGCCGACCACCGCAACGTGGTGACCGTGCGCGGCACGCTCGCGGACGGCGAGGAGGTGTCGGTCTCCGGCACGCTGGCCGGTCCGAAGCACCTCCAGAAGATCGTCGCGGTCGGCGAGTACGACGTCGACCTGGCACTCGCCGACCACATGGTGGTGCTGCGCTACGAGGACCGTCCGGGTGTCGTCGGCACCGTCGGCCGCATCCTCGGCGAGGCGGGCATCAACATCGCCGGCATGCAGGTCGCCCGCGCCGCGGTGGGCGGCGAGGCGCTGGCGGTCCTGACCGTCGACGACACCGTCGGCGCCGGGGTGCTGGCCGAGGTCTCCGCGGAGATCGGGGCGCGCTCCGCCCGCTCGGTGAACCTGGTCTGAGCGCTTCCGCCGAACGCCGGACGGGCCGACGCGAGTCGGCCCGTCCGGCGTTTTCCGTGCCCTGCTCCTTCGTGCCCCGCTTCTCCGTGCCCCGGGGGACGGTCACAGCCGTGCCCGCTTCAACGCCATGTGCAGCAGCAGCCGGTCCTCGCCGTCGTCCAGGTCCAGGCCGGTCAGCCGTTCCACCCGGGAGAGCCGGTAGTACAGCGTCTGGCGGTGGACGCCCAGCTCGGACGCCGTGCGGCCGGCCTGGCCCGCGCAGTCGAGGTAGACCTCCGCCGTGCGGGCCAGCTCCCGGTGGGCGGGGGAGAGCAGCGGGCCGACCACGCGGTCGGTCGCGGTCCGCGGCGGCAGCGCGGTCAGCAGCCGGTACGCCCCGATCCGCGCCCACTCGGCGACCGGCCCGAACCGCGGCTCGGCCAGCGCGGCCCGCGCGGCGTCGAAAGCCTGCTGCCACCTGGTGCCCAGATCGGCGAGGCCCGCTCCGGGCTCACCGATGCCGGCGGCGTGCCCCGCGGCCCGGGCGGCCGGCCCGGCGGCCC